>CAVZQM010000005.1:0-218703 GCA_963777495.1 uncultured Actinomycetes bacterium | reverse complement strand
ACCCTCTCCATCCCGCGGCGAAGCGCCTCGAGCGCGACCCCTTCGGCGGGTAGACCGATCCCCAGGATGTCGGCTACGGCCGCCGCCTGCGCCGACGTGAAGTGCTTCCGGACGGTGTACGCATCCATCGTGCTCGCCTCCGCTGTCACCCTCACTCTGCGGTCGCCGGCTCTCGATGGAGAGGTCCGAACGACCCGGAGACCGCGGGACCCGACGCCCGGAGACCGCGGACCAGATCCGTTCGCGAGCGGGACCGTATGGCGGCCCCGAGAGCCGTCCGGCTAGGCTCCCCGATGTGACCGACCGTGTCCGAGACCGGGATTGCGACGACCTGTTGATCGAGGCCGGGGTCGCCCTGGCTTCGGAGCGTGCCCTCGAAGCCGTCCTGCAACGGATCGTCGAGCTGGCGGTGGACATCACGGTCGCGCGATACGGCGCGATCAGCGTGCTCGCCCCCGGCGGGCGGATACAGGAGTTCATCACGGAAGGGATCCCCGACGACGAGCGCGCGCTGATCGGCGACCCTCCGACCGGGCACGGCATCCTCGGCCTGCTGATCAGCGAGGCGCGTCCGCTCCGCCTGGCGGAGATCGCGGCGCATCCGATGTCGGTCGGGTTCCCGCAGCACCACCCGCCGATGCGATCGTTGCTGGGCGCTCCCGTGCTCGCGCGGGGCAAGGTCTTCGGCAACATCTACGTCACCGAGAAGCAGGGCGACGTCGAGTTCTCGGTCGACGATGAGCGGGCGCTCCAGGTCCTCGCGACACAGGCGGGCGTGGCGGTCGAGAACGCGCGACTGTACGAGGAGATGGTCCGCGCACAGGATGAGGTGCGCCGTCTCGAGGTCCTGGATGAGCGGGAGCGGATCGCGAAGGAGCTCCACGACGGGGTCATCCAGTCGCTCTTCGCGGTCGGCATGAGTCTGCAGGGCGCGGCGGCGTTGGCCCAGGATCCGAACATCACGGGGCGGATCGAAGGAGCCGTCGAGGACATCGACGGTGCGATCCGCGATCTGCGCAACTACATCTTCGGGCTCCGACCCGGCATCCTGGCCGACCGGCAGTTGGACCAGGCGCTGCGGGAGCTGGGCACGGAGTTCCAGCAACGCTCGGAGGTGCTCACGGTCGTGGACGTGGACCTCGTCATCGCCGCGGCGCTCGCCTCCATCGCATCCGACGTGGTCCAGGTCACGCGTGAGGCGCTCTCGAACGTCGGGCGGCACGCGGGAGCCACAACGTGTCGCGTCTCGCTCCGCCGCGGACCCGACGGAGCGGTGCTGTTGATCGACGACGATGGGCGGGGCTTCGACCCCGCGTCCGCGAAGGAGGGGCTGGGTCTCGCGAATCTCCGTGACCGTGTCACGTCGCTGGGGGGATCGCTCGAGATCACGAGCAGCGACCGCGAGGGAACGACGGTGCGGGCCACCCTGCCATTGTGACCCGCGCGACGACGGCGTCCGCGGTGGACCTACTGGACGACCAATGCCGTCACCATCCCGAACATGCCCTGCGGTCCCTCGACGTGGGGAAGGATGTGGCAGTGGAACGCCCACGCGCCGGGATACACGGCGTGGATCAACACGTCGAAGCGCTGCCCCGGTGCGATCACCAGGGTGTCGGCCATGTACGGCTGTTGCAACGGGAACCCGTCCTGCGCCACCACCTCGAAGTGGTAGCCGTGCAGGTGCATCGGATGCAGCATGGAGCCGTCGTTCGCGACGTGGATCAGGACCCAATCGCCCTGCTCGGCCATGATCGGCGTTGTCGCAGGGAACGATTTCCCGTTGAGGACGTAGCCGAGCGGGCCGTCGCCCAAGAACATCGTCGTCTCGGAGTCGACGTCGACGGCCGCACCGACGGTGGTGGCACCCGTCCGGTCGTCGACGCTCAATGCCGGGTAGGGCCACGCTCCGCCCTCGGGTCGGACCATCAGCGCGCCGTAGAGACCGGCGCCGACCTGCTCCGTCGAGTTGAAGTGCGAGTGGTACACGTACATGCCGGGCGGGTCCTTGACGGTGAGCTCGTACGTCCACACCTGCCCCGGCATGATGGGGTCCTGCGTGATGAACGGGACGCCGTCCTGCGAGTTCGGCACCGTCATGCCGTGGAGGTGCAGGACGGTCGGCTGATCGAGCTGGTTCTCCACCACGATCCGGATGTCGTCTCCCTGTTGCACGTCGATCTGCGGCCCGGGGATCTGACCGTTGAATGCCATCGCCTCCACGAATTCCCCCTTCGACACCTCCCACTCCACATGGGTCGCCGTCAGGGTGAACACCTTCGTGGTGCCGTCCATGGTCGGCCGAAGGGGCTGGTTGCCCTGCGTGCTCGTCTGGTCGCCCGCCAGGAAAGCATCGACCCCGGCCTCATGCATCGTGGCCATCATCTCGGCGCTCATGGCCGTGTGGGCGGGGGCGCCGGTAGATCCGGAGGCGCCGCCGTCCGTACCTGCCGTGACGGTCGCGACCATACCGAGGTCCTCGTGCCCCGAAACGGTGCAATACGCTCGATACGTTCCGGCCGCCAACGCGGGGACGTCGAGGACGACGGTGACGCCGGCGTCGATCTGGTCGGTGGCGTACGTCGTGCCGCCGGCCTCGACGGCGAACGTGTGCGGGGCCTGTCCCATGTTCATCACCGAGAACGCGATCGCCTGATCGGCGGGAACCGAGATGGCGGACGGCTCGATCGCGAAGTCCGTGAGCATGATCTCGATCGCGGCGGGGCCGGCCACGGCCTCGACTTCCGCATCAGCGCTCGTGCCTCCGCCGCCACCTCCGCAGGAGGCCGATGCCAAAGCGAGCACCCCCGCTACGCTCAACAACGACAATCTCCGGATCGACCTCATCGCGCGCGACCTCCTGCTCTGTTGGCTCGTTCGACTGGCTGCGACGTTCCATTCCAGTCTCGGCGCCGTCTCGATCGGAACTGGGGGCCGACCGACCTGCCGTGGGAAGGACGAACGGCCCCCTTCCTCGCACGCCCTACCTGTCACGCTGGACGCATGTTCGCGCGCTATTTCGTGGAGCTTCCGATCGAGTCCTCGCTGGTCGAGCGCGCCCTGACAGATGCCCCGACGGATTGGTTCCGGCGGCTGGCGGGCGAGGCCAACCATCGAGGGGACACGCTCCTTGCCGACGTCGGTTTCGGCCTCCACGTCCGCGTGGCGCGCCGGGTCGCGATCGAGTTGGGTACGCCGGTCCACACGTCGGGCAAGACCGTGTTGCCGATCCGCTGGACGCCCACAGGCGCCCCGGGGCTCTTCCCGGCGCTCGAGGCCGACCTGGAGGTCGCGCCGCTGACGCCGAACCGGACGCAGCTCGCGATGAGCGCCAGGTACGTCCCCCCGCTCGGACCGATCGGCCAGGTCGTCGACCGCGCGATCCTGTATCGCGTGGCCGAGGCCACGCTCAAGGACTTCCTCGATCGCGTCGGGGACGTGTTGGTGCTGGGAGCCGATCACGAGCTGGACGCACGGGCCGTCCACTCCGGCGGCGACTAGCATGGTCGCCGTGAAGGAGCCTCCGCTCCGCGTGATGCTGGTGGACGATCACCAGATCGTCCGCGACGGTATCCGCGCGATGCTGCAGTCGCAAGACGACGTCGTGGTGACGGCCGAGGCGGGCTCGGTGCAGGACGCGATCGACGAGGCCGATCGCACCCGGCCCGACGTCGTGGTGATGGACGTCCGCCTGATCGACGGTAGCGGGATCGAGGCGACCCGTGAGATCCGCGCCAAGCACCCGAACACTCAGGTGCTGATGCTGACGTCGTTCGCCGACGACGAGGCGCTGTTCGCCTCGATCATGGCGGGCGCGTCCGGCTACGTGCTGAAGCAGGTGCGCTCCGACGACCTGCTCCGCGCGATCCGGGCGGTCGGTGCCGGACAGAGCCTGCTGGATCCGACCGTGACCAAGTCCGTCCTGGACCGGCTCCGCAAAGGCAAGCACCTGATGAACGATGAGAAGCTCGCACGCCTCTCCCCGCAGGAGGAGCGCATCCTCACCCTGATCGCGGACGGCCGAACGAACAAAGAGATCGGCGAGGAGCTCAACCTGGCCGAGAAGACGATCAAGAACTACGTGTCGAGCATCCTCTCCAAGCTGGAGGTCGCCCGGCGAGCGGAGGCCGCGGCCTACCTCGCCCGGCACACGACGATCCCCGGCAGCGTCGAGTAGTCGCCGCCGGTGGATGGAGCTCCGGCCGGTTACCCGACGCACCGGGTGGTCGACGTCGTCCTCCGTGACGGCGCCACCGTTCGGATCCGCCCGGCTCTCCCTGAGGATCGCGAACGGGTCGAGGACTACCTGATCGGCCTCTCCGACGAGAGCCGCTACCTCCGGTTCGGAGGACCGGCCGTCGATGTGAGCGAGGTCGCGCGGGGCGCCACCGATCTCGACTATCGGGACCACCTCACGCTGGTCGCCATCGCGGACGGTGGCTCCGGCGACGTGGTGGGCGGCGCGCAATACATCCGCGAGGAGAACGTTTCTCGGGCCGAGGTCAGCGTGAGCATCGCCGACCGGCTTCAGGGACGCGGGTTGGGCCCGATCCTGGTGGCCCACCTCGCGGACGCAGCGGGGGACGCCGGCATCTCGACGTTCCATGCCCATGTGCTACCGGAGAACCATCGCATGATCGAGGTCTTCCGACGGAGCGGGTTCGCCGTTCACCTGCGGGTCAGGCCGGGTACGGTCGATGTCGAGTTCCCGACCGCGATGACGGACAACGCGATCGAGGCCTACGAGGACCGCGAGCGGGTCGCCGCCGCGAACGCGGTCCGGGCTCTGTTGCAGCCGACGTCGGTCGCGGTGATCGGCGCCTCGCGGGATCCGGACTCGATCGGCGGGCGGCTCCTGCACAACCTGCTCGATCCGCCGTTCGCGGGAATGGTTCACGCCGTCAACCCGAAGAGCGCGGTCGTGCAGGGTATGGCAGCGCATCGGAGCGTGTCGGACATCCCCGGGCCGGTCGATGTGGCGTTCATCGCCGTGCCGGCGGCGCACGTGCTCACCGTCGCCCGCGAGTGCGCCGAGAAGGACGTGCGCGGACTCGTGGTGATCTCGGCGGGGTTCGCGGAGACGGGCGATGAAGGCGCGTCACTCCAGCGCGACCTGCTGGAGGTGTGTCGCGCATCGGGGATGCGCCTGATCGGTCCCAATTGCATGGGCGTGGTCAACACCGATCCCGACGTCCAGCTGAACGGGACGTTCGCGACCACCTGGCCTCCTGCGGGCCGGGTCGGCTTCCTCTCACAGAGCGGCGCACTCGGCATCGCCGTGATGGGCCAGGCGGCGGAGCTGGGCTTGGGGCTCTCCACGTTCGTGTCGATCGGGAACAAGGCGGACATCTCCGGCAACGATCTGCTGAGTTACTGGGACGAGGATCCCCACACCGACGTGGTGCTGATGTATCTGGAGTCGTTCGGGAACCCGAGGCGGTTCGCGTCCCTCGCGCGGCGGATCGGGAAGCGCAAACCGATCGTGGCCGTCAAGAGCGGGAGGAGCGCCGCCGGTAGCCGCGCGGCGATGTCGCACACCGGAGCGCTGCTGGCCGCGTCGGATTCGACGGTCGACGCGCTGTTCCGACAGAGCGGCGTGATCCGTACCGACACGTTGGAGGAGCTGTTCGACGTCGCGACGCTCCTCGCGGACCAACCGGTGCCGGCGGGCAACCGGGTCGCCATCGTGACGAACGCCGGTGGCCTGGGGATCCTCTGCGCGGACGCGTGCGAGGCACACGGGCTCGTCCTCCCCGGGTTGGGCGACACGGTGGTGTCAGAGCTCCGCTCGTTCCTCCCCGCAGCGTCGTCCGTTACGAACCCTGTCGACATGATCGCGTCGGCCGCCGCCGAAGATTACGGCCGCGCGATCCGGGCGGTCGCGAATGACCCGGGCATCGACGCGCTGATCGTGATCTACATCCCACCGCTCGAGGCGGCCGCCCCCGAGGTCGCGCGCCAACTCGTGCAGGCGATCGGTGATATCGGGGGCCGCATCCCGGTGCTGTCGTGCTTCATGTCGGCGCGAGGGCTCCCGGAGGTGTTGCGATCCCGGGAGGCGCGCATCCCGTCGTACCGGTATCCCGAGCAGGCCGCGATCGCGCTCGCGCGCGCGGCGCGATACGGCACGTGGCGGGCGCGTCCGGAGGGGATGGTTCCACACTTCGACGATGTGCGCGAGGATGAAGCCGCCGCCGCGATCGCCGTGGCTCTGTTACGCGGCGAAGGCTGGCTGCCGACGGAGGAAGCCGAAGGGTTGCTGGGGCGCTACGGCATCCCGCTTGCGCGTACGGTGCGGATATCGACGGCGGAGGAGGCCGGCGAGGCGGCGCGGTCGTTCGACGGAAAGGTCGTCTTGAAAGGCATCGGTCCACTTCACAAGACCGAGTCGGGTGCGGTCCGCATCGGGCTCGCCGCGAACGATGTCGTCGTGGAGGCGCGCGCCATGCGCGAACGCGTGGAAGCGGCAGACGAGCGGATCGAGGGCTTCGCGCTCCAGGAACAGGTCGACGGCGGCGTCGAGATGCTGGTCGGCGTCGTGGCAGATCCCGTCTTCGGGCCGGTCGTCGCCGTCGGGGGAGGGGGAGTGACGGTCGAACTGCAACGAGATGTGGCCGTGCGCGTCGCTCCCATCACCGATCTCGACGCCGACGAGATGGTGCGCTCGCTGGCGACGTTCCCGCTCCTCGACGGGTTCCGCGGCGCGCCGAAGGCCGATGTGGATGCGTTCCTCGAGATGATCCTGCGCGTCGGCGCGTTAGCCGACGCGCATCCGGAGATCGCCGAGATGGACTGCAACCCGGTGATGGTCCTGCCGCACGGCGTGCGCGTGGTCGACACCCGCGTACGGATCCAGGCGGTTCGCCCATCGGCTCCGTTCGCGAGCCGCCCCGCGGTCAGCTGACGTCGCGCGGGCCGACCGGTTGATCGAGGACGTGGCCGCCGTCATCTACGGCTGGCCGACGTGCTCGGCTGGCGCCGCGGTCGGCTCGGCCACGGCGACGCGTTCCTTCACCTCACGCGGTGCGCGGGTCGGGCGATAGCCGACGGTCAAGGCCCGCACGATCACCAGGAACAAGGTCACGAGGCCGGTGACGACGTACATCGCGAACATCCACGGCCGTGCCGAGTCGCTACCAGCGAAGAGGCCGTGCAGCAGGCTGAGCGTGAACATCGGGACCGCGAGCAGATGGACCCGGCGCCACCATACGGTGGTGAGGCGCTTGCGGACCCACGACGACACCAGGATCAGCGCCATGCCGTACATCGCGACGATGCCGAACGCGACGGAGATCGGTCGGTAGTCGCTCCTCAGCGGGATCAGCAGGTCGGAGAGTCCGAACGGGACGAACCGGTCGATGAACAATCCGACCATGTGGATGGCGAGGAACGCCAGACCGGCGCTCGCGACGGTCGCATGGAACGCCGTCGAGGTCGGCTTCGAGATGCGCTTCGTGACGAGCGACGTGCTGGAGACCAGTCCCCACGCGACCGACAGGAAGAACGCGACGTATGCCGCCACGCCCGCAGCACGAAGGATGATCCAGGTGGTCATGCCGCAACCGCCTCGAAGCTCATGATCAGAACACCGTCGCGCGTCACCAATGCGCACGGGGTGGTGTCGGCCACGCCCGTTCCTGCGAGGAGCGCCCACGTCGCGAGGACCTCGGCGTCCACGCATGTCTCTGCCCAGACGGTCGCTTGCACGATGGGGGAGTCCGTCGGCGCTCCGGTACGGGGGTCCACGATGTGATGCAGATCGGGACCCCATGCGCGGCGCATCGTCGACGAGGTCGCCAGCGCTCCGGAGCTCAGCCGCAACCACGCGGCCGTCTCGCTCGGTGCGCCCGGATCCTCGATCCGCACGTCGATGGGCGGCGCGTCGCCCGCGATCCGAAGGTCACCGCCGGCGTTCACCAACGTCCACGGAAGCCCCTCGCGCACCGCCGCGAGGGCCGCGAGGTCGACGGTCCACCCCTTCGCGATGCCACCGAGATCGAGCCCGACGCCCTCGGGAAGCCGGATGGCTCCGGGACGCGTTTCGACCTCGCGCCAGCGCCCGCATGGGCGTGGTGGACGGAGCGCGCCTCGCGCGCCGGCGATGACCTCATCGAAGTCTCGGTCGTATCCCGATGCGATCATCGCGTCGAGCACGGAGGGATCGAAGAGGCCGCCGGTGCGTTCGGCGTGAGCGAGGGCGACGCCGACCAGCTCCGCGAACGGAGGGGAGACCGGTGTCCATGTGCCCGCCGACGCGTTCACACGGGAGAGCTCGCTGTCGGCGCGGAATCGGGAGAAGCGCTGTTCCTCCCGTGCGAAGACGGCCTCCACCGTCGCCGCGGCGCGAGTGAGTGCGATGTCGTTCGACGTCCTGGGGGCGTCGACCGACACGTCCGTGCCCATGGCACGGAACGAGTGGCGGATGTGGCTCACGTCACGAACCCCCGGTATGTGGAGGTGGCGGCGGTGGAGGTGGCGGCGGAGGTGGCGTGGTCGGCGCCGGGGCGGGCGCCGGTCCGGGAGCGGGTGTCGGATCCGGCGTGGGTGCCGGGGCGGGGTCGGAGCCTCCTCCCGTGGGGCCACCACCGCCGGGATCACCACCAGATGCACCCCCATCACCCGTCGAGCCTCCATCGGAGCCTTCGCCACCGGTGCTCGAACCGCCCTCACCGCCCCCCGTGGTTCCACCATCGGATGGGGCGCTGTCACCACCTGTGGAGCCGCCGCTCGGTGCCGGTGTCGGCTCCGTGGGAGGCCTTCCGGGCTGAGGCGATGCGCCGACGACCTTGACCGGAGCCGTGTGTCGCGGCTTGACCTTGACCGTGCGCCGGACGACGCGCTGCGAGCCTTCGGCTCGGGTGGCCGAGCGCACTCGCTCCGCTGCCGCCGGTGCGTCGGCTGCCGCCGGCTTCGGTGCCACCCCCAGGACGGCGAGGAGCGTGACGAACGCCGTGCCGGCAGAGCCCCAGGCGGCCAGCCTGATCCGGCGCAAGGACCAACGGCGCCGCGAAGGCGCTCGCTCAGTCATCGTGGCTCGCTCCACCGGAGCGGGCCGCTTCTTGACGATCCGCGAGGGGTGTCCTCGATCCGCCCTCCGCGCGATGGGTGGATGCGGGACGGCTCGGCCTTCGATCGAGGGCGGGCGATGGGCGAGTGGCGGCGTCGGTGGGACCCAGCCCACCGTTGAGGAACGCCACGGACCCCGTCGCCAGCGAGACGACGAGTCCGGCCGCGACCAGGATGGCGGAGCGCTTGTTCACACCGTCTCCCACTCCCGCATCGTTGGAGACTCCTTCGGCTCCTGGTGGCGGCAATCTGAAGGTGCACCGTCAGGACCCCCCGGTCGATGGGGCGGGAGCGGGCGCCTGAGCGGGAGCGGTGGAGCCCATCGCCGGGTCGACGCCCCGCACCGGCGCCGGAGCGGCCGCGTGGATGATCACGATCCGTTCGATGATCCGGCGCTGGATGGTCCGCTGCCCGGGACGAACGGTCGAGGTCGAGGGCTCGCTCGCCAGCGGGGGCGGGACGGAGCCGAACGCCCCGAGCGCGGAGATGAATGCTGCGGCTCCGGTGGCCCACGCCGTCGCTCGAACAGCGCGCTTGGACCATCGGCGCTTCTTCGGGCGGGGCTGCTCAGTCATCGTCTCCGCCGGGTCCGCTGTTGTCGTCATCGTCTCCGCCGTGTCCGCTGTCGTCATCGTCTCCGCCGTGTCCGCTGTCGTCGTCGTCGTGACCGTCATGGTCATCTCCGTGGTCGTCATCTCCGCCGTGGTGACCGTGGTGACCGTGGTCGCCGATGTCGTCATCGCCGTCGGATCCCGGCCCCGGCGAGTCCGAGGGACTGGGGCTGGGCGTGGACGAAGGTGTCGGCGTGTCACTCGGCGAGGGCGCCTGGCGGTGGACGATGATCGTCCGCGTCTGCGTCGGTACGAGCGGGTCCGCCGCGGCCGACGGCGTCTGATCGGCCGCGGCACTCCCGGTCGGGCCGGTCATGCCGAGCGCGTACGCGGCGCCGCCGATGACGAGGACGCCGACGAGTGCTGCCGCGATGATCGTTGCCGAACGCTTGTTCATCCTGCACCTCCTGTGTGAGTGGTCCGTGGACCCACCGTAGGAGGAGGCCGTTCAGCCACGGGGAAACGAACGGTTAAGCGGCCGATAACGTCGGCGGCCCCGGCTAGACGACGAGCGGGTCGCTCACCAGGATCGGCGCGCTGGTCGGCTGCGACGGGCACGCCTCCGGCTCCACCGTGACGGCCATCTGATCGGTGTCGCCAAGATCGGCATCCACGAACGCGACGATCGATCCGTCGTGCGGACGGACGCAGCCGCCGCTCACCGCGGTCGACCCTTGCAGCATCCAGATCGCGTACACCTTGTCCGCGCCGGGATCGGCCAGATCGGTTCCGACGAACAGCGCTCCCGGCACTCCGGGTTGGTACGCCATCGCCAGGACACCGGAATCTCCGGTGAAGCTGACCACGCGCTGGTCGGTGGTCGCCTGTATCTCCGTCGTTCGCATCGGCCCGATGATCGCCACGGCCGCGATCACCAGCACCGCGGCGACCGCGGCGGCGGCCAGGGCGGGCCACGATCGACCGCGTCGCACTCGCCTGGCCGCGACCTCGTCGATGGGCGACGTGGTCGAGGCGGGGGCGACCTCTTGCGTCGCCGGATGATTCGCGCGACGGAGGATCTCGTCGGCCTGTCCCACGTCGATCGGCGACGGCTCGAGCGCGAAGGCCAAGCGCCCGGCCGTTTCGGCGTAGCCGTCGGCGAGGCGGCGGCACTCGTCGCAGTCGCCGTGCGACGCGAGCTCGCGCTCCAAGCGCCGGGTGTCGTCTGCGTCCAGCCCGCCGAGCGACCGGATGGCGAGGAGCTCCTCGATCATCGTGTGGTCGCGGGTCACGGCTCCTCCTCGGTGAGAGCGATCCGCAGGCGTCGCATGCCCAGGAGCGTGCGGGATTTCACGGTCCCCAACGGAAGGCCGGTGGCCTCCGCGATCTGACTCTGGGACATCCCGTCGAAGTACATGCGTTCCAGCACCTCTCGTTGCGCTTCCGGAAGCTCGTCGAGGGCTGCACGAACCCTCCGCCGCTCTTCGGGGAGGCCGATCTGCTCCACCACCTCATCGGCGTGGTCGGACTCCTGTTCCATCGCCTGATGGGCCGTCTTCTCGGCCCGCCGGCGATACGACTCCTCCCGGCGCACCAGGTCCACGGCCCGGTGATGCACCATCCCCATCAACCACGACTTCACCGATCCTCGGTCATCGTCATACGCGGCCGGGTTCCGCCACAGCGCCATGAAGGCTTCCTGCACGATCTCCTCCGCCAGATGGGACTGACGGACGACCCGCATCGCGAGTGACTTCGCGGTGGGGGCGTAGCGGCCGAACAACCCGCGGAACGCCTCCTCGTCACGGCGGCGGATGCCCTGCACCAGCTCGCGGTCGCGAGCCTCAGCGAGGTCGATGGCCTCCACCGGCTCGCTCCGGGGAACGGTCGTGGGCCGAGCGATCAACGAGTTCGCGGCGACTCCTCTTGAGGCGGGCGTGACGCATGGTGTTCCTGGTGGCGTATTCGCAGCTCATGCGTCCTCGGATCGTCCGGGATCGGTTTGGGCGGCCAGCCGACGGTCGGCGGTGGAGAAGATCTGTTCCAGCGTGCTCGGCTGCTCGGGGTCGTAGAGGGCGCTCCCTACCGAGAGCGACAGGCGCCGCGGCTGGTCCAGGCGGGCGTCGTGGACAGCGATCGCTTCGACCAGCCGCGAGAGCACGAGCGCCTCGGCGCCCCTCGCCTCACCGGTCAGCAGGACGCAGAACGTGTCCTCACTGATACGGGCCGGGACGTCTGAGTCCCGCACCGCCTCCAACACCAGGGCCGCCGCGTCGCGCGCGACCGCCGCCGCCTCGTCCGGACCGCTCGCGGCCACCACCTCGCGCAAACCTTCGAGGCGAACGAACAGGAACACGACCGGCGCCTGGCTGCGATCGGCCATCCGCAGGTGGTGCTCGGCGATCGGCGCGAACCCGCGGAGGTTCGGCAGCCCCGTCTCGTCGTCCTGCGTGGCGAGCTCTCGCCGAAGCCGGCGGACCGTGACGGCGTACCGCACCGCGCGCGGGAGCATCCCGGGCGGGATCGATCCTGCCACCAGGTGATCGTCGGCCCCCGCGTGCATCGCGATCGTGCCGTCGGCGGCGTTGTCCGCGCCGGTGATGACGACCACGGCGGCCGTCGGGACCTGTTGCCGAAGCCGCGCCAGGGCTTCCAGCGGCTCACCTCCCAGCGAGAGGACCACCGCATTGATGTCCGTGGCGGCGAGCCCGTCCAGGCGTTCCGCTCGAACGACGGAGAAGCCCTCTTCGTTCGTGAGCTCTCGATGGAGCTCGTCCTCGATGCCGACGGCGAGTGTTCGGATGGGATCCCTGACCATGTGCCCCCTCGTGCCCGGTAGGCGGCCATCCTAGTCGGCGGGTTCGCCTTGCGGACCTGGGCTTGCCGCCACAGGAACGTCACGGGCCGGCGGTAGGGGTCGTGAACCGCCGCAGGTACGCTGGCAGGTGATGGCCTCCAGCGACGATCGGCCGGGTCCCGCACGGGCGCACCGCGCGTTCGCCCGCGCGATCATCGGCGTGACGGCGAGCATCGCGCTCGTCGTGGCGGCCGTGTCCGCATACGCCTACGTCGGCTACCTGCAGGCGCAGGACAGCGTCGGCATCATCCCCGATCCTCCGTCGAGCTCGGTCGGAGCGCCGGCGCCGGACTTCGGCCCGTGCGTCGATAACGTCTGCAACTACCTGATCCTCGGAAGCGACTCCCGCGCAGGCTTGAGCGAGGGCGAGCAGGTCCAGTTCGGAACGGACGAGGACATCGGCGGCTCGAACCGTTCGGACGTCATCATGCTGGTGCACACCGACCCGAACCTCCAGAAAGCGATCATCCTTTCGTTCCCGCGGGACCTCTGGGTCGACGTCCCCGGCCGCGGGTTCGACAAGATCAACGCCGCGTTCTCGGGCGGGTTGGAAGGTGGCGGCGCGCAGCTCGTCGCCAAGACGGTCGAAGAGCTCAGCGGGTTGAAGATCAACCATGTGCTGTACGTGGATCTCGCCGGCTTCCAGGGCATCGTCGAGGCCCTCGGCGGTGTCACGATGTGCATCCCTACGGACATGACGGACCCGCTCACGGGACTGGACGTCCAGGCCGGATGTCAGACCCTCGATGGTTACCAGGCATTGGCCTACGTCCGTACGCGCCACCAGCCGTGCGACGTGGTCCCGGACTTCGCCCGGATCAGCCGTCAGCAGCAGTTCCTGCGTGCGGTCCTCAACCGGCTCCTCTCGCCCAGCGAGATCGCGAACGCTCCGTCATTGATCCGTCCCGTGGCCCGCAACCTGGTCACCACGAAGGGCTTCGACCTTGCGGACGTCATCTATCTCGTCAAGCAGCTGGAGGGCATCTCCACGGGCGCGGTCGAGTTCCGGGCGGTGCCGGCCGTCGGGGGCTTCGAAGGCACCTTGTCCGTGCTGTTCCCGGACCCGCTCGCGGACCAGATCTTCGCGCGGATCCGGCAGGGCAAGCCGCTCGGGACGTTGGGCGAGACGCTCCTGGGCACGGCACCGTCGGAGGCGAACATCGTGGTGCCGGTCGTGGACCACGACTCGGGCGGCACCGCCGACGATGTGGAGCAGATCCTGATGGATGCCGGGTTCGACACCTCGCCCGGTATCGTCGATTTCGCGACGTACGGTGCCGGCGTGAAGGGCTCCGTGATCGCGTACAAGCCCGGTCATCTCAGCGACGCCGAGGTCGTCCGGAAGTACTTCCCGAACCTGGAGCTGCTCGAGGTGTCCGAGGACACGCTCAGGGGCAGTGCGGTCGCGGTCTTCATCGCGGGCGGTTTCGACCTGCAGCCCGTGGGCAGCGACGGCGGATCGACGGACTGCATCGCGCCGGATCCGTGATGCGCGCGTTGATCCTGGCGGGCGGCGAGGGGTCGCGCCTCCGTCCGCTCACGCACACCAACGCGAAGCAGCTGATCCCCGTGGCCGGCGCGCCGATCCTGTTCCACGCGCTCGAGGCGATCCGGGACGCCGGCATCACCGACGTCGGCATCGTGATCGGTCAGACCGGCGACGAGATCCGCGCCGCGGTCGGCGACGGCTCCCCGTGGGGGCTGACGGTCACGTACATCGAACAGGAACGGCCGCTCGGGCTGGCACACGCCGTCCTCACGGCCCGCGACTTCGTCGCGGGACAGCCGTTCTTGATGTACCTGGGCGACAACATCCTGCTCGAAGGGCTCGGCCGGTTCGTCGAGGAGTTCGAACGGACGCGACCCGACGCGCAGATCTTCCTGGCGCGCGTCCGCGAGCCGGAGCGGTTCGGCGTCGCCGTCCTGGACGGCGATCGTGTGGTGTCGCTGGTCGAGAAGCCCACGACGTTCGTGAGCGATCTGGCGCTCGTCGGGGTGTACCTCTTCGACGACTCGATCCTCGAGGCCGCCGACACGCTCGCGCCCTCGTCGCGCGGCGAATTCGAGATCACGGAAGCGATCCAGTGGCTGATCGATCAGGGCAAGACGGTACGTGCTGAGATGGTGAGCGCCTGGTGGAAGGACACCGGTCGTCCGTCCGACCTGCTCGAGGCGAACCGCGTCATGCTCTCGGTCATCCGTCCGAACGTGGAGGGAGAAGTCGACGAGGGGTCGACGCTCATCGGCAGCGTGCAGATCGCCGCCGAAGCCAAGGTGATCCGTTCCGAGCTCCGAGGGCCCGTCGCGATCGGCCCCGGCGCGGTGATCGAGGACTCCGTCGTCGGCCCGAACGTGTCGATCGAACGCGATGTGCGCATCCTTCGGAGCGCCGTCGAGGATTCCATCGTGATGGAGGGGTGTCAGATCGTGGACGTGCACGGCCTGGCTGCGTCGATCCTCGGACGCAACGTCGAGGTGCTGCACTCCGGCACCGGCGGCGTGCATCGCCTGGTCGTCGGCGACCAGAGCCGCGTCGAGCTCGACTGACTCTCCGCTAGCCTGCACGCGTGCGAGTCGTGATCGATGCTCGGCCGGCGCTCGATCCACGGCGGACGGGGGTGGGCCAGTACGCCCAACAGCTGATCCGCCACATCCCGTTCGCCGACCCGAACGACGAGTTCGTCGCCTGGTACCTGCACGCGCGCGGGCTCCTGCGGCCCCGGCGATTCTTCGCCGATGTGCGCGCCCGCAACCTCAGCGAGAAAGCGTCGCGGTTCCCGGCGCGGATCTTCCAGCCGGCCTCGTACCGTCTGGGCATCCCCCGTGTGGAATGGCTGGTCGATTTCGACCTGTTCCTGGCGACCAACTTCCTGGCGCCGGCGACGGACCACGCGGATCGCGTCGTGCCCGTCGTGCACGACCTGGCGTTCGAGCGGTTCCCGGCATCGGCGCCGCACATCGACGCGCGGTGGCGCCGGCGTTTCGCGGCCACGCTCGCCGGCGCGCCGGCGGTCATCGTGCCCTCGGCGTCGGCGGCGAGTGACCTCCGAGAGTCCTTCGGTGTCATCGGCGACCGCATGCATGTCGTTCATCACGGCGTCGACGCGGAGGCGTTCGCTCCGGTCCCGGAAGCTGCCGTCGACGCCGTCCGACGACGCCTCGGCATCCCCGGGCCCTACGTGTTGTTCGTCGGGGGGATCGAGCCGCGGAAGAACCTCGACACCCTCGTGCGGGCGTTCGCTCGATGCGACGCGGGGAGTCACTTCCTGGTCATCGCCGGAGGCCCGGTCCGGTGGTTCCCGGAAGCCGCGGAGCATCTCGATACCGCCGTCGAACGGCTGCCGGAGAGCGTTCGGGAGCGCATCGTGCGAACCGGCTACGTGGGCGAGCGCGACAAGGTCGCGCTCCTGTCCGGCGCGACGGTGCTCGCGTACCCGTCGCTCTACGAAGGGTTCGGGTTCCCGGTGCTCGAGGGCTTCGCCGCGGGGGTCCCCGTTCTGACATCGAGCGTTGCCTCGCTGATCGAAGTGGCGGGCGAAGCGGCGGTCTTGGTGGACCCGACCGACGTCGACGCCATGGCGAACGCGCTCTCGGAGCTGGTCGCTGACGACGACCTTCGGGCGGTGTTGTCGGCGGCCGGCGTGGCGAGAGCGTCGCGATTCACGTGGGAGTCGACGGCGCGAGCGACGGCGGCCGTCCTGCGCGGGGTCGATGCCGCGAACACGCCGGGTGGCGATGCCGCGAACGGTGCAGGGTAGACTTCCGGCGTTCCCGGTTCCCCCACGAGGTCCTGACATGGCTCCCGATCCCCACATCCTCGTCACGGGCGGTGCCGGATTCATCGGCTCGCATCTGGTCGATGCCCTGCTTCGACGAGCACCGACGACGACGGTGACGGTTCTCGATCGTCTGTCCACGGGCGGCAGCCGCGCGAATCTCGAGGACCACGACGACGATCCCCGGCTGCGGTTCGTCCTCGGCGACGTTGCCGACGCCGAGCTCGTCGACGGCCTGGTCGCGGGCGCGAGCGCCGTGATCCATGCCGCCGCCGAGTCGCATGTCGACCGAAGCATCGATGACCCCGGCGCGTTCCTGCGGACGAACGTCATCGGGACCCAGGCCGTGCTGGAGGCCAGCCGGAAGCACGACGTCCGGATGCTCATGCTGTCGACCGACGAGGTCTACGGCCCGGGCGACGTGGGTGACGGGGTGTTCGGCGAGGAGCATCCACTCCGTCCGGCGAGTCCGTACGCGGCGAGCAAGGCGGCGGCCGATCTCTTGTGCAGCGCCTACGTGGTGACGTACGGGGCTCCCGTGACCGTCGTTCGCGGCACGAACGCGTTCGGGCCTCGACAGATCGAACGGGTGGTCCCCACGTTCTCGATCTGTGCGCTCGAGGGACGGCCGGTGCCGGTGTACGGCGGGGGTCGACAGCGACGCGAGTTCCTCTTCGTGACGGACTGGGTCGACGCCGCGCTCACGGTGCTCGAGGCCGGCGAGCCCGGAGGGATCTACAACATCGGCGACGGCCACGAGCTGGAGAACATCGCGCTGGCGCGGCAGATCTGCGCGTTGACCGGCGCGCCCGAGTCGCAGATCGCGTTCGTGGCGGACCGACCGGGCCACGACTTCCGCTACGGCCTGCGATCCGATCGGCTCCGCGGCTTGGGATGGGCGCCCCGGGTCTCGTTCGACGACGGGCTCGCACGCACCGTCGACTGGTACCGCGACCATCTCACGTGGCTGCGCGAGGCCCACCACGTCCCCGTCGTCACCGAGCCGCGCGCGGCCGGCGCGGGGCTGTGAGGCTGGTCCTCACCGGGGCCGCGGGCGGCCTCGGACGCGCGTTCCTGCGGCAGGTCCCGCCCCATCACGAGGTGCACGCGCTGACACACGACGAGCTGGACGTCGGGGATCTCGACGCGGTGATGCGGTCGATCCCGCTGCTGCGTCCGGATCTGATCGTCAACCTCGCGGCCTTCACCACGGTCGATGCGTGTGAGGCGGACCAGGCTCGCGCGACGCGGGACAACGCGCTGGGGGCGCAGCACGTCGCGCTCGCGTCTCGTGCGTGCGGAGCCGCGTTGCTGCACCTCTCGACGGACTACGTCTTCGACGGCATGAAGGGCGCGGCGTATGACGAGCTGGACGCACCGCATCCGCTGTCGGTGTACGGGCGGACGAAGCTGGCGGGGGAGGGGTTCGTCCGAGGGCTGGTTCCGGAGCACTTCATCGTGCGGACGAGCTACGTCTTCGGGGCGGGCGACGACTACGCGAGTGGCGCTCTCGAACGGCTTCGCACCGGCGAGGGCGCGGGAGGCATCCGCGACCGGATCGGGTCGCCGACCTACGTCCACCACCTCGCGGAGCGGCTCCTGCCGCTCGCGTTGACCGGCCGGTTCGGGACGTATCACCTGGCGGGCCCCGAGCCCGCCTGCTGGTTCGATGTCCTGGAGCGGGCGCGCGTGATCGGCGGTCTTCCCGGAACCGTCGAACCGCAAGATGTGGCGTCGCTCGGTCTCCTCGCCCCTCGTCCGGCCAACTCCGCGATCGTGAGCGTTTACCTGCAGCACATCGGGGTCGAGCCCGTCCCGCCGCTGGACGTCGCCGTGGCGGAGTGGATCGCGTCGGATCCCGATGCAGCCTCGGACGCCGGCGTCGGTTGAGCGGTCCGTGACGGGCCGGATGCTACGCTGACCTGCGCCGATGGCCGCGACCTCCGACCACGATCCTGCGATCGACGACCTCTCCCGTGAGCTCTACTGGGCCCAGGAGCGGGTCTCTCGCGCGCGCATGGACACCCCTGAGGTCCGCGACCGGCTCCTGGACCTCTCGTTGCAGCTCCGCGCCGACGAGAAGGTGATCATCCCGCAGGGCGAAGGCAACCTGGCGTCGACCTCACGATGGCGCCGGCAGCTGAAGTACCGGATGTTCCGGGTGGCGCGACCCATCTCGTGGCGGTACGACCGGTTGCTGGCCGACCACGCCGAACTCACCACGAGCTTGGCCGAGCGGCTGATGGCCGTGGAGGCCGAGCTCGCCCGTTTGCGCGCCGAGATCGGGTCCACCTCGGGGGACGGGATCGATCCGGACGAGGACGCGCCTTCATGAGGGTCGCCGTCTTGCACCCACAGACCGCGTTCGTCCGCGGCGGCGCCGAGACGCATGCGGAAGGGCTCGTGCACGCGCTCCGTGCGGCCGGCCACGAAGCAGACCTCGTCCACATCGCCGGCAAGTGGTACCCCGCATCGCAGCTGGCGCACCAGATGGCGGTCTGGCGGAGCTTCGACATCACCGAATCGAACGGTCTGAAGGTCGACGCCGTCGTGGGCTTGAAGTTCCCGGCGTACCTGGTGGAGCACGAGCGCAAGATCGTCTGGCTGATGCATCAACACCGGACCGCGTACGAGTTGTGGGATCACCCCGTCTACGCCGATCTCTCTCGGCAGGAGGACGGCGCGGCCGTCCGGGACATGGTCTGGAACGCCGACCGGCTCGCGCTGAATGAAGCCAAGCGCGTGTTCACCAACTCGAAGAACGTCAAGGACCGGCTGTGGTCGTCGCTCCGCATCCCCGCGGACGTGCTGTACCACCCGTCGCCGGTCATGGAGCACCTGATGGATCAACCATCCGGTCCTCTCGGCGAGTACGTGCTGTTCCCGAGTCGTATGGAGGGGTTGAAGCGTCAGTCGCTGGTGGTCGAAGCGATGCAACACGTCAAGACCGCCGTCACGCTGGTCCTCGTCGGCAAGGGACCGGACGAGCAGACGCTCCGCGATCAGGTGGAGCGTCTGGGACTTCAGCAGCGCGTTCGGTTCGAGATCGGGGTCAGCGACGAACGCCTGTATCAGTTGTACGCGGGCGCGCTGGCGGTCTACTACGGCCCGTTCGACGAGGACTACGGATACGTCTCGCTCGAAGGGTTCGCGGCCGACCGTCCGGTCGTCACGCTGTCCGACAGCGGCGGGCCGCTCGAGTTCGTGTTGGACGGCGACACGGGGATCGTGTCCTCCCCCGAGCCGAAGGCGATCGCCGAGGCGTTCGACCGTCTGCACGCCGATCGTGCCCTCGCGGCGCGTCTCGGCGCCGCCGGCAACGCGCTCGTCCGCACCGAGGTTCCACGGTGGCCCGACGTCGTCGCGCGGCTGCTCGACTGATGCTCCGCGACGTGGCACGGACGGTCCGGCGTCGGCCCGCACCGGCGGCGCCCGGCTCGGTCGGGGAGTTGGTGTTCTCCGGGCCCCTGCCGCCCGCGCGCACAGGTATCGCGACGTACGACCGAGAGGTTCTGGACGGCCTGCGCCGCATCGGCTTCCTCGATCGGCACCGCATGGATGTCCTGTGGCCGATCGAGCCGAAGGACGCGACGCGGCTCCCGGGATATCGCCTCGGCGTGTTCCAACTGGGCAACAACGTGGAGTTCCACCTGGAGGCGTATCGGGCGGCGTTCCTCGCGCAGGCCTCGCTGATCGTGCTGCACGATCTGGCGCTCGACGACTTCGTCCGGGGGCTCCGTACCCTCGGCGATCCCTTGGGATTCATGGCGACCCGCGAGGCCGCCGCTCTCCGCACGAACCTGACGTCGCCGGATGTCGTCCGCAACGAACCGCTGCGCGAGCCGTGGTGCGCGCACGTCGCGCGTCGCGCGCGTGGCATCATCGTCCACTCCGAGTTCGGCAGGCGATACCTGGTGGAGGCCGGCTGCCGGACACCGGTCTTCGTCGTGCCGCACCCGGTCGTGGAGTCGGATGGCGACATGCGCAGGGCCGTCGATCGCGGACGAGAGCTGCGCGCGCCACTCGAGACGAACGGGATGCGCTCGCTCGTCGTGGCGCCCGGCGATCTGAACGATGCCAAACGGTTGGACGCGGTGCTCGCGGCCATGCGCGAGCTCGACCACGGCGTCCATATCGCGCTGGTGGGTCGTCGGATCGAGGGCTACGACGTCGACCGGGTGGTCGAGACGGCTCGGCTGGAGCATCGCGTGACGCTCGCGCCGAACGTGCCCGACGACGACTTCCGGGGATGGCTGGCGGCGGCCGACGTGGTCGTGGATCTCCGCTTCCCGCATCGCGGTGAGGTGAGCGGCTCGTTGATCCGGGCGATGCAGGCGGGGAAGCCCTCGGTCGTCAGCGCCACCGGGACGTACCTGGATGCGCCGGACGACGCCGTGCTCCGGGTCGCGCCGGGGCCGACGAGCCCGTCGGAGCTGGCCGGACGGATCCGGCTGTTGATCGAAGACACCGACCTGCGGGGGCGGATGGGCGAGGCCGCACGGGAGCACGTCGACGAGATCCGCGCGTCGGAGGCGACCGCCAAGGGTTACGAGCAGGCGATCGAAGAGACGCTCCGGCTCGTGCGCGACCCCGCCCACAAGGCACTGGCCATCTGGGGGAAGGCGCTCGCCGACCTGGGTGCCGACGAGACCGACCTGCGCGACGGGTTGGGTGTCGAGTACGCGCGAGCGCTCGGGACGTTCCGCGGAACGTCATAGAACCTCCGAAGTCACGCGGTCGCCCGTTGCTAGACTCGAACGCACCGCGTCTGACCTGCGCATCCACCCGAGGAGCCCCGACATCACCACCGCACTGAGCGTCACCGAACGCACGTCCGAGTCGCTGTCGTTGCGGCCGGTCGCGCGCGTCCGTGAGCTGTACGCCTACCGCGAGATCTTGCTGAACCTCGTGCGCAAAGAGCTCAAGGTCAAGTACACGGCCTCCGTCCTGGGTGCGATCTGGTCGATCCTGAACCCGATCGTCTTCCTGGCGGTCTTCACGTTCGTGGTGAAGATCCTCGGCAACTCGGTCCCGCACTACCCGGTCTTCCTGCTTTCCGGGCTGCTCGCGTGGAACCTGTTCTCGGTTGCGGTCGGCAACGGCACCCGATCGGTGATCGACAACGGCAACCTCGTGAAGAAGGTGGCGTTCCCGCGCGAGATCCTGCCGCTCTCGGTGGTGGGTGTCGCGCTCGTGGACTTCGTGCTGCAGTCAGCCGTGCTGTTCGTGTTCATGCTGGCCACCGGCTACGGGTTCCACGTCGAGGCGCTGATCCTGTATCCGCTGTCGTTCATCGCACTGGTCGTCTTCACGACGGCGATGACGTTCTGGGTCTCCGGGCTGAACGTGCGGTACCGGGACGTGCAGCACCTGATCGGGCTGGCGTTGCTCGTCTGGTTCTGGATGACGCCGATCGTCTATCCGGCCGGCGTGGTCCAGGAGCGGCTGGTCGCTCCGACCGCCCCGTGGTCGCCTCATCTGTGGACCGTGTACCTGCTGAACCCGCTGACGCCGATCGTCTCGGGGTTCCAGCGGGCGCTGTACGCCACGGTGTCCTACGTCCCGTCGGGAGAGACCCTCCCGCAGAACGCGCTCCCGGACGTGAGCATCGGGTGGATCGTCGGGGTCGTGGCCATCGTCCTCGCGGCCTCGTTGCTCCTCCTCCTCTACACGTGGCGGCTCTTCTTCCGGCTCTCGGGCGACTTCGCGGAGGAACTGTGACCGCGGCGCTCGAGGTCGAGGACGTCTCCAAGGTCTTCCGCCTGTTCCGCGAACGTCCGAGCTCGCTCAAGCAACGCGTCCTCTCCGGCCGGATGCGAGCCGAGGATTTCTGGGCGCTCCGCGACATCGCATTCGCGGTCGAGGAGGGATCGTCGCTCGGGCTGATCGGTCACAACGGTTCCGGTAAGACCACACTCCTGAAGTGCATCGCGGGGATCCTGCGCCCGACGTCGGGCGTGATCCGCTATCGCGGGCGGGTGGCGGCCCTGCTCGAGCTGGGGGCCGGGTTCCACCCGGAGCTCACGGGCCGCGAGAACGTCTACCTCAACGCGTCGTTCCTCGGGCTCTCGCGCAAGGACACCGATCGCGTCTACGACGAGATCGTCGAGTTCGCCGAGCTGCAGGACTTCATGGACAACCAGGTGAAGTTCTTCTCGTCGGGGATGCTGGTGCGGCTCGGGTTCGCCGTGGCGGTGCACGTGGAGCCGGACATCCTGCTGATCGATGAGGTGCTCGCCGTCGGCGACGAGGCGTTCCAGGCCAAGTGCCTCGATCGCGTCAGCAGCTTCCAGGCGGAGGGACGCACGATCGTCCTGGTGACGCATGCGCTCGACACCGTCCGTGCGGTGTGCGATCGCGCGGTCATGCTCGACCACGGCCGCATCCACGCGATCGGCATGCCGGACGAGGTCGTCCGCGAGATGCGTTACGTGCTGCTGGGCGGGGTGGACCCGGGCTTCGTTGCGGAGGAGGGAACCCGCGAGGCCGAGATCGCCGCGGTGGAAGTGATCCGGGCTTCCGGCGCCGGCGACGGGCCGGTGCTCCGCGACGATCCATTGACGATCCAGATCGACGTCCGAACCAACGGGCCCGTGGACGACCTGGACGTGGACTTCGCCGTCCTTGACGGCGCCACCAACCATCCGGTGATCCGGGAGCGCACGTCCGCCAAGGGGATCGTGATCGAGCGGTTCGACGGGAAGAAGCGCGTACGGTTCCGCATCCCGTCGTTCCCGTATACGGCGGGCAAGTACTGGGTCACGATCGGCCTGTCGTCGCGCGCGACGGGCCACCTGTTCCATGTCCAGACGCAGCGGTACCTCTTCGAGGTGATCGAGGTCCCGCGCGTGCAGGAGCACATCGACGTCGTCGTCGAAGCCGAGGTCGAGGATCTGTGAGTGCCGCCGTCCCCTCCGGTGACGTCGCCAGAGCGAAAGGGAAGCCACCCGCCATGCTGATCGGACTCATCCTGTTCTCCGTGCTGCTCGCCGCCGGCGCCCAGCTCACGCTGAAGTACGGCATGAACCAGGTCGCCGACAACACGGGCGCGCTCCAGGCATCGATGTCATCGGCGAAGGACGTGCTGACCACGCCAGCGGTCTGGGGTGGACTGTTCCTCTTCGGGCTGTCGGCGATCGTCTGGCTCGCCGTCCTGTCGCGCACGTCGCTCTCGTTCGCCTACCCGTTCGCGTCACTGTCGTACGTCTTGATCCTGCTCGCCGACAGGTTCCTGTTGCACGAGACCGTCCCCGCGCTCCGGTGGGCCGGGGTGTTCTGCATCATGGTCGGCATCGTGCTGATCGCGCAGACGCCCCATCGATGACGGATCCTCGTGTGGCGGAGCTCGCCGTCGTCATCGTCAACTTCAACACCGGCGGCTACCTCGAACGGTGCCTCGCGTCCCTGGAGGCGCATCGCGGTGGGATCGAGACGGACGTGCTGGTCATCGACAATGCGTCCGTAGACGGCAGCCACACGGCGGCGATCGCCGCGCATCCGTGGGCGCGATTGATCCAGAACCCCGAGAACGTCTACCTCTCGCCTGCGTGGAACCAGGGCATCCGGGAGACCGACGCTCCGTACCTGCTCCTGCTCAACCCCGACACGGAGTGGTGGACGGGGACGCTCGCCGACTACGTCGCGGTGGCGCAGGCGCACCCGCGCGCGGGGATCGTCGGCCCGATGGTCCGGAACATGGACGGCGGCGTGTATCCGAGCGGACGACCGCTGCCGAGCGTGGTCGACGCCGTGGGGCACGCGTTCTTCGAGCCGTTCGTGCCCCGCAATCGATTCAGCCGTCGCTACCACATGGAAGGATGGGACCGCTCCACCGAGCGCGAGGTGGACTGGGTCTCCGGATGCTGCATGCTGCTGCCCCGGTCGGCGTTCGATGAGGTCGGCATGCTCGACGAGTCGTTCCTGCTGTTCGGCGAGGAGCTCGACCTGGCGACGCGGCTCCGCGATGCCGGCTGGTCCGTGCTCTTCACACCGGAGGTCGAGATCCTCCACGCGATCGGCGTGTCGAGGGGCCGGTCCCGACGCATGTCCGTGATGCACTCCCGGAGCATCTACCGGTACTACCGCAAGCACCGCGCGGCCGGATGGCGGAAACTGACGCTGCCGCTCGCGTGGGCCGCGCTCCGTGCGAGGGCCGAGCTCGCGTGGTTGAGGGGGAGGTTCGTGGGGTGAAGGCGGTCGTGTTGGTCGGAGGCGAGGGCACGCGGCTGCGTCCGTTGACCGAAACCATCCCCAAGCCGCTGGTGCCGTTGATGGACCGGCCGTCGCTCGACCACGTCCTCGATCACCTGGCACGCCACGGCGTCCACGAGGTGGTGCTGTCGTCTCCGTACCTGGAGGCGATGTTCGATCCGTTCATCCGATCGCGGGAGGGGGACCCCGCGATCACGTGGATCACCGAGACCGCCCCGCTCGGTACCGGTGGCGCGATCGTGAATGCGCTCACCGAGCTCGGCGACGAGCCGTTCTTCGCGTTGAACGGCGACATCCTCACGGATCTGGATCTGACGGCGATGCTGGCGCTCCATCGGGAGCGTGGCGCCGAAGCGACGATCGCGCTGCACCACGTGGAAGACGCGCGCGCGTTCGGGCTGGTGCTGACGGATGCCGACGGCCGCGTGCGGGAGTTCCGCGAGAAGCCGGAGCATCCGGTCCCCGGCGAGATCAACGCGGGGACCTATCTGCTGGACCCCGTCGATCCTCGGCGGGTGGGCGGCGGGCGAGCAGGTCTCGATCGAGCGCGAGGTGTTCCCGGCCGTGATCGCGGCGGGACACGACGTGTTCGGCTACCTCTCGGATCCGTACTGGCTCGACCTGGGAACACCGGCCCAATACCTGCAGGCGCATTTCGATCTCTTCGAGGGCAAGGTGCGAGGGGTTTCGTACCCGGCGCCGTGGGTCCACGAGACGGCGGTCGTGGACCTGCAGGCGCATCTCGGGCGATGGGTCGCCGTCGGGCCGCGTGCGGCGATCGGTGCCGGCGCGCAGATCGACGACTCCGTCATCCACCAGGACGCGATGGTCGAGGCAGGAGCGCGGATCGTCGCGTCCGTCCTGGGTCCCGGCTCGCGGGTGGGCCCGGGAGCCACCCTCATGGGATGCGTTCTGGGCGAAGGGGCATCGGTATCTGGGGGAGCGGAGCTGGACGGGGCACGCGTTGCCGCGGGCACGGAGGCGGCCGCCCAGTAGCTCCCCGATCCGCCGGGAACGGTGTGTTACCGTGCCCTCCCGACCGGGAACCCCTTCCATGCGACGCATCCGAACAGCCGTGCTCGTCGTGGCCGTCTCGGCGGCCCTGATCCCCGCCTCCAGCGCGAGCGCGGGCGATCCCGTCACGTTCTACGGCAGCGGCTGGGGCCACGGGCTCGGCCTCTCGCAGTGGGGCGCCTACGGACTGGCGACCCGCGGCTGGACGTCGAACGAGATCCTCACGCACTTCTACAGCGGAACGAAGGTGCGGCGGATCGCGGATCCTCCCGGAGACATCCGCGTCGCGCTGGCGACGGGTGAGCCCGCCCTCCATCTCACCGCGGAGGCCGGAGCGGTTCGGCTGTCCGTGAAGAAGCCGGTAGGGGGGACGCCGGTCGGCAAGATCCCGGCGGGGGACACATGGGTCGTCCGCTCCGTCGGTGGCGCGTACGAGGTGCGGGATGCCGCGGGCGACGTCGTCGGCGGCCAGACGTGGGGCGGTCCTTCGTCGGATCTCTTCGCGACGTTCGCGAAGCGAGGCGCGCGTGTCACCGTCCCCGAAGGTGGCGCGACGTACAACCGAGGAACGCTCGAGTTCAACCTCACCACGTGCACGAACGGCTGCTCCCTCCGCTTGATCGCGCGGGTGCCGTTCGAGGAGTACCTGCTGGGGATCGGCGAGGTGCCGAGCAGCTGGCCGAAGGAGGCGCTGCGCGCGCAAGCCGTGGCGGCCCGGAGCTTCGCGCTCTACAAGATCCGGAAGCACGGCCTGCAGGCTTCGTGCAACTGCCATCTCACCGACGGCGCCAACGACCAGGTCTACATCGGCTGGGACAAGGAGGGCGGCACCGACGGCGAGCGATGGGTGAAGGGTGTCCGCTCGACCGCCGGCTCCGTGGTGACGTACGAGGGCGCGGTGGCGCTGACGGTGTTCACCGCATCGGACGGCGGCCACACCGAGGATCTGAACGTGCAGTGGGGCACGCCGCTCGCCCTGTACCCCTACCTGGCAGGCGTCTGCGACCCCGGCGACTACACCCCCGCCAACCCATGGACCGACTGGAGCCGGGAGTTCACGCCAACCGCGCTCACGACCGCCCTGATGCCGTACACCGGCGACATCGGCGCGGTGGCCGGGTTCGGCAGGATCGATCGCGGCGTATCCGGGCGCATCGAGGATGCCGTGGTCAGGGGTGCGGCAGGGGAGGCCACCGTCAGTGGTGGAGAGCTCCGTTCCGCCCTCGCCCTTCCCGACGACCGGGTCTGGATCAACATCGACAAGAACGTCGTGGGGGCGATCCGCTCCGAGTACGACGACCTGATGTGCGAACCGGGCCTGCCGACATCGATCTCGAAGCCGGTTCCCGGCGGTGCCCGTCAGCGGTTCGAGTCGGGGGCGATCTATCGGAACGGCGAACACGACGTCACCGTGTGGCTCAAGGGCCCGATATACGACGAGTATCTGATCGCGGGCGGCGCGTCCGGTCCCCTCGGGCTCCCGGTCGGGGATCCGCGCTCCCTCGGGACCCTCCAGGCAGCCTGTCCGGGAGGCTGTTCGCGCGCCGACTTCGTGGACGGACGGATCTACTGGAAGGAAGGGTTGGGCGCGTTCGCCCTCTGGGGGAGCGTGCTCACGGCCTACAACCGCGGCGGCGGCGCCGGTGGACCGCTCGGATTCCCGACGTCGCGACCCGAGATACGTGACAACGGGTCCACGTTGGTCACGTTCGAGCACGGGACCATCAGGTGCGGAAACGGCGGGAACTGCCAGACGGTCTGATCGCTCCCCGCGGCGATCGGCGCTAGCAACCCTCGCCGATGTTGCCCTCAGGGGCGTTGCTCGTGCACACGAAGGCTTCGATGAACCCCCGGGCGATGTCGTCGGCCTGGGAGGCCGTGACCGTGTCGGGGCACGTCTGCAGCTGGTTCCAGGCAGTCATCGCGAGCGCGGCGCCCTCGGGCAGCGGCGTGTACGGCGCGAGGATCACGTTGTTGGCATTGTTCGCCACGGTCGACAGCCGGTCGACGACCGGTTGCGGGAGCGCGCCGTCGCCCGACTGCCGGTAGTACATGATCGCGGCGCCGTGTTCCAGGTTGTGCACCGCCTGCGTCTCGGGGATGGGCTCGGTGTACACGCGTGGCGGGATCGCCAGCGGAGAGGTGTCGTGGAAGCCAGACGTCGCGGGCTGCTGCGGGTACGTAGTGGACTCGCCGGGATCGAGGTGCTGGCTTCCGGGCGCGCTCGCGAGCGGCTGAGCCACTTGGCTGCACCTCGCGGCCGTCGCGGCATCGATCGCGAACTGCGGGATCTCCCGCGGGCTGGCGGCGCGTTGGAAGAAGTAGACGAGTCCCACGCCGACGACCCCGATCACCGCGAACGTGGTCAGACGGCGTACGCGGGCCGAGCGCCGCGCTCGCTTGCGCGCGGCCTCCCTGGCCTGGCGTGCCTGCTCCTTCCGTTCCCGTCGCTCGGTGTTCGCACCACCTTGTTTCGGCGGTGCGGCCGGCTTCGCGGCGGGCGTCGCTTGACCCGCGTTCGGGGGGCGGCGTGGCTTGCGCTTGCGCTTGTTCGCCATGGCTAGATCAAGGCGTTGGGCTCGCGGGCAACGCCCTCGTACGTCCGGCCAGCGAATCCCGGCACCTCGAAGCGCGACGAGAAGTCGAACGCGACCGGGAGGCTCACGCTGGAACAGAGCTGGAGGCGATGCCAGGCCACCATCGCCATCTGCACCCCGGCCGGGAGCTGTCCGGCCGGGCCCTGGTCGGGGTAGTCGTACGGGGCGATGATGATCTTCGCCTGGCCGATGTCGTTGTCCTCGAACGGTTGCCCGTAGAACGCGAGCAGGTCGTCCAGCGCCTGGCTGGAGATGTTCGGGTCGTACCAGATGATCACCGCGCCGTGCTCCAGCGAGTGGATCGTCCGGTAGACATCGGGCGGCGTCTCGTAGATCCCGGCGGTCAGCGGCGATGGGTCGTGGGGTCCGGACGCGGGCGGGATCGTGGCGTACGTCGACAGCGCCGGGCGGTCGGCGGCGTCCACGTGATCGTGGTCGATCGTGGGGTCATCGCCGGGCGCGTCGTTGTAGTTGGGGGTCTCCTGCACGTCGTCGCAGCCGGCCGTTTCCTTGGCCGTCTCCGCCTGCGATAACAGGGCCTCCGCCGAGGGGATCCCGGAATCCGCAGGATCGTCGCCGCCGGACGTCATGAACACCGCAAGGACCGCGATCACCACGGCGAGGACCACGAGGACCAACCCGATCGAGCGGGTCCGTCGCCGCTGCGCCATCTGGCGCTGGATCTCTTCCCGCTTGATCCGAGCCTCTTCCCGGCGCTCGGCCTTGGTGGGACGGCGTCCCTCATCGTTGGGGCCGCGTCCGCCCTGGCTGGTTCCTGTCACGTGCGAACCTCTCGTCGTGGTGTCGGGTGCGCAAGCTTACCGACGGATGCCCGTTTGCGCCGTGTCGGTGCGCTGCCTATGCTCCACGCGACTTCCCCGTGGAGCGCCGGTGTTCAACTGCCGGCCGGCTTGTGGGGGAGGGCCATGGCCACGACCGATCAAGATCGAGTGATCAAGGTGGGAGAGCCGCCATCGAGCTGGCTCGACCGCTTCTTCAAGATCTCGGAGCGCGGATCGTCCGTGCGGACGGAGATCATCGCCGGGTTCGCGACCTGGTTGACGATGGCCTACATCCTGTTCGTCAACCCGACGATCCTCGGGGCGGTGCCGGACAGCGCAGGAACGACGCTTTCCTTCCCGCAGGTGCTCACCGTGACCGCCCTCGTCGCCGGGGTCATGACGCTCGCGATGGGCATCTACGCGAACTACCCGTTCGCGATCGCGGCAGGGCTGGGGTTGAACGCGTTCGTGGCGTTCACGCTCGTCGCGACGCTGGGGCTCACGTGGCCGCAAGCGATGGGCGTCATCGCGATCGAGGGCGCGATCATCACGCTCCTGGTGCTCACCGGCTTCCGCGAGGCGGTCCTGAACGCCATCCCGATGGACCTGAAACGGGCGATCGGGATCGGGATCGGATTGTTCCTGGCGATCATCGGCCTGGTCAACGGCGGCATCGTGGTGAACAGCGAGGCCACACTGATCACGCTCAACCCGGATCTGTCCAGCCTGCCCGTCCTCGTCTTCGTGGTCGGTCTCGCGCTCACGGCGACGCTCGTGACGCGGAAGATGAGGGGCGGCCTGCTGGTCGGCATCCTGGCGACGACGGTCTTCGCGATCATCGTGAACCAGGGGTTCGGCGACTCCTCCGTCTTCGATCCGGGCATCGCGGTCATCCCGGACGAGATCGTGTCGACGCCGGACTTCGGGCTCCTGGGGAACGTGAGCTTCGGGGTGTTCGACGTGCTGGGGCTCGCCACGGCCGCGGCCGCCATCCTCGCGGTCATGCTGTCGGACTTCTTCGACACCATGGGGACCGTCGTCGGCTTGGCCGACGAGGCGGACCTGTTGGACGAGGACGGCAAGCTCCCGGGCATCAACCGGGTGCTGTTGGTCGACTCGGTGGCGGCGGCCGCGGGGGGCGTCGCATCATCGTCGTCGAACACGACGTTCATCGAGAGCGCGGCGGGAATCAGCGAGGGCGGACGAACGGGCCTGACGTCGGTGGTCGTCGGGGTGTTGTTCCTCCTGGCGATCTTCTTCTCGCCGCTCGCCGGGGTGATCCCGCCCGAGGCGACCGCGCCGGTCCTGGTGATCGTCGGCTACTTCATGATGCAGGCGGTCGGGGAGATCTCGTGGCGCGATCCGGCGGTGGGGATCCCGGCGCTGCTCACGATCGTGATGATGCCGTTCACGTACTCCATCACGAACGGCGTCGGCGCGGGATTCCTCTCGTACGTCGCGATCAAGGTGCTCCAAGGAAAGTTCCGTGAGGTGCACCCGCTCATGTACGTCATCGCGGCGGTCTTCGCCTGGTACTTCTTCCACGGGCTGCTGGCGTAGCGCACGGACGTCGGTCTGGTCGACGAGGGCGGGGGTTCCCCCGCCCTCGTCGCGTCACGGCTCCATCGTCCCTTCACGGAACAGATCCTCCTCGGGTGATCGGATCAGGTCGCTGCCGCGCCCGGGAGGCGCCACCGTGATCTCCACACCGCGAACCAACGCGACGGGGACGCGCGCGCTCTTGCCCATCACCAATCCGCTCGCGGCCGCCACCTCGTCCGCGAGGGCGACGACCGTCACCTCGAGTGCGCGACCGTGATGGTCCACCTGACCGCGCAGGTCGACCAGGGCCGGCAATCCCGCGCACCCGATCGCCACGTTCACCAAGCCGTTGCGCCAGGGTCGCCCGAACGTATCGGTCATCACCACGCCGAGGCGCGAGAGCCCGAGAAGCGCGGAGAGCGACGCCCGCAGGACCTCGGACGACGCGTCGGGGTCGACCGGGAGGAGCGAGACGAACCCCTCCTCGACGTTGGAAGCATCCACCCCCGCGTTCGCGCAGATGAACCCGTGGTGCGTCTCGGCGATGATCAGGTCGCCACGGCGCGCGACGATGCGGCGGGTCTCGCGGGCGACCCAGGCCGAGCGCCCGTCGCCCCGATCCGGCACGACGCGGCCTTCGGCCTTCGAGACGATCTTCTGCGTCACCGCGACGATGTCTCCGTCTCGGAGGGCCAGCGATCGGAGCGGTTCCGTGAGCATCGCCGCCAGGTCGTCGCCCGCGCGGATCTCGGGGAGGCCCTCCACGGGGAGGATCTCGATCGTCACGATGCCAGCTCGATCGCCACGCGGGCGACCGAGGCGGCCACCTCGTCGTCGCGCATGACCGTGTCGGTCACGGCGACGCGCACGCCGAGCTCGTCGCGGATGGCGGTGGACCCGTCGCGGTCGCGCTCGTCGATGACCCATCCGCTCAGGAGCCCTCGGTAGGCGCGGGCGGCGCCGAGCGCCGACACCTCCAGACCGGCGATCGGCATCAGCTTGTCGGCCATGCCGGCGAGCGGCGCGCCGCCCACGATGGGGGAGACGCCGACCACCGGGCCGGACCGTTCCGCGACCGCATCACGGATACCGGGCACCGAGAGGATCGGTCCGATCGAGACCACCGGGTTCGACGGACAGAGCAGCAGGACGTCGGCGCTCGCGATCGCGTCCAGGACACCCGGTGACGCCGTCGCGCGCTCCACCCCCTCGAACCGGATGCCCTTGACAAGGTCCTGCGCATGCCGCTGCACCCAGTACTCCTGGAAATGCAGGTCGAGTGGCTCGCCCGCGGCGTCGAACACGTCGATCCGGGTCGTCACCGCGTCGTCGGTCATCGGCACCACGTCGGTCGACAAGCCGAACAGGCTGGATCGCACCTGGGCGGTGGCCGCCGACAACGAGAGCCCCTGGTGGAGGAGTTGGGTTCGCAGCACGTGGGTCGCCAGATCCCGGTCTCCGAGGTTGAACCACGCATCGATGACCCCCGAGCGCCGCATCGCTTCCATGGCGTGGAACGTCTCGCCCGCGCGTCCCCATCCCCGTTCTCGATCCATCAGATCCGCGAGCCAGTAACAGACGGAGTCGATGTCGGGGGAGATGTGCAGGCCGTGGATCTCGATGTCGTCGCCGGTGTTCACGATGACGGTGGCCAGCTCCTCGGGGAACGCGCGCTCGACGCCGCGGAGGAACTTCCCCGCCCCGACCCCGCCCGCGAGCGCCACGATCTGCATCGCGGCATAGCGTAGTAGGCTCGCCGGGATGCCCCAGGCGACCCCGCAGCAGGTGCGTCGCGCCGTCGCTCGAGCCGGGTCGGGCAAGGCGCTGTCGCTCGACGAGACCGAGGCGTTGCTCTGGGCCCGGGGTGACGACCTCGAGCGCCTGATGGGGGTCGCCGCCGGACTCCGAGACCTCGGCCACGGCCGGACGGTGACCTACTCCCGCAAGGTGTTCATCCCGCTCACCATGCTCTGCCGCGACCACTGTCACTACTGCACGTTCGCGAAGCCCCCGGCCAAGCTGGATCATCCGTTCCTCACGCCTGACGAGGTGGTGTCGATCGCCGAAGCCGGCCGGAGGATGGGTTGCAAGGAAGCCCTCTTCACGTTGGGGGACCGGCCTGAGGAGCGCTACGACGTGGCACGCGCTTGGCTGGAAGAGCGCGGGTTCGGCTCGACGCTGGAGTACGTCCGCGCCGTCGCGATCCGCGTGATCGAGGACACGGGGCTGCTGCCTCACCTGAACCCCGGCGTCATGAGCTACGAAGAGATGGCGCGGCTGAAGCACGTGAGCGCATCGATGGGCATGATGCTTGAGACGTCCTCCGACCGGTTGAGCGAACGGGGCGGCCCGCACTTCGGTTCGCCGGACAAGGTTCCCGCCGTCCGGCTGCGGACGATCGAGGACGCGGGCCGGCTGGCGATCCCGTTCACGACCGGCATCTTGGTGGGCATCGGCGAGACGCCACGGGAACGCGCCGGATCGTTGTTCGCGATCCGCGACCTCCATCGCCGCTACCGACACGTGCAAGAAGTGATCGTCCAGAACTTCCGCGCGAAGCCCGGCACCGCCATGCGCCACGCAGCCGAGCCGCAGGACGAGGAGTTCCTGGCGGCCGTCGCCACCGCGCGCGTCGTGCTCGGGCCGCACATGAGCGTGCAGGCGCCTCCGAACCTCTCGGATCCGGGACAGCGGCTCCGCCTCCTCGACGCAGGGATCAACGATTGGGGCGGCGTCTCCCCGCTGACGCCCGATCACGTCAACCCGGAGAAGCCGTGGCCGACGCTCCGGGCGTTGTCCGCCACGACGGCCGAACGGGGGCTTACGCTCCGAGAGCGGCTCACGATCTACGGGAGCTACGCCCGCCGCCCCGATCTCTACCTCGCGTCGAAGATGCGAGCACCGGTCCGGTCGCTGCTCGGCGCGGACGGCCTGGCGGTCGAGGGACAGGTCCCGGAACCGGTCGCCTGGCAGGACCCGGACGTCCAGTGGAAGCCCCGGACGATCGAGCTGACGTTCGCCAAGGCGGCCGATGCCGGTCTCCGAGAGGATGCGATCTCGGTCTACGGCGACTTCGAGTCGCTCGACGTCACGCGAGATTGGACGGCGAGCCCCATCGCGCCAGAGCGACTCGACGTCGAGATCAAGGTCGCACTCATGAAGGCGGCCGCCCATCGCCCGCTCACCGACGAGGACGCGCTCGCGTTGTTCCGCGCGGAGGGCCCCGCGCTCGAGGCTCTCTGCCGGGTGGCGGACGACCTGCGGTCCGAAGCCGTTGGCGACGAGGTCACCTACGTGATCAATCGGAACATCAATTTCACCAACGTCTGTTACGTCGGATGCCGGTTCTGCGCCTTCGCCCAACGGGAGGTCGACGTCGAGTCGTACACCCTGACGTTGGATCAAGTGGCCGATCGAGCGGAGGAGGCCTGGGTGTCCGGTGCCACCGAGGTGTGCATGCAAGGTGGGATCCACCCCGATCTGCCCGGCTCGTTCTACTTCGACCTCCTCGACGCGATCCGAGCGCGCACGCCCGATCTTCACATCCACGCGTTCAGTCCCATGGAGGTCCTCAACGGCGCCACGAAGCTGGGCATCTCCTTCAGGGAGTTCCTGCAGGAATGCCGATCGTCACGGCCTGGGGACCATCCCGGGCACCGCGGCCGAGATCCTGGACGACGACGTCCGCTGGCTCCTGACCAAGGGCAAGCTCCCGGCTGACACCTGGGAGGAGATCGTCCGCACCGCACACGATCTGGGTATCCGAAGCAGCTCGACCATCATGTTCGGCCACGTCGACGCCCCGCCCCACTGGGTCGCGCACATCCGTCGCCTGGGACGCATCCAGCAGGACACCGGTGGATTCACGGAGTTCGTGCCCCTGCCCTTCGTGCACCAGAACGCCCCCATCTACCTGGCGGGCAAGGCTCGGCCGGGCGCGACGTTCGAGGAGAGCCTCCGGATGCATGCGGTGGCGCGCATCCTGCTGGACGGGTGGATCCCCAACGTCCAGGTGTCGTGGGTCAAACTCGGCGTCGAGGCCTGTCAGGCGATCCTGCGGGCCGGCGCCAACGATTTCGGCGGGACCTTGATGGAGGAGACGATCAGTCGCATGGCGGGAGCGGAGTGGGGGATCCGGATGACGCCGGATCAGTTCGACGACGCGATCCGCGCGATCGGTCGCGTCCCATCGGTCCGCACCACGACCTACGAGCGCGTCGGGAACCTGCGAAACAGTCAATCTGCTTGACCGTTACGGTCAATGAGCTTGACCATCACATTTCTGCCCCGTAGCACTTGCACACGACGCATCGGCCCGACACGATGGACATGACAAGGTTCGAACCGGCGATCAACCGGCGATGAAGAGGGAACGCGAGGCAGGAACTTTCTCGGATTAGCCCTTGTCACCGAGGACGTTCTTCCCTCAGAATCACATGGATGTGATTTCGGGGGGAGACGAGAGGTGCACCACTACATCCCTTGGCAAGAACGAGCACGGTGTCGTGATTACGACCCAGAGGTTTTCTTCCCCGAGAAGGGAGGCTCATCGAGGGAGGCCAAACGGATCTGTAGCGAATGCCCCGTTCGGATCGAATGCCTCAACTACGCCCTCCGCCGCGATGAACGATACGGCGTGTGGGGCGGGATGAGTGAACGGGAGCGCAGGCGCCTGAAGCGTATGGCGTCGTAGATCCACGGGATACGCGAAGGGAGGGCAGCATGGCAGCCAAGAAGACAACGGCTCGCAAGCCCGCGGCTCGCAAGAAGACCGCGGCACGCAAGCCGGCCGCTCGGAAGAAGACGGCCGCTCGCAAGCCCGCGGCTCGCAAGAAGACCGCGGCACGCAAGCCGGCCCGCCGGAAGACGGCAGCACGGAAGCCGGCGGCACGCAAGAAGACGGCCGCTCGCAAGAAGACCGCGGCACGCAAGCCAGCGGCCAGGAGGAAGACGGCCGCTCGCAAGAAGACCGCGGCACGCAAGCCGGCAGCCAGGAAGAAGACGGCAGCTCGCAAGCCCGCGGCTCGCAAGAAGACGGCCGCTCGCAAGAAGACCGGGGCACGCAAGCCGGCAGCCAGGAAGAAGACGGCAGCTCGCAAGCCGGCCGCCCGCAGGAAGAAGACAACGGCTCGCAAGCCCGCAGCGCGCAAGCGCTGAGCGCTCGTCGGACCGACGTGTGAAGGGGGGCGGTGAGCCCCCCTTCCGCTTGTTCTCGGTCCGGGCCTGCTAGGCTCCGCGCCGCGCGGGAGCGCATCGCATGACTGGATCGTCCACCGACACTCCTTCTGAGCAAGCGCCCTCGGTGCTGGTCGTCCTTGTGGTCCGGGACGCGGCAGGATGGCTCCGCGGATGCCTGTCGGCACTCGGCGCGCAGACGTACCCGCGGATGGGTGTCCTGGCCGTCGACAACGCGTCGAGCGACGGATCGCACGACATCCTGCTGAACGCGCTCGGCGAGCGCCGAGTGATCGCCTCCACGAGCGACCGCGGTCTCGCCGGATCGGTCCGCGCCGCGCTCGAGATCCCCGCCGCTCGCGGAGCGGACTACATCTTGGTCCTGCACGACGACACCGCGCTCGACCCGGACGCCGTCACCCGCCTGGTCGAGGCCGCGATCGGCATGCGCGTCGAGAACGTCGGAGTCGTCGGACCGAAGATCGTGGACTGGGAGGAGCCGCGGCTCCTGAGGGACGTGGGTCGCTCCGCCGACCGGTTCGGACATCCGTACACGCCGCTCCAGCCGGGAGAGATCGACCAAGGACAGTTCGATCGCGTGATCGAGGTCTTGTGCGTCCCGACGGCGGCCATGTTGATCTCGCGTGACGCGTGGCAACGGACGGGACTCTTCGACGAGCGGCTGGACACGCGGCACGAAGACCTCGACTTCTGCTGGCGCGCGCGGCTCGCGGGGTTCCACGTGTTGATGACGCCCCTCGCCCGCGCCCGGCATCGCGACGCGTCCGGGACCGGCGAACGTCCGGCCGAGCGCCATCGGCGAACCGAGCGGTACTACGAGGAGCGTGCGGCGATCGTCGCGATGCTCAAGAACTACTCGATCCCGTCCCTCCTGTGGCTGCTGCCGCTGGCATTCGCCCTCGGTTTCGTGCGCCTCGCGTACCTGATCCTCACGCGACGGTTCGAGGGAGCACTCGACCTCGTCGCGGCATGGGGCTGGAACATCGTGCACCTTCCGGGGACCGTGGCTCGCCGCGTCCGCGCGCAATCCGTGCGAACGGTGCCGGACCGGCGGTTGCGGAGGTTCATGGAGTCGGCCGCTGTGCGGCTCCCACGATGGTTCACCGCCGCCGGACAGATCTTCGAAGAGCAACGCGAGATCGACGAAGAGGATGAGGAGGCGTCCGTTGGACGGCGGCTCCGTGATCGGACCGTCTCGCTCGTCGGCACACATCCCGTCGTCGTCGCGTCGTTCCTCGGGGCGGTCGTCGCGGCGGTCGCGATGCGCAGCTTCCTCGGGCCCGACTCGTTGCATGGTGGCGCGCTGGCCATGTTCCCGGGCTCGTGGAGAGGGTTCTTCGGCGAGCTGGCCTCGGGGTATCGGACGACCGGCCTGGGCGGAACGCTCGCGGCGAGCCCCGCGCTCGGCGCGATGGGGGCGACGTCGTGGGTCACGTTCGGGAGTACGGCACTCGCGCAAAAGCTGTTGCTGGGCGGCGGTCCGATCCTGGCGTCCGTGTTGTTGTACCGAGCGCTCGCGCGGACGGCGGCTCGCCCGGGGGCGGCCGTGGTGGGAGCGGTCTCGTACGGCCTCTCTGCACTGGTGTTGTGGGGGTTCTCCGAGGGCCGCATCGACTTGCTGGTGGCGCTGTGCGCCTTGCCCACGATCGTGGAGCGGCTCGAAGCCGCGTTCGGTCGCGGGGATCTGCCCGACGGGCGATGGCGGTTCATCGCTGGCCTCGCCGTCACGATCGCGGTGGGCGTGGCGTTCGTTCCGGGGGTGACCCTGGCCGTCGGGGTGCTCGTCGTCGTCCAGCTCCTGCTCGGTTCATCGCGTCTGCGGGGGCTCGGCGTCGCGGCCGCGGCATCCGCCGCGGCCGCGCTGCTGCTGTTCCCGTTCGTGCCGACGGTGATCTCCGGCGACGCCGCCGGTCTGGGGTCCCGTGTGGCGACCACCGATCTCGGAGCATTGGCGCGCCTGGCACCAGGCGGAGGGCCGGGCACGTGGACCATCGCCGCCTTCCTCCCGATCGCCGCTGTCCTCGCGTTCGCGCTTGTCGGCCGGGAACACCGGGGCGTCGCCAGTCGGGCGGCGGTGACGGCGATCGCCGCCCTCGGGCTCGCGTGGCTGTCGGGTGCGGGATACCTGCCGGTGTGGGCCGCGAACGCTCCCATCTATCTCGCGCTCGCCGCGGTGGGCGAGTCGATGATCGTCGGGCTGGGGTTGTCGTCGGTCCTGTCCGGGCTCGGACGCGAATCGTTCGGGCTGCGCCAGATCGGGACGGCCCTCTTGGCCGTCGTGTTGGTGGGCGGGATCGCGCTCCAGGCGGTCGCCGCGATGGTGGGTGGATGGTCGGTGGGCGGCCCGGAGGCGCTGCCCCCCGCGTGGGCCGTCGTATCGAGCAGCGCCCAGGGCGACTTCCGCGTCCTGTGGGTGGGTGCGGACACGGGAGAGCGGTTCGTGGCTCCCGGCGGCGATCCTGAGGGTGTCATGCCGGATGGCACCTCCAGCCTCCGGTTCGGACTGACGGGTCGCACGGGGATCGTCGCGACGGACACCGGCCGTGCGTTGACGGGCTCCGGCGAGCGATACCTCGAGCGAGCGCTGGCGGAGATCATGTCCGGCTCGACGACGCACGGCGGGGCGCTCCTCGGCCCGCTCGGCGTGCGATTCGTGGTGGCGGAAGGGGGTGACCTGCCCGCCTCGATCGAGGACATCTTCGGAGACCAGGTGGACCTCGACCGGGAGGGCGCGTCGGGGTTGCTCATCTATCGGAACTCAGCGACGTTGCCTCCCGCGGCCGTGCTCCCCGACGATGATGACGTCGAACGGATCGTCGCTTCTTCGGAGCTCGGCGCGATCGAACAGCTTCCGTCGTTCCGTCCCACCGCGCTGTCCGCGGCTCCCGGGGGGTGGTCGGGGGAGTCGGCAGCACCCGGCGCACGTGGTGGTGTCGACCGAGTTCTCGCCGGAGTGGCGGCTCGAAGTGTCGGGGGGCGATGACGTTCGACCCACCCAGGCCTTCGGCTGGTCCACGGCGTTCGACGCGCCGGCGGGCGAGCTCCGGGTCCGGTTCGACGGCCAACTCGTGCGTACCCTCGAGACGACGGTCCTCGGCCTCCTGTGGCTGGCCGCGCTGTGGATCACCCGGAAGCCGGTGACGCGATGAGATCGGAACGCCACGTCTCCACCGCGACGCGGGGCCGAGGGCAGGGGATGCTCGCGATCGCATTGCTCCTCCTCGTGGTCGGTGGGGGACTGACCCTCCAACGCGTCGTCGGCGTCCGCGCGGCGGGCGCCGGCCCGGCCGGGACGACGAGTTCGGGCGCCTGGTATTGCCCACACGGCGGTGGTGACAAGCAGTGGACGTCCACGGTGTTCCTCGCGAACCCCGGCGACGTCGAGGTATCGGTGCGGGTCACCTCGCTCTCGGCCAAGAAGCCGAGGGATCCGAGGACCGTGAGCGTGCCCCCTCAGGCCACGCTGTCCGTGTCGGTCCCCGCCAAGGGACGGGAAGCATCGGCGTTCGTGGAGTACTTCGACGGTTGGGTGGCGGCAGCCTGGGTGGCGCAAGGCGGTGGGGGCGAGATCGGTGTCGGAGCCGAGCCTTGTGCGCCGGCGACGTCTCCAACCTGGTACGCGCCCGACGGAACGACGGAACAAGGCGAGGACGCCTATCTGATCGTCATGAACCCGTTCGCCGTCGACGCCGTGTTCGACGTGGTGTTGCTCACCCCCAAGCGTGCGCCCATCAGGAACTCGGCACTCACGGACCGGGTGCTTCGCCCCGGCAGGAGCGTGGCATTCCGGCTGAACGCGTTCGCCGAGGGGGAGCCCGCTCTCGGCGCCCAGGTCGACGTGTCGCTCGGACGCGTGGCGGTGTCCTCCATGGGGATCACGCGTGACGGCGGGATCCGGAGCGTGATCGCAGCCTCGTCGACCGGAGCGCGGACGTTCCTTCCGGTCGGCGGTGGAGCTGGACAGTCGACGCTCGATCTCATGGTTCCGGGAGAGGGGCAGGTCGATTTCGGCGCGACCTTGCTCTCGGTCCAGGCGCCGGCACCCGCCGGGGGATTGACGGAAGCGAGCCAGAACCCCGTGACGGCGAAGCCCTACCCCGTGACGTTCTCGGGACCGTCGTCGATCGATGTCGTCGCGCGTGGGGATGGCTCGTTCGTCGCCAGCCTCCGGAGCGTGGGTGTAGGCAACGATGGGGGGGCGACCGGCGGCGTGACGACGCCTGCTGCCGATTGGCTGGTCATGCCCGCGATCGCGGGAGAGCCCGCCCGGCCCCGGATCGTGGTCGTCAACCCGGGAACCACGACCGTCACGCTCACGATCCACGCGCTGGTCGCCGAGGGCGACGATCCGATCGCCGACATCACCCTTTCGGTCCCGGCGGGCAGCGTGGGACAGGTGCCGCCGGGGTTCCTCGAGGGCCTGCACCGGTCGGCCGTCGAGATCCGGTCGGCGGGTGGAGACATCGTGGCACTCGCGGCCTCCACGTCTCTCGGCGTGAAGGGGCTCTCCACCTATGCGCTTGCGATGGGGATCGACGTCCCGAACGGGTGAGGGGTCGTCAGGTCTTCCTTCGCTCCGCCTGACGGCACGGCGGGAAGTTCCTCGCTATCATCGTGGTTGTTCCGGGCATCATCGGAACCGAACACCTCTGAACGGCGTCTGGAGACCCAATGGCTCGAGGGAGACACAGCAAACGCGCTCGCAGCGCGGTCGTCGTGGTGGCCATCGCCGCGGGGATCGTCCTCGTCGCGCTCGGTGGGGTCTCCTATGCGGCGTATCGATACGATCGTGCCAGCTCGGACCAGATCCTGCCCGGTGTGACGATCGACGGCACCGACGTGGGCGGGATGACTCGCGCCCAGGCCATCGAGGCCGTCCAGCACACCGTCGACGAGCGACTCGCGCACCCGCTGACCGTTCGGGCGGCGAGCGGGAAATGGCGCACCACACCCGCTGAGCTTGGCCGGACCGCCGATGTCGAAGCCGCCGTCGAACAGGCGCTCCAGGCCTCGGACTCCGTCGGGTTCATCACGCGCGTGTGGCACCGGCTCCGCGAGCAGCCCGTCGGGATCTCCGTTGACCTGACCCTCACGGGTGGCTCGACCGGGGTCGCGGATCTCGTGTCGAGCATCGCCCAGGATGTCGCCCAGACACCGCGGAACGCGTCGGTTTCCGTGGTGGAGGGTCAGGTGTCGTTCGTGCACTCGCGCCCCGGGCACTCGCTCGGGGCCAACATCGCGACCACGCGGCTGCAGGCGGCGCTCGACGAGGGCGCGCCCGCCGTCAGGCTGCCGGTCCGCACCATCAAGCCACGGGTCCCCGACGCGAAGATCGGCAAGACGATCATCGTGGATCGGACCACGAACATGCTGTCCCTCTACGACGGGTTCGATCTGGAGAAGACGTACCACGTCGCCACGGCGGCCGCCGGGTACGTCACACCTCCGGGCGAGTGGACGATCATCGACAAGCGTGAGAACCCGACCTGGACCAACCCCGCTCCGGATACGTGGGGAGCCGACCTTCCCGCGTTCATCCCGGCCGGTCCCGGCAACCCACTGGGCACGCGTGCGCTGTACCTCGATGCCCCGGGGATCCGGATCCACGGGACGTCCGACGTGGGCTCGATCGGGACGAACGCCTCCCACGGGTGCATCCGGATGCTGATGTCCGAGGTCGAGGAGATCTACCCGCTGGTGCCGATCGGCTCCCGCGTCATCGTCTTCTAGGCCGCACCCCCCAAGACATCCCGCAGTGCTTGAAGATCACATGCGTGTGATCTAGCCTGCCCTCGTGCGAACCTGTGCCAAGATGCGCTGCGACACGGAACCGGCGGCCACCGTGTCGCTGCGGTACGCAGATCGACAGGTCGTGATCGCCGACCTCGCCCGCGAGCGAGACCCGAACCTGCTGGATCTCTGCGACGAGCATGTCGGCCGCATGACGCCGCCGGTGGGCTGGACCGTTCGCGACGAACGGGTGAACGCCCCCGTCTTCACGGCGTGACCGCCGAAGGTCTGTGCATCCTTCGGCCCGTCCGGTCCCGCAGGCGGCCGATGAACGCATCCCCCGCGATCGCTTCGGTGTCCCTAGGCTCCCCACACGGCCCAGGGTCCTGCGTGACCAGAGCAAATGGGAACGCGATGCTATGGCTGTCGCGCCCCCCCTGCGTCACTCTTGACCGATCATGACTGAGATCACCGGAACGTGCCCCAGCTGCAGATCAGGCGACCTCATCTCGATCACCATGACCGTTGCGGGCCGCGAGCTCGCGTTCTCCACCTGTCACCTCTGCGAGGCGAAGTGGTGGTATCGCGATGGCAAGGTCGTCCCGCTCCAGTCGGTGATCGGACTCGTCGTCCAACAGTAGGCCCACATCCAGCCTGACGGTCGGCCGTCCTCGTCCGTAGGATGCCGGGCGTGATCGTCGGCGACCTGGACCGCATCTTCAAGGCGTACGACGTCCGTGGGGTCGTTCCCGACGAGCTCGACGAGGACGTCGCCCGGAGGATCGGTGCAGCGTTCGCCGAGTTTTCCGGCGGGCCCACGGTCGCGATCGGCCGGGACTGCCGCCTGTCGTCTCCCGACATCGCCTCCGCGCTCTCACAGGGCATCGCCTCGCGAGGGGTCGACGTGATCGATCTCGGACTGGCATCGACGGACCTGCTCTACTTCGCATCGGGCTCCCTCGACGTCCCCGCCGTGATGATCACGGCCAGCCACAACCCGAAGCAGTACAACGGGCTGAAGTTCTGCCTGTCGGGCGCGCGTCCGGTCGGCGTAGAGAGCGGTCTGCTCGACATCCGGGCGCTCACCGAGACGGGGCTTCCCGCGACCGGTGAACCCGGAGCCGTGGAGCATCGCGATCTGCTTCCCGCCTACGTCGAGCACGTGCTGACGTTCCTCGACGTGGCGTCGATGCGACCGCTCACCGTGGCGATCGACACCGCGAACGGGATGGGCGGCCTCGTCGCCCCGGCCGTCTTCGAACGCCTGCCGTTCCGGCTGCACCACCTGTTCCCGGAACTGGACGGCACGTTCCCGAACCACCCCGCCGATCCGATCGATCCCGAGAACCAGCGAGACCTGCGGGCGGCGGTGATCCAGCACGGCGCCGATATCGGTCTGGCGTTCGACGGCGACGCCGACCGCGTGTTCCTGATCGACGAGAAGGGCCAGGATGTGAGCGGGTCCATCGTCACGGCGCTCGTGGCGAAGGCGATGCTCGACCGCGAGCCGGGCGCCAGCATCATCTACAACGTCATCTGCTCGTGGACCGTGCCGGAGGTGATCCGCGAGAACAGCGGCGTGCCGGTGCGGACACGCGTCGGTCACTCGTTCATCAAGCAGGTCATGGCCGAGACCGGCGCGATCTTCGGCGGAGAGCACTCCGGCCACTACTACTTCCGCGACAACTACCGCGCGGACTCGGGTCTCATCGCGGCCGTCGTGGTGCTGGCGCAGCTCTCGCAGGCGAACGTCCCGCTGTCGGAGTTGCTCGCGCCGTTCCGGCGATACGCCGCGTCGGGCGAGATCAACACGGAGGTGAAGGATCCCCTCGCGACGATCGAGCGGATCGCCGACGCGCTCAAGGACGGGAAGCAGGACCGGCTCGACGGTCTGACGGTAGAGTTCGAGGACTGGTGGTGCAACGTGCGGCCGTCCAACACGGAGCCGCTCCTGCGCCTGAACGTCGAAGCCCGGACGGACGAGCTCCTCCGCGAGGAAACCGCGATGGTCCTGGGGCTGATCCGAGGGGAACGGGAGGGATCGTGACGGTCGACGCGGAGTTGCTCGAGATCTTGGTCTGTCCGAACGATCGCGGCGAGATCGACTACCTGGAAGATCAACAGGTGATCGTGTGTCGGACGTGCGGCTACCGCTACCCGGTCCGGGACGACATCCCGGTGATGCTGATCGACGAGGCGGAGAAACCCGATAGCAAGAAAGCCAGAGGCAAGCGGTGACCGACCTGGACGATCCGCAGGTGCTCCGTTTGGCGGACCCCCAGAGCATGTTGGACGCCGTCATGGGCATGCCCGATGACTGCCGCACCGCGTACGACTCCGCACGGCTCGCTGCAGAGCTCCCGTCCTCGGATGGCATCACGTCGGTCACGTTCTGCGGGATGGGTGGTTCCGCGGTGTCGGGGGATGTGGTCCGTTCCGTGTTCCTGGAGCGCCTCGGCCTGCCCGGTCGAGGTCAACCGGTCGCCGGTCCTCCCCGAGCATTGCGGCTCACACACGCTCGTGGTGTGTTCCTCGTACTCGGGGAACACCGCGGAGACGCTCGCGTCGTTCCGCGCAGCCCTGGAGCGAGGGTGCCGGGTGCTGGTGGTGACGTCCGGCGGCACGATCGCCGAGGAGGCCGAGGCGGCGGGCGTCGGGATCGTTCGTGTTCCGGCCGGGTACCAGCCGCGTGCCGCGCTCGGGCACCTGGGGTTCGCCTCGCTCGGAGCGCTCGAGGCCATGGGTATCCTGCCGCCTCTTGCCGGCGACGTGGACGAGGCGGTCGCCCAGGTTTCGGCGGTCATCGCGGAGATGGGACCGGACGTCGCGACGGAGGACAACCCGGCGAAGACGCTCGCCACGAGGATCGGCGACCGCTTTCCGGTCATCTGGGGAACGGACGGGATCGGCTCGGTGGCGGCCGCTCGTTGGAAGACGCAGTTGAACGAGAACGGAAAGCTGCCCGCGTTCTGGTCGGCGATGTCGGAACTCGATCACAACGAGGTGGTGGGCTGGACGGCACCGTACGGCGAGCGCTTCTTCGTGGTGGGGTTGCGGCACGACGGCGAGGATCCGCAGCTGCCTCCGCGGTTCCCGCTGTCCTACGACATCGTGCGCGCCGCGGGCGGCGAGGTCGAGGAGGTGCACGCGCGTGGTACGTCCACGCTCGCGCGGCTGATGTCGCTCGTCATCGTGGGTGACCTCACCAGCGTCTACCTCGCGATCGGACGAGGCGTCGACCCCACGCCGGTCCCCGTGATCGAGCGGCTGAAGGCCGCGCTCGCGGGGTCATGACGGCGTGAGCGAAGGTCTGCCTGGTCCGGGCGACGACCTGCCCGAGCGCGCCGCCGCTATCGTTCGCGCGGCTTCAGCGCTCGTTCCTCGCATCGGGTTGATCCTCGGGTCGGGGCTTGGCCCTGCGCTGGGCGATGCGTTCCAGGAAGATGCGGGGTTCGCGTTCACCGATCTGCCCGGGTTCCCGCCGCCCGGCGTCCCCGGTCACGCGGGGAGGTTCGCGGTGGGGCACCTGGCGGGCGTGCCGGTCGCGTCGTTCTCCGGTCGCGTGCATTTCTACGAGGGGCACGGGATGGACGTTCCCGCACTCTTGCCTCGACTCATGCGTGAGCTCGGAGCCGACATCCTGGTGGGCACAGCGGCCGTCGGGGGAGTGGAGCCGGGCCTGCCCGCGGGAACCGTGGTGGTGCTGAGCGATCATCTGAACATGATGGGAACCGCCCCGTTACGCGGATGGCGCTATCCGGACGGCATGCCGGCATTCATCCCCATGGGCGGGGCCTACGATCCCGTCCTGGCCGCGCTCGCGCTGGAGCGAGCCGCCGCGCTCGGCGTGAACGCCGTGCCCGGTGTGTACGCGGCGATGTCGGGTCCGGCGTACGAGACACCCGCCGAGATCCGGTTGATCGGTCAGGCGGGCGCCACCGTGGTCGGGATGTCCATGGTGCCCGAGGTGCTGCCGGCACGCGCCCTGGGCATGAGAGTGTTGGGGCTCGCCATGGTGACGAACGCCTTCGGCGAGCCCGTCAGCCACGACGAGGTCGTGCAGGTGTCGAACGAGACGGCGAAGGCGGTGGGCAGGCTCCTGGTAGACCTGCTGCCGCGCATCGATGAAGGAGCATGACCATGGGATGTGACGTGAAGGACCTGGCGCTCGCGCCGAAAGGCCGGGAGCGGATCGAGTGGGCGGCCGGTGAGATGCCTGTCCTGGCGCTCATCCGAGAACGGTTCGAGAAGGAGCAGCCGCTGGCGGGCATCCGGATCGCGGCGTGCCTGCACGTGACGACCGAAACCGCGAACCTGATGGAGACGCTCGCCGCCGGTGGCGCCGATGTCGCGCTCTGCGCTTCGAACCCCCTCTCGACCCAGGACGACGTGGCGGCGGCGCTCTGCGAGCAGAGCGGGATCGCGACGTTCGCGGTGAAGGGCGAGGACACCGAGACGTTCTTCCGGCACATCGACGAGGTGCTCGACACGCATCCACACATCACGATGGACGACGGCGCGGACATGGTGAGCGTCCTGCACAAGGAGCGGCCCGATCAGATCGCCGAGATCGTCGGTGGGACCGAGGAGACCACCACCGGCGTGATCCGTCTGCGTGCGATGGCGATGGACGGCGCGCTGAAGTACGCGATCGTGTCGGTGAACGACGCCGACACGAAACACCTGTTCGACAACCGATTCGGTACCGGGCAGTCGACGATCGACGCGATCATGCGGTCGACCAACCGGCTGCTCGCCGGTCGCACGATCGTCGTCTGCGGCTACGGGATGTGCGGCCGCGGCGTCGCCTCGCGCGCCAGCGGGATGGGCGCTCACGTGATCGTGACCGAGGTCGACCCGACGAACGCGCTCGAGGCCGTGATGGAGGGCTATCGCGTGATGCCCATCCGCGAGGCCGCCCGCGTGGGCGACATCTTCGTGACCGTCACGGGCGATACCAGCGTGATCCGCGGCGAGCACATGGAGCTGATGAAGGACGGCGCCATCATGGCGAACTCCGGACATTTCGACGTGGAGATCGACAAGGGGGCGCTCGCGGGACTCGCGGTGCGGACACGACGGATCCGGGAGTTCGTGGACGAGTACACGATGGCCGATGGCCGCCGTCTGCACCTCTTGGGTGAGGGCCGGCTGGTCAACCTCTCCGCCGCCGAAGGACACCCCGCCGCCGTCATGGACATGTCGTTCGCGAACCAGGCGCTCGCCGTGGAGTGGGTCGTGAAGCATCAGGCAGAGCTCGGCCCGGAGGTCTACCCGGTGCCGGTCGACATCGACAAGGAGGTCGCGCGCCTCAAGCTCCACGCGATGGGGGTCGAGATCGACACGCTGACCGCCGAGCAGGATTCATACCTCCATTCTTGGCAGCAGGGCACGTGAGCGAGGTCGTCGACATGAACGACACACGCGAACGGGTCTCCATCCGGGCGAGCTTCGAACGCTTCCCCGCGACGGTGAAGGGCGCGTTCGTCCTGCGGGGAGCCGACAGGAACCCGCACCAGGTGCGGATCGATGCGGCGCGCGTGCGCGAGGTGTCGGGGCGTGGTGCGCAGCCGATCGGGTTGGAACCGGTCACCCTCGACGTGGCGCCCAACCTGGACCTGTTCGTCCCGTTCGAGTTCGCGATCACGGAGCTGACGGCCGGGTGGTACGGGCTGGAATGCGACGTCGCGATCGACGGAGATCCGGAGAACGTTCGTCCCGTGAAGCGCTTCGCCGTGCCGTGGCCGCGTGCCACCGTGCGTCGAGGGAACGCCACCGTGAACAAGAGCGGACGCGTGGAGAACGGGCCGAAGGTGCACGTGGAGCAGCTCGAGTGTGGCGGGGACTCGATCAGGGTGACCTACACGACCGCCCCCCCGGAAGCGGTACCGATCCGTCTCGCCGTCGACGGTGCTCCGCTCACCATCCTCGAGACCGAGTTCGACCCGACCAGCGGCCACGGTCGCGTGATCGCCTATCCGGTGATGCGGACGCAGTCGCGGCTGACGATCGATGTGCGTGGGCTCGCTTCACCGATCGAGCTGGACCTTCCCTAGGCGTCCGCCCGTGTCGGCGGGGTGCGTTAGCGTCGCGCCGTGCTGGCCCGGGCGTTCGACGTCGTGTTCCCGCCGCGGTGCGCCGGCTGCGGCGTGGGGAGCTGGCCGTTCTGCGAACCCTGCCGAGCGCGGCTCGAGGTGCTGGCTCCGCCCTGGTGCGAACGCTGCGGTCGCCCGGGTCCGTCAAACGTCCCGCGCTGCCGAGACTGTCCGCCGGCTCCGGTCGACACCGCTCGCTCACCGTTCGTGTATACGGGTCCGGCGCGCGCCGCGATCATCCGATTGAAGTTCTCGGGATGGCGGAGCGTGGCGGCGGCGCTGGCCGAAGCCATGGTCACCATCGTTCCACCACCCGTCGACGCCGTTTCCTGGGTGCCGCTCGCCCGTCGACGGCTGGCCGAGCGCGGCTACGACCAAGCGCGAGCGTTGGCGGCGGCCGTCGGGGCTCGCCTCGACCTGCCCGTCGTCCGGCTCGCGAGACGCGTCGTGACCACCGCGCCGCAAGCCCGGCGGGCCGGCGATGAGCGGCGCACGGCGATGCGCGGCGCGTTCGAGCCGGTGAGACCTCGGACCGGTGTCCCGCGCCGTGTCCTGTTGGTGGACGACGTCCTGACGACGGGTGCGACCGCGGCGGCCTGCGCGGCTGCCCTCGTCGACGCAGGCGTGGACACCGCGGTCGTGCTGACGGCGGCCCGCGCGTTCGCCGGTCGGAGCCGTGTCTATACTCGGACGGGCTCTCAACCGGGTCTGTGGTTGCCCGGGGATCTTCCCCGGTAGTCGACGCCAGCCGCGGGCGAAACGACCCACGTAAGGCGACCGTTGGTCGGCCGAGCATGGCGCGGTTTAGATGTAAGTCCTGCCTCGGGACGGGTGACCGGTCCGGGAGAAGGCGCTAAGCCGTCCCCCTGGGGACGGCGACCCCCTCCGCAGGCGGGTGTGGGGGCAAAGACCAGGTCAGCCGGATGAGAGCCCAACCGGAGCGAGAGGTCCGGACAGGAGGACACAGGCAGATGGACCTGACGTTCACCGGCCGCGGGCTCGGGGTGTCCGAAGCGGTCCGGGAGACCGCTCAGCACAAGCTCGCGGCGATCTCCCGGCTCGAGCCTCGGGCGACGCGCATCGACCTGGAGTTCATCGCCGAACACCACCCCCATCTCGACGGCACCACCCGGGTGGAGGCCGCTGTGTACGTTCCCCGGAAGACGTTCCGCGCCGAAGCCGAAGCATCCGATGTGCCGACGGCACTCGATCGCGTGGTCGAGCGTCTCGAGCGGCAGATCCGCGACCACCACGGGAAGCGCCGGAAGCGGGTGGCCAGGCCGGATGCACTAGACTCCGCACGGCTGGCTCCCGACGCCGACGACACGGCGGGGGAGCCGACCTGACGAGCGTTGGGGGGTCAGTGGTGCCGGTGAAGGGGGAGAACGGAACGGCCGAGCGGCTGCGGGTGATGGTCGTCGACGACCACGCGCTCTTCCGCCGCGGGCTGGAGATGGTCCTGCAGGGTGAGGACGACCTCGAGTTGGTCGGCGAGGCATCGGATGGCGCCGAAGCTGTGGACAAGGCCACCGAGCTCATGCCCGACGTCGTGCTGATGGACGTCCGGATGCCCAAGCGCTCGGGCATCGAGGCTGCCGGACAGATCAAGGACCTCCTCCCACATGTCAAGATCCTCATGCTCACGATCAGCGACGAGGAAGCCGACCTGTACGACGCGATCAAGGCGGGTGCGTCGGGGTACCTGTTGAAAGAGATCCCGATCGAAGAGGTCGCCGATGCGATCCGCAGCGTCTGGGCGGGACAGTCCAGGATCTCGCCGTCCATGGCGTCGAAGTTGCTGACCGAGTTCGCGGCGATGTCGAAAGCGTCGGAGGAGCGGCCGCAGATGCCCGCCCCCCGGCTGACCGACCGCGAGATGGAGGTCCTCAAGCTGGTCGCGCAAGGCCTCAACAACCGCGATATCGCCAAGGAGCTCTTCATCTCTGAGAACACGGTGAAGAACCACATCCGCAACATCTTGGAGAAGCTGCACCTCCACTCGCGGATGGAGGCGGTCGTCTACGCCGTCCGCGAGAAGATGATCGAGATCAGCTGAGTGGGGCGGGTTGACCGCGACTGATCCGACGCTCGAGGCCGCTCGGACCTTCGTCGACGGATCCCTCGATTCGATGCGCACCGCGATCGCCGGCGCATCCGCCGATGCCTTGAACCGGCATCCTGCCGGCGAAGACACGAACGCCGTGGCGGTCCTGGTGGTTCACGCCGTCAACAGCACGCGCTGGTGGCTGAGCATCGCCCTCGGTGCCCCCATCCCGGATCGCGATCGGCCTTCGGAGTTCCTCACCAGGGTCGCCGACGCCGGCGAGCTGCTCGCCGTGTTCGATCCGATCGCCGCCGACTGCCGTGCGCTGCTCGACACCGACGTGACGTTCGAGCCAGGAGCCATCCGGGAGGTCCCGCGAGAGGACGAGCAGGTGACGGCCGCGTGGGCGCTGATGCACGCCGTCGAGCATCTGCGCGAGCACGTCGCCCATGCGGAGCTCACGCGACAGCTCTTCGGGGCGCGCGGGGTCTGACGCCGCCGGTCGCGGCGTCGCCGGTTCCGCGCCGCAGCCGATACGCTGCCCGGATGCGGAGCGCTTCGTCTCGGAACGTCGCCCAGCTCCTGGTGGCCTGCCTGGAGAACGAGGGCGTGGAGTTCGTGTTCGGCCTCCCCGGAGAGGAGAACCTCCAGATCATCGATGCCCTCGCGGATTCGTCGATCCGGTTCATCACGACCCGGGACGAACGGGGGGCCGCGTTCATGGCCGACACGTACGGGGCGCTGACCGGCAACGCCGGCGTCTGCTTGGCGACGCTGGGACCGGGTGCGATCAACCTGATGCTCGGGATCGCCAACGCGCAGCTCGACTCCCATCCGCTCGTCGCGATCACGGCGCAGGCGGGGCTGAACCGGATCTACAAAGAGTCGCACCAGTTCGTCGATCTGGTGTCGTTGTATCGGCCCATCACGAAGTGGGGCGACATGGTGACGCTTCCGGTGGCGGCGCCCGAGATGGTCCGCAAGGCGTTCAAGCTGGCCACCACCGAACGGCCGGGCGCGACGTTCATCGTCCTTCCGGAGGACGTCGCCGAGCTTCCGGGTGAAGGCGGGCCGCTCGCGGTCAACGTCCCTCGCGATCCAGCGCCCTCCGAGGATCAGGTGCTCCGGGCCGCACAGGTCATGCGGACCGCGGAACACGCCGTCGTCCTGGCCGGTCCGGGTATCGCACGCGATGGTGCCGTCGACGCGCTGATCCGGTTCTCCGAGCGGCTGAACGTGCCGGTCGCGACGACGTTCCTGGGCAAGGGCGTCTTCCCCGACGATCACCCCAACGCGCTCGGGACGATCGGGTTCATGGTCCGGGACTATGCGAACTTCGGGTTCGACCTGGCCGATGTCGTCGTGGCGGTGGGGTACGACCTGGTGGAGTACTCGCCCGAACGATGGAACCCGGATCGGGACAAGCGCATCGTGCACGTGCACCGGACGATCGCCGAGGTCGATGCGTTCTACTCGTTGGAGGTGGGCCTCCAGGGTTCGATCGGCGAGGCGCTCGACGCGATCGCAGGGTCGGCCGTCACGCAGGCGAACGTGGACGCGAAACCGCCGGTCCCCGGCCTGGTGCGGGACGAATTGGAGCGGGGAGCCGCCGATGACGCGTTCCCGTTGAAGCCCCAACGGCTCGTGGCCGACATCCGCGCCGTCATGGGCCACGAAGACATCGTGCTGTGCGACACGGGCGCGGTGAAGATGTGGATGGCGCGCCTGTATCCGACGTACCGGCCGAACACGTGCCTCATCTCCAATGGCTTGGCCACCATGGCCTTCTCGCTGCCGGGCGCGTTCGCGGCGAAGCTGGTCCATCCGGAACGCAAGGTGCTGGCCGCCATGGGGGATGGGGCGTTCCTGATGAGCGCGGCCGAGATCGAGACCGCCGTCCGCGAGCACGTGCCGTTCGTCATCCTGGTCTGGGTCGACGGCGGGTACGGCCTGATCGGTTGGAAGCAGGACATCCACTTCGGTCGGCAAGCGGCCGTTTCGTTCGGGAACCCGGATTTCGTGCAGCTGGCGGAGAGCTTCGGGGCGCGCGGGTACCAGATCGGCGCGGCCAGCGAGCTCCTGCCAACGCTCCGCAAGGCGCTCGACGACGACGTGGTGTCGGTCATCGCCTGTCCCGTGGACTACCGCGAGAACGCCCGGTTGATCGAGCGGCTCGGGGCGCTGACCGAGCCCATCTGAGGGTTCGCAGCGTGCTCCCCGGGCTAGTCCGCGAGGGCCGGTAGAATCGCACGTACGAACCCGAACGACCCCCGCTCCCCTGGAAGGCTCTGATCACGTGGTATTGGACAAGATCGCGAACCTCGGCGAGGGGCGCAAACGGAAGAACCTGGAATCGATCGCCCAGCTGGTGCTGACGTACGAGCCGGAGTTCGAGGACCTTTCCGACTTCGAGCTCCTGGCCAAGACCGCTGAGTTCCGTCAACGGGTGGAGAACGGGGAGTCGCTCGACGACCTCCTGCCCGAGGCCTTCGCAGCCGTGCGCGAGGCGTCGAAGCGCTCCACGGGCAAGCGACACTTCGACGTGCAGGTGATGGGCGCTGCCGCGTTGCACGAAGGCAACATCGCCGAGATGAAAACCGGTGAGGGCAAGACGCTCGTCGCGACCATGCCGGCGTACCTCAACTCGCTCACCGGCAAGGGCGTCCACCTGGTCACGGTGAACGACTACCTGGCCAAGCGCGACTCCGAGTGGATGGGCCCGATCTATCGGGCGCTCGGCGTGCAGGTGGGCCTGATCCAATCGGCCATGTCGCCGGCGGAGCGCCGCCCCGCGTACGGCGCTCCGATCACGTACGGCACGAACAACGAGTTCGGATTCGACTACCTGCGCGACAACATGGCGATGCGCATCGAGGACTGCGTGCAGCACGGCTACCAGTACGCGATCGTGGACGAGGTCGACTCGATCTTGATCGACGAGGCGCGGACGCCACTCATCATCAGCGGCATGGTGGCCGACAGCGCGAAGTGGTACCAGACGTTCGCCCGCATCGCGCCGCGGCTGAAGCGCGATGAGGACTACGAGGTCGAGGAGTCCAAGTACCAGGTCGCCGTGACGGAGTCGGGCGTGGCCAAGGTCGAGGAGATGCTCGGTATCGAGAACCTGTACGAGCATGTGAATACGCCGCTCGTGCACCACATGCAGAACGCGCTTCGCGCCAAGGAGCTCTATAAGCGCGACGTCGCCTACGTGGTGGTCGACGGAGAGGTCAAGATCGTCGACGAGTTCACCGGTCGCGTGCTGGAGGGGCGGCGCTACTCCGAGGGACTGCATCAAGCGATCGAGGCGAAGGAAGGCGTTCGGATCAAGGAAGAGAACCAGACGCTCGCCACGATCACGATCCAGAACTACTTCAAGATGTACGACAAGTTGTCGGGCATGACGGGAACGGCCAAGACGCAGCAGACCGAGTTCGAGGCCACGTACAAGATCGGTGTCATCGAGATCCCCACCAACCGCGACATGATCCGCGCCGACGGTCAGGACCAGATCTTCAAGAACGAGGAAGCCAAGTGGAATGCGCTGCTCGAAGACATCGTCGAGCGGCACGAGGACGGTCAACCGATCCTGGTCGGCACGGTCTCGATCGAGAAGTCGGAATTACTGTCCACCAAGCTCAACCGGCGCGGCGTTCCGCACCACGTGCTGAATGCGAAGAACCACGAGAAGGAAGCCATGATCGTCGCCCAGGCCGGGAGGAAGGGCGCCGTCGTCGTCGCGACCAACATGGCCGGCCGAGGCGTGGACATCCTGCTCGGCGGGAACCCGGAATACCTGGCGCGACAGGAGATGGCGTCGCGCGATTGGGACAACGATCACTACCTGCTGTTCGAGATGGACGACGATGAGCGCGCGGCCTACGAGGCCGAATACGACCCCATCCTGCAGAAGTTCCAGGCGCAGACGGACGCCGAACACGAAGAGGTGGTGGAGCTCGGCGGCCTCTACGTCCTGGGCACGGAGCGGCACGAATCGCGGCGCATCGACAACCAGCTCCGCGGCCGGTCCGGACGGCAGGGCGACCCGGGGGAGTCCACGTTCTACCTCTCGCTCGAGGACGACCTGATGCGCCTGTTCGCGAGCGACCGCGTCGCATCGATCATGGAGCGGTTGAAGTGGCCCGACGACGAGGCCATCACCGCGAAGATGGTGACCCGCGCCGTGGAGAACGCGCAGAAGCAGATCGAGGAGCTCAACTACGAGCGCCGCAAGAACGTCCTGAAGTACGACGACGTGATGAACCACCAGCGCGAGGTCATCTACAGCGAGCGCCGCAAGATCCTCGAGGGCTACGACTTCGGTGAGCAAGCCCGGGAGATGGTCGAACAGGTGGTGGGCAGCACCGTGCAGCAGTACTGCACACCCGACGTCTTCGCGGAGGAGTGGGACCTGGACGCGATGCTGGTCGCTCTCGGGGAGGTCTTCCCGCTGACGGCGACGAAGGAGTCGTTGACCGAGGTCCACGACGCGCACGAGGTCGAGGCCATGCTCGTCGAGGAAGCGCTGGCCGCGTACGACGCGAAGGAGTCGGCGGTCACCGCCGAGGTGATGCGCGACCTGGAGCGGATCGTGCTGTTGAACATCACCGATACGAAATGGCGCGAGCATCTCTACGAGATGGACTACCTCCAGGAAGGGATCCATCTCCGCGTCGTATGCCCAGAAAGACCCACTCACCGAGTATCAACGCGAGGCCTACGACATGTTCTCCGAGCTGACCGAGGCGATCCGCGAGGACTTCGTCCGCTACATCTACCGCGTCGAGTTCGTGCGGCCGGAGGCGCAGCAGGCCAAGCCCCAGCGTGTCTCGGACAACCGGGCGGCGGTGGAGAGCGGAGGCGACGAAGCGGTCGCGGCCCAGGGCAACCCGCAGCAGGTGATCAGCGACAAGGTGCCGCGTAACGCCCCGTGCCCGTGCGGCTCAGGCAAGAAGTACAAGAAGTGCCACGGCTCCGTCACACCGGTTTCGTGAAGGCATGACGAGAAGGAGGCCGGCCCTTGCGGGCCGGCCTCCTCCCTGCGGAGAGGGGGGTACCTCACCGGCATTGGTGGCACGCCGAGCCGTTCACCACGATCGGCTGCCACGCCGTTCCTTGCGGGGGTGCATCGCCGTTCACCGTCGTCGGTCCTCCAGCCAGCTGGTCGCCGACGGTGAACGCCGGTGACGCGGGCGCACGCTCCACGGTGGTGCCGGGGTCCGTCGTCGCGATCAACGACACCGCGAATAGCACCGCCAAGATCAACGCGAAGATCCATCCGGCCGTCCGGTCGACCCGCGCGTTCGTCGCCTGGATCGTTCCGAGGTCTCTCGTGCTCATCGTGTCCCTCCTTCGGTCTGCCGCTGATCGCGGTCACAGGTGAACCGTAGGCGTCACGCGTTCCGGCCTCGGTGGCGCCGCACACCACCCGGCGGTGACGTTCGTCACCGCTGCTACGATGCCGAGCGATGAGCGATCACACGGAACGCATCGCGAAGATCTCCGAGCGGGTCTCGGCCGCGAAGGAGTTCCTTTGACGTCGACGGCAAGCGCGCCCAGGTCGTCGAGCTAGAGCGGCAAGCGTCCGAACCCTCTCTCTGGGACGACCCCGCCCGCGCCACCCAGGTCACCTCGAAGCTCTCGCGGCTGAAGGCCGAGGTCGACCTCCACGAAGCCATGCAGCGCAAGGTGGATGACGCAACAGCGCTGGACGAGCTCCTGAGCGAGGAGGGCGCCGATGCCGAGCTCGAGCGGGAGCTGGCTGCGTCGGTCGACGCGATGGAGCAGGATCTGGAGACGCTCGAGCTGGCCGCGCTCCTGTCCGGGGAGTACGACGCGGCCGACGCCATCGGGACGATCAACGCCGGTGCCGGCGGCACCGAATCACAAGACTGGGCCGAGATGCTCTTGCGCATGTACACGCGCTGGGCCGAGCAACACAGGTTCGACTTGGACCTCGACGAGATCCATCACGGGGAAGAGGCGGGGATCAAGTCAGCCACGTTCACGCTCCGCGGCACGAACGCCTACGGGCTGCTCTCCGCCGAGCGCGGCGTCCACCGATTGGTGCGCATCAGTCCGTTCGACGCGCAGAAGCGGCGGCACACCTCGTTCGCGAACCTCGACGTGATCCCGTTGATGGCTGACGTGGATGACGAGGACGTTCGAGATCGACCCGGACGACCTGCGGATCGACGTGTACCGCTCGTCCGGTCCCGGAGGCCAGTCGGTCAACACGACCGACTCGGCGGTGCGGATCACGCACATCCCCACCGGCATCACGGCCGCCTGCCAGAACGAGCGCTCGCAGCTGCAGAACCGCGCGGTCGCCATGCAGATCCTCAAGGCGCGACTGGCGGAGCTGGCCCGCCGGGAGCGGGAGGAGAAGATCGACACGCTTCGAGGCGAGCGGAAGGCGGTCGATTTCGGTTCGCAGATCCGCTCGTACGTCCTGGCGCCGTATCAGATGGTGAAGGACCACCGCACCGACCTCGAGGTCGGCGATCCCGCTCGGGTGCTCGACGGCGACCTGGACAGGTTCATCGAAGCCGAGCTCCGGCGACGCGCCTCCGGCCGAACATAACGGCGGGTCACCCGTATGCTCCCCGGCATGTCCGTCGTGACCGGTCGCACGCCAGAAGCGAAGCGGCGTTCGTTCGCCGCCTTGATGATCACGCTCGTGGTCATCGCCATCGCCGTGGCGTTCGTCCTCTCCCGTGGCGGTGACGACGATGCGTCGGGCGCACCCACGCCATCGTCATCGGCGTCGGCGGGCGCCGTGACGCTGGAGACGGCGTGCGGCGAGGTCGCACCCGACATGCCGCTGCGGGTGGATGCGCTCCGCCGGACGGCCGAGGCGGTTCGGGCCGACATCGCCGCCATGGAGTCACAGGGGGATACTGCCGGCGCCGAGCAGGCGACGCTGGTCGCCGAGGCGCTCGAGAACATGGCCGTCGCGCAAGAGAACCAGGAAGGTGTCCAGGAGGCGACGGCGGCGCTGGGGGAGACGCTCGCGTCGGTCTGCTGATGGCGCTCGACCCGGGCGGTGGGCGGAGCAGCGGTCGCTATCCGGGTCGCGCGGGGCTCGGTGCGAGCGGAACGGATCTCGCCGGTCGTTCTCCAGCGAGATGGGCTCTGCCCGCGAGGAGCGCCGAGGCGTACAGCAGAGCGACCCCGATCAGCAACGCCCGGTATCCGACGATCAGCGCGCCGTACTCGAGCACGCCGCCGACGATCGCGCCAAGCAGGTTCGTGCCGAAGGCGATCGTCGAGGACCCGACGTCTCGGAAGCGGTCGGCGAAGATGAGGTTCGCCAGGAAGACCGGCCCGAACCCCAAGGCGACGGCCGCCGCGAACCGAGGGACGAACGACAACCCCAGGAGCGCGTCGGGTGGCACCGACCACGCCAGGACCAACGAGGCGAACAGCGGCACGTAGAGCCGGGAGGGCCGCCGGAACCGGACGCGGCGCGTCACCTCGATGGCCAGATAGACCGAGACCAAGATGCCGGCGAAGACCAACGCGTTGACGAACCAGGTGGTTCCGAACAGCAGCGCGAACCGCACGACGTTCGTCGTCTCCAGCAGGAGGAACGCGGCGCCCATGAAGAACAGGTCCAGGTAGCTGCGCATCTGCCGGAACGGTCCTGCTGTCAGCCGGACGATCAGCGCCGACCCGAGCAGCACGAGCAGCAACGTGACCAGGTAGAACCCCGGGATCCCTCGCTCCACCAGGTACGGGAACGGATGGTCATCGGTATCCGGCTCCGGGACGTCGGCGGGACGGTTCCACACGCCGTCGCACGCGAGCGCGTCGGCCTGCGTGCTCACCGTGAGGACGGTGCGCGGTCTCGGTCCCGCGCCGGGGCTGATGTCGAGGCATGGCGTTACGCCGAAGACCCGTTCCATCGTGTCGGCATAGCGATCGATCACGACCGGCAGGTAGTAGTGGTACATGGTCACGACACCGTCGGGCTCGAGGTGGTCGCGGACCTCGCGGAGCGCCTCCTCGGTGAAGAGATAGCTCTCGAGCCGGAGCGAGGACTGCCCCGCGAGCACCGTGAGGGAGTCCGGGATGGCGTAGATCACCAGGTCGTAGCGCTGATCGGTGTCGTGGAGGAACGCGCGGCCGTCCTCGACGTGCACCGACACGCGGGGGTCCTGATACGGATGTTCCGGGTGCAGGTCGCGCCCCAGCCGGTAGATCAACGGGTCGATCTCGACCGCATCCACGTGCGCCGCCCCCTGCGCCAGCGCGATGGCGAGGTCGTTGCCGCTCCCCGCACCGATGATCAGCACGTTCCTGAGGGCGTTGTCCGGCGCGCGGCGGTACGGCTCGAACCGGAACGTCTGATGGGTCTCCAGGTAGGTCAGCGGCATGATCCGTTGGTGCGGCCGGCCGTTCACGCTGATACCGACGCTGCCGTCCGCGCCAACGGGCGTCGTTGCGACGCGATAGTACGGGGACCATCGGGTGCTCGGAGCGAACGACAGCACACCCAGCACCAGCAGAGCGGCCGCCAGGGGAGCGAGCTGCACGGCCCCGGACCTGCCCATCACCCCGACGAAGATCGCCACGACGACGATCCCCCACGCCAAGGGTGGCGCATGCAGGAGGGCGAGGGCGGAGAACGCGGCGATCCCCAGGATGCTGCCGAGGATGTCGAAGCGGTAGGCCTCCAGGGCTTCGAAGTGCCGGAACGTGCGAGCCACCCCGTCGGCGATCGCCGCCATGACCGTGAACGACAGGACGAAGATCACCGTCAACGAGATCCATGTCGGTAACGGCGGCCACCCGAACCCGCCGACCAGTCGCAGCTCTCCATCGACGCGGCCACCTTCCACGGGGAAGAGCGCCAGGAACAGGATGAGGGCCGTGATCGCGAGCGGGGCGATCCGGAAGAGGCTGTGTCGCGCGCCGGCGCGGAGGAACCCCACGCCCACACCGAGGAAGCTCGCCAGCAACACGAAGTTCGTGAAGAACGACAGATAGACGACGTAGGCGCCTGCCCACCTGATGACCCCGAGCTCCACGAAGAGCATGAGGAAGCTGAGGACGATCAGTCGCGCCGGGGACGCTCGATCCGTCAACGTCGTTCGACGAGCAGCGCGACGGCGAGCGATGTCACGAGGACGAACCACATCGCGGCGCCGGCGAGCAGGCCTCGGGTGACGGCGTCGTCGCGATAGGTCAGCCGGATCTCGTGGGTCCCGGCGGGGACCGCGACGCCTTGCACTAGGTAGTCGGTCGCGAGGACGGGCGAGGGCCGACCGTCGATCGTGGCGGTCCATCCGTCGTCGAAGCTGTTGCGGACGACGACCAGCGCCGGGTCAGCCGTGTCGACGGTGATGCGAACGTCCTCGGGCGAGAGCTGCCGATAGACGGCCGTCCCCGGTGCAGCGTCGACCGTCGCGGCGATCCCCGGGTCCTGCTCCACGTACGCGATCCGCGCCGGATCGAAGCCGGCGTCCAGGACGCCGTCGAGCGCGTCGGTGGGCGTGACGACCTGGGTCCACGCATGCACGAGCGAGACGCGAGGCTCCCACCCATACACCTGGACGAGGTCGTAGTCGTCGGCGCTCGCCACGACGCGGCCCTCGGGCACAGCCTCGACCCCGGTCGGGACCACGAGGTATCGAACCCCCAGGAGCCGGATGTCCTGCAACGTGGGCAAGCCGATCACCGATGCGTTGTAGAAGACGGCGTTCGCGTTCGTGGCGCGGATGTACGTCCAGTAGCGCGGCATCTGTACGGGGTTGTAGCCCAGCACGTCGGGGATACCGAACAGCGTCCCGCGCTCCAGCGCGAGGGCGGGCCAGTCTTGCGGCCGTTGCGTGAACAGGTACCCCTTGTCGAAGCTCGCGGCCGGCGGAGCGTACGTCAGGTATCGATCCGGCTGCCGCCGGATGATGTCGACGAACGCGGTCGGTCGCAGGAAGTCGGCTTCGGACAGGTCTGGGTAGCGCATCACCTGCATCACGAGGTTCGGACGCTCCCCGGATTCGAGACCGGTGTAGATCGTGCCTCCCTGGTACATCCCGGAGTAGATCGCGCTCGCGAGGAGCTCGATCCCCACGATCGCGACGACGGCCGTCACGGCCCATCGCTTGCGCGCCGTCGCCAGCCAGAAGAGCGCGGGGATCGCGAAGAGCATCGCGACCGCGAGCAGGCCGAAGCGGTAGGGCTTCGCGCCCGCGGCGAGCGGCACGACGAGCAGGAGCCCAACGCCGCCACCGAGCAGCCACGTCGCCTGGCGACCCTCCATGGGCCGGTCGCGGAGTCCCTGCAACCCCACGGCGCCCAGGACCGGGATCGCGATCATCGACAGGTACCGCATCCGTCCGGGGTTGTGCAGGTACACGTCACCGAACGGCACCTTCAGCAGGAGTGCCTGGAACCATCCCGCGGTGACGATCACGTTCAGCATCAGGAGCCAGGTGAGGACCAGGCATCCGCCGAACGCCCATACGAGGGCACGGCGGGCCCGATCACGCCACGCGAACGCGACGGAGAGCAGGACGACCGCTCCCATGTACGCGCCGGGCGCCGAGCCGAACGCGAGCGGCCACGTCGCCCAGACGCCGTTCGTCGCGAGCGGCCGATCCTGGATGTCCGCGGCTGAGCGCACCGGCTCGCCGAGCGCGTCGTAACCCTGATGCAGGCTGGATGAGCCGATGAACGCCAGACGCGGGATCAGGAGCGCCAGGCTCGCGAGTGGCATGGCGGCCAGGAACAGACCCGTGCGACCGGCTGCCGCCCATGCCCCGACCTCGCCGCTGCGGACCGCGACGACAGACGTCGCGATCAGGTAGGCCGTGAGCAGCAACGAACACATCACCAGACCGTGACTCATGTGCGCGCTGGCCACCTGCGACCACGCGAACGCCGACAGCGCCAGCCATGCCAGCCGCCGCGACCATCGATCGGCCTGCCGATAGCCGCTCGCGCCGACCAGGACGATCGTCGTCCACGCGAGGAACCCCGCGAACGGCAGCCCGATCGCCAGGTCCGACGTCGACATGATCATCGCCAGACACAGCCCGCCGATGGTGGCGGCCAGCCGCGACATCGACTCCTTGCGCAGGAACCACCACAGACCGACGCCGGCCAGCATCGGGTTGAAGACGATGAACGCGCGGATCGCGCTCCCGGGCGACAGGGTCGAGAACAACACCATCGGCGGCACGTACAGCCATCCGCTCTGGGGGTCGGCCGCGAACCGGTAGCCGAGCATCTCGTTGGGGTTCCACAGCGGGATGTGCCCGGCCGCGAGCTCGCTGCCCAGGAACGAGAACCGCGGCAGCCAGAACGCGAGGATGTCTGGATGATCGTTGGTCAGCAGCGGGTGGAACGCGAACCCTCGGAGCGCGAACAGCACGCCGGCAACGATGATCGCCGGACCCGCACAGGCGACGCCGAGCCGTCGCAGCCGCCGGGTTCGAGCCGAGGTCGAGGCTTCGCGGGGCGGGGCTTCGATCCCCGCGACGGTGCTGCTCATGACGTGTGAGCCTACGGGAACGTCCCCGTCTTCGAGGGTTCCTTTGGTAGGGTGAACCGGTCGTTCGACCCCCCCGCACATCCCTAAGGAAGTCATCGCATGATCAGCCTGCAGACAGTGACCAAGGTCTATCGCAACGGTGTCACGGCCCTTGAGGACGTCTCCGTCGAAGTCGAGAAAGGCGAATTCGTCTTCGTCGTCGGCCAATCCGGCAGCGGCAAGTCGACGCTGATCCGACTGCTGCTGAAGGAGGAGGAGGCGACGAAGGGCAGCGTCTACGTCGCCGGCAAGAACCTCGCCAAGATCACGTCGTGGAAGGTGCCGTACCTCCGGCGGAACATCGGGACGGTCTTCCAGGACTACAAGCTGCTCACGGACAAGACGGTGTTCGAGAACGTGGCGTTCGGTTTGGAGGTCATCGGCAAGCCGAAGCACGTGATCGACCAGCGGGTGCCGGAGATCTTGGAGTACGTGGGACTGGGGGAGAAGCTCAACAGCTTCCCCGACGAGCTCTCGGGCGGTGAGCAGCAGCGCGTGTCCATCGCGCGTGCGTGCGTGAACCGTCCGCTGGTGCTGCTGGCCGACGAGCCCACCGGCAACCTGGACCCGAACACCAGCGTGGACATCATGCGGCTGCTCGACAAGGTGAACCGGATCGGCACGACCGTCGTGATGGCCACGCACGACCAGGCCATCGTCGATGCCATGCGCAAGCGCGTGGTGGAGCTGGATAAGGGGCACGTGATCCGCGACCAGGCGCGCGGGGTGTACAGCTGATGGCGCTTGGCGTCCAGGGGTACTTCCGCGAGACCGCGTCGGGGCTTCGCCGCAACGGCATCGTGGCCTTCGCCGCCATGTCCACCGCGTTCATCGCGCTCTTCCTGTTCGGGCTGGCCCTGTTGATCGCCCGGGAGTTCAACCTGGTGATCGAGGCGTGGACCGGCAACGTGCAGGTCGGTGTCTACCTGAACGACTCGGCGAACGCGGACACCGTGTCGTTGCTCACGGGCAAACTCGAGGCGCTTCCGGCGGTCGGCGAGGTCACGTATGAGAGCAAGGCAGAAGCCTGCGCACGTTTCCACGAGCTCTTCGCCAACCAGCCGGTCTTCGTGGAGGGGATCGACTGCGAGAAGAACAACCCGCTCCCGGCATCGCTCCGCGTGAACCTGGTCGATACGTCACAGTTCGAACAGATCGCGGTCGCGATGGGGTGCAGCACCGACGCCGCGGGCAAGCAGTCATGCGGCCCCGGCGTGGAGACCGTGCAGGACTACCGGGATCTGTTGTCGCGGCTGGTTGCGATCACGCGTGTCCTCTCGATCGGCATCCTCTCGATCGCGGCGATCATGCTCGCATCCGCGGTCGCGCTGATCGCGAACACGCTGCGCATGGGGATGTTCGCGCGACGCAAGGAGATCGGCATCATGCGCCTGGTCGGTGCCACGAACTGGCGCATCCGCGTTCCCTTCCTGATCGAAGGATTGGTCGAGAGCCTCCTGGGCGCGGCCGCGGCCATCTTCGCGTTGTTCTTGGTGAAGGTCGTGTTCATCGACCGCCTGCGCGACGAGATCCGCTTCTTCCCGCTGATCCAGAACCACGACGTGCTGGCGATCGCCCCGTGGATCCTGATCGCCGCAACCGTCATCGCGGTGATCGCCGGGACGATCGGCATGCGCCGCTTCCTCGACGTCTGAGGCGGCCGTCATGAGTCCGCAACCGGACACCGAGAAGACCGTCGCCAGCAACCGGCGTGCGCGTCACGACTACGATATCCAGGAGCGGTTCGAGGCCGGCATCGTGCTGACCGGTTCCGAGGTCAAGTCCCTGCGACAGGGGCGGGCGTCGGTCGCCGAGGCGTACGCGCGCCATCACGGAGGCGAGCTCTGGTTGGAGCAGATGCACATCCCGCCGTACGAGCAGGGGGAGAAGCGCGGCTATGACCCGCTCCGTGCGCGGAAGCTGCTGCTGCACCGCAAGGAGATCGAACGGATCATCCAGCAGCAGAAGGAGCAGAGCCTGGCCCTGGTGCCGATGCGCGTGTACTTCGCGCACGGGCTGGCGAAGGTCGAGTTGGGGCTTGGTCGGGGCAAGCGCGAGCACGAGAAGCGCCAGTCCACGTTGAAGCGCCTGGCCGAGCGCGAGATGGAGCGCGCGGTCGGCCGTCGGCGCTAGCGCTCAAGACGTGTCCGGGCTCCGCCGTATACTCGGAAGGACAACTGCATATGGGGGTGTACTGGCTTCGACTTGGACGTTCATCGACTGGGAGAAGCGGGCCGAGATCCCGGATGTCTCGTTAAACGCCGGATCAACACAAGCGCCGATGACTACGCGCTCGCTGCTTAATTAGTTAAGTAGCCGTCCTCTCCGGATCGCCTGCGGCCGGAGGCAGGGCGTCGTAAGCAGGCTTACGGCAGTGGTTCCGTCCGGGGGCCATCGCCGAACATCGAACCCGGGCTGGCCTCGAGGTCCTCTGCCGGTGGGAGCCTCGAGGTGAGATCTACCACCTGGCTGCGCCCGGAGAAGACCCAGTCGGTCGCTCAAGGACAGGGGTTCGAATCCCCTCACCTCCACCATTCACCCGTCCCGGCGTGCCGGGCAGTTCCCGCATCGACGGGTTCAGCCGATCTCGAGGAACCGTTCCATCTCGGAGCTGCTCAGGAACCGTCCGCCGGTCATGAGGTCGCAGGTCGCGCTGATCGACGCGACCAGACCGAAGACGTGGAATCGCTCCTCGACGGAGACATCGCGGACCGTGCCGCCGGCATCGACGTATCGCTGGAGCCCGGCGATGTCTTTTCGGCAGGAACCGGCGATCGACAGCTCGGACGATGCGATCATCAGCTCCAGGTAGCGGACGGAGCCGCGTGCCTCGGTCCGCGCGATGTGGACGACGATCGGGAGCAGCTCCTCGGGCGGCGTCCCATCGAGCACGTTGCAGCGCAGGCCGCTGGCCCGATCCGCGAGCGCTTGTCCCGCCGGCACCAGCTTCACGAAGACATCCTGATATTCCAGGATCGTGGCTCCGGCGAAGTCGAAGCCATCGACGAAACGTTCGATGTCCTCGAGGTATGCCACGAAGGCATCCACGCACGCCTGCTCCTGGTCGCTGAGGATCGACGTGGCGGTGGGGCTCGCCTCGGTCGTTGCCGGAGACGAGGTCGAGTCGTGGGGAGCATCGGTCGCGCCGGCCCCTGAGGTGGCGGCGTCCGACGCTCCGGTACCGATGGCTCCTCCGTCGCCGCAGGCAACCATCGCCACCATCAGCAGCGCCGCCGCGACGGTCCGGCGCACACGCCCATCCATGGTGGCGGGATGCTACAGCCCTGCCTGATGCAGCGCGCGAACGGTCTCGACGGTGTCCGCCTCGTCGGCGGTCTTGTCGTCCCGGTAGCGGATCACCCGCGCGAACCGTAGCGCCATGCCGGCCGGATACCGTGAGCTGGTCTGGATGCCGTCGAACGCGATCTCGACGACCAGCTCCGGGCGGACGAACACGGTGATGCCCTCACGCTCGACCTCGAGCTCGAGGAGCCGCTCCGTCTGCCAGCGCAGCAGCTCGTCGGTGAGCCCCTTGAACGTCTTGCCGAGCATGACGAAGCCGCCCGTCTCGGGATCGCGGGCGCCCAGGTGGAGGTTCGACAACCAACCATGGCGTCGACCGTGCCCCCACTCGACCGCTAGCACCACCAGGTCCAACGTGTGGACCGGCTTCACCTTCAGCCACGCCCCGCCGCGCCGTCCCGCTTCGTACGGTGCGCCCAACGACTTCACGACCACGCCTTCGTGGCCATGTGCGATGGTGTCTTCGAAGAATGCCTGCGCGGCATCGACGTCGCCCGTCACCAGTCTCGGTGCCCAGAGGTTGCTCGGCACGACGCCCTCGACCGCCCGGAGCCGCTGCGTCGCGGGCAGATCGAGCACGTCGCGATCGTCCAGGCGCAAGACATCGAAGAAGAACGGTGTGAGGGGTACGTCAGCGCGGAGCGCGTCGACGTCGCCACGGCTGGCGACCCGGCTGGCGGTCTGCTGGAACGGACGCGGTCGTCCGTCGGGCCGGAGCGCGATCGCCTCTCCGTCGAGGACGATCGACCGCACGGGCAGGGCGAGCACGGCCTCCACGACTTCCGGCACCCGGTCCGTGATGGGATCCAGCGTCCGCGTGAACACCGCGACGTCGTCGCCGTCGCGATGGACCTGCACCCGCACGCCATCGAGCTTCCAGTCAACGGCCACGTCACTACCAAGCTGCGCCATCGCGTCGGCCACCGACGTGGCGGTCTTGGCGAGCATCGGCTGGAGCGGACGTCCCACCTCGAGCCGGAAGGCGTCGAGTCCGGCGGCGCCCGTGGTGATGGCCGCCTTGGCGACCGCCGGAAGATCGCCCGCCAGCATCGCGGCGCGCCGGACCGTGGGACCGGGGACGTCGGCTGCCCGTGCCACCGCGTCCACCATGATGCCCGCGAGCGCGCCTTGACGGAGCTCGCCTCCGGCGAGCCGAACGAGGAAGTGCTGTTCTTCATTCGTCGCGCGGCCGAACAGGGTGGCGAGCGCGTCACGCCGGACGGCCACGGACCCGGGACCCCTCGCCTCCGCCGCCCGTCCGAACGCCGTATCCACGTCGGCGACGGCGAGGGTCGGTTCGTCGGCGGGAACGGGTAGGTCCTGCAACGAGGCCCATCCCACTCCCGTTCGGCGCTGGCGCAGCTCCCCCGAGAGGTAGGAGACGACGACAGGGACCTCGTCGGGGTCGGCGCGACGGAGCAGGTCCGCGATCGCATCGACCTTCGCCAGCCGGGACCGCGTCGAAGCGACCGAGCCAGATGTGGAGACGACGTCGTCGAGGAGCATGCTCGGCCCTAGGGCGCACCGCGCCCGGCGTCCGGGGCATCGTGCCCGGTGGGGACGCCCAGGCCGGTGAAGATCGCCCGCGCATCCCGGGCGGGGACCGCGGCGTCGTTCGGTCGACCGAGCGCCGTGAGGCATCGCGCCATCCCGTCCAGCGCGTGTGCACGTTCGAACGGATCGCCCCACCTGCTCCAGGCGTCGGCCGCCCCCTCGAACCCCGATGCGGCCTCGTCCGTCTCCCCGCGCATCTGGGCGATCGATGCTCGGACCGACAGCATGGCGTTCCGCGTGCGAACGACGTAGACGGGACGGTCGCGGGCGAGCGCTTCGGCCAGCTCGAGGTCCTCATGGTCACGGCAGATGCGGATCGCCTCGGGCAACTGGAACTCGCGGTACTCGGTGGGTCCTTCCCGTGTCGTCGTGTCGAACTCGCGCAGGTGATCGAACGCCGTCGTCGCGTCGCCCACCTTCCAGGCCGTCACGGCGGCGGTCACCAATGCCGGCGACAGGATCTGGAGGTCGCCGATCTGTCGCGCGGTGACCAGGTACCGCTCGACGAGTTCGGCGGCCTCCTCCAGCCTGCCCCGGTGCGCCATGATCCTCGCGGTGTACGTGAGACCGGCCGTGCCGACCTGGGAATCCTCGTGCTGCGTCGCCCACGCGATCGCGCGGGCGGCCCGTTCCAGGGCCTCGTCCCAGCGGCCGGCGTCGTAGAGCATCCACAGGGACTCGGCCGTGGACCACATCGCCTGGCCGGCCATGCCGCGCACCTCACAGGTCTCGATCTGCGCCCGGTTCATCTCCAGGCTGCGCAACGGCCCCTCCTGCAGCCCCACCCATTCATTGAGGTACGAGTAGGACTGGGCGAGGTCGACGCCGTTCCCCGTCGACTCCGCGAGATGGAGCGCCTCCCAGAGATCGTCCATCCCCGCGAGGTCGCCGAGCTCGCAGCGGCCGTTGCCCCGGATGTGGAGCGCCATCATGTCCACCGAGGGTGCGTGCGGGAGCGCCAGCGCCCGATCGGCCCATTCGAGTCGATCCCTTCGTCCGTCCGGAGAACATCTCGTCCTCGGCCCGGCACGCGTAGAGCTCGGCCAGCAACTCGGGCGTTCTGCCCTCGACGTGCTCGAGCAGGTCGATGCCGCGGTCGAGCAACTTCCGAGCGGCGTCCGTGTCGCCGCGGAAACCCATCTGGAAGTAGAGCCGGCGCATGCAGTAGGCGGCCTCGAGCTCATCGCCGTTCGCCAGCGCCTCGTCCATGGCTTCTTGGTAAGACCGGATCGCTTCATCCACGTCGACCTTGCCGGCTCGCCACGCGAACTCGGTCCTCTTCCGCAGCAGCGTCGGGCGCTGCGGATCCCCCACCGGCGTGAGCTCCAGCGCGCGCCGGTAGTACTCGGCGGCTTGCGGCACATCGATCGACATCTGCCGTTGACCAGCGAGGAGGAGGAACCGGCGAGCGTCCTCCGTCAGCGCGTCGATGTCCTCCGGCGCGCCGGAGGCGATCGCGAGCCGGAGCGCCTCCGTCATGTGGTGTGCGAGCAGCTCTGCGCGGTCTTCCACCCGGTCGCCGGCCGTGCCTTCGAGCCAGCGCGCGATGGCCAGGTGGCGTGTCGCGCGCCCCGCGCGCGGGATCTGGCCGTACGCGACGTCACGGATCAGACCGTGGGTGAACGCGAACTCGTCCTCCCCGGTCATGGTCTGCGACGACGTCCGCCGTATCAACCCGCGACGACGGAGCTCCGTGAGCGATGTCGTGAGGTCCTCGTCTCCGTGCATCGACGCGAGCGCGCCCGACCAGAACGGGTCGCCCACGACGGCGGCGTCCTGCAGGAGCGAGCGCTGTCCGGAGGAGAGCGCGTCGAGGCGGGCCGCGATCAAGGCGTGGATCGTCTCGGGGAGCGCGATCGTCGATGCCTCCGCGACCGTGCCCTGGTCGGCAAGCATCCGGACGAACTCGAGGGCGTAGAGCGGGTTCCCACCGGCGCTCTCCACCAGCGGTCCTTGCGACTCGGCCGGGAGCACCGTCCGAACGAGCAGTTCGGCGAGCAGCTGCTGCATGTCGTCCTCGGTGAGCGGCGACAGCGTGACCGTGGACGAGTTCGGCTTGCCGGCGCCCCAGTCCCGGCGGGCGTCGAAGAGCTCCGGCCGTGCCGTTGTGACCAGCAGCAGCGGCGCGTCGTGGAGGTGGTCGCCCAGCTGATCGAGGAAATCGAGCATCGCGGGATCGGCCCAGTGCAGGTCCTCGATGACGAGGACGGTGGGGGCGAGCGCGGCCTCGTCGCCGAGGAACCGCGTCCACGCTGCGAACGACTCCTCGCGATTGGCGGCGGCCTGGCCTTCGACGTCCACGAGACCGAGGAGCGGCGCCATCCGCGTGCGGAGCCAGTCGGCGTCCTCGGCGCGCGGCTCGAGCGTCCGCAGGTGCCGCTCCAACTTGGCGGCGGCCTTCTCGCGATCGTCGGAACGACGGACGCCGGTCGCCTCGCGCACGACCTCCTCGAGCGGGGCGAACGTGACGGATTCGCCGTAGGGGAGGCACCGCCCGCGGTACCAGGTCGTTGTCTCTTCCTGCCCCAGGACGTGATCCCGCAGGTCCGCGACGAGCCGCGTCTTGCCGATGCCCGGCTCTCCGACGATCGTGACGAGCTGGAGCGACCGCTCGCGGATGGCGCGCGCGAGGAGCTCGCGCAGCAGGCTGCGCTCGCGGTCTCGACCGACGAACGGTGTGGCGTCCTCGTCGGCGCGTCCGGGCGCGTCCTCGTGGAGCGCCATCACCACCCAGACGCGGAGCGGATCGGCCTTCCCCTTCACCGACACCGGCTCGAGCTCTCGGTAGTCGATCGCCGTTCGGGTCGCGCGATACGTCGACTCGCCGACGGCGACCCCGCCGTGCGGGGCCAGCGACTGCAGCCGGGACGCCGTGTTGACGACGTCGCCCGCGACGTTCTCGCCGACCTGCGGTCCCGTGGCGAACGTGACCACTGCCTCGCCGGTGTTCACGGCCGCTCGGACCGGGATCTCCATCTCCGAGGTGCGTGCCTGGATCGACAGCGCGGCTCGGATCGCGCGCTCGGCGTCGTCCTCGTGGGCGATCGGAGCGCCGAACACGCCCATCGCCGCGTCGCCGATGAACTTGTCGAGCGCTCCGCCGAAGCGCTCGATCTCCTCCTTCGCGATGGCATGGAACGGCATGAGTGTCCTGCGCACGTCCTCCGGATCCGCCTGATCCGAGCGCGACGTGAATCCGGCGAGGTCGGCGAACAGGATCGAGACCACCCGGCGTTCCTCGATCGGCGCCTCCGGACCGGATCCTTCGAGCGGTGCACCGCAGTTCGGACAGAATCGCCCCCCGGGAGGCACGACCGTTCCGCAGGCCGCGCACGTCGACCCAAGCGCCGCTCCGCAGCCGGCGCAGAACCGGGCGTCGTCGTTGTTCTCGTACGCGCAGGAGGCGCAGGTCACGGCCATCGAGCGAGTGTAGTCACGGTGCGAGGCAAGCCTGTTGCGTCCGGGGTCAGGGGATGTGACCTACTTCACCACCCGGTACAGGTGCCAGCGGTCGGGGACGCCTTTCAGCTCGTGCTCGCCTGCATCCGCGAACACGATGCCGGAGCCTGACACGAGGTCCTTCACGGTCTGCGAGGCCACGACCTCCGAAGCGCCCGCCAGCGCCGCCACCCGGGCGCCGATATTGACCGCGATCCCGCCGACCTTGTCGCCGATCTGCTCGACCTCGCCGGTATGCAGTCCCGCCCGAACCTGGATCCCGAGCTCACGGACCGCCGCGACCGTCGAGAGCGCGCAGCGGATCGCGCGGGCGGGACCGTCGAACGTCGCGAAGAACCCGTCGCCCGCGGTGTCGATCTCCGTGCCGCGATAGCGCGCAAGCTGACCCCGAACCCTCGCGTGGTGCGCCTCGACCGTCTCCTTCCACCGACGATCGCCGAGCGACGCCGCGATCGTCGTCGAGTCGACGATGTCGGTGAACAGGACCGTTGCGAGGAACCGTTCCAGCTCCGCCTCCTGCTCGCGGAACTCTCCGACGAAGTGCTCGATCTCTTCCAGCATCGAGTCGTACTCCTCCACCCAGAAGAAGTGCGCATCGCCGGGGAACTCGCGGAGCCGAGCACCGGCGATCTGGGTGGCCATCCGCCGCATCCCAGCGATCGGGAAATCGACGTCGCCGATCTTGGCGAGCAGGAGCGTCGGCACGTGGATGGCAGGCAACGCATGGCTCACGTTGATCTCGCGATTCATCCGCGCGAGCGAGATCGCGGCGCCGGGGCTCGCGGCGCGCCGGAGGTACGACGCGAGCCAACCCGCCAGCCGCTCGTCGTCGGCGTGGCTCGGCGCTCCCCAGGTCCGGATCTCCTCGCGTGCATGCTCGATCGTTCCCCAGTGCTTGTCGATGTACTCGAGGTACTCGTCTCCCTGGTAGGCGGCCGGGTTGTCCGTAAGGCGCGACGTGTAGTCGGCGTCGGTCCCGTACAGGATGAGCGCGATCGTTCGTGCCGGGTACGTCGCGGCGAAGAGCATGGCCATCGGGCCGCCTTCCGAGACACCGTAGACGATCGCACGCTCCGAACCCGCCGCGTCCATCACCGCTCGAACGTCGTCCATCCGTGTTTCGAGCGACGGGAGCTGAACGTCCGAGACCCGGTCGGACATCCCCATGCCGCGCTTGTCGAACAGGATCAAGCGCGAGAAGGACGCGAGCCTCGACAGGAACCGAGCGAAGTTCGGCTCCTCCCAGATCGCTTCGATGTTCGACGTCCAGCCCATCACCCAGACGAGGTCGACCGGACCCGCGCCGATCACCTGGTATGCGATATGCACTCCGTCGGCGGTCTTCGCGTACGTGGTCGATGGTGTGTCCACGCATGAATCCTTGTCGGGATGAGATCGTGCCGCAACCGGTGCTGTAGGAGGACAGGAAATGTGGTCCTCCGCTCCTACCGAGGTGAGTTGCCCAGCCCTACGGTCGCCAGATCCTGGCCGGCGTTCACCTCGACCTCGACGCCGTCGGCGATCGCTGCGTATCCCTCGGCGTCCAGGACCACGACGGGGATCGGCGTGCCGTACAGCTCCGCGGCGACGATGGCGCCGAGCGCCACGATGCCATCCTCCTCCCCGAGGAGGATGGCGGCAGGCGCGGTTCCGGCGCGGATCGCCTCGGCGAGCACGTACGAGCTCGAGCTGGACCCTCGTCCAGAGGGCATCACCAGCACCCGGCCGGTCACGACCGACCCGCGTTGGGGGTGATGGGTGTCGATCAGCGCTCCGGTCGACGGATCAACCCCTCCCCAGAAGCTGAGCGGTGCTTCCAGCACGAGAGCGATCCCCGAGGCGTGTCCCCGCGCTAGCGTGCGGCCTTCAGGCACTCGTCACCTCCTTCCAGACATCGGGGTCGCGCCACACGCGGCCGAGCGATGCGGAGTGGACGCACTCGTCGAACGAGCCGAACACCACGTCGAACCCGAGGTTGGCCGGTGCGTACCACGCCCACTTCGCCGAATCGGTCATCACCGGCCCATCGAGGTCGTGGAGGATCGGCGTGATGTACGTGCACGTATCGGTGACGACCGTGACGCCCCCGTCGGCGAGGGCGGTCAGCGTGTCCGCGTCGGCGACGTCCCTGCCGGTGTTCGCATAGAACGGAACCGCCGGTGGGTGTCGTCGAACGGACGCGACGAGACGGTCGATCTCGCGCGCGGACAGATGCGGCGTGCCGACGCTGACCGCGGAGATCGGTCCGTCGGGGACGGTCGTGAGCTCGTCGCGAGCCGCGCGGATCCCGTCGAGCGTGATGACGACCTCCCGCGAGACCTGGTTCCCCCCCAGGGCATCCTGGAGCGTCGTTGCCTCGGGGGTGACGCCGACGGCGTGGAACATGGACACCGCGCCCGACGACGCCGCCGCGGCTCCGAGCGCCTTCAGTCGATCCTCATCGGTCGCGGGCGGGAGCCCGACGATGACGGGCACGTCCGTCCCCGTCTGCAGCCCGACGATGTGACCTACGCACGCCGGCAGGACCTCGTCGTGGAGGAGCCGCTCCGGGAGGTCGTCCGCGAGCCGGAAGACCACGCTGCCCCGCCGATGCTCGTCCAGGTGCAAGCCCGCCTCCGGCACGCGGCCCGTGATCGCCGCGCAGATGTCGATGAAGTCGCCATAGCGGTTGGTCCGCGCGCCCAGCACCGAGTTGGCGAACACGATCGCGTTCGACTCGGCCCACGCGACGTGCTCGCCGAACGCGGGACGCTCTTCGAGCTGGTAGGGAGCACATGTCCACGTCGGTCGGCATCCCATGGAGACGTAGGCGTCCATCAGGCGGCGTGCCTTCGACGCCGCGTCGGCATCCAGCCGAACCAGGTCGGGATGCAGCAGGTCGAGCGACGAGACGTTGAGCGTCGTCGGCACCGAGACGCGGGCGTCACCGGCGAGCAACCTGTCGGCGAAGTCCAGTCCGGCGGGGCCGTGATAGAGGCAACTGTCGATATGGGCCGACGTGACGTCGATCAGGCGCCGGGCCCGCCAGACGTGCGCCATCTGGGCCACGACCCGCATCGCGAGCGCCACCGCGTCGCCCCGGCCGCCGTCGAGCATCTCCCGGTCGGAACGGGTCAATTCAAGGGTCATCGGGCGGGAATGATGTCACGCAGCGGTCGAAGGAGGGGACCCGCGGTCGAGGAACGCGCCGCCTCGAGCCTGTGGGCGACGTGGGGTGCTAGGGGATCTCGGGGATCCCGTCCGGGTCCGCATCCGGGAACGCCGTCTCTCCGAACACCGACAGATCGGCCCCCTCGAGCGAGGCCAGGTAGGTGGTGGAGAACACCGCTGAGAACTCCCGCGCGTCGAGCAGATCCTGTTCGATGACGCTAGCCGGGACGTACGGCCCGATGTTCTCCCGGTACCGGTAGTCGCGGAGGCCGACGGCCACGTCGTCGATCGACGCGCCGTTGACGCGGAGCACGCCCTCGTGCAGGTAGATCTCGGACGGAACGACGCTCTGCACGGTCGTGACGAGCTCGCCGCCGAACCGACGGTCGATCGCCTCCCCGAGCTGCAACGGGTCCAAGCGCACGCCGTCGACGTCGTCGGGCAACGGACACTGCCCGTGATCGGCCGTCACGATGAGCGCGTAGTCCCCGGGGAACAGCTCATCGAGCGTGGTGACCAGGCGCCCGAGTTGCTCGTCGACCTCCTGCAGCACGAGGCCCTCCCACTCCGACTTCATGTTGTAGATGTGACCGGTGTAGTCCGGAGCCTTGAAGTTGATGTAGAGAAGGTCCGTGACGCCACTCTGCCCGATCGGCTCGTTCCGCAGCGTCGCGTCGATCAGGTCGCCCTGGTAACGGACGACGGGTGGGGCGCAGCACGGTGTCTGACGTCCCCGCGGATCGAAGGAGCGATCCCATTCCGGGGCCGTGAACGCCTGGAGGTGCGCGTCGTAGACGTCGAGTCCGGGAACGGTCGACGGCATCCGGAAGAGCTCGGGGTTGTGCGACGCCCACGCGCCGACGCCGTTGTCGTGGTACGCGCCCTCGTCCCAGTAGACGCCGACCGGGAGCTGATCACCCGTCCGAGACGAGCCGCCGTAGCCGATCATGCCCATGTGCCACACCTGATAGCCGATCTCGCCGACCCACGCGCGGTCGTCCGTCGCGTCGCTCCACAGGTCGGCGAGCGTGGGGATCACGATGTCGCCGGGGTTCGCATGTCCCGCGTCGCCGTACGCCTTGCGAACCTTGCTCCCGTCGCGGATGTTGTGGCCGGTGATGCCGTGCTGGCTCGGGAACGTGCCGGTGCCGATCGTCGCGTGCGCGCAGGCGGTCACCGCCGGGAACGACCCGACGATCGCGTCGCGGAAGTTGGCGCCCTGTCCCATCAGCCGCTTGAGGTTCGGCCAGCGGTCGGGCCAGTGTTGCAGCACGTTCCATCCGCCCCCGTCGATCACGAACGTCACGACCACCTTCGGCGGAGTCGACGCGGCGATGCCCGGCAGCGGGGCGCCCGCGCGATCGGCCGGCCAACCAGCGTGGCCCATCAGCGCCGCCGTGGTCGGGGCCAGGTCGGCCAGCGTGACGCGGGTCGTGTCGTCCGCGGGCTCCACGCGACCCGGCGCATACACGACCAACGGGATGCGCTCCAGGTACATCCACACGGACGCATGACTGGTCGCGCGGATGAACCTGACCAGGTCCCGTGACTCCGGCGCGTAGTTGGCGCTGTTGTACGGCGCCAGCACGAGCTGCAGCTCGCCCGATCGACCGGGATGGTAGGCGCGTCGGATGAGCTCCATGTACTCGGCGCCCAGGTCGCTCGCCATCGCGTCCTGGATCGGCCGCGGGTCGGGGAGCGTCAGCGAGCGGGTGGCCCGGCCGAGCGCTCCGCCGACGAAGAGCCACGCGAAGCCGCCGATCCCGGCCGAACGTGAGGAAGCGGCGGCGTCCCGGGTCGGGGGAGGATCCGCCTGTGGCCGGACGGGTGCGCCACGCGATGGCCACCATCCCGATCGCGAAGCAGGCGAGGCCGGCCACCAGGGCGACCTGCGTGCTGCCGAGGGCGGCCACGACGAACGCGACGCCCCCGCCGAGCAGCGCGAAGAGGATCAACGAACGGGGAGTTTCAGATCTCACGACCCAACGATTCTGTCAGAGCCCGTCGCGGATCCGATTACGTGCGTTTGCGCTCGAGGTCGAGGAACGGCATCGGGACGACGGTCGCGGCGACCTTGCCGCGCTCGCCCTCGACGCTCCACTCGACCGACAGCCGCGTGCCGTTCGCCTCGTACCGCTTGTCCACCGAGCCGAAGGCCACCATCTTCTTGATCGTCGGCGCCCAGGTGACGCTCGTGGCGCGGCCGACCTGCTTGCCCTCCTTGTAGACGGGCACCGGGTCGCGATGCACGAGTGGCGAGACGGCCGGCGCCAGGTCGTGTTTGGCGAAGAGTCCCTCGATCCCTGCCCACTCGAGCTCCAGGCCCACCAGGCGGCGGGATGGCCCGCCCGCAGCCTGCTCCGCCATCAGCGCGCGCTTGCCGTTGAACGGCGAGGCTTTCCGCAGGTCGACGAGCCGGCCGAGGCCGAGTTCGAAGGGCGAGTAGTGCTGCTCCTTCGCGATCGCCCGGTGCGAGCTGGAGTATTCGACCTCGATGAGGATCAGGCCCGCCTCGACGCGCGCCACGTCCATCGCACGGATCCCGACCGGGTGGATCCCGTAGCGTTGCCCGACGGCGAAGAGGCGGTCCCAGACGGCGACCGCGCCCTCGACCGGGATCCACAACTCGTAGCCGCGGTCGCCCGTGTAGCCGGTGCGCGTCACGTCGACGTCCACGTCGGCGATCTGCGTGCGGCGACGACGGAAGTAGCGAACGTCCGTCCAGTCCTGACCGCTCGCCTCTTCCAGGACTTCTCGCGACAGCCTGCCCTGCAGCGCGAGCCCCGCCGTCCGATCGCTGATGTCCTCGATCTCGGCGTCGAGCCCGGTCAGGTTCATGCGGAACCAGCGTTCGCACGGGTCGGCGGCGGTGAGCCGGTACGAGTCCTCCGAGAGGCGGGTCACGGTCCCGTCGTCGATGACCTTGCCGTCCTCGTCGCACCACGGCGTGTAGAAGACCTGGTCGACCTGGAGCTTCGAGATGTCACGGGTCATGACGCGATCCAGAAGGCGACCGGCGTCACGTCCACGGATGAGGTACTTGTACAGGGGCGTGATGTCGACGACGCCCGCGGCCTCGCGGATGGCGTTGTACTCGATGTCGTGGAAGTCGGCGTAGACGGCCGCGCTGTGGTAGCCCGACCATTCGCCCCACGCCAAGTGGGCGTTCAGCTCCGCCTCACGCGGGAAGAACACGGTGCCCACACTCACGAGATCTCCTCATCCATCAGGGGTGGCTAGGGTAGCTGACGCCCGACGAGCGCCGTCGCGACGCGCGTTGACCCCTAGTCACGCGACGCTCCGTCCGATAGGACCCGGGTTAATCCCGACCCATCCGCACGCCGATACAAAGGATGCGATCCCGATGGAGGTAGGCCGAGATGGCAGAGTTCGATCCTTCGAGCGAGGAATTCCAGTTCCACGCTCTCATGGAGAACACGGAAGACAGCATCTACTTCAAGGATCGTGAGTGCCGGCTGCTCCGTGTGAGCCAACGCATGGCCGACAGTCTTGGGTTCGCTGACCCGGCGGAGCTCGTGGGCAAGTCGGATGTCGACCTGTTCGGCGAGTCCTTCGGTCGCCGAACGCTCATGGAGGACCTCCGGATCATGGAGTCGGGCGAGCCGATCATCGGGATGGTCGAGAGTCGCACGATGGAGGGCTCGGAGTTGAACTGGACCTCCACGACGAAGGTGCCCCTCCGTGACGCATCGGGGACCGTCATCGGCCTGATGGGTATCACTCGCGAGATCAACGAGCTCAAGCGGGCAGAGCTCGATCTCCAGCACCTGGCCACGCACGATCAGCTCACCGGTTTGCCGAATCGCTATCTCCTGATGGACCGCATGGTGCAGACCCTGGCCCATGCCGCGAGAGCGCGCGCGATCTTCGCCGTGCTCTTCCTCGACATCGACGACTTCAAGGAGGTCAACGACGCGCACGGGCATGCATTCGGCGACGTGGTCTTGACGTCGATCGCGGAGAGACTCGTGGCTACCGTCCGCAGCAGCGACACCGTCGCTCGGATCGGTGGAGACGAGTTCGTGATCGTGCTCGAGACATTGGGGGGGCGTCTGGACGCGAGGACGGTTGCCGACAAGATCCTGCAGAGCGTGGCGAAGCCGACGACGATCCAGCGTCACGAGGTGGCCGTGACGGCCAGCATCGGCATCAGCTTCTATCCCGACAACAAGGGCGACGCCGAGGCCCTGCTGCGGGCGGCCGACTACGCCATGTACCTCGCGAAGAGCGAGGGCAAGAACGGTTGGCAGGTCTGTCCCAAGGGACTCCCCGGGGTCGGCAGGCACTTCCGGTCGGAGGACGACACGGTCGCCGCTTCGGGCGGCCAGCTTCCGGCCTGATCAGCCGCGGACCCTGACCAGAGGTCAGGGCCCCCTTGGTGCGGCCCCAACGCCGCGGCTACCATGGGCCACCGGCGCAGAGGCGCCTTCCGACCGGGGCCGCTTGACCTCAGGTCATCACGAACGCCTCAGGAGGGTCCATGGCCAAGCGGTACGACGCGGTCGTGATCGGCGGGGGCCACAACGGCCTCACGAGCGCCGCCTACCTCGCGAAGGCCGGTAAGAAGGTCCTGGTCCTCGAACGCCGTCACGTCCTGGGGGGCGCCGCCGTCACCGAGGAGATCTTCCCGGGGTTCAAGTTCTCGGTCTACTCCTACGTCGTGTCGCTGTTGCGCCCGGAGATCATCCGCGAGCTGGAGCTGCCGAAGCACGGCTTGGAGATCCTTCCGCTCGACGGCACGATCACGCCGCTCGACGACGACTACCTGTGGCGTGTGAACGACCACGGGTCGACGATCCGTGAGCTCCGTCGCTGGTCGAAGAACGACGCCGAGGCCTACGAGGAGTACGGCCAGCTCATGGCCGAGATGGCGCGCTTCATCAAGCCGATCCTGTCGATCGTGCCCCCTGACCCCGGCAAGCTCAACCCGATGGACTGGCTGCCGTTGGCCGGCCTGGCGAGGGGCTTCAAGGACCTGCCGACACGGTTGCAGACCACGTTCATCCAACTGATGACGATGAGCGCCGCGGACTTCCTGGACCAGTGGTTCGAGACCGAGCCGTTGAAGGCGACCATGAGCGCGTCCGGCATCATCGGCACGTTCCAGGGACCACGCTCGCCGGGGACCGCGTACGTCCTGCTGCACCACTACATGGGAGAGATCGACGGCGCGTTCCGCGCGTGGGGCATCCCGAAGGGCGGGACGGGCGGCGTCTCCAACGCGATCGCGAGCGCCGCGCTCTCCCTCGGGGTCGAGATCCGCACCGAGGCATCGGTCGCCCGCATCGACGTGTCCGGCGGCCGGACCACCGGTGTCACGCTCGAGAGCGGGGAGACCATCCTGGCCGGCGCGGTGCTCTCGTCGGTCGACTCGAACCTGACGTTCCTCAAGTTGCTGGAGCCCGGGACGCTCGATCCGGACTTCGAGGCCGAGGTACGGCGCTACAAGTACCGCGGTTCGAGCGGGAAGGTGAACCTGGCGCTCGACGGCCTGCCCGAACTGGCGTGCAAGCCGGGCGTCGGTCCGTGGCTCCGCGGCGCGATCAGCTTCAGCCCGAACCTCGACTACATGGAGCGCGCGTACGACGACGCGAAGTTCGGCCGGTTCAGCGAGCGGCCGTACATCGACTGCATCATGCCGACGCTCGTCGATCCGTCGATGGCGCCACCCGGCAAGCACATCATGAGCTGCTTCGTGCAGTACGCGCCCTACAAGCTGGAGCCCGGCAAGGAATGGAACGACGCTGAACGGGAAGCGTTCGGAGAGAACGTGATCGACACGCTCGAGGAGCGCTTCCCCGACATCCGCAGCAAGATCCTGCACAAGATGTTCATCACGCCGAAGGACATCGAGGACGTCACCGGACTCACCGAGGGCAACATCTTCCAGGGCGAGCTCTCGCTGGAGCAGTTGTTCTTCAACCGGCCGGTACCGGGGTGGGCGCGCTACCGCACGCCGGTCCAGGACCTGTGGATGTGCGGTTCTGCGACGCACCCGGGCGGCGGCATCATGGGCGCGCCCGGTCGCATCGCTGCGCTCGAATACCTGAAGGAGAAGAAGCGCGGCGGGAGGCAGGTGGCCTGATGGCGAAGGAACGCGTGGTCGTCATCGGCGGTGGCCACAACGGTCTCGTCGCGGCGGCATACCTCGCGAAAGCCGGCAAGGACGTCACGCTGCTGGAGCGCAGTGACGCCGTCGGCGGCATCCTGCGGAACACGGAGATCGCGCCCGGGTTCACGGCGCCCGGCATCGCTCACACGATCGGGCGGCTGCGCCCGTCCGTGATCAAGGACCTCAAGCTGGGCGCGTTCGGCCTGGAGGTCATCCAGCCCGACGTCCGCGTGTTCGCGCCCCAGCCCGACGGCTCCGCCGTGACGCTCTGGGCCGACGCGGCGCGGACCGCCGAAGGGCTGAAACCGCGGCATGCGCACGATGCCGCCGCGTATCCGGCGTTCGACCAGAAGGTGCGGGCGGTCGCGAGCTTCCTGGCGTACATCAACGCGATCACGCCGCCCGATGCGAAGTCACCTTCGATCGCGGACGCGATCGCCGGCCTGAAGCTCGGCAAGGCGTTCCGCGATCTGGGTGCCAAGACCGGCCGGGAGGCGATCCGCGCCCTTCCCATGGCGGTCGCCGACCTGGTGGCCGAGGTCTTCGAGGACGAAGCGATCCGTGGGCCGCTCTCCACGCGCGGCGTGCTGTACACGTCCACAGGCCCGTGGGCCGCGGGTTCGGCGGCCGTGTTCCTGATGGACTCCGCCGGCAACGACGGGGGAGCGCCCGGGCAGAGCACCGCGGCGAAGGGAGGGAGCGGCGCGCTCGCGGCCGCGCTCGAAGCCAGCGCGACGGCGTTCGGTGTGAAGGTCCGGACCGGAGCCGAGGTGGCCGAGATCCGTTCACGCGACGGGCGCGTCGTGGGCGTGACGCTCGCCGGCGGCGAGGCGATCGACGCGCCGACGGTGGTCTCGGCGGCCGATCCGAAGCGGACGCTGTCGCTCTGCGACCCGGTCGAGCTCGGGCCGAGCATGGTCTGGCGCGCGTCCAACATCCGTCAGCCGGGCGTCACCGCCAAGGTGAACCTGGCGCTGTCCGCCGCTCCGTCTTTCAACGGAGCCGACGACCCCGGGCAGCTCACGGGACGCATCGTGATCGGCACCAGCATCGACCACGTGGAACGGGCGAAGGATGCGTGGAAGTTCGGCCACATCGCCGAGGAGCCATGGCTCGAGGCGACCGTCCCCACGTTCTCCGATCCGTCGCTCGCTCCCGACGGCAAGCACGTGATGAGCGTGCTGGTCGAGGCGGCGCCGCGGCACCTGCGCGACGCCGAGTGGTCGACGGAGCGTGACCGGCTGGCCGACATCACCGTCAAGACGCTGGAGCGGTACGCGCCAGGGTTGGGCGAATCGGTCGAGGCCCGGCAGGTCATCACCCCCGAAGACCTGGAGAACGACTACGGCCTGAGCGGCGGGCACGTCTACCACGCCGAGCCCGGACTCGATCAGTTCTTCATGTGGCGGCCGCTCAACGGTCAGGCCCGCTACCGGTTCGTGCTCGACGGGCTCTACCTCGCCGGTTCCGGCGCTCACCCGGGCGGCGGCATCACCGGTGGACCCGGCGCGAACGCCGCGCGGCAGATCCTGAAGGACCGGAAGTAGGTCGGCAGCTCCGACTCACGGATCGTCGTTGGTGATCGTTCCTAGTCCGATGCCGGAGCCGGCGATCGTGGCGTTCGTGGGGTTGGAGAGGTTCACCGAGTACGTCTCGTTCGGCTCGTTGACGAAGTCACCGGCGATCTGCACGACGATGGTCTTCGTCGTCTCACCCGGATTGAACGTCACGGTGCCGCTCACGGAGACATAGTCACTCGGGGCGGTCGCCGAGCCATCGGCAGTCGCGTAGTTCACGGTGATCGTGTTGCCGCTCGAGGCCGAGAGGGTGACGGTGAACGAGACGTTCGTCAGTCCGGCGTCGACTTCTGTGAACGTGTTGTTGCCGATCGTGACCGTCCGAGCGTCGTCATCGGTGATCGTTCCCAATCCGAAACCCGCACCGGCGATGGTGGCGTTCGTGGGGTTGGAGAGGTTCACGGAGTACGTCTCGTTCGGCTCGATGGCGATGTCCCCGACAACTTGGACGGCGATCTGTTTGGAGACCTCGCCCGGGTTGAACGTGACGGTGCCGGCGGCCGCGACGTAGTCGGCGGGGGCGCTCGCCGAACCGGCCGCGGTCGCGAAGTCGACCGTGACGTGGCGCTGCTCGGTGCCGAGAGGCTCACGTTGAAGACGGCATTCATCGTCCCGCTGTTCCCTTCGGTCACCGTGCCGGCGCCGATCGTGATCGACGACGTGTCGTTGTCCGTGATCGTGCCGAGTCCCGAATTGTCGGCGATGGTGGCGTTCGTGGCCCCGGACAGGTTCACCGAGAAGGTCTCGTTGGCCTCACCGACGTGTCTCCTTGCACCTGGACGACGATCTGCAGCGCGGTCTCGCCGGGGTTGAACGTCAGCGTCCCACTCGTCGAGGTGTAGTCGGCGGGCGCCGTCGCCGAGCCGGGGGCCGTGGCGTAGTTCACCGTCACCGTGTTGGTGCTCGGGGCCGACAGCGTGACGGTGAAGACGGCGTTCGTGGATCCGCTGTTGCCCTCGGTGACGGTCGCGTTCGCGATCATGATGGACGGGTTCGCGGTCGGTCCGCCGGAGTCGTCGTCCGTGATCGTCCCCAGGCCGATCGCATCCGCGATCGTCGCGCCGGTGGCGTTCGAGAGGTTCACCGAGAACTTCTCGTTCGACTCGGCGGTCGTATCGCCGATCACCTGCACGGCGACCTGCTTCGACGTCTCGCCCGGAGCGAAGACCAGCGTCCCGCCGGCGGGGTCGTAGTCGCTGGCGAACGTCGCCGAACCGTTCACCGTCGCGAAGTCGACCGACATCTGCGTCGAGCGATGAGGAGGAGACGGTGACGTCGAACACCGCGTCGGTGGTGCCGAGGTTCCCTTCGATCACCGTGAAGTCGCCGATCGAGAACGCGGGCCCCGCGCCAGCGAGGTCGTCGTCGTCCAGGATCGTGCCGCGGCCGACCTTGTCGTCGATCCGAGCGCCTTTGGGGTTCGACAGGTGCAGGCTGAAGGCTCATCGGACTCATGAAGCGTGTCACCGAGCACCTTCACCTTGACCTTTCGCGTGGTGACGTTCCCACCGAACCGGACGGTGCCGTGGACCGCCTTGAAATCCTCCTTGCCCGCGGTCCCGCCCGCGACCGGTAGTGCACACGGGCGACCGATGGCCTGGACAGCTTGACGACGAAGACGAGCGTGTTGGAGCCGGCGTCGCCCTCCTTCACCTTCGCATCCTGGCGATCGAGATCGAGGCGGGCTTCTTTAACTCGTGTGCATGGACGGGTGGAGCGATCGTCCACGCCGATGACTGCGGACATCAGCACCGGGACCACGGCGAGCGTCACGGAGCGGCGGCCGCTCCGCGGCACTGAGGTCGTTGCGTTATTCGAGTTCTTGCGCGCCCAGTCCATCTCACCGAATGCCCTCGTGTCATCCCAGGCATGCCAGATCCGCCTCGGACTTGCGATTCGACGAGATGTGGACAGAACATTAGTTGCGTTGTAGGGCAACACGGACTGGCACGAGGATGCCGCCCGGATCCTGGGAACGTGCGGGTCCTAGGGCCGGACGCCCTGCACGGCCCAGGCGCGCGCGGTGAGGCGGATCGTCCCGTCGGCCTTGGTGGGGAGCCGGACGCGCAGCAGCTCTCGGAGCTCGGCGCGCTTGCCGTCCTCGAGCGAGGCGCAGTACGCCGGCGCCGGTCCCTGTCCCGCCAGGAACGGCGCCCAGTAGTCGTCGAAGTCTCGGAAGATCGTCGGGACGTCGATCGACCGTGAGCGGACGTCGCCCAATCCCGCCACGTCGAACAGGCTACCGAGACCCTTCAGCGAGGCGATGTCCGCGAACCGATCGCCCTCGTCCTGCACGCGTGCCGCGGGATCCAGATCCTTCGCCGCATCCCAGAAGTAGCGCATCATCTGCATGCCGCCGGCGTAGTCCCAGACGTACACGCCGATCGTGGCGCCGGAAGCCGCGACGCGCGCGAGCTCCTTCGCCACCCCGCCCTGGTCCGCGATGAAGTTCAGCATCAAGCCGGAGACGACGGCATCGAAGGACCCGTCGTCGAAGGGGAGTGCGCGGGCATCACCGACCCGCACCTCGAACCGCGGGTCGTCCAGGTGCTGGCCCGCGTACTTCACGAAGCCCTCGGACTGATCGATCCCTTTGACCTCGGCGGGCTCGGCCCGGAGCAGGATGGTCTCCGAGAGGGCGCCGGTGCCGGCCCCGACGTCGAGCCATCGGCTCCCCGCCGGTACCTCGAGCCAGTCGACGAACGTCGCTGCGACCGCGCGGCTCCAGCGGCCCACGTACGGTTCGTACAGGCTTCCGTCCTGCCATGCGTCGGTTTGCATGGCCTTCATCTTCCCACTCCGCCCCCCGCTCCGCCCTCGGCGGTCAGGAGGCCCGGCCGCGAGGTGGCCGGTAACGGCCAGCATCCGCCCCCGCCCGTCGTTGCACACCACGAGCGCCGCGTGCTCCCTCGCGGCGTCGACCAGTGCGGTCGCCACCCACATGGTGTTGGACCCCTGCTGCCCGATCGCCACGTCCCGCGCGAGCTTCCCGGGCGGGATGGCCCATCCGATCGCCTGCTTGGGGCCCGCACCGCCTGGCGGCGTCGTGAGCCGGGCGATCGATGCACCGCTCAGCAATGGGTCGCCGTCGGTGAGGAAGATCCGCACGAACCGGCCCCAATCCCGCAGCGTCACGTGGATGCGCCCCGCTGGGCCCATCACCGGTGGGTTGTCTGCGCGGACGTTCGGTCGCTCGGGCGGCCCGGGATCCATCCGACCTCCTCGGCCCATCCCGCGCCACCGCGACCCGTGTCCCCACGGCTGGTCGCCGGTGGGGGCGCCGAAACCGGCCGACGTGATGCCCAGCGGAGCAAGCACATCGTCGATGACCGCTTCCTCCCACGACCGGCCGACGATGCGTTCGATCGCCGCGCCCGCCACGATGTAGCTGAGGTTCGAGTAGCGGAACGAGCCGGGTTTCGTCGCGGGGTTCGCGAGCGCCCGAGCGACGGCCGCCGTTCGCTGCTCCTCGATCCTGCGGGTGTCCCCGAACCAACCCTCAACCTCGCTCCGCTCGAGGTTGGCCGGCAGCCCGGCGCGGTGCGTCAGGACCTGGTCGATCCGGGTCGCGTTCCACGACGGGTCGATCCCGTCGACGTCGGGGAACAGCTCGGGGAGCGTCGCATCCCACGCGGCGACCCCGCGCTCCACCTGTCGGGCGTACAGCGCACCCGTGATGGCCTTGGCGCACGAGCCGATGTGCCAGCGATCGCCGATCTCCGCCGCCACGCCTGTCACCCCGGACCCGCTCGCCGGTCACCCAGGCCGGCATCTCTGCATCACCGGCGCTCACGATCGCTGCGCCCAACGCGGGGATCTTCGACCGACCTCGCGACGCGACGACGCGCGTCCGCAGCTCGTCGAGAGACGCCGTCATGGGGAGACCTCGTCGACGTGTGGCGCCGCCAGATCGATGGCACAGGAAAGGGCGGCGAGCAGGGGGATGGCGTCCTCCCGCCGGATCGCGTACGTGCCGCGCTCCGGTTGATGGATCACGCCGGCGGCGAGCAGTTCCTTCAGGTGATGGAACAGCTGTCCCGACGACGGCTGATCGAGCCGTTGTCCCAACTCACCCGTCGACATCGGTCCGGTCACCAGCTCGCGCAGGATCCGGATGCGGTGCGGGTTCGCCAGCGCGCCGAACAGCGAAGCGATCGAGTCCGCTCCGGTCTCCCGGATGTCTAACCATCGACGCCCGATCTGCCACGCGACGGTGCCGTCCGCCCACGGGCCGGCGCCCGCGTACACGATCGTCCCGTCGGGGTCGGGGCCGTCGGCGGTGTCCCCTAGCTCGTCGAGCATCCGCCGGACGAGGGAACCATCGGTGACGGCGGATGCGCCGACGGGGAGCCGCATCCGTTCCAGGGCCGTCACCCGCTCCGCGAGGGCCGCGACCGCAGCGGCGAGCGTTCCCTGGCTGCCCGGAGCCCGTGTCGGCATCGGACTACGATACTCCGGAACTACGGAAGAGCCAAGTCCGCCACCAGGGTCCTATGCTTGGCCGCCATGGGGGATGCCCGCGATTTCCGGCTCGAACAGAGCGAACTTCGTGCGGACGACGAGTTCGCGGAGTTCGCCTCGACCGACCTGCCGTACTACTCGGATTGGCGCGGCTCGTTCGAGAAGCGGCCGTGGGCGACCGACGACGAGACGCTGCGGGCCGCGAACGCCGATATCGCGATCGTGGGTGCCCCGCTCGACGACGCCGTGTCGTCGCGGCCCGGCGCCCGGTTCGGCCCTCGCGCCATCCGGATGGCGCCGACCACATGGTCGGCGGACCTCGCCTGGTCGATCCAGCTCGATGTCGAGCCGTTCCGTGTGCTCACGGTGGTGGATGCCGGCGACGCGCCGGTCGTGCCGGCCCGGCTCGAGCGTGGCCTCCGCGTGATCCACGAGAAGGTCTACCGGGTCGCGAGCGCCGGTCCGATCCCGATCGTCCTCGGCGGCGACCACTCCGTCACGTATCCCAGCGCCGCGGCGGTCGCGAGGCATCAGCATCCGAGGAAGGTCGGCATCGTCCACTTCGACGCGCACGCCGATACGGGCGCCGAACAGTGGGGGAGCCTCTACGGCCACGGCACGCCGATGCGGCACCTGATCGACGAGGGATGGATCGACGGACCGAATTTCGTGCAAGTGGGGCTCCGCGGTTACTGGCCGGAGAAGGAGACCTGGGATTGGATGCGCGAGCGCGGACTGCGCTGGCACACGATGGTGGAGATCGAGGACCGCGGGTCCGAGGCCGTCATCGCCGACGCGATCGCGGAGGCGCTCGACGGTCCGGACTGCATCTACCTCAGCGTGGACATCGACGTCGTCGACCCCGGGATGGCGCCCGGTACCGGCACGCCGGAGGCCGGCGGGATGCTCGCACGCGAGCTCCTCCGTGGGATCCGCCAGATCGTGGGGCAGGTGGAACTGGTCGGGATGGACGTGGTCGAGGTCTCGCCGCCGTACGACACATCTGAGGTGACAGCGATCCTGGCGCACCGATGCGTCGTCGAGGCGATCAGCGCTCTCGCCGCCAAGCGGTAGTCCATGGAGATCCGGAACGCGACCGCCCAGCGCGTCGACGCGCTCGGCGAGCTGTTCGGCCGGACGTTCGCCGACGACGAGATCGTCACGTGGCCGTTCCCCGCGGGCGACGGCGCCGACCTCGCGCGTCGGCAGTGGCATTCCATCGGTCCGGGGATGATCGCTGCCGGCTGGGTGTGGGAGGTTCCGGACGCGTCCGGGTTCGCGACGTGGGTGCCTCCCGACGGCGACGAACGGTACCTGGAGATCGACCAGATGAGCCGCGACGACATCCGGTCACTCTCCGACGATGCGGGCGCGCGTCTCGCGACGCTGTGGGACCTGATCGAGTCGCGGCTGCCGGACGAGCCGCATTGGTACCTCGACCTGATCGCCGTGGCTCCTGAACGACAGGGGGAGGGGGTCGGATCCGCCTTGATCCGGTTCGGTCAGGAGCGGGCGGCGCGCGACGGCGTGTGCGCGTTCCTGGAGACGTCCCGTGAGCGCAACGTCGGCCTGTACGAGCACCTTGGCTTCCGCGTGGTCGGGATGGATCGACTCCCCGACGGCGGTCCGTCCCTTTGGTTCATGCGCTGGGATCCCGCCTGAACCGCACCCTCGAACCTCAAGCGGGGGCGCCCTGGGGTCGAGACCATGGAGGTGAGTCTTCCCGAGCCCGCCGTGGGCGAGACGACCGCTGCCTTCCGCCGCCTGGTCGAGAACGTCGAGCGGGTCATCACGGGCAACCCTGCGGTGGTCGAGACCGCCGCGATCTGCCTGTTCGCCGAGGGGAACCTGTTGTTGGAGGGCGTCCCCGGCGTCGGCAAGACGATGCTGGCACGCGCGCTGGCCCGTTCGATCGGCGGGGAGTTCAACCGCATCCAGGCCACACCGGACCTGCTGCCGTCCGACGTGACGGGCATCAGCGTGTACGACCAGGGCCGGCATGAGTTCCGGTTCCAGCCGGGACCGATCTTCGCGAACGTCGTCCTCGTGGACGAGATCAATCGCACGACGCCGCGCACCCAGTCCGCGCTGTTGGAGCCGATGGAGGAGCGACAGGTCACGGTCGAGGGCGTGACGCATCCGCTGCCGACACCGTTCGTCGTGATCGCGACCGAGAACCCGATCGACCAGCACGGGACGTACCCGCTCCCCGAGGGGCAGCTCGACCGGTTCTCCCTGACCGTGTCGGTGGGGTACCCGGAGCGCTCGCGCGCCGCCGAGATCGTCCGGCGTCAGCTGCTCCGCCACCCGATCGAGGACCTCGAGGCCGTGCTGGGTCCTGAGGACATCGTCCGCTGTCAGCATGCCGTCCGCGAGGTCCATGTGGACCAGACCGTGATCGATTACGTCGTCGCGGTCGTGCACGCGACCCGGACCGCCCCCGAGATCGCGCTGGGGGCATCGCCCCGCGCGATGATCGCCCTCACTCGATGCGCGCAGGCCCGCGCGATCAGCGAGGGGCGCGACTTCGTGCTCCCGGACGACGTGAAGGCGTTGGCTCCGGCGGCGCTGGCGCACCGGCTCATCCCTCGACAGGGGCGGAGCAATGCCGGTGTGGGCCGAGAGGCGGTTCGCCGGGTCCTGGACGAGGTCGCGGTTCCGCTCGGCGTCGTCGGGAGGACCTGACCGTGCGCCTGCGCAAGCGGGCCGCCGGACTCCTCCTCGGAGCAGCGGTCCTCTTCCTGCTCGGAACGAACGTGCAAGCCGGCTGGCTCTTCGTCCTCTGCGCGTTGATGCTGGGGACGCTGGCCGCCGGTCTGATCCTGCCGGGGCGCATGCTCCGCGGGATCCAAGTGGAACGGCGCGCACCGGCCGAGATCGTGCAGAACGACGAGGCGACCGTCGACCTGATCGTGACGAATACGGCGGGCGGCGTGCGCTTAGGCGTGACGCTCGACGACCCGCACGTCGCGCCGACGAGCCTGTACCTCACCAAGGTGTCTCCCGGCGAACGGGTCGAGCTCGCCACCGTGCGCTCGACGCCCAAGCGAGGGGTGCAGGAAGACTCCGTGGTCACGCTCCGGTCCGCGGCGCCGTTCGGCGTCGCCGAACGGCGCCGCCCGATCATCGTCCGCGGCAGCACGATCGTGCTGCCGCTCGTCATCCCCCTGGGCCCGCTCCCGTTCCTTACGGCGGCATCCGACCCGGAACGGCACGTGCGTTCCAACCCGCACCGCGGCACCGGCCCCGAGTATCTGGGGATCCGCGAGTACCGCCCGGGCGACAGCCCGCGACACGTCCACTGGCCGTCGACCGCTCGCACCGGCATGATCATGGTGCGCGAGCTCGAAGAGGAACGATCGCAACGCATCGCGATCGTCGTGGACACGCTCGCGGACGTCGTCGACGGATCCTCGACGCTCGACGCCTCGTGCATCGTGTCGGCATCCGTGGCGCGCGTGGCGTTCTCCAGCGGGCATCGCGTGCGGACGATCGCCGTGGGCGCGGGCGGATCGGTCGATGTCGCCGACGACGTCGACGAGGGGCCGCTCCGCCGACGCCTGGCCGCGGTCGAGCCGGACGGCATGCCCTTGGCCGATCTCGTGGACAGGGGCACCGAGGCCCTGCGCGACGTGGACGTCGCGGTGCTCGTGTTCCCCACCTGGCGGGTGCACGGCGACGGCGGGCTCGTCCGAGCGATCGAGGCACTCGTCGCCGCGCACACGGCCGTCGTGGCGGTGCCGGTCGAGGTTGCCCAGGAGACCACCCGTGGCTTGAAGATGCAGTCCGACGAGGTCGAAGGGTTCGTGACCGCGCTCCGCCTGTCGGGCGCCGACGTGTACCCCTGGCGAGCGGGCGTGCCGCTCGCAGACGTGTTCGGCCGCGAGCCGGTGGGTCGGCGATGACCGCCGCCTCCACCCTCCGCGCGCGGATGAACCGGGCTGCGGGTCCGCCCGAGGACTCCGTGGCGATGCGGGTGGTCGTCGCGGCCGCCGTCGAGGTCGCGATCCTCGCGGTCGTGGCCCAGGGTGGCGTGAACGGGACGGCGGCGATCCTGCCGCTGGTGCTTGCCCCGATCGGCTACGTGTTCTCGTACAGGCAGCGCCACCGTTCGAACATCACGACCAAGGTGCTGCTGTCGGTCGGACTGCTGGCGGCGTTCGCGGCCTTCCTGCAGAGCGTGCAGGTGGCCGGGTCGGTGGACCAGGCGCGCGTGCCGCTCGCCTCCTTGTTCCTCTGGGTCCAGGTGCTCCACGCGTTCGACGTCCCGCGTCGGCGTGACCTGTCGTTCTCGATGGTCTCCAGTGTGATCCTGATAGCGGAAGCCGGCGCGCTCTCGCTCTCGACGACGTTCGTCCTGTTCATGATCCCGTGGGCGATCCTGACCGGCGGGTGGCTGTTCCTCTCCAGCCGGCCTCGGGCCGCGGCCGTGACGCAGCCCGTGTCCGTCCGCCGTTCTCCGCCTGCCCAGGGCGGCACCGGCGCCTCGATCCGCGGGGCCGTGTGGGCGGGATCGTCGGTCCTGCTCGCCACCGTGCTCGTCTTCATGGGGATCCCGCGTTTGCCGGGCACCCTGGTGCGCTCCCTGCCGTTCTCGCTCGGGGGTGCCGCCTCGGCGGTCGCGAACTTCGCGGGGGGTGTGGAGAACCCGTCGCTCCCGGCGGCGTCGGGAGACGGGGTGGTCGACTTCGCTCCGGACGGGTACCCGGGCTTCAGCGACGTCGTGGACCTCCGCGCACGCGGTCACCTCTCCGACGAGATCGCGTTCCGCGTGCGCGCGCCACAGGCCGCGCTCTGGCGCGCGGAGGCGTTCGACACGTTCGACGGGACCAAGTGGACGATCTCGGACCCGTCGACGGACCCCCTGCTGGCGAGCGATGCGCAGAACGCCGTGGCGGTTCCGATGGGGCTCGCCGGATTCATCGGCCCCGTGCCGACCGTGCGTTTCACGCAGACGTTCTATATCGAGACGCCCCAGCCGAACGTCCTGTTCGCCGCCTCGATCCCCGAGCTGGTCTACTTCCCGTCGGGCGGCCTGGAGGTGGATCGCTACGGCTCCGTCCGTTCGCCGATCCTGCTGGATCAAGGCATGGTCTATTCCGTCGTGTCCGATGTGCCGGTGACGGACGCGCGAACCCTTCGGTTGGCGCATCCGCCCGGGCCGATCGTGAGCGAGCCGATCTACATGCAGCTCCCCGCCGACCTCCCGCAACGGGTGACCGACCTGGCCAAGCGGATCTCGGCCGATGCCGCGACGGAGTACGACCGCGTGGAAGCGGTGCAGTCGTGGCTCCGCCGCCACACGGAATATGACCTGGACGTCCCGCGCGATCCACCCGGCGTCGACGCGGTCGACCACTTCCTGTTCGTCACGCGGACGGGGTTCTGCGAACACATCGCGAGCTCGCTCGCCATCATGCTGCGCACGCTCGGGATCCCGACCCGCCTGGTGACCGGGTACGGACCGGGGGAACGGAACCCCCTGACCGGCTACTTCGAGGTGAAGCAGTCGGATGCCCACGCGTGGGTCGAGGTCTTCTACCCCGGCATCGGTTGGGTCGCCTACGACCCGACGTTCGGTGTGCCGGCGGCGGCGCCGCACGCGAGCAGCCGCTTCATCGGTGCCGAGGTGATCGCCGCCGTTGGCCGGTTCATGTCGAGCATCGTGCCGGAGTCGGTGAAGGGGCTGATCCGCGACGCGGGCCGCGGGATCGGCGTGGTGTGGGACGGGCTGGTCCGCGCCTGGCCGGTCGTGCTCGCCACATCCCTGGTGGCCGGGCTGGCCCTACGGGCGCGCCGGCGGCGGCGCAGGCGGGCACCCCCACAGGTGGTGGCGCTCGGTGCATACCTGGACCTGACGTCGGTGCTGGCTCCGCACGGTCATCCGCTGGTTGCGCACGCCACGCCGCGTGAGTACCTGCGAGGCGTGTCGGCGGATCCGCGGATCGAGCGGCAGGTGGTGGCCGAGGCGGAGGTCGTCATCGCGACGCTGGAACGTGACCGGTTCTCGGGGCGTCCGGCTCCCGACGCCGATCTCGACCGTGCGCGGGCGGCCGTCGTGCACGTGCGGGAGCTCGTATCTCGGCGTTGAGGCCGCGAAGCGGTACGGTTCCTGGCATGTGTCGAAGCATCAAGACCCTTCGCCGGCCGGATGAGACCGCCACCGAGGAAGAGATCCGCGCCGCGGCGCTGCAGTTCGTGCGGAAGGTGAGCGGGTACCGGGCGCCGTCGCGCAAGAACGAGGAGGCGTTCAACGCCGCCGTCGACGAGGTCGCCTCGGCGTCCCAGCGTCTCCTCGATCGCGTGACAACCGGCTAAGACCGGAACGTCGACGCCGGCACGGTCAGCGCCGGCTGCGGAACGTCGCCGGTACGATGGGCGCCATGTACCCGCTCGACCCCAAGCCCGACGACATGCGCGCCATGGGAGAGGCCGCGGTCGAGTTCATGATCGGGTTCATCCACGGTCTGGACGAGGCGCCGACGTCGAACGTGGACGGCTCGATCGAGCTGGCGCGTTCGCTCAGGGCATCGCCGCCGGAGGAGGGCGGGTCGTTCGCCGACGTGTTCGAAGACTTCAAGGCGGCGGCCGCCGCGGCGTACGAGACCTGCGGTCCCGGCTATCTGCCGTACATCCCCGGAGGCGGTCTGTACGCGGCGTCGCTGGCCCAGTTCCTGGCCATGGGCGTGAACCGGTTCCCGAACCTCTGGGAGGTCGCGCCCGGCATGCAGCAGATCGAGGACAACGTGGTGCGCTGGCTCTGCGATCTCTTCGCGTTTCCGCCGGAGTCCCGCGGCATCCTCACGAGCGGCGGCTCGATCGCCACCCTCTCCGCGGTCGTCACGGCCCGGCATACGAGGCTCGGCCCGGACTTCGGCGACGGGACGTACTACGTCAGCGACCAGGCGCATGCATCGGTGTCCAAGGCGGCGACGATCGCCGGCTTCTCGGAACGCAACCTCCGCGTGGTGCCGACCGATGCGGAGCTCCGTATGGACCCGGATGCGCTTCGAACGATGATCGATGCCGATCGCGCGGCAGGTCTCCGCCCGTTCCTGGTGGTGCCCGCGGCCGGGACGACGAACACCGGCGCCGATCGACCCGCTGGATGACGTCGCGGAGGTCGCGGCCACCGAGGGGCTGTGGATGCACGTCGATGCAGCGTACGGCGGGTTCTTCCAATTGACCGAGCGTGGACGGGCACGGTTCCGCGGGATCGAGCGGGCCGACTCCATCACCCTCGATCCGCACAAGGGGCTCTTCCTGCCCTACGGCACGGGCTCGCTCATCGTGAGGGACGGGACCACGCTGCACGACGCGATGTACGCGGGCGCGGCCTACCTGCAAGACCGCGCGCCGGAAGGTGAACTCCCCAACGTGAACGAGTACTCGCCCGAGCTTTCCAGGGATCACCGCGGTTTCCGCGTCTGGCTGCCGTTGAAGCTCCACGGGGTGGGTGCCTTCCGCGAGGCGCTCGACGAGAAGCTCGACCTCACCCGGCACCTGCACGCGTCGCTCTCGGAGGTTCCGGCGATCGAGCTGCCATGGGAGCCGCAGCTCACGGTCACTCCGTTCCGTCTCGAGGGAGCCGACGACGACGCCAACCGCCGGTTCCTGACACGGATCAACGCGTCGCCCCGCGTGTACCTGTCGAGCACGTCGATCCGCGGGCGCTACACGATCAGGGCCTGCATCCTCAGCCACCGCACGCACCGCGATCGCATCGACGAGTGCATCCAGATCGTGGCCGACGCCGCGCGCGAGCTGGCGGGGGCGTGACCGCGTGCCGGAGATGCCCGAGATCCGTGCCCTGTCCGAGCGGCTCGACGAGGTCCTGAGCGGCGCACCGCTCCAGGCGCTCGACATGCTGCAGTTCTCGTCGCTGAAGACGTACGCCCCCCGTCCTGACGAGCTGATCGGCCGGACGATCCGCCACGTCGGCTCCCGCGGCAAGTTCGTGGTGAGCGATCTCGACGAGGACTTCCGGTTGCTGTTCCATCTCTCGCAGGGCGGACGGGTCGACGTCGAGTCGCCCCCGAAGTCCACCAAGCCCCGCGGGTCGGTCCTGCGGATCCGCGCGGCCGACCGTCCGAGCGTGCTCGTGAAGGAGTTCGGCCACGAGCGCAAGGCGGGGTGGTGGGTGCTGGCGCCCGGTGACGACGGCCCGCTCCAGAAGCTGGGACCAGAGGTCTCTTCCGAAGCCTTCACCGCGTGGGTCCGCGAGACCGACGACGCCCGTCGGGTCCACACGATCCTCCGCGACCAACGAACGGTCGCCGGCGTCGGTCGCGGTTACAGCGACGACATCCTGCACGCCGCGCGCCTATCGCCGTACTCCGTCCTCGGCAAGCTCGGCTCGGAGGAACGCGAACGGCTCCTCGAGGCGACTCGCGCCGTCTTGGATGACGCGCTCCTCGCAGAGCGCGCCCGGACCGGCGGCCTGCCGACGAAGATCGGCGACCACTTCACCGTCCACGGCAGGTACGGAACCCCGTGCCCACGGTGTGGCGAGGACCTGCGACGCGTGAGCTACGAGTCGCATGAGGTCACGTACTGCCCGGCATGCCAGACCGGTGGGAAGATCCTGGCGGACCGCCGCCTGTCCCGCCTGGTCCGCTAGCGCTCCTTCCGCCGGCGGACACGACACCTCTTGCGCGAACGAGGCGAGCATCCTCGTGCCGGTGTGTCGCGTGCGGTATCGTCGGCGGCCGGAGATCGTCACGACCAGGAAGGATCGCCGTGCTCGCGTTCAACGTCCACGTGTCCAACACGCTGAAGTTCATCCATGTCGCGGCGGCCATCGCATGGGTGGGCAGCGGGCTCTTCGTCCAGTATCGGGGGACGCGGCTGCGGCGCACGGGGACACCGGAGCAGACGGCGGGCCTGGCCAGGGACGTCGCGGACAGCACGCCGTGGTTCATCGGGACCTCGCTGACGGTCCTCATCGCCGGCATCGCGCTCGTGCTCTACCATCCGGGCTTCGACTTCGGCGACACCTGGATCCTGCTGGGACTCATCGGCTACGGGGCGACGTTCCTGACCGGCATGTTCTTGATCCGCCCCACGGCCGAGAAGCTCGCGGAGGTCGCGGTCAGCGAGGGGCCGAGCTCGCCGACGACCCAGGCGCTGATCGCCAGGATCTTCGCGATCTCCCGGGTGGATCAGCTCGTGCTGCTGCTGGTGGTCCTGGACATGGTGTTCAAGCCGGGGGCCTAGGGTCAGCCGACGCGTTCGGTAGCTCCATCGTCCCGCCGAACAACCGGGGTCGCATCGGACGTGGGCCCGACCGGTCCGACGACCACGGTGCCGGCGGGGCGCTCGTCAGGTTGGCCAGCGCCAGCAGCACCGCGTCGTAGTTGACTCGCCACCCCGCGAAGTCGCGCCACGCCTGATCCCGGTCGGCCCTGAGGGGCACGCCTGCCTCCTCGAGCGAGGCGATGGCCTCGTCCCACTCCGACCGAGTGATCGAGATCGGGTCGTCGGGTCGGGGATCGGGGTCATGGGCGAAGTTGTAGAAATCCGCGATCCGCCGAAGGCAGAGATAGCCCGCCCGCAGGCAGAACTCGGCCTGGACGTCGCGTTCGATGTCGACCGTCGAGACCGCCAGCGCGGCCCCATCGAGGACCGCGCCGGCCGCCGTGACCCAATGGTGATCCGGCTGCGGGGAGCGGAAGAACACCACCGCGGGGAGTGACGTGTGGGTCTCCTCCACGTCGACGAACCATCGCTCCCACTCCAGCCAAACGCCGTTGAGGTGCTCCATCCGACCCAACGCCCAGAAGCGCCAGATCAGCGTGCGGCCGGACGGTGGAGAGCCCGCGCGGACCTCCAACGCGGTCACGCCCAACTCGCGACGGGAGAACGCCGCGTAGATGCTCGGCAGGTACGTGATCAGCAGCGCCAGCAGGAACAGGCCGATGGCCGCCTCGATGAACGCGAGCGAGATCCCGGGAAGGGAGTTCGGTCGCGTCAGGCCGAGCGTGAGCAACGCGGAGCCGCTCTCGTCGAACGCCTCACGGAGCGAGATGTCCTCGACGCCCCAGAAGATGAGCGTGAATCCCGCCAGCGTCAGGGTCAGCCAGGTCGCCAGCGTGGCCCCCAATCCGAGCGGGGAGTACCACGCCAAACGACGGTCCCGCTTCTCGAGTGAGAGCGACGGGCGGGCCAGCACACGGAACACGTGCTGCACCATCACGAAGACCCCGCGCGTGACGATGGAGACCGACGCGCGAGGGAGCACGACCGTCTTGATCGCCGAGAACAGCGCCACGATGGCGAGGGACGCTCCGAGCGCGATCGCGACGATGCGGAGCACGATGTCCACGCCGCTCATCCTTCCAGAACGATCGGTCGCTGCATGGAACGCCGACTCGTCTGTGACGGACTAGACCTCGACGGCCACCGGCGGCGTGATCGCCCGGTGCCGGCACGTGTTCGGTGTGCCGGCCGGGGATGAACCGGTAGGCGACGACCGCCGCGACCAGCAGCACCAGCCCGCCGACGAAGAGCGCCACGTGGAACCCGTCCATGAACGCGCTGTCGAACGCGCTCACGACCGCGGCGTGCTGCGTCGCGGAGAGGCCCAAGCTCTGCAGCACCGTCGGATCGAGCGTCCCGTGCCCGCCCGCGACCGCGATCGCGCTCCTGCTGCGTGCCCGTCAAGCCCAGGCCGACGAGCGACGTCGTCAGCGACGACTTGAGCTTCGTGGTCAGGACCGTGCCGAGCAGCGCGATGCCGAAGACGCCGCCGACCTCGCGGCTGGTGTTCGTCATCGCCGAGCCGAGTCCGGCGCGCTGCGGCCCCACCGCGTTCATCACGGCGGCCGTCATCGGCGCCATGACCGAGGCCATGCCGTGGCCCATGATCACGAACACCGGCGCGATCAGCCAGTACGACGTGTCCACCTGGAGCTGCGTCCCGAAGAAGATGAGTCCGGCGCCCGACAGCAGGAGCCCGTACGTCATGGGCGCACGAGAACCGTGGCGCGACGCGTACTTCCCGGCGAGCGGCGCCGTCACGATGATCATCAGCGTCATCGGCAGGAACCGGACGCCGGCCTGGAACGGCGTGTACCCGCGGATCAGCTGCATGTAGAGCGACAGGAAGAAGAACGTCGCGAACATCCCGAGCGACACGGCGAACGCCACGGTGTTGCCTGCGGAGAACGCCGGGATCCGGAAGAAGTCGGAGCGGCATCATCGCGTGCGGGGTGTGGAGCTCCCAGTACAGGAACGCGACGAGAGCAGGGCGCCCGCCACGAGCGTCGAGACGATCAGCGGATCGCTCCAGCCCTTCTGGTTCGCCTCGATCAACGCGTACGTCAGGCTGAACAGGGCGCCCGGTTCCCAGCACCAGGCCGGGGATGTCCAGCTGCCGCTGCTCCTCGGACACCGACTCCTTGACCGTGCGGGTCGCGACGAGGAACGCGATGATCCCGATCGGCACGTTGAGGAAGAAGATCGACTGCCACCCGAGGTGCTCCACCATGGCGCCGCCCACCGTCGGTCCGAGCGCGAGCGCCAGGCCCGAGAATGCCGGCCCACAGCCCGATCGCCTTGGCGCGTTCGTGCGGCGGGAACGTGACGGTGATGATCGACAGCGTCCCCGGCAGCAGCAGCGCGGCGCCGACGCCCTGGAGCGCACGGAACGCGATCAGCACGCCGGTGCTCGCCGAGACGCCGCAACCGAGCGACGCGAGCGTGAAGATCGTCAGACCGAGGAGGAACATCTTCTTGCGTCCGTAGCGGTCGCCGAGGATGCCGCCGGTCAGGAGCAGCGACGCCAGCGCGAGCACGTAGCCGTCGACGATCCACTGGAGACCGGAGACGCCCGTGCCCAGCTCCTCGCTGATGGCGGGGAGGGCCACGTTCACGACCGTGTTGTCGAGCATCACCATGGCGAGCGCGAAGCACATGGTGAGCAGGACGATGACCTTCTCGCGGGCGTTGTCGCCTTCGAATCCGAACAGAGCCACGCAGCGACCTCCTCGACGGACGAACGGACGCGCGCCGGCAGGCGCGCAGACCCAGCAGGACAACCTAGCCTACGGAGGATCTGTTCCCGGCGTGGGACCTCGCGGGAAGGTGGTCGGCTACGCGGTGGTCGGGACGGGGATGGGCCTCGGCTCGATCGCCTCGGCCGCCGACGCCACGGTCGGCGAGCGGCTCGAGGCAGCGCCAGCACGCGTGCGCGATCATCTGGTTGATCGCGCCACAGTCGGCGCAGACGACCTCCTGCATGGCCATACAGGAGGTGTCGGCAGAACCTGGTGCCGAACTGAGGGCCGAAGGCCTACTTGAGCTTGCGGTAGAGCCGGATCGCGAGCGGGATGAAGACGATCAACAGCCCGGCGATCCACAGCACGGACTTGACCACGAGCGCTTCGAACGTATCGACGGGCTGCCCGGTCGCGTCGAGGATCCCGGCCTCACCGTTCGCGAGGTATCGGGCCAGGTTGCACCAGACCGTGACGGGGTTCGCCTCGGCGATCGGTTGGAGGAAGCTGGCCATGCCGTCGACCGGGACGAAGGCCGAGCTCACGAACACCACCGGGAAGATCCAGGTGAAGCTCGCCGCCTGCACGGCCTCGACCTGCTTCAACGACAACCCGATGCACGCCGAGATCCACGAGAACGTGAACCCGACGGCCAGGACGAGCGCGTACATGCCGATCGCGTTGAGGAATCCGTTCATGAAGCTGAAGCCCACCAGGTACCCGACCCCGATCACGATCGTGAGCAGCAGGCCGTTCTTGATCACGTCGGAGGTCGTCCGACCGGCCACCACGGCCGATCTCGCCATCGGCAGCGAGCGGAAGCGGTCGATCACGCCGGTCTTGAAGTCCTCGGCCAGGCCGATCGCCGTGTTCGTCGACCCGAACAGGGCGTTCTGGATGAAGATCCCCGGCATCAGGAACTGGACGTAGTCCATCCCGAGCGGGAGCGTCGCGAGCTGGTTCGCGTAGATGAACACGAACAGCAGCACGAACATGATCGGCTGGACCAGCTCGAAGACGAAGACCGCGGGAACCCGCGTGAGCGTGACCACGTTGCGTCGCGCGACGAGGAGCGAGTCCCTGATCGACTGCCGGACGCGAGCCGGGATGCCCTTCGGCGCCCGGCGGACGAGTGTCGATTCGGCGGTGATGGTGCTCATACGTCGCTCGCCTCCTTGGCCCGCTTGCTCTTGCGGCCACGCTTCTTGCCGTTCGCGGCGGCGCGCCTCGTCGTCGGCGCTGCTCCGCCGCGTGCCCGGTCAGCGACAGGAAGACGTCGTCCAGCGACGGGCGATGCAGGGCGATGTCCGCGAGCCCGATCCCCGTGTCGTCCAGCCGGCGGACCGTCTCCAACAGCGCGGCCGGCCCATCGCTCCCGACCGGGATCCGGACACGCGCGTCGTCCTCGTCGACACCGGGCGTACCTGCTCCCACGCCGGCGAGCGCTTCGACCACGCGACCGAGGTCCGCGCGGTCCTTGACGTGCAGCTCCACGACCTCGCCACCGATCTGATCCTTCAGCTCGTCGGAGGTTCCCTGGGCGATCACGGATCCGACGTCGATCACGGCGATCCGGTCCGCGAGCTGATCGGCCTCCTCGAGGTACTGCGTCGTGAGCATCAGCGTGGTGCCTTCGTCCTTCAGCTCCCGGATGAAGTCCCACACGTCGAGCCGGCTCCGCGGGTCGAGGCCCGTCGTCGGCTCGTCGAGGAACAAGACGTCGGGGCGCCCGACCAGGCTCGCGGCCAGGTCCAGCCGTCGGCGCATGCCGCCGGAGTACGTCTTCGCCGCTCGTCCCGCGGCATCCATCAGTTGGAACCGCTCCAGGACATCCTCGGAACGACGGCGCGCCTCCGCCTTCGAGAGGTGGTACAGCCGTCCGACGAGCTCGAGGTTCTCGAGCCCGGTCAGGTTCTCGTCGACCGCCGCGCTCTGTCCCGCGAGACCGATCCGGAACCGCAGCTCCTCGGCGTCGCGCACGGAATCCAGCCCGTCGACCTCCGCCCGGCCGCTGGTGGGCGTGAGCAGGGTCGTCAGGATCCGGATCCCGGTCGTCTTGCCCGCGCCGTTGGGCCCGAGCAGGCCGAACACGGTGCCGGTCTCGACCTCGATGTCGATGCCCTTTGAGCGCCTCGACGTCGTCGAAGTGCTTGACGAGCGCTTCCGTGCGGATGATCACATCGCTCATGAGCGCGTCATGGTACCGGTCCTGGCCCGAGGTGTCCGTTCCGCGCCGGGATCGAAACTTGCGGAACCTTGCCCTCCTGTGCTTCGCCGTCGCGACGGATGCGGGGTGCTAGCCACCCCGAGCGACGTGGGCAACCGGTCGACCAGTATTCGGTGGGCGCCCTTCCCGGGACCCCGGGCGGGCTCACCATCGAGTGGGAGGTCATCGTGGCGGGGAGAGAGAGGCAGCCGGCAGGAGTGGGCTCCGTGACTCCGCGCACCGCCAAGCGCGTTTCGCGCGCGATCCTCGTCGCCGGTGTCCTGATGCTGATCGCGTCGGTGCCGCTCTGGTTGGCGATCGCCGACGGCGCGCGACCGGGCGAGATCGTCGTGATCGGCGACCCGGAGGCACCGGGCATGCAGGACGTCATCGACGATCTCGAGAACCGGGTTGCCGAGGGCGACGACCTGGTCGAGAGGCTTCCAGGCCGGGTTCATCGCGCTCGGCGCCCTGACGCTCGGGTGGGTGGTGACGGGCTCCCTGATCGTGTCCCGGCAACCGCGGAACGCCGCCGGCTGGATCTTCTGCGCGGTGGGCCTGGCGTTCTCGCTGTCCGTCTTCGTCCAGGCCATCACCGTGTACGGAGCCAAGATCGCTCCCGGATCCATCCCGGGCCTCGACGTGACCGCGATCCTCGGGGAGCACGCGTTCGTCGCCATCGGCCTCATCGCACTGCTGTTCCTGCTGTTCCCCGACGGGCGGCCGCCGAGCCCCAGGTGGGCGTGGGCCACCCGGGCGTTGCTCGCCGGCCTCGGCATCGCCACCCTCGCCTTCGTCCTCCAACCGGGCCCGCTCAACAACGTCGTCGACCAAGGGATCGTGTACGAGAACCCGCTCGGCGTCGCCGCGTTCGCCGGCTCCGCCGCCGACATCCTCATCACCGCGGGGGTCATGTTGTCGCTCGCCGCGTCGCTCTCCACGGTCATCGCCGTACGCCAACGGTTCCGCAGGGCGAGGGGTGAGGAACGGCAGCAGATGCGGTGGCTCGTGTTCGTCGCGACCGTCGGCGGCGTGCTCGTCCTCGTGTGGATCCTCGCCATCCCGATCTCCCTGGCGATCGGGAGGCAGGACGAGGCGCCGATCTTCGAGGTCGTGTTCTTCCTGACGATCTTCTGGATCCTGTTCGGCGTTCCCGCCGCGTACCTCGTGGCGATCATGCGGTACCGGCTATGGGACCTGGACATCGTCGTCAGGAAGGCGGTCCAGTACGCGATGCTCGCCGCCGCGTTCACGATCGTGGCGGCGCTGGTCCTGGCCGCGGCGCCGTTGCTGCTGTTCGGGGTCGGTGGATCGGTCGAGACCGTGCCCGTGGTCGTCCTGGCGATCGTCCTCGCGGTGGGCTTCGGCCTGGTCAGATCCCGGGCGCGCCGGCTCGCCGACCGGATCGTGTACGGGAAGCGCGCGACCCCGTACGAGGTGCTGACGACGTTCTCCGGTCACGTCGGGGAGACCTACTCCCTCGACGATGTCTTGCCCCGCATGGCGCAGGTGCTCGCGAGCGGGACGGGCGCCGCATCGTCGGGTGTGTGGCTCCGGGTGGGTGGAGAGCTCAGGCGGGAGGCGGCGTGGCCGTCCGACGAAGACGATGTTTCGCGTTCCGATGCGTGGAGACGCCCTGCCGGCGTTCGGAGCCGACGAGGTCTTCGAGGTCCGTGATCAGGGTGAGCTGCTCGGCGCGCTCACCGTCGAGATGCCGGCGAGCGACCCGATGGAGCCGACGAAGGAGAAGCTCGTGCGCGACCTCGCGTCGCAGGCCGGACTGGTGCTCCGGAACGTGCGCCTGATCGAGGACCTCCGGCGCGTCGCGACAGCGGCTCGTCGCCGCGCAGGACGAGGAACGTCGTCGGATCGAGCGGAACATCCACGACGGCGTCCAGCAGCAGCTCGTCGCCCTGGCCGTGCAGCTGAGGCTGGCCGAACAGCTCGTCGGGAAGGACCCCGAGAAGGAGCGCGGGCTCTTGATCCGGCTGCAGGCTGCGGCGGGCGAGGCGCTCGACGACCTCCGCGACCTCGCGCGGGGCATCTACCCGCCCCTCCTTGCGGACAAGGGGCTCGTCGCCGCGCTCGAGTCGCAAGCCCGGAAGGCGCCGCTTGCCCGTGACCGTCGAGCCGGACGGGATCGGCCGCTACGCGCAGGAGGTGGAGTCCGCCGTCTACTTCTGCTGCTTGGAGGCCCTGAACAACGTGGCGAAGTACGCGATCGGCGGATCGAGCGTCGAGCTGCGGCTGACGCACGAGACGGCATCCTTCGGTTCGAGGTGAGCGACGACGGTCGCGGCTTCGACCCCGGCGCCGCGGCCGGCGGGACGGGCCTGCAAGGGATGGTCGACCGGCTCGACGCGATCGGGGGAACGCTCGAGGTTCGGTCCCAACCGGGTCACGGGACGACGGTGACGGGGCAGATCCCCGCGCGGGGAAGTACCGGATGATCTCGCCGGCCGGGATGTCGATCGGCTATGGGTCGGTCGGAGGCCGTCGCGCGCCTCCGGCGCGCGACGTCGGAGCGCGGTGAGGATCGTTCGACGGTGCTCGTCCAGTTCGCGAAGCGTCGCTCGGTCGAGGTGCGCCGATCCGTAACGGACGTCCTCGTAGGCGCGCGTGAGTGCGTCGAAGTCCGCCGCGCTCTCCGGGTACGCCACCGCCACTTCGGGCACGAATTCCGACGGCGTCCTGGCGGGCGCCTTGCCCACACCGCGCCGCTCGAGGGCCGTGAGCGACCTCGCCGTACCACCGGCGGACGCGATCCGCCGGCGGTTCCTGTCGGGCCGCCTCGTCGGCGCGCTCGACGGTCGGAGACGACGGCGTTCCGGGCGTGACGGTGGCGGCGGGCTGCGACATCGCGCGATCCGATGTCGACCGGCTCCGGCCTGAGCCGGCGCATGACACGGATCACGCTCCAGATGGCCAGCACGAAGAGCGCCAGCCCGAGGACACGGCCGACGAGCGAGGGCTCGCCGACCTGCTCAGCCGCCCGCCCACGGGCGCGCGCGGCACTGTCACTGACCCGGTCCAGGACCCGACGGGCACCTTCAGGGTCGATGCCGAGCTGGTCGACCAGCCAGAAGATCGGTCGCGACGAGCTGCGTGAAGCCGAACACCAGGACGGCGACGACCGCGTTGCCGACCGGAGCGAGGAGCGAGCCCGAGGTGGTCGAGCACCCCGTTCGCGCAGGCCGAGCCCGACGGCCGCCGCCATGCCGACGGGGACCCACAGCGTGCCGCGTCGCCGCGCGCCGGAGCCATCGTTCGCGTTCCGACGCCGGGAGCTCCTCGGCATCGTCGGTCATCCACACCGTGACGGCCCGGCTCAACAGCGACCCCACGAAGAACACGGGCATCAGCACGAGCAGAGGCGGACCCCAGTCCCGCGGTGCCGCGACCCCCACCACGGACTCGGCGGCCAGGACGAGCGCCCCGATCAGGAACGCGCCGGCGACCGGGTCCCGCCAGTCACGGAACCCGAGCCCACCGTGCGAAGACCGACGCCAGGAAGACCAGGACGATGAAGATCTCGTGTTGCGCGCCGCCACGAGCGATCAGCAACCCGGCCGCGATCGACGCCGTGGCCGATCACCGGCACGACCCGCGACGACGAGCGATAACGGGTGGCCACGGTGACGGCGCTCGTGAACGCGACGAGGAACGCGGGAAGGAAGACCGAGATGGGGATCGTCGCGCCCGCGCCGCCCGTCACCACCGTGTGAACCGGGCAGGCAGAACACCGCGGCTTCCGCGAGGGCGGCGGGAACGGCGGCCGCCGCAGCGACCCGCACGGTGCGCCGCTCGTCGTCCGCGCTCGCGGTCAGGATCGCATCACGATGCCGCGCCCCGGTCGTGCTTCCAGCAGGTCGGCGGGCGACACGTGGATCACGTCCGCGCCTCGCCGGCGCAGCCGTTCCATCTCGTGCACCAGCGACGGTCCCGGGCCGGACGAGAGCACGACCACCGTCGTCCGGCGGCTGAGCCGCCGCCCGACCTCCCGCAGGATCGGCGCGAGGTCGTCGGTCGGCTGATTCGGCATGCGGGCGAGCGCCGTGAACAGGACCGACTCGTGTCCCGCCGACGCCGAGGCCGGGACGCGGAGCGGACCGCGGCCGCGACGCAGGTGCGTGTTCGCGACCAGGCCCGCGCGCCACCCGGCGTGGATCGCCTGGCGCGCGAGGTAGCTCGCCATGCCGATCGTCTCCTCGGCCACGCGACGCGTCGGCCTTGTCCCAGAACGGCTCGCCGTCGGAGAGATCGAGCGCGAACAGCACCTCGGCCGACCGCGTGGGCTCGTACGTCTTGGTCTGGAGCGTGTCCGGCGTGCGCGGAGAGTCGCCAGTGCACGTGGTGCATCGGGTCGCCGGGCTGGTAGTCGCGCACGCCGGCGAAGTGCTCGCTGTCCTCGAACAGGCGCGCGGCGGGCGCCGGTGCTCCGAACGGCAGCCATCGGCGCATCCGCAGCGGCATCCCACCGCGAGGGCTGGGCATGACCAGCAGCGGGCGTTCGACCGCGATCTCGCGTCGGATCGGCGCCAGGTCGAACGGATCCGAGAGCTCGACGTCCACGCGATCGAGCCAGAACTCGCCCCGGTGCTGCGGGTGGACCGGGAACCGCAGCGTCGTCTCGGCGCCTGCTCGCCAACCTGCGTCCGGCGGCGATGACCGTGGAACGCCGTCGGATCCGGGTCGGGTTCGTGATCGAGCCCGTCGGGCAGGCGGAGCCGAGATGCGCACGATCGGCAATCGCGCGCGGCTTGGCGTTCTCCACGCGGAGCACCAGGAACGTCGGCTCGCCGATGAACGCGCGCGCCGGTTCGAACCACGCGTCGACCGTCGACGCGGCGCCACGCCGTCGATGCCCACCACGCGGCGCCGCCGGCGATCGCGATCACCCCGGCCGCCCACAGCAGACGCCGCCGTCCGGCCCCACGCGGTGGCGAGGAGCGCGGCGAGCGCCGCCACGCCGATCGCGATCCGGCGGCGCTGCGGGCGTGTCCGTCTCAGTCCTCCCGGAACTCCGTCGGGCACCGGAACGGATCGGAGCACCTCGCGCAGGATCTCGTCGGCCGTCCGGTCGCGGATCCGCGCGTCGGTGGTCGGCACCAGCCGATGGGCGAGCACGGGCTCGGCGAGCGAGCTTCACGTCGTCGGGCAGGACGTACTCGCGGCCGTCGAGCAGGGCCCAGGCGCGGGCGGCGTCGCCGATCTGCTCGACGGCGCGCGGGCTCGCGCCGACCGCGAGCTCGGGATGGTCGCGCGTCGCGCGCGCGAGCGACACGATGTAGCGACGGACGGGGTGCTCGAGCGCGACGCCCGCGACCAGGTCCTGCAGGTCGCGGATCGCCGGGCACGCCGGCGAGCGGCGTCGGTCGGCGCCGGCCGCTGCGCGGGAGCGTGGTCTGAGGATGCGCTCCTCCTGCTCCTCGTCGGGGTAGCCCAGCCGGACCCGGAGCAGGAACCGGTCGAGCTGCGCCTCGGGCAGCGGGAACGTCCCCTCCAGCTCGATCGGGTTCTGCGTCGCCAGCACGAAGAACGGCTCCGGGAGCGGGTGGCTGACGCCGTCCACCGTGATCTGATGCTCCTGCATCGCCTCCAGCAGCGCGGCCTGGGTCTTCGGCGTGGCGCGGTTGATCTCGTCCGCCAGCACCACCTGCGCGAAGAGCGGCCCGCGCCGGAACGCGAAGTCGTTCGTCCGCAGGTCGAGCACCGACGTGCCGGTGATGTCGGTCGGCATCAGATCCGGCGTGAACTGGACGCGCTGGAAGGACAGGCCGAGCAGGCCGGCGAGCGTGCCGCACGAGCGTCGTCTTGCCCACGCCCGGCACGTCGTCGATCAGGACGTGCGAGCCGGTCATCGATCCCGACCATGACGAGCTTGAGCGGCGTCTGCATGCCGAACAGCCGCTCGTCGACCCGGGCGGTCGAGCTCCGCGGCGAGCGCCCTCGCCGACTGGGGATCGGTCATGGGGCAAGGATAGGCGGCAGCCTCCGAGGCCGGTTCCGGTTCCTTGCGGGCCGAGGGCGGCTGCGGCGATGGTGCGTCGACGGCCTCAGGAGCTGACGGCCACGCCGTCGTAGTCCTCACCAGTCGGCGAGAGCCCGACGTCAGCACCACGTCACGGGAACCACCCGCGGCCAGCCGGCACGGTAATGATGTTTACAACGAGGGAATACCGACCGCCGAAGGGCCGTTCTTGCCCGTGTACCCACCGAAGGAGACTGACTGATGGCTGAGATCGACACCCAGGTGCTCCCACTTCTCCCGTTGACGACCGGCGTGGTGCTGCCGGGGATGGTCGTGACCCTCACCATCGAATCCGATGACGCGCAAGCGGCCGTCGAGGCCGCCGACGGAGGCGAGCTGCTGCTCGTCCCGCGCGTCGGCGACCGATACGCCCGCATCGGCACCGTGGCGCAGGTCGAGGACGTGGGCCGACTCCGCAACGGCACCGAAGCCCTCGTGATCCGCGGGCTCAGCCGCGCGGCCGTGGGGTTGGGCGTTCCCGGTACCGGCCGGGCCACGTGGGTCCAGGTGGAGCCGGTCGTCGACGCGCCCGCCACCGAGCGCGCGACCCAGCTGGCTCGCGAGTACCGCGCGGTCATCGAGAACATCGTCGAAGCGCGCGGCGTCCCCGGCGTCGCCGAGTTCCTGCGCGGCATCACCGATCCCGGGGCCATGGCGGACACCAGCGGCTACTCGCCGGACCTCACGTTCGAGCAGAAGATCGAGGTGCTGGAGGCGATCGACGTCGAGCACCGGCTGGAGATCGTGCTCGCGTGGTCGAAGGACGTGCTGGCCGACCTGGAGCTCAAGGACAAGATCCGCACCGACGTCAGCGAGGGCATGGAGAAGCGCCAGCGCGAGTTCCTGCTGCGCGAGCAGATGAGCGCGATCCGCAAGGAGCTCGGCGAGGACTGCGACGAGAACGTCGTCGAGGAGTACCGACGCAAGATCGCTGACGCGGCGATGCCCGAGGACGTCGAGAAGGAGGCGCTGCGCGAGCTGGGCCGTCTCGAGCGGACGTCGGAGCAATCGCCCGAGCAGGGCTGGATCCGCACCTACCTGGACTGGATGATCGAGCTTCCGTGGAACGTGCGGACCGACGACGACCTGGACATCGCGGAAGCGCGCGTCGTGCTCGACGCCGACCACGAGGGCCTGCAGGACGTGAAGGACCGGATCCTGGAGTACCTGGCCGTCCGCAAGCTCCGTCAGGAGCGCGGGCTCGGCGAGGCGACCGGTCGCGGGTCGGGTGCCATCCTCACGTTGGTCGGACCTCCCGGTGTCGGCAAGACCTCGCTCGGTGAGAGCGTCGCGCGAGCCCTCGGCCGGAAGTTCGTGCGCGTCTCGCTCGGCGGGATCCACGACGAGGCCGAGATCCGCGGGCACCGACGCACGTACGTCGGCGCGCTGCCCGGCCGCATCGTCCGCGCGCTGAAGGACGCCGGCACGAAGAACCCGGTGATGATGCTCGACGAGATCGACAAGGTCGGCGCCGACTGGCGCGGCGACCCGTCGAGCGCGCTGCTCGAGGTGCTGGATCCGGCGCAGAACCACACGTTCCGCGATCACTACCTCGACGTCGACCTCGACCTGTCCGAGGTCCTGTTCGTCACGACGGCGAACGTCGCCGAGACGATCCCCGGCCCGCTGCTACGACCGGATGGAGGTCATCCGGATCGACGGGTACACCGAGGACGAGAAGGTCGCGATCGCGAAGCACCACCTGGTGGCGCGCCAGCTCGAACGCAACGGCCTGCGCGACGACGAGGTCGTGCTGACCGACGACGCCCTCCGCGTGATCGTGGGCGACTACACCCGCGAGGCCGGCGTGCGGAACCTCGAGCGCGAGATCGGCAAGGCGCTGCGGAAGGTCGCGACCAAGCTGGCGTCCACCGACGTGACCGCGCCGATCACGATCGACGCCGCCGACGTCCGGGAGTACCTGGGCCGTCAGAAGTTCTACTTCGAGGCGGCGGATCGCACGGCCACCCCCGGCGTGGCGACGGGACTCGCCGTCACCGGCATCGGCGGCGACGTGCTGTTCATCGAGGCGTCGCGTGAGGACGCCGACACGGACGGACTGACGTTGACCGGACAGCTCGGCGACGTGATGAAGGAGTCGGCGCAGATCGCGCTCAGCTACGTGCGGTCGCACGCGGCCGAGCTGGGTATCGAGCCGGACGAAGCTGCGCGGCCGGTTCCACGTGCACGTGCCCGCGGGTGCCGTGCCGAAGGACGGTCCCAGCGCCGGCGTCACCATGACCACGGCGCTGGTCTCGCTGCTGACCGACACGCCGGTGCGACCCACGGTGGGCATGACCGGCGAGGTCACGCTGCAAGGACACGTGCTGCCGATCGGCGGGCTCAAGCAGAAGGTGCTGGCGGCCCACCGGGCCGGACTCACGGACGTGATCCTGCCGAAACGGAACGAAGGCGACCTGGAGGATGTGCCCGACCAGGTACGCGAGCAGATGACGTTCCACATCGCGGATGAGATCGCCGACGTGCTGGCGATCGCGCTGCGCGTGGAGGCGGCTCCGGCCGCCTCCGACGCCGCCTGAGCCGTTCCGTCAGGCTGCGCTAGGCTCGCGGCATGAAGATCGTCGTCTTCGGTGCGAGCGGGCGGACGGGCCGGCTCGTCGTGGCGCAGGCGGTCCAGCGTGGCGACGATGTGGTCGCGTTCGTGCGGGACGCGTCGAAGCAGTGGTATCCCGACGCCGTGAACGTGCAGCAAGGCGATCCGTCGGACGCCAAGGCGGTGGAGGCGGCGCTGGTCGGGCGCCGATGCGGTCGTCTCGGCGCTCGGACCCATCGCCGAAGAGACGACGACGGAGATCTCGGACGCGACACGAACGATCGTCGATGCGATGGAGCGGATCGGTCCCCGGCGTATCGCGATCACCACGAACGCCGAGGGTCTTCTCCGACACCGAGGTCACCGGACCGTACGCGAACGTCGCCGCCGAGCATCGGCGCGATGCCGCGATCCTGCGCGAGAGCGCGCTCGACTGGACCGTGGTCGCGGCCCCGATCGCTCACTGACGATCCCGCGACCGGCTCGTACGTCGCCGTCGTGGACGGCAAGGCGCCGGGTCGCTCGATCACCCGTGGCGACTTCGCGACCGCCCTCCTCGACGCCGTCGCGAACGGACGCGTGGGTCGGGCACATGGTGGGTGTCTCCAACCCACCGGTCGAACCCGAGGGTGTTGGGTAGGGTCGGTCGATGCCGTTCCTCGAGCTCGACGACCCGCAAGCACGCGCGCGCCGACGAGAAGCTCCGCAGCGAGATCGCGGTGTGGCTCACGACCGTCACCCCCGACGGACAGCCGCAGTCCACGCCGGTGTGGTTCCGCTGGGACGGCGACACGTTCCTGATCTACAGCCAGCCGGACCGTCCGAAGCTGCGCAACATCGCCGGGAACCCAAGGTGTCGTTGCACCTGGTGGGCGACGAAGACGGCGAGGACGTCATCACGTTCGAAGGCAGGGCTGCGGTCGATCCGTCCGCTCCGCCGCGCGGATCAGCTCGATGGGTACATGGAGAAGTACGCGCGACCTCGTCGAGGGGTTCGGCTGGACCCCGGCCGGGTTCGCCGCCGACTACTCGGTCGCGATCCGCGTCACACCGACCCGCGTCCGCATCCTGTAGCCGGATGCTCGAGCTCACGGGCCTCTCGCGACGCTTCGGAGACGTCATCGCGCTTGGACGGCGTGACGTTCACCGTGCCGGACGGCGAGATCGTGGGGTTCGTCGGGCCGAACGGCGCCGGCAAGACCACCACGATGCGGATCGCGCTCGGCGTGCTCGCGCCGGACGCCGGCGAGGTCCGATGGAACGGGCAGCTCCTCGACGCGGAGGCGCGGCGTCGGTTCGGGTACATGCCGGAAGAGCGCGGCCTGTACCCGAAGATGAAGGTGCGCGAGCAGCTGGTGTACCTGGCGCGGCTCCACGGGCTGTCGCGGCCCGACGCTTCGCGTCGGGCCGCGGAGACGATCGAGGTCCTCGGCGTCGCGGAGCGGGAGAACGATCGGGTCGAGAACCTGTCGCTCGGCAACCAGCAACGCGTCCAGCTCGCGGCGGCGCTCGTCCATCGGCCCGACGTCTTGATCCTGGACGAACCGTTCTCGGGTCTGGACCCGGTCGGCGTGGACGCGCTGACCGGCGTGCTCCGTCGGGAGACCGTCGAGCACGGTGTCCCCGTCGTCTTCTCCAGCCATCAGCTCGATCTGGTCGAGCGGCTCTGCGACCGCGTGGTCCTGATCGACCACGGGAAGATCGTCGCGGCCGGAACGATCGCGGAGCTCCGATCGTCGCGAGAGCGCCGGCGGCTGCGCGTGCAGCGTGGCGGGCGCTCCCGACGAGTGGTACGACGCGATCCCGGGCGTGCGTCTGCTCGAGGCCACCCCGCACGACGGGGTCGTGCTCGAGCTCGACGACGAGGTCGATGAGCAGCGGGTGCTCGACCTCGCCCGCGGGGCCGGCGACGTCACCCACTTCAGCCGGGAGAGGCCGTCGCTCGCGGAGCTGTTCCGAGAGGCGGTGCGGACGTGAGCACGCGAGAGACGGATCGCGGGGCGTGGTGGCTGGTCGCCCAGCGCGACTTCTGGTATCGCCTGCGGGACAAGGGATTCGTGATCTCGACGGCGATCACCCTGGCGGTGCTCACCGGCGTCATCCTGATCAGCGCGTACGGGGGCGGCGGCACGCCGACGTTCGACCTGGGGCTGCTCGGATCGGGGTCGGCTCGCCTCGGGCCGCTGGTCGTCCAGGCCGCCGACGCGCAGGGATCGGAGGTCCGCACGCGAACCGGTCGCCGACCGCACGGCCGCCGCCGCGGCCCTCGACGATGGTTCGCTCGACGCGGTCCTGGTCGACGGAGAGCGACTGCTGGTGGAACGCGAGGTGCCGGATCCGCTCGAGAGCGCCGTGCAGACCGCGGTCGTCGCCGACGGCATCCGCACGACGCTCGAAGAGAACGACGTCCCGGCCGACGAGATCGCGCAGATCCTGAACCCGACCCCCGTCCCGATCGAAACGCTCGAGCCGCAGGATCCGAACCGTGAGAGCAACTCGGCGATCGCGTTCATCACCATCGTGCTCCTGTACGGCCAGCTCTTCGGCTACGGCTTCTGGGTCGCGACCGGCGTGATCGAGGAGAAGGCGTCGCGTGTCGTCGAGATCCTGCTGTCCACGATCCATCCGCGACAGTTGCTCGTGGGCAAGATCCTGGGGATCGGGACCCTCGGGTTGCTCCAGCTCCTGGGGATCGCGGCGTACAGCCTCGTGCTCGCGTCCCTCACCGGCGCGTTGGAGCTGCCCGCGCACGCTCTGGGGACCGCCGCGCTCGCGATCGGCTGGTTCATCCTGGGGTTCGCGTTCTACGCGTCGCTGTTCGCCGTCGCCGGGGCGCTCGTCTCGCGGATGGAGGAGCTGCAGAACGCGATCGTCCCGCTCAACCTCGTGATCCTGGTGTCGTTCTTCATCTCGCTCGGAGCGACGAGCGATCCGAACTCCACGCTGTCGCGGCTCGCCTCGATCGTGCCGTTCTCCTCGGCCCTGGCGATGCCCGTACGGATCTCGCTGGGCGCGGCCACCACGCTCGAGATCGTGGCGTCGCTCGTCCTCATCATCGGCTCGACCGCGCTGCTGGTCCCGCTCGCGGGGCGCATCTACTCGGGAGCCGTGCTGCGTACCGGGGCCCGCGTGAAGCTCCGCGACGCCTGGCGGTCGGCCGACTAGGTCAGGGAGACGTCCGCGCGCGGAAGAGCCGAACGGGCTCGGCGACGCCCTCCTCGGTCAGCACGACCTCCGAGAGTCCGCAGCTCCCGCATGCGTCGCACCTGATCCCCGTCGTGTCGGCGAGGGTTGCGAGCTGCTGGTCGCTGTACATCGCGCGGCGATGCTACCCCTGGTGGTGGGTAGGGTGGATATCGTGACGAAGGCCGGTTGGACCCGCGACAACCTCAGGCACGGCGCGGCCATGCTGCACTACGGCCGTCACCCGGCCGCGACCGTCTACGACAGCATCGGCGAGGACTTCTTCATCGCCCTGGCCCCCGGCTGGCTGAACCTCGGCCTGTGGGAGGGCGACGGGAGCGATCCCGCCGAGGCGGCGGTCGCGGTTCGCCGGCTGGTGGAGACGCTCGCACGGGCGCTGCCGACCGGCGGCGACGTCCTCGACGTCGGCAACGGTCTTGCCGCGCAGGATCCGGTGATCGCCGACGTCGCCGCGACGCGACGGTTGGTCGCGCTCAACATCACGCTGTCGCAACTCGTGGCAGGCCGGGAGCGGCTGGCCGCGGCCCGTGCCCGACCGGTGAACGGCGACGCCACGCGCTTGCCGTTCGCGGACGGGTCGTTCGACGGCGTGATCAGCGTGGAGGCGGCGTTCCACTTCCCGTCCCGCGCGCGCTTCTTCACCGAGACGTTCCGCGTCCTGCGGCCGGGCGGCATGCTGTCGATGTCCGACATCCCGACGAACCGTTACCCACGGGGTCCGCGCGAGCTGCTCGCCGCGCTGTCGCAGCTGCGGGTGTGGGGGCTGGGCGCGCACGCCGCTGCCACGCCCGTCGAGATCGTGCGGCTGGTCGAGGCGGCCGGCTTCGTCGACATCCGGACCGAGCTCGTGGGGGAGCGGGTCATCGAGCCGGCCCTCCGGTTCGTCCGCGACCGGCTGCGCCGATCCCGGCGACGAAGCGGCGGGCTCGTATCGGCTCGCGGCGTCCATCATGCTCTCGCAGGTCGAGCTGTTGTGGGACCGCGGCATGATCGACTACCTCCTGCTCACCGCGACGAAACCGCCGCCCTCATCGACCGCAGTCCCGGCCTCGGACCGGCTGCCGAAGTCGATCACGGTCAGCTCCGGCTGAACGGGAGTTTCTCGGTGAGCCAGCCGACCAGGTCGCCGGGGCTCCGGCTCTGCTGCCAGAGCTTGCCCGGGCCGGTGAACGTCGCGACCAGCCCCTCGCCGGACAGGATCGTCGACTTCCAGCCGCCGACCTTGTTCACCTGGTAGCCGATGCCCTCCTCGAACGCCACGATATGGCCGGTGTCGACCTTGTACGACTCGCCGGCCGGGAGGTCCATCTCGAAGATCGCGCCGTAGCTCGCGACGAGCATGTCGCCCGCACCGCTGCAGCGGAGCATGAACAACCCCTCGCCGCTGAAGAACGTCTTCGCGCCGCCCCACTTCGTGTCGACGATGACGCTTGCCTCGCTCGCCAGCCACGAGCCGGACTGCACCATGATGGCCTTCGCGCCGTCGTCCGGAACCGGGCAGGTGGATGATGTCGCCCGGGAGCGCCGGGGCAACGATGACCTCGCCCGGTCCCGCGCTCGCCGTGAACGTGTTGATGAAGAAGCTCTCGCCGCCCAGCACCGAGCGCTTCAACCCGCCGAGCAGACCACCCTGCGCCTTCGTCACGATCTCGATGCCGCCGGTCATCCCGGACATCGCACCGGCCTCCGCCTGGAGGTCGTCCCCTTGCGCTGAGCTTCACGGTGGCCATGGCGAACGACGGGCTGAACCGGATATCGACGTTGAGCACGGTGGCCTCCTCGTGTGGGCGACGGGCGATCGGCCGAGTCTAGGCGCCCAGTGTCGAGCGCCGGACCGCGGCTACCCGAGCTCGCGCCGGAGCGCCGGGAGCGGCAACTGTCCGAGCGCGAGCAACCGGTCGTGGAAGTCGGGGAGCGAGAAGTCCGCGCCTTCGCGCTCAGCGGCCGCGTGCCGGGCGCGTTCGATCTCGATCATGCCGATCATGTAGGACAGCGCTTGCGCGGGGATCGCGATGTACCGGTCGACCTCGATCACCGCGTCGACGTGCGGCGTGCCGATCGCCTCCATCGAGTCGATCGCCTGCTCGCGCGACCACCCGAGCGCGTGGATCCCGGTGTCGGTCACCAGTCGGGCGGCGCGCATCCCCTGCGCTTCGAGCATGCCCAGGCGTTCCCAGTCGTCCAGGTACAGGCCCATCTCCTCCGCCAGGCGTTCGCTGTAGAGACCCCATCCTTCCGCGAACGCGCTGCTCGCGAGGATGCCCCCGAACCGTCGCAGCGCGGGCCGGTCCGGGAGCTCCTGCTCGATCGAGAGTTGGAAGTGATGTCCGGGGTTGGCCTCGTGGTAGGTGAGGCTCGCGATGTGATGGAGCGGTCGACCGGGAAGGTCGGACGTGTTGATGTAGTAGGCGCCGCGGCGCGATCCGTCCTCGGTCGGCGGGTTGTAGAAGCCGAGCGGCGTGTCCTGTTCCCGGAACTCCTCGACCGGGCGGACGTCGCAGTTGTCGCGCGGCATGCGCCCGAAGAACGCGGGTGCGGCCTCCCAGCTCCGCTCGACCTGCTCGCGCGCGAGGGCGAGCAGGTCGTCGCGACTCGCCGCGGTGTTCGCGCCGCTGGCCTGATGGGCCTCGATCGCCTCGGCGGCGCTCGCGTATCCCAGCCGGTCCGCGATCGCGGCGCGCTCCTCCTGGATGCCGGCGTACCGCTCCGAGTCCCAGTTCGTGGACCTCACGGGGGTCGAGCGGCAGCGTCGTCCACGCCAGGACCAAGGCCGCGTAGATCTCGTCACCGTCCGGGAGCGCGGACAGGCCGATCGTCTCCGTGGTGTGCGGGACGTACTCGACCAGCATCTGTCGATAGCGATCGAACGACGGGTTCACGACGTCGCGGACCACGTCGGCGATCCGCGCCTTCGCGTCGTCGTCGTGAGCCACCGGCGCGATCGCCGGGGAGTCCTCGGGCGCCAGCGCCAGCAGTCGCTCGACCTGCGCGATCGCGCGTTCGGTCACGAGGCGTGGGGACGTGACGCCGTCCGCGATGCCTTCGCGGGCGACGTCGGCCCACGCGTCCATGTACGCCGGGAACGCGCGCAGGCGCGCCTCGTACCGGTCCAGGGCGTCCGGCGTATCCGCCGCCTGCATCGCGGCCACCTCGGCCAAGGTCTGCGCCGGTCCGAAGAAATGGGCGGCGGCGCGCAGCCGGTCGGTGCCGTGTTCGAGCTCGGCCTGCGAGCGGCGGGCGATCGCCTCCAGCACGTCGAGCGTCCCGCGCATCGTGACGTCGAGCGCGGATCGATCGATCGTGTCCAGCTCGTCGAGCGCAGCGCGGTTCACCGATGCGGTCGCCGCCCGGCCGGCCTCGCTCGGGTCGCTCAACCGGTCATCGAACCGGGGGTCTCCGATCATCGTGCCGAGCATCGGTTCGAGCTGGAGCAGGTCTTCCCAGTAACGATCGGCCAGCGACCGCGCGCGTTCCATATCGTCCATGTGTCGGGTGCCCTTCGGGTGCGATCTCGAGGATTACAGGAGGCCCAGGGTACTGGCGCCATCCACTTGGAGCGCGGCGCCACTCACGAATCCCGCCGGCGCCGAACAGAGGAACGCGACGACCTTGCCGAAGTCGTCCGGGTCGCCCATCGGCCCTGTGCCGCCGAGCTCCTTCATGCGATCCGTCGCGTGCAGCCCGGGACAGGCGAGGTTCAGCGTGATGTCGTCGTCGATCAGGTCCTGGGCGGCCGTCTTCGCCCACCCCCACAAGCCGGTCCGCGCCGTGTTGGAGTACGCGAGTCCCGGAACGGGCTGCTTCACCGAATACGACGTGATCAGACAGATCCGGCCCCATTCGGCCGCGCGCATGTGGGGGACGGCGGCCTGCACCAGGCGGATCGAGGTCAGCAGGTTCGCGTTGACCGCGGCGAGCAGTTGGTCGTCGTTCACGTCGAGTGCGCGGGCGGGCGGGGGCCCGCCCGCGTTCGCGACCAGGATGTCCAGGCCGCCGAACCGCTCGACGGTGGCGGCGACCAGCCGGGCGGGCGCATCGGGCTCCGTGACGTCCGCGGGGATCGCCAGGACCTCGCCGGGGAGCTCGGCGGCCGTCGCGGCCAGCCGCTCGGGGTCCCGGGCGCAGATCGCGACTCGCGCCCCGTCCTGCGACAACGCGAGCGCCGCCCCCCGTCCGAGGCCTTTGGATGCGGCCGTGACCAGCGCGACCTTGCCGGCGATCCCGAGATCCATCGCGGGCATGCTACGGCGAGACGGACGGGTCGTCCGTCGGGTGTGGGGACGGCCGCGATCGTGAGGCGCCTGCGCCGTCGTCACGGTTGCAACGCCCTGCGGGCGTGGCTACCCTCACCCCACCGACCGGAGGAGGACGTGCATGCGCACCACGTTCGTTCGCGTCGCCGTCCTGCTCTGCGTGGCAGGGGCGGCCGTCGCGTGCAGCAAGTCGCTCGACACCGAGGGGCTCGAGACGGAGCTCGCGTCGCAGATCAACACCCAGCTCGAAACGACGGGCATCACGGTCGACTGCCCCGAGGACGTCACCGCGGAATCGGGCTCGGAGTTCGAATGCACCGGCACCGTCCCCGACGCCGGGACCATCACGATCCAGGTGACGCAGACGGACGACGATGGGCACGTCACCTGGGAGGTCGTGGACGCGGCGACCGGTCCAACGGGGTCGACCTAAGGTCGATCGTGCTGCTTGAGGGCAAGCGCCTCGTGATCACCGGCGTCCTGACGCCGCAGTCGATCGCGTTCTCCGCGGCCCAGGCGTGCCAGGAGCAGGGCGCGGTGATCGTCCTCACCGGGTTCGGTCGCGGCATGAGCATCACCCAGAAGGTCGCGAAGCGCCTCCCCGATCCGCCCGACGTCCTGGAGATGGATGCGAACGACCCCGCGCAGATCGACGCGCTTCGTACCGAGCTCGCGACGCGATGGGGAACGGTGGACGGCTTCTTGCACGCGATCGCGTTCGCGCCGCAGGACGCCTTGGGTGGGAACTTCCTCAACACGCCGTGGGAGAGCGTCGCGACGGCGCTGCAGACGAGCGCCTACTCGCTGAAGGCCATCGCGGCGGGGCTGCTCCCACTGATGGAAGCGAACGGCGGCTCCGTCGTCAGCCTCGACTTCGACGGACGGTTCGCGTGGCCCGTCTACGACTGGATGGGTGTGGCGAAGGCCGGGCTCGAGGCCGTGACGCGCTACCTGGCGAGAGACCTGGGTCCGAAGGGGATCCGGGTGAACACCGTGTCGGCAGGCCCGCTGAAGACCATGGCCGGCAAGGGCATCCCCGGGTTCGACCAGATCGCGGATGGGTGGGCGCGGCGCGCGCCGCTCGGCTGGGACACATCGGACCCAACGCCGGTCGGGCGAACCATCGCGTTCCTGTTCTCGGACCTCTCTGCGGGCATCACCGGCGAGCTGATCCACGTCGACGGCGGCTTCCACGCGATGGGGACGGACATCGTCCCGTAGGCCGCCCCATCGGTACCTAGGGCATCCGAACACCCAGTTCCGTGGCCAGCCCTCGCTGCGCCTTCGCGATGACGGCGAACGACTCCTTGAGCCCGCGCCTGGTGACGGGCCCGAGCGTCGATGGGTCGACGAAGTCGTCCGGGCGCTCGCCGCTCCGCAGCTGTTGGGCCTGATGCTTCAGACGAACCTCCCAGAGGAACCGGAACGCTTCCGACAGCTCGGCGGCGAGATCGGCGTCGAGCGTGCCCGCGGTGGCGGCACCCGCCAGGCGATCGAGCGTCTCCTTGTCCGAGATGCCGGCGCGCACACCTTCGAGGCGTGCGATGTTGCCGATGATGGTGATGCCGCCGTGCTTCACGTCGAGTCGTCCGACATGTTCGCCCTTCCGCTCGACCACCAGGTCGCGCATGAAGCCCGTCGGCGGCCGATGGCCCAACGCCCGGCGGCCGAGGTGCCGGAGGAATGCCACGTCGTTACGCGCATCCCGGATCGCCGTCCGGAGCTCAGGCTCGGGATCCAGTGGCCCCGCCACGTGCCGGAAGTCGTAGACGATCGACGACAAGATGCTCCCGGACGGACCGGGGTCGCGCATCCACGCGTGCATCGCGTCGACCCAACCCTCGACCGACCGTCGCATGGATCGGTGCGTCGCCATGGCGTCCCCCGCGCAACGGGGGACGCCGGCGGACTCGAGCCCATCGGTGACGAACCCCGCCAGCTCGGCGAAATACCCGTCGAGCTCCTCCTCGGATCGACCTTGTGGGTCGAAGGCGAGCGCGTGGTCCTGATCCGTGCTGAGCGCCTGCTCTCGCCGCGCGGCGCTCCCCAGCGCCAACCACGCCCAGGGTGCTGGGGGATCGCCGAGACGTTCGATCCCGAGCGTCAGGAGCCTGGTGGTCAGGGCGTCGACCACGAGCGCCACCACCCGGCCCACGCCCACCGGTTCGGAGCTGGCGTCGACGAGCGCGAGGACGACGTGCGGGAGGTCCTTCCCGGCGGCGACGACGTCCTCGCGGGTCCGCGCTCGTTCGATCGCGCTACGGATGGAGAACGGCGTGTGGCGGCCGACGTCCATCAGATCGGTGGCCGTGACCACACCGGCGATCGACCCGTCGGCGCGCGTCACGGGGAAGTGGTGCACGCCTTCGGCGAACATCTCGAGCAACGCCTCGCCGACGAGCGCCTTCTCGGGAAGCATCTTGGCGGGGAACGTCGCGACCTCCTCCGCCGGCGTCTCCGCGTTCAGGCGGGATGCGAGCACGCGCGATCGCAGGTCGCGGTCGGTGATGATGCCCCAGCCGCCACGCATCGCGATCAACAGGCACGAGACTCGCTCCGAGGTCATGCGCTCCGCCGCGTCTGACACCGACATCGCCGGATCCGCCGTCACCGGAGCCCGTCGGACCAGGCTGCCGACCGGCCGGAGCGACAACCCCGGGGGTTCGATCGCCTCCAGTCCGGCCGCGAGCCGCTCGCGCATCCGCCCGAGCACGAACAGCTGTCCCGCGGACGTTCCGAGCACCTCGTCGGCCACGTCGGCGGCGATCAGGTAGCAGAGCGTGTCCTCATGTGCCCGCACGGTCGACGTGGGACTGTCGTCGGCGAGCAGAGAGAACTGACCGAAGACCTCGCCTTCACCCAGCAGGTCGTACAGCCGACCCTGGGCGATCAGCTCCACGGCACCCTTGCGCACCACATAGAGGTATCGGGCGGGTTCGCCGGACTGTTCCAGGATCACGCTGCCGGCGGGGAAGTGCTCGATCTCGGCCGACCTCGCCACCTTCGCGAGCCGCTCGCGTGAAAGGTCGTCGAACGGCGGGTACCTCGAGAGGAACGCGGCGACGTCCACGGCGCGAGTATGCACCGCGAGACCGACGGCGCTCGCGCGTCGACGACCGACCGGAGGGAGCAGCCGCGCTCTACGGTGCGTCGAGATCGGTCGCGGCGATCTGCGCGCCGTAGGGGCCGCGGCCGGAAGCACACGCGGCGCCGGCTCGGGCCGCGAGCTTGACCGCCGCTGGGACCTCCATGCCGGCGGCCAACCCGTACGCGAGTGCCGCGGCGAAGCTGTCGCCCGCGCCGTAGGCGTCCGCGGGCGTATCCGGGTCGTCATCCTCGGTGAGCGCGGGGCTCTTCCACCGTCCGCTCTCGCCGTCGCGCTCCCAGGTCCCTCCAGCGAGTCCCGCGGTGCGGACGAAGAGCGTGGTGGGGCTGGCGATCGCCCCGGGGTCGAACGCTTCAGCCTGGTCGCGAGCGCTCCCGACCAGGACGTCGGGCGTGACGCCCGACGCGGCGAGGCCCTCGAGCGACCGGCTGGTCACGACCAGCAACTTCGCCTTCCGCGCCGCGGCGAAGGCCGCGGGGTCGCCGGCCGTGACGTACGCGACGTCCGCGCCGTCGAGCCGGTCCCACGGGAGCGGATCACTGCCGTATGGCTCCAGGCGTTCGCCGAGCGTCACGATCGTCCGTTCGTTGCCGTGGTCGATAAGGGCCACCGCGCGCCGGGTCGTGGCGTCGCGGATCGCCGCGTGGACCGTCAACCCGAGGGCGGTCAGTCCCCGCTCGCTGAGCTCGCCGATCTCGTCGTCGCCGATCGCGGTGAACATGTCGCACTGACCCGCCAGCTTCGCCAGCTGCACGGCCGCGACCGCGCCTCCTCCGGCAGGCTCGTCCCACGTCTCGGACGTGTTCACGATCTCGCCCGCCCGGGGGACCCGGTCCACCAGCCCGAACGTGACCCACTCGAGGTGCCCCACCACCGCCACGCGCATCCGCACAGTTTGTCAGGTGGACGCAGCGTCTTCTCGTAAGCTCGCTCGATGCAAGCCGACGTGCGATTGACCGCGTTCAGCCACGGTGCGGGTTGCGCGTGCAAGCTGGGTCCGGGCGATCTCGGCACGGTGATGGGCATGCTCGGCCCGGTCGGGATGCCCGAGGAGATCCTGGTGTCGGCCGAGACCGGTGACGACGCGGCCGCGTGGCGGATCGGCGACGGGCGCGCGTTGATCGCGACGGTCGACGTGTTCACGCCGATCGTCGACGACGCGTACGACTGGGGCCGCATCGCCGCGACCAACGCGTTCAGCGACGTATACGCGATGGGTGGGAAGCCGGCCATGGCGCTGAACGTCGCCGCGTGGCCGGTCGATGACCTTCCGCTCGACCTGTTGTCGCGCGTCCTGCAGGGCGGCCAGGACGTGGCCACCGAGGCGGGGGCGGTCGTCGTCGGCGGCCACACGATCACGTCCACCGAGCCGATCTACGGCATGGTTGCCCTCGGGTTCGCCGATGCCGACCGGCTGGTGCGCAACTCGACCGCCGCCCCCGGCGACCAGCTGTTCCTGACGAAGCCGATCGGGACGGGCTTGATCGCGACCGCCATCAAGCGGGGGAGCGCCTCGGCCGAACAGGCGGAGGCCGCGGTACGGACCATGACCACGTTGAACGCCGCCGCGGCCGGAGCCATGGTCGAGGCCGGCGCCGCCGCGGCCACCGACGTCACCGGGTTCGGGCTGCTCGGGCATCTGCGGAAGATGCTCGAGGCGAGCGGCGCGTCGGCCCGGGTCGAGGCGACCGCCGTCCCGATGCTCCCGGGTGCGCTCGACCTCGCGCAACGCGGCGTGGTCTCGGGCGGTACCGGCCGCAACCACGCGTGGCTGAACCCCACCACCGAGTGGGGTGCGCTCACCCAACCCGAGCAGCTCGTCCTGGCCGACGCGCAGACGTCGGGTGGCCTGTTGATCGCCACCCGTCACCCGGATGGCGCTCCGGGTGGCGCTGGAGGCCCGAGGGGTCGCGTTCGCCGAGATCGGCGACGTGGTCGCCGGGGAGCCCGGCCGCATCACCGTCGACGGCCGGCTCCCCGCCTAGACGGCGTCCTCGGGCGCCCCGCATCTGCCCGAAGCGAGCTCAGGAATAACCAGCCCCTTGATAGGATTTGCACCTGCAACAGGCGGCGGCCGACGCCCCCGCGGACCGAAGGAGCACAGCGAGGCGATGACGGAACTCGACGGCGTCTTCTTCAAGGAGATCGTGGAGCAGGGTCTCCGCGAGTTCCCGAACGAATGCTGTGGCGTCATCGCGGCGGACGGCGAGGGCCGGCCCGTCAAGGTCTTCACCATGAGGAACGCCGACGCGAGCCCGGTGACGTACCGGCTCGACGGCAAGGAGCAGCTGCGGGTGTTCGACGAGATGGACGAGCAGGGTTGGGAGCTGTGGGCGATCTTCCACTCGCACACGCACTCCGAGGCCTACCCGTCCGAGACCGACCGGCGCCTCGCCTTCTACCCGGAATCGCGGTACCTGGTCCTGTCACTGGCGGACCGCGAACGGCCCGAGCTACGCTCGTTCTTCATCACGGACGGCGAGGTCGCCGAAGAGGAGTTGACGATCGCATGACCGCCCCTACGCCGAGGTTCACCGAGGACCAGGTCCAGCGCTACTCGCGCCACATCATCCTGCCGAACATCGGCGGCGCCGGCCAGCGCAAGCTGCTCGACGCCAGCGTGCTGGTCATCGGCGCGGGCGGGCTCGGCTCGCCCGTCGCGATGTACCTGGCCGCCGCCGGCATCGGGAAGCTCGGCATCGTCGACTTCGACCGCGTCGACGTGACGAACCTGCAGCGCCAGATCCTGCACACCACCGCCGACGTCGGACGCCCGAAGGTCGAGTCGGCGGTCGAGCACCTCCGCGCGATCAACCCCACGATCGACATCGTCAGCCACGACACGCTGTTGTTCAGCGACAACGTGTTCGACGTGATGGAGCCGTACGACGTCGTGATCGACGGCACCGACAACTTCCCCGTGCGCTACCTGGTGAACGACGCCACGCAGTTCCTGGGCAAGCCGCTCGTGTACGGCTCGATCTTCCAGTGGGAGGGGCAGGCGACGGTCTTCATGCCGGGCCAGGAGGCGCCGTGCTACCGATGCCTCTTCCCGTCACCGCCGCCGCCGGGGACCGTGCCCAGCTGCGCCGAGGGCGGCGTGTTCGGCGTGCTGCCGGGCGTGATCGGCTCGATCCAGGCGACCGAGGCGATCAAGCTGATCACCGGCGAGGGCGAGTCGCTCGTCGGCCGGCTGCTCCTGTACGACGCGCTCCACATGGACTTCCAGGAAGTGAAGATCCGCTGGGACGCCGATTGTCCGGTGTGCGGCAAGGCGCCGACGATCACCGAGCTGATCGACTACGAAGCGTTCTGCGGCGTTCCCGCCCGAGCCGACTGACCCCACGAGCAGAGGAGTCCGAGATCCGATGGCCGTCACCGTGAAGCTCCCCACGATCCTGCGCAAGCACGCCGCCGGCGAGGCGAAGGTCGGCGCCGACGGCGCCACGCTCCGCGACGTCTTGTCCGACCTCGAGGGCAAGTACCCCGGCATCACCAAGAACGTGCTCGCCGACGACGGCGGACTCCACCGGTTCATCAACGTCTACGTCAACGACGAGGACGTGCGCTACCTGGGCTCGCTCGAGACCGAAGTCAAGGACGGTGACACCGTCTCCATCCTCCCCGCGGTCGCAGGAGGCCGGCGGTAGTCCCCGATCCCCGCAGAACGGCATGAGGATGAAGGCGTGGGTGTACGAACGGTACGGGTCGCCGGACGTGCTCGCGTTCGAGGAGGTCGAGACGCCGATGCCGGCCGGCGACGAGGTGGCGGTGCGCGTGCACGCCTGTGGGCTCAACGCGGCCGACTGGCACATGATGCGGGCCGATCCGTTCCTGGTCCGGCTCTCGTCCGGGCTCCGGAGGCCGCGCCGGCCGATGATCCCCGGGTGCGACCTCGCGGGCGTGGTCGAGTCGGTCGGTGAGCATGTCACGCGGTTCTCACCGGGCGACCGGGTCTACGCGGCGGTGGGGTTCACCGGCGGTCTCGCCGAGCTCGCCACGATCCGCGAGAACCGTGTCGCGCGGATGCCGGCCGAGAGCACGTTCGAGCAGGCGGCTGCGGTTCCGACGGCGGGCATCACGGCGCTCCGGGCCATCCGCGACGCCGGTCGGGTCGAACCCGGAACGACCGTGCTCCTGATCGGGGCATCCGGCGGCGTGCGCACGTCGTCGTCCAGACGCCCGTAGCTCGGCGGAGTGCCGCAACGATAGCTCGCGCGGCGGTGCCGCTTCGACCGCGCTCGGCGCCGGGTCCTGACGCCGGCAACCGTCGCTGACGCTCTTCCTTCGTGTCGCTCCTGGAGCTCGCCCCGCGATCCTTCGACTGAGTACGTCGGCCGGAGGCGGCGGCCGCGGGCTCGAGGTCGCGCTGGGCGCCGCCCGGAGGCCGTGATCGACGAAGTGGCCAAGAGCGGACTCCGGGGCCGGGGAGGCGCCGGGTTCCCGACGGCCGAGAAGTGGCGGTCGATCCGAACCACCGGCACCGGTGCACGGTTCGCGGTGTGCAACGGCGCCGAGGGCGAGCCGGCGACGTTCAAGGATCGCGCGCTCCTGCGAACGAACCCGTATCAGGTCATCGAAGGGCTGGCGATCGCGGCGTACGCGGTCGGTGCCGAGCGCGCGTACATCGGGGTCAAGGAGGCGTTCACCACCGAGGTGGACGCGGTGCGACGCGCGATCGACGAGATGCGAGCGGCGGACGCGCTCGGTCCCATCCCCGTCGAGCTGGTGCTCGGTCCCGACCTCTACCTCTTCGGAGAGGAGACGGGGCTCGAGGAGGTCATCGAGGGGCGCCTTCCGCTCCCGCGGATCGCTCGTCCGTTCATGCTCGGTCTCTTCGCGAAGCCCCCGAACGACAACCCGACGCTCGTGAACAACGTGGAGACGCTTGCCAACGTGCCGCACATCCTGAGCGACGGCCCCGACTGGCTCCGCGCGAACGGCACCGACCGCAGCCCGGGAACCATGGTCTTCACCGTGTGCGGCGACGTGCGCCGGGAAGGCGTGTTCGAGCTCCCGCTCGGGACGCCGCTGCGGCTCCCTCGTGGAAGACCTCGCGGGCGGTCCACCGGAGGGGCGTCGCCTCAAGGCGATCTTCCCCGGTGCGTCGAACACCGTCCTCGCGCCCGGGAGAGCTGGACGTGCCGATGGACTTCGATCGCTGCGCGCGGTGGGTTCGGGGCTCGGCGCCGCGGGGTTCGCGGTCTTCGACGATTCCGCGTGCATGGTGAAGGCCGCGCAGCTCTACTCGCGCTTCCTATCGATCGAGTCGTGCGCCCAGTGCCCGGCCTGCAAGTTCGGTACCGGTGAGGTCACGGCGCTCCTCGCGAGGATCGAAGACGAGGGCGCGTCGGAGCAGGACGTCGAGACCATCCTGGTGCGGGCCAGAGGCTCGACCGACGGTCAGAAGTGCGCGCTCCCCACCGGCGAGAGCCTCCTGATCCAGAGCCTCGTGCAGGTGTTCGGCGACGACTTCCGCCGTCACGCCGGCGGCGTCTGTCCCTTCCCTCGCGAGCTCGCGTTCCACAAGATCGTCGACTGGGACGCCACGACCGAGCGGTTCCTCTACGACGAGGACTACGCGAGCCGCCAGCCCGATTGGACGTACGACGACCTGACGGTTGGGCAGCGTCGATATTCGGGATGGTCGCTGGGATACTCCATCCGTGCGCTACGACGACATCCTGGACGCGATCGGGAACACGCCGCTCGTGGGCATGCCCGCGCATGTCCCCGAAGCCCGGCGTTCGCCTGTGGGCGAAGCTCGAGGGCAACAACCCCACCGGGCTCCACGAAGGACCGCATCGCGAAGAAGATGATCGAGGTCGCCGAGGCGTCCGGCGAGCTCACGCCCGACCGGACGATCCTGGAGCCGACGTCGGGCAACACCGGGATCGCGCTCGCGATGGTGGCGGCCCGCAAGGGGTACCAGCTCACCGTCGTGATCCCCGACAACGCCAGCCAGGAGCGGATCGGGCTGCTGCGGCTCTTCGGCGCCGAGATCGTGTTCAGCGACGGCGACAAGGGGACGAACGGCTCGATCGAGGTGGCCCGCGGCTGGCGCAGGACCCCAAGTACTTCATGCCGTTCCAGTACGGGAACGCGGCCAACCCGCTGGCGCACTACGAGGGCACGGCGGTCGAGATCCTGGCGGACCTCCCCAGCGATCACGCACTTCGTGGCCGGCATGGGCACGGGCGGCACGCTCACCGGCAACGGCCGTCGTCTGCACGAACACGATCCCGACATCCAGGTGATCGCGGCCGAGCCCGAGCTCGGCGACCTGGTCTACGGGCTCCGATCGCTCGATGAAGGCTTCGTCCCGCCGATCTTCGATCCGGACGAGGTCAACCGGAAGTTCCTGGTCAACTCGTCCGACGCGCTGCGTGCGAACAGCGAGCTCACGGCCAGGGAGGGCATCTTCGCGGGGATCTCGTCCGGAGCGGTCGTCCACGTCGCGCGCCGCATCGCGTCGGAGCTCGACGCCGCCGACATCGTGTGCCTGCTCCCCGACGGCGGGTGGAAGTACCTGTCGACCGAGGCGTGGGCCGCCGACATCGACGACGGCCGAGAAGGGCGTCGCGGAGTCGCTCTGGTGGTAGCGACCTCGTGAGCGATCCGCGGCCGATCGGCGTGTTCGACTCCGGCGTGGGCGGGCTCACCGTTGCCCGGGCCATCCTCGACCTGCTGCCGACGAGCCGCTGATCTACGTCGGCGACTCGGCACGGTTCCCCTACGGGCCCAAGCCCGTCGACGAGATCCGTCGCTACGCGATCGACATCGCGGACTACCTGGTGCACCGCGACGTGAAGATGCTCGTCGTCGCGTGCAACTCGGTCGAGGTCTCGGGACTCGGGGACATCGCGGTCCGGGCCGGCATCCCGGTCGTCGGCGTGATCGACCCGGGACGCGGACCGCCGTCCACGTCACCCGCACCGGCGTGATCGGCATGATCGGGACCGAGGCCACGGTCAAGAGCGGGGCCTACGATCGGGCCGTGGCGGCGACGGGGGCATCGGTGGAGCTGCATTCCCAGGCGTGCCCGGTCTTCGTCGAGCACGTCGAGCGGGGCGACACCACGAGCGATGCATTGCGGACGGCCGCGCGGGAGTATCTTGTGCCGTTGATCGAGAGGGGCATCGATACGTTGATCCTCGGGATGCACGCACTATCCACTGCTCTCGGGCCTGCTCCAGCTGGAGCTCGGGCCCGATGTCGTGCTCGTCTCCTCGGCCGAGGAGACGGCGAAGGACGTGTACGCGACGCTGATGCGATCCGGGACTGCAGCGCGACGAGCCGGAGCCGCCGCTCGCACGAGTTCCTCTCGACCGGTGATCCCGAGCTGTTCCAACGACTGGCGGAGGTCTTCCTCGGACCCGAGCTGCTGGAGGTCCGCGCCGCCCGTGCCCAACCCGTCGGGGGCGGCGCGTGGAACTGACGATCCTCGGATCGAGCGGGACCTGGCCCGGCCCGGGGAGGGCCACGTGCGGGTACCTGCTCAGCCACGAGGGAGCGCACCTCTGGCTCGACGCCGGCGCGGGGACGTTCTCGCGCCTCCAGCAGTGGATCCGTGTCGACCAGATCACCGGCATCGTGATCAGCCACGGTCATCCCGATCACTTCTCGGACATGCTGATGTGCTTCTACGCCCGTCGGTACGGCGGCCTGGGTGAACCCGGGCTTCCGGTGTTCTCGCCATCTGACTTCACCGACAAAGCCGCGTTGCTCGTCGCCGAGGAAGGCATGAAGGTGCTGTTCGAGGATTTCGCGTTCACGTCGCTCAACGACGGCGACGAGTTCACCGTCGGCCCGTTCGCCATCGAAGCCATCGAGATGGTGCACGTGGGCGTCGAGGCGCTGGGCTACCGGATCCGTGCAGGCGGGGCGATGTTCGCGTACTCGGGCGACGCGGGGCCGTCCGACAAGCTGGTCGAAGTGGCCCGCGATGCCGACCTCTTCCTCTGTGAGGCGACGTACCAGGAGGCCAGCTCGAAGTACCCGTTCCATCTGAGCGCCCGCCAGGCAGGGGAATACGCGGCGAAGGCGGGCGCGAAGCGGCTGGTGCTCACGCATATCGTCCCGACGCTCGACCCGCTCGTGTCGGTGGCGGAGGCGTCGCAGGTCTTCGACGGGCCGGTCTCGGCTGCCGAGGAAGGCACGGTCGTGGAGATCACCGCGTGACGCGGCCCGACGGACGCGTCCAACGACGAGCTCCGTCCCGTCGCGTGGGAGCTCGGCTATCAGGAGTGGGCCGGCGGGTCGGTCCTGTTCTCGATGGGCAAGACGCGGGTGCTGATCGCCGCGTCGGTGTCCGAGGACGCTCCCCGTTGGCTGAAGGGTACGGGGAAGGGCTGGGTCACCGGCGAGTACTCGATGCTGCCCGCGTCCACGAACGAGCGTTCGCCCCGCGAGGTGAACAAGGGCCGCCCCGGCGGGCGCACCCAGGAGATCCAACGGCTGATCGGGCGTTCGCTGCGCTCCGTCACCGACCTCGCGAGGCTGGGGGAGCGGACGATCACGGTCGACTGCGACGTGCTGCAAGCCGACGCCGGCACGCGCACCGCGTCGATCACCGGCGGCTACGTCGCGCTCGCCGATCGCGCTGCGCGGCCTGGCGGAGCGCGGCGTCGTCCCCGACGACGTCCTCAGCGACAGCGTCGCGGCCGTCTCGGTGGGGATGGTCGACGGCGAGGCGCGGCTCGACCTCTGCTACGACGAGGACGCGGGTGCCGACGTGGACTTCAACGTGGTGATGACCGGGTGCGGGCGATTTCGTCGAGGTGCAAGGGACGGCCGAGGGCGTGCCGTTCACCCGGAGCGGACCTGGACGCGCTGCTCGACCTGGCCGGCTGCGGGCATCGCGCGAGCTCACGAAGATCCAGCACGAGGCGCTCGGCGGCTGAGCCGTTCGGATGCCGCTCCGCCTCCCGCATCGCGATCGCCACCCGCAACGACCACAAGCTGCGTGAGATCGCGCGGATCTGTGCCGGACTGGCCGGTGACGTGGCTGACGATCCGCGACCACGACGGCCCCTGGCCCGACGTCGAGGAGACCGGCGACACCTACCTGGACAACGCGCTGCTGAAGGCGCATGCGGTCGCGGCCGCGCTCGGGGAGCCGGCCATGGCCGACGACTCCGGCATCGAGGTCGACGCGCTCGGCGGCAAGCCGGGGCCGCGCTCGGCGCGGTTCGCCGGCGAGGACGCCACCGACGAGGAGAACCTCCGGGCCTTGATCCAGGCGCTCGCGGGGGTCCCGTCGAGCGGCCGAAGCGCCCGATACCGGTGCGTCGCGGCCATCGCCTGGCCGGACGGACGCGAGATCCACGCCGAGGGCATGTGCGAGGGGACGCTGCTCGACCAAGCCCAGGGGTGAGGGCGGGTTCGGCTACGACCCGATCTTCGTGCCCGTCGGCTGGGACGAGACGATGGCCGAGCTGTCGGCCGAGCAGAAGGACCGGATCAGCCACCGGGGGAGGGCGTTCAGGGCGCTGAGGGAAGCCCTGGAAGCGCCTTCCGAGCCCGTCTGACCCCCGGCATCGGCCGGATCGAGGACCGGATATCGGCCAAGTACCTGACTCAAGGTAGGCGCCCGACCCGCCGACTCATCATGCGTGGAACACAACGAGCGAGCCCGGAGCTGTGGCGCGCCCTGCGCGCCGGAAGCTGCAGAGCACCGAGGGATTCTTCGACGGCAAGATCCGCGGGTGCCGTGTACGCCGTCGGGCTGACGTTCACCATCGTCCTGTTCATCCTGGACTGGGTGTCGGGGTCGCAGATCTCGTTCTCGCTCTTCTACCTGATGCCACTCGGCCTGGTGACCTGGAACCTGGGGCGCCGGGCGGGGATCGGGACGGCGCTGATCTGCACGGTGGCCACCTTGTTCGCGGATCTCATCGGGCCCGGGTCGGACGGCAACCTCATCCCGTACTGGAACGCGATCGGGCGTTTCGCCGTGTTCATCGCGTTCGCGGTGCTGCTCGCCATGCTGAAGGAGACGCTGGTGGCGCAGCGCGAGCGGGTGGAACGCGAGCACGAAGTGTCGAGCGGGCTGCGCGAGATGAACGAGGTCAAGGACACGCTGCTGCACGCCGTGTCGCACGACCTCAAGGGACCGCTCGCCGGCATCATCGGTGCCATGTCCACGCTCCGTCGCGGCAACGAGCTGCAGCTCACCGGCGACGAGATCGAGAGCCTGTACCAGATGATCGAGCAGAGCGGTCGCAAGATGAACCGCCTGATCGACGACATGCTCGACCTCGAGCGGCTCGACCGCGGTCAGGTGCAGCCCGAGCGCGAACCCACCGACGTCGGCGAGATGGTGCGCAGGGTGGCCCGGGAGGCTCCCGGTATGGACACCCACCCCGTGCGGATCGACGGCGAGCAACTGCTCGCCAACATCGATCCGGCCAAGGTGGAACGCATCGTCGAGAACCTGTTGGTCAACGCGGCCCGACACACCCCGGGCGGAACTCCGGTTCACGTCGGCGTGCGTCAGGACGACGACGGCATCGTCCTGGTCGTCGAGGACGAGGGCCCCGGTGTTCCCGAGGACCTCAAGAGCACGCTGTTCGATCCGTTCCGCCAAGGACCCACGGCGGCGGGGCGCGGCGTGGGTATCGGCCTCTCGCTCGTGCGGAGCTTCGCCGAGCTGCACGGGGGCGGCGCCGAGATCGAGGACCGCGACGGCGGCGGCGCACGGTTCGTGGTCACGCTTCCCTGCGAGGTCAAGCCGCTCGAACCCGCCGGCGCCCGGCTGCACGCCGTCTAGACCTCCGGTGCCGCTGCCGCGACTCGAACGCGGACGGGCGTGAGCCCACATGGACCTAAACCATGCGTGTCTACCAGTTCCACCACAGCGGCGCGACCAGCAGCTTATCCGCTCGATGCGTCAGGCTCCGACGTTCGCCCGAGTGACCTTCTCGCCCCGCTCGCCGATAATCACCGCGTGACCGTGCGACGCTTCCTCGCCTTCGTGGCCATCCTCGCGCTGGCCGGCGTGGCCTGTTCCCGCGCGTCGGCGACCCCGCCCGCCGAGCCCTCCCGCGAGCGTCAAGGCGGCGCCGGCCGTCAGCTCGCCGCTGCTCGAGAGCACCGACCCCGAACCCGTCCTGCCCAAAGGGACGTTCGTGGCGCGCTCCAAGACGCAGTGGCTCACGATCTGGCGCGGCCCCTCCACGGAAGCCGGGAAGCGATGGGCGTTCGCGACCCGCAACCCCGTCGGCCAGCGCCTGGAGTTCCTGATCGCGAAGACCGCACGTGACGAGAACGGCGATCCGTGGCTCCGCATCCTGCTCCCGATCCGCCCGAACGGCGCCGCCGGGTGGGTGCGCATGGACGACGTCACGGTGCAGAAGATCCAGCAGCGGATCGTGGTCGACCTCTCGGACAAGACGCTCCGCTACTTCCGGCATGGCCACCTCGAGGAGGACATCTCGGTGGGGATCGGTCGGCCCGAGACCCCGACCGCCCTCGGGACGTTCTACATCTGGGCGCACGTCCCGCAGGCGAGCCCCACGGGTCCGTACGGCGTGTTCGCCCTGGGGCTCTCCGGGTTCTCCCCCGTCCTCAAGGACTGGCCGGGCGGCGGCAGGATGGCCATCCACGGCACGGCCAACCCCGGTGATCGGGGGCAGATGGTGTCGCACGGCTGCGTCCGCGTCTTCAACGACGACATGGACGACCTGCGCCACGTCCCGCTGGGCACACCGGTCGTCATCAAACGCTGACGAGCGAGGAACGATGACGCGGAGGGTCGGCGCACTGATCGGGTCCGGCGTGTGAGCCGCATCCCGCTGATCGCGGCGCGGGACGCGCTGGATGCCGACGGGCAGGCGGTGTTCGATCGGATCGTCGAGAGCCGTGGTGCGCTCCTGCGCCCGTTCGAGGTGTTGCTCCACTCGCCCTCCATGGCCGAAGCGGTCGCCGAGCTCGGCCATGTCGTCAGGTTCGGTTCGCACCTCGCCGACGCGGACCGGGAGCTGGTCACGCTGGCGACGGGTCGCGCGCACGGATGCGCGTTCATCTGGGAGTCACACCTCGAGTCGGCACGGGCGGCCGGTGTCGGCGTTGACACGATCGAAGCGCTCGAGCGCGGTGGTGAAGGCCTCGGGCCGCGGGAGGCGGCGCTCGTCGCACTGGTGAACGACCTTCGCGAGAGCAGCGGTGTCTCGGACCAGGCGTATCGCTCGGCACATGAGCTGGTCGGGACGCAGGGGATGGTCGAACTGGTCCTCACCACGGGCTACTACTCGATGCTGGCGTACGCGATGCGCGCGTTCGACGCCTGCTGAACCGCGGCTACGGCTCCACCAGGTCGATGGGTTGGGCCCCCGAGAGCACCAGGCGAACGTTCTCTCGCATCCGGCCGAGCGCCTCGGCCTGCGACTCGAACGTGCGACCGGCGTTGTGGGGCGAGAGCAGGACGTTGGGGAACCTCCGCAGCTCGTGATCGGTCGGGAAGCGGTTCGGGGTCCGTGACGTCGAGGCCCGCGCCCGCCAGCCTTCCGTCGCGGATCGCCGTGAGGAGATCCTCCGTGTGGACGACCGGCCCGCGAGCGACGTTGATCACGTAGGCCTCGGCCTTCATCGAGGCGAGCGACGTGCGGTCGACCATGCCACGCGTCTCCTCGGTGAGCGGGAGACACAGGACGATGAAATCTGCTCGTTCGAACAACCCGTCTCGGTCGACGAACGTCACCGGAACATCCGGGACCCGGGCGGGATCGGGCGTCCGTGTGTGGGCGATGACCGACATCCCCAATCCTCGTCCGAAGTGAGCGAGATGGGTGCCGATCTCGCCGAGGCCGGCGATGCCGAGCGTCTTGCCGCCGAGCTGCACCGAGGTCGTTCCCTGCCACGCGGGGTCGTCGCGCATCCAGGCGTGTCGCGCGAGGTAGGTCATCAGGAACAGCGCGTGCTCGGCCACCGCACGCCCGCGCACCCCCCGGACGTTCGTCACCACGACCCCACGGGCCGTGGCGGCGCGGACGTCGATGTTGTCAACGCCCGCCCCCGGTTTCGAGATCGCGCGCAGGTTCGGCGCCAGCGTGATCATGTCCGCGCCGACGGTGCGATGCGCCGTCAGGATGCCCTCCGCCCGCTCGAGCAGCGGCCGGAGGTCGTCCAGGTCGAACCCGGTCGGGATGAGCACTTCGTGTTCGTCCCCGGCCCAGTCCGCGCCGACGCCGAATTCCTCGGTCAGCAGCAGCGGATCGACGACCAGGAGTTGCGCCACCCTTCCTCCATGTTCCACGCGACCCACGACCGGGCTCGAGAGCCCGACAGCCTACCGGCGCCTCCGCAGGCTCGAGCCCGTTCTGACGTGGACGTCGTCTTCACGCCTGACCACCGCCGAGGTCGTCAATCTGGGTTGACGACTCGGCGGGTTGTCAACTACGGTTGCTACATGACGACGACGACCGATCACTCAGCCGGAGACGCCGCGGGAGGGATTGGCCGCCGTGGTCGCCCTCCGGCGTCTCGCCGATCGCCTCGAAGCCGCGGAGGTGGAGCGGGCGATCCGGCAGGGCTGGACGTGGAGCCGGATCGCGGAGGCGCTGGGTGTGACCCGGCAGGCGGTCCACAAGAAGTACGCCAAACGCGTGCAGGCAGCAGGAGTGGAGACCAGGAGAGACGGGATGTTTGAACGGTTCCAGCGAGAGTCGCGCGCTGTGGTCGAGACGCCCGGGACGAGGCGCTCGCTCGCTCGGAGTCGAAGGTCGAGGCCGAACATCTCCTGCTCGCCCTCGCGAGGCGATCCTCCGAGGATGTGGGGCGAGTGCTCGCGAGCGTCGGTCTCGATCACGGTCGCCTGCAGACCGCACTCGACGAGGAGACCTGGCGCACCCTCGAGCTCGTCGGCGTGGGATCGGGAGCGCCGTGGGTTCCCCCATCGACGCTGCCCCTGGCGGGACAGCCGAGATGGGGCGCATCGGCGAAGGCCGCGCTCGTCCGGACGCTGATGGTCGCCAAGGGCCGCGGGGACCGGCACATCGCTCCCGCGCATATCCTGATCGGTGTCCTCCGCGTCAACGAAGGGACCGTGCCGCGCGCGCTGGTCGTGGCGGGGGTCGATCCCGCCGAGCTCGCGACCAAAGCGGAGGACATGCTCGATGCGAAGGCATGACGAACGGGTTCGCGTACCGACCTACTCGTCGGGTGTGAGCGTTACCCCGACGCGACCTGCGTCTGGCTGCCATCACCACCATCGCGGTTCCCGCGGCGACGGCGGCCACGCTCACCCAGCATCCCCAGTAGCCCACGGTGAGTGAAACACCGCCGACGGAGATGTCCCGAAGACTGCCGGCCAGGGAGAGCAGGACGCCGGTGGTCGTCAGGACCACGCGACAGCGGCACCGGCGAGGAGGACCGCGATCCATCGCCGAGCGCTGCGACCCCGAGGACCGAGATGGCGTACGGTCGCTCGTCGGGACTGCGCGTGCTCGGCGGGTCACGCCGACGAGACCCTCGCTCGCCCGCTCTCTGCGGGCTCTCGTGCCGCCCCCTTCCGAACTACGCCGGAAGGTGAGGAGAGCGGCGACCCTTCGGCACTGCGAGGCCGTACATTGAGGTGTTTCTTGACTGCCTAGTCCCGAGGCATCGGTCCGGATCGGTTGGACCTGATCGGGGTGGACCCGGAGCGAGCACGATTGGCGACAACCACGACGACGACGCGATCACGGGCTCGTGTGCAGCCACGGGGGAACCCTGTCTGGCGGAAGGCGCCCGGTTCCCTCTTGCGACATCCGACGCTGTTCGCAGCGCTGACGATCGGGGCGTTCTTGGTCGTGATCTCGACCGCGGCGTATCCGCTGTTCCTGTCTTCCTCCGGAAGCGCGCTGATGAACTCGGAGATCGATAACCCGACCGTGACGCGGTTCGGCGCCGGGATCACCTACACCGTCACCAACGTCCGCCTCGCGAAGCAGAGCCCCGACGGCGAGGGCCTCCTGATCGATCGACGCCGTCAGCTCTTCGCGCAGATGATGCGCGTGAGCCCGGTTACCGCTCCCGTGGTGGAACAGGCCATGGGCGATGAGGTCGTGGTCACCGGACCGGGTGGGGCGGTCGCCGCCTCCGGTCCGGTGAACGGCGTGCTGTTCTCCGGCACCGATGTGCTCAGCCACGTGGACATCGTGGCCGGAGCGGACGGTCCGGGGGTCTGGCTGCCCGACTACGTCGCGGACCCGTTGGACGCCGGTCCCGGCGATCAGATCGAGCTCCATCTGGATGATGCGACCGTGTCTGTCCCGGTCGATGGGGTCTACCGCGCGTTGTACGCGCAACCGAGCACGGGCTATTGGCGAACCTGGAGCGAGCAGCTCTACATCCAGTGCCCCGATTGCTCCCCGCCACCACAGCCGATCCTGGTCGATCGCGCGCAGCTGGTCTCCCTCTCGACGCAGCTCGGGTCGCCCCGTGCGCGCTTCGCGTTGGCGGCGCCCGTCATCAGCGAGCCGATCACGCTGGACGAAGCACGTGACCTGTCCGTGACCGCGGAACGCCTCAGGGACCGCATGACCTCCGATCGGGAGCTCCGGCGGATCTTCCCGTGCTGCGGGCGGCTGTTCTTCTTCACAGGGCACGGCACGACGACGGAACTGCTCGGGACGATGACGGGCGTCGTCGGCATCGTCGACGAACGGCTCGCGGCGGTCGAGGGACCGATCCATGTGCTGTTCGTGGCGGCCCTCGTGATCGCGTTCGGTGTGGTCGCGGCCGCCGGCGTCTTCTCGTTCAGTTCGAGGCGCGTCGACGCGGGCGTGCTGGCGGTCCGCGGCTGGGGACCGGGACGGATGGGTGTCAAGGCGTCGCTCGAGTCGGCGCTCCCATCCATCGTCGGATCGCTTGCGGGATTCCTCGTCGGCCACGGCCGCGATCGCGTGGCTCGGTCCGTCGGGGATCGTCGAACCCTCGGCACGGTCCTCTGCGCTGGTCGGCTCGCTCGTCGCGATGGTCGCCGTCATCGCGCTGGTCGGAACCGTGACGGCCTTCGCGTTCGCGTCGAAGCACGAGCCGCGAGCCGGGCTTGCGCGGGTCGCGATGCTCCTGCCGTGGGAGATCTTGGCGCTCGCGGGCGCGTACGTGATGATGCGACGGCTCGACTCCGGAGGCGGCGTGTCGGGCACGACGGTCGAGCGTCCCGCATCCGCGGTCTTCCTGTTCCCGCTGTTGCTGGCGCTGGGTGTCGCCATCCTGACTGCGCGACTCCTCGCGGTCGCGCTGATGCGTCGTCGGAGCCATGATGCGCCCCGAGTCTCGGCGTGGTACCTGGCTGTTCGACGCCTCGCCTCGTCGTCCAGACTCGCCCTGCTGTTCCTGGTGGCCGCGTCCCTCGCGCTCGCGGTATTCGTCGCATCGCAAGCGATGGTGAGCTCGCTCCGAACGACGGTGGAAGCGAAGGCGAAGGTGTTCGTCGGGCAGCGATGTCGGGATGCAGATCGGTCCTGACACCCAGATCCCGCCGAACCTCGGGTTCCCCGCCACCATCGCGACGCGGTCTCGCCAGATGGGTCGGTTCATCGAAACCGACCGGCAGTTCGATCTGGTGGCGATCGACCCATCAACGTTCGAGGCGGCCGCCTACTGGAACGACGCGTTCTCCGATCGATCCGTACCGGAGCTGCTCGACCTCCTCAGCGGTGGATCGAGCCGCCGGCTGCCCGTGGTGATGGCGAACCGCCAAGGGCCGGTCCCGGTCGAGCTGGAGATCCAGCAACAGATCGTGCCGATCGATGTCGTCGCCGAGGCCTCGAGCGTTCCCGGGACCTCGTCCGATCGACCGGTGTTCATGGTGACCGAGGAGCGGCTGCTCGCCGCCTTCGCCGGCCTGCCGGATCCGTTGCACGGAGCCCAGACGTCGAGGGAGATGTGGATCCGCGGACCCGCGGACGAGGTCGTGGCGGCGGCGGCGGCGGCGGGTGTGGAGTCGTATCTGACGATCACGATCGACGAGGTGTCGGACATCCCGTTCATCAAGGCAGCCATCGAGACGTTCCTGGTCTTGGACGTGCTCGGTGTGGTCGCGCTGATCCTCGTCCTGGTCGTCGCGGTCGTCTACCTCCAAGCGCGACAGCGGTCCCGGATCGTTTCGATGGTGCTCTCGGAGCGGATGGGGCTCCAGGCCGGCACCATGCGCCGCTCGCTCCTCCTCGAACTGGCGCTCCTGCTCTTCGGGGGGCTACTGGTCGGTGCCGCGACTGGCCTGATCGGCGCCGCGATCGTGATCCCGTATCTCGACCCGCTTCCCACGATCCCACCCGGCCCGATCGCGGTGGTGCCCTGGGGTGTCGTCGTGGTCGCCGCCATCGGACTCGGCGTCGTCGCGATCTTCGGCGGCTGGTTGGCCGATCGGGCCACGCGGGATGTCCGGCTAGGGGAGGTGCTCCGCGTTGCCGACTGACGGCGAGGCCGTTCGCTGCGAAGGCATCGAACGCGTGTATCGAACACCAACGGGTGAGGTGCACGCGCTGCACGACGTGACGTGCCGGTTCCCTCGAGGGGTCGTCACCGCGGTCGTCGGTCCTTCAGGGAGCGGGAAATCGTCGTTGTTGCGCTTGATCGCCGGGTTGGACCGGCCGAGCGCAGGTTCGCTCGTCGTTGAGGGACGTGACGTCGGCCGAGGATCGGCGCGGGCTCGGAGGCTCCTTCGGCGCGACCTCGTCGGCTACGTCTATCAACGTCCCTCGGACAACTTCCTGGCACATCTCACGGTCGGAGAGCACCTGCGTCTCGCGGGACGTGGCCGGTCCGGCGCGGGGGCCGCGATCGACCCGGAGAGGCTGCTCGACCTCCTGGACATCGGCGATCGGATCGACCACCTGCCCACCGAGCTCTCGGGGGGAGAACAGCAACGGGCCGCGTTCGCGCAGGCGATCACGACGGGTGCCGGCATCATCGTCGCGGACGAACCCACCGCGGAGCTCGACGACGCGTCGAGCGAAGGCGTGCTGGACCGGGTGCGGGCGCTCGCCGGTGAAGGCGTGACGTTCCTGTTGGCGACGCACGACCCCGCGGTGATGGCGGTCGCCGACGAACGGTTCGAGCTGGAGCACGGCCGCGTCCGCGGAGCCACGCCGGACGCGGACCATCCCTCGCTCGCTTCGTTGAGCAAGCCGGAGTTGCGGTGGCCGGATCCCGGCCTCGCGACCTGGCTGTTGGACGAGGAGCCCGTCCTTCGGCTGGTGGAGGTGGACAAGACGTACGGCGACGGAGACGAGGCCGTGCACGCGCTCCGACGGGTCAGCCTGGAGGCGCGTGCCGGTGAAGTCGTCGGCTTGGTCGGTCGTTCGGGATCCGGCAAGACGACGCTATTGAACATCGCCGCTGGTTGGGAGGTGCCCGATGCCGGCACGGTCGATGCGCCGGGGGACGGCGCCGGGGGTTGGTCGGACATCGCGATGATGCCCCAGCGTCTGGGCCTGATGGAGGAGCTGTCCGCACAGGAGAACGTGGAGTATCCCGCTCGGATGGCCGGCGTGCTGGACGAGCGTCGCTCGCTGATCGACGATCTGATGGTAGCCCTCGGGCTGACCGCCCTGGCGACGAGGTACCCGAAGGAGACGTCACTCGGCGAGCAGCAACGCATCGCGCTCGCACGTGCGCTCGTCCTTCGTCCTCGCCTGCTCATCGCCGACGAACCGACCGGCCACCAAGATGCGGGCTGGGCGGCAAGGATCATGTGGATCCTCCGTGAAGCCGCCGGGGCGGGGAGTTGTTGTGTCATCGCGACCCACGACCGGGAGCTCATCGATCAGCTCGATCGAGGGTTCTCCATGACGGACGGCCGGTTGACGGGTTAGCGCCCGTGCGCTCGTGAAGAAGCGTCTGGCGTTATCGAACGTCCGGCATCACCCGGAACACGACACACGTTTGGTGGGCCCCCGGGGATTCGAACCCCGAACCTGCGGATTAAGAGTCCGTTGCTCTGCCGGGTTGAGCTAGAGGCCCGGCGCAGTCTAGCAATTGACGTCGAACCGCTCGATTGGGGTGACCGAGGGGACTTGAACCCCCAGCCTCCAGGACCACAACCTGGCGCTCTAACCACTTGAGCTACGGCCACCACGTGCGAACCTCACGATTACCAACGGCTGTCGCTGACGTGGCGACGCACCGACCCTGATCATCGTTCAGCGGCCGTCGCTTCCCAGGGCGAAGTGCCGTCGGGTATCATGACCGGAGGTTTGAATCGCCGTTCAATCATGCTCGCGGGTGGTCCCGCGGGGAACGGCGGTTCCTCGCAAGGAGGCGAAACCCATGGTCGTCAACGAGACGATCGACATCGACCTCGATCGGGTAGACACGCTGATCGAGGAGGAGGAAGCCAAGCTCGAACCCAAGCACCGCGCATCGATCGCGTATCGCGAGGTCGCGGAGCGCACGATCGCCGGAGGTGTCGCCTCCAGCTGGCAGGCCTCGCCGCCGCACGCGATCTACGTCGACCACGGGCTGGGCAACCGGCTCTGGGACATCGACGGCAACGAGTACATCGACTTCCACCTCGGCTACGGCGCCATGGTGGCCGGCCACGCGCATCCGAAGATCGTCGAGGCGGTCGAAGCGGCAGGTCGAGCGCGGCACGCACTTCGCGCAGCCCACGAAGGACCTCGACGCGGTCGGCGACAACCTGGTCGAACGGTTCGGACTCCCGCTCTGGCGGTTCTGCAACTCCGGCACCGAGGCGACGCTCGAGGCGGCGCGGCTGATGCGCGCGAACACCGGCCGCGAGATGATCATCAAGATCGAAGGGCACGTACCACGGCCACCACGACTCGCTGATGTTCTCCGTCGGCCCCGACCCGGCGAAGATCGGCCCACGCGAGCACCCCAACACCGTGCCGCAGGCGCTCGGCATCCCGCAGGCGCTCGGCGACCTGGTCCGCGTGGTGCCGTTCAACGACCTGGCCGAGGCCGCGCGCGCGTTCGAGGAGAACGAGGGCAAGGTCGCCGGCATGATCGTCGAGCCGGCGATGATGAACTGCGGCGTGATCCTGCCGGAGCCCGGCTACCTCCAGGGACTCAAGGACCTCGCGCACAAGCACGGCGCGTACCTGGCGTTCGACGAGGTGAAGACCGGAGCCACGATCGCGTACGGCGGCGCCGTCGAGGCGTTCGGCGTGACGCCCGACATCGTGTGCCTGGCGAAGGCGATCGGCGGCGGCCTGCCGTGCGGCGCGATCGGCGCCACGCGCGAGCTGTACCGGCCGGTGATGCGAGGACGAGTACGACATGGCCGGCACGTTCAACGGCAACCCGCTCACCATGGCGGCGACCAAGGCGACGCTCACCGAGGTCCTGACGCGCGACGTGTACGACCACCTCAACGCGATCCACAAGGTGCTCGCCGACGGCTGCGCGTCCGTGATCGAGAAGTACCGGCTTGCCGGCCTACGTCACGGGTCTGGGCGCGAAGGGCTCGGTCATCTACAGCGCCACGCCCGTGCGCGAGTACCGCGACGCCGTCGGGATCGATGAGCGGATCACGTACCTCGCGTGGCTCTTCCAGCAGAACCGCGGCGTCTTCAAGTCGCCGTGGTCCAAGCAGGAGACCTGGACGACGTCCGTCGTTCCACACGGATGAGGACGCGCAGCGCTACGTGGACAACTTCGAGGAGCTCGCGGTCGCGCTCACCGCATAGTCCACGTACCGAAGTCGGCGTAGGCTACGGCGTCATGGACGTCACCGGGTTCTCCCTGGATGTGGGCGGCGATCGGTCGCTGGACGTCCGCGTGGCCGGTCCCGAAGACGGCGTGCCCCTGGTCGCGCACCACGGCACGCCGTCGACGGGGCGTCCGTTCGGGCCGTACGTGGAGGCGGCGGCGGCGCGGGGCCTGCGGCTCGTGACCTACTCCCGGCCGGGCTACGCAGGGTCGACGCGTTTCGAGGGTCGTTCGGTGGCGGATTGCGCCGCCGATACCGCCCGGGTCGTCGACGCACTGGGAGCCGAGCGCTTCTACACGACCGGGCAGTCGGGGGGAGGTCCGCACGCCCTGGCCTGCGCCGCGCTGCTGCCGGAACGCGTCATCGCGTGCGCGACCACCGCGGCGGTCGGTCCGTTCGGCGTGGATGACCTCGACTTCCTCGCCGGGATGGCGGACGAGAACATCGAGGAGTTCGGCGCGGCCCTCGCCGGCGGCGAGACGCTGCGGAGCTATCCTGGAATCACAGGCCGCGGAGCTCGAGCGGGCGACGCCGGTCGATCTCGCTGAGGCGCTCGGTGGCCTGATCCCTCCGGTGGATGCGCGAGCGCTCACGGGGGAGTTCGCCGAGCACGCGACGACGCATGCTGCACGAGTCGATCTCGACGGGCATCTGGGGATGGTTCGACGACGACATCGCGTTCTCGCGCCCGTGGGGGTTCGACCTCGCGGACATCCGCGTTCGCGTGACCGTGTGGCAGGGTGCGCAGGACCGCATGGTGCCGTTCTCGCACGGCGAATGGCTGGCCGCGAACGTGCGCGGGAGCGACGGCGCGCCTCTTCGACGACGAGGGTCACCTGTCGCTCATCCTCGGTTCGTTCCCCACGATCCTCGACGACCTGATGGCCGTCTCGGGGGTGTGAACCTGGCGACGAGCACGGAGCGCGACGTGGCGCAGATCGACATGGACTTGGTGGAGCGACTGCTCGCGGTCGAGACCGCGGCGCTCGACGAGAAGCACCGGCGGAGCCTGTCGTACCGGGAAGAGGCCGACTCGCCGCTTGCCGGGCGGCGTCAGCTCCTCGTGGCAGTCGTGGCCGCCGCACCCGATCTACGTCCGGCGGGGCGAGGGCGTCGCACGTGTGGGACATCGACGGGAACGAGTACGTCGACTACCACAACGGCTACGGCGTCATGGTGATGGGCCACGCGCATCCGAAGATCGTCGAGGCGGTGCGCGACCGGGTCGCGCTGGGAACGCACTTCGCGCAGCCGACCGAGGACGCGCTGATCGTGGCCGACCTGCTGGCCGAGCGCTTCGAGCTGCCGTACTGGCGCTTCGGCAACTCGGGGACCGAGTCGACGCTTGATGCCGTGCGGATCATGCGCGCGCTCACCGGACGCAAGCTGATCCTGAAGATCGAGGGGACGTACCACGGCCACCACGACTCGCTGATGGTCTCGGTGTTCCCGCCGGAGGACAAGGCGGGTCCGCGCGACCATCCCGCGTCGGTCCCGCAGACGCTCGGTCTGCCGGAGGAGTTCGTCGACCTGGTGGTGGCGGTTCCGTTCAACGACGCGGCCGCCGCCGAGCGGGCGTTCGTCGAGCACCCGGAGCAGATCGCGGGCATGATCGTCGAGCCGGCCATGACCAACTGCGGCCTCGTGCTCCCCGATCCCGGCTACCTGCAGTCGCTGAAGGACATCTGCCACCGTCACGGCGCGCTCCTCGCGTTCGACGAGGTCAAGACCGGATGCACGGTGGCCTGGGGCGGTGCCGTCGAGGCGTTCGGCGTGGTGCCCGACCTGATCTGCCTGGCGAAGGCGATCGGCGGCGGCCTGCCGTGCGGCGCGATCGGCGGCACCGAAGAAGCGATGGGCATGGTGATCCGCGGCGAGCTGGATCAGGTCGGCACGTTCAACGGCAACCCGCTCACGCTGGCGGCGGCGAAGGTCAACCTCAGTGAGGTGCTGACCAAGGCTGCGTTCGAAGAGCTCGAACGGATCAACGCCGTCCTGGCGGGGTGCGAGGACGTCATCGCGTCGCACCGATTGCCGGCCAGCATGAAGCGCCTCGGAGCGAAGGGGTCGATCGACTGGCGTTCCACGCCGATCCACGAGTACCGCGACCTCTGGGAGATCGACGATCGCGTCCCGCAGCTCGCGTGGCTGTGGCAGCTGAACCGCGGCGTCTTCAAGTCGCCGGGATCGAAGTGGGAGAGCTGGACGACGTCGATCGTGATGAGCGACGAGGACGCGCAGCGCTACGTCGACAACTTCGAGTCGTTCGCGGTCGCGATCACAGCATGAGCGATCGTGTGGAACCGCCCCCGCACGCCGAGCCGAGCTGACGACGATGCCGACCTGCCGGCGTGGGTGCATCCACTGCTCCGGCAACTGACCATCCGCGGCATCGTCGTGATCGTGGTGGGCGCCGGTCTCCGCGTTGTTGATCATCGCGCTCGCCGGCAAGCTCACCAGCTTCTTCGGCATCATCTTCACGGCGTTCTTCCTGTCGTTCGCTCTGGAGCCCGGTGTGAACTGGTTCGCCGCCAGGGGATGGCGCCGCGGCGTCGCGACCGGGCTGATCTTCTTCATCGTGTTCCTGGCCGGCGTCGGGCTGGTGGCACTGGTCATCCCCGCGATCGTGACCGGCGCGATGCAGCTGATCGAGGCGGCGCCGGATCTGGTCGACCGGCTGGTCAAGTTCGCGAACGACCTCGGTTGGAACATCTCGGCGGAGAACCTGACCGATCAGATCCAGCAGAACGCGCAGGACCTGGCGGGTGCCGCCAGCAGCCTGGCCGGCAACGTGTTCGGCATCGCCGCCTCGATCCTCGGCGGGATCTTCCGCTGGGCGACGATCGCGCTGTTCACGTTCTACATCGTGGCGGAAGGGCCGAAGCTCCGGCGAGCCGTGTGTAGCGCGCTGCCGCCGAAGAACCAGGAGCGGGTGCTGTTCGTCTGGGACCAAGCGATCGAGAAGACCGGCGGGTACTTCTACTCGCGGCTCTTGCTCGCCGTGATCAACGGCGTGGGCATGTACATCACGCTTGCGCGTCTTCAGCGTGCCGTTCGCCGCGCCGCTCGCGATCTTCGAGGGTCTGGTGGCGGCGTTCATCCCGATCGTCGGCACCTACCTCGCGGGGATCGCCACCGATCCTGGTCGCGTCGTTGCTCTCGTGGACGGCGGGCATCGCCGCGCTCGCGTACATCCTGATCTACCAGCAGATCGAGAACTACTTCCTCAGCCCGCGCATCACCGCCAAGACGATGGCCTTGCATCCTGCCCTGGCGTTCGCGGCCGCGCTGCTCGGCGGCGCGCTCGGCGGGATCCTGGCGGCGTTCCTCGCCTTGCCTGTCGCCGGTGTGCTCCAGGCAGTGGCCGGCGCCTATACCAAGCGGTACGACGTCGTGGAGACCGAGCTGACCTCGGAGTCGCGACCGGCGCGGTCGGAAGGCCCGGGACCCATCGAGCGCGTGCGCGACAGGATGCGGAAGGAAGGCTCAGACGAGGATCCGGCCGACGAGTGACCGTCGCGCCTTTGCACCTCGACCTGCGGACGGCTCGCCGCCTGTCCGTCCAAGCCCAACTGCTGTCCTCCCCGCAACCCCGGTCGATCGAGGAGGTCGTCCGCGGCCTCGGCGAGGTGCAGATGGATCCGACGAGCGCCGTCGCGCGGACCGAACACCTGGTGCTCTGGAGCCGGCTTGGCTCGCGGTTCCGCATCGCGGACCTGGAGCGGATGCTGTGGGACGAGCACTCGTTGTTCGAATACTGGGCGCATATCGTTCACGTCGACGACTACGCGATCCACCGTGATTCGATGCGGCGGTTCGCGACATCTGTTCCGGGCGAGCCCGGCCGGAGGGCGTACTGGCGGCGGTGGCTGGAGGCGAACGCGTCGTTCCGCCGGTACGTGCTCGGTGAGCTTCGCCGCCGCGGCCCGCTCCGCACGAGGGAGCTCGAGGACCGCGGCGTGGAGGGTTGGCGAACCGGTGGATGGAACGACGAGGGGAAGAACACGGCGATGATGCTCGAGATCCTCTGGGCGCAGGGAAAGGTGATGGTCGCAGGACGGGATGGCCAGCAGCGCCTGTGGGACCTGGCCGAGCGGGTCGTGCCCGTCGATCAGCGGCGATCGTCGCCGAGCGCGGTGGCACGCCGGGTCGTGGACGGTTCCCTGCGTGCCCGTGGCGTGGCGACGAGCAAGCAGATCGGCTGGATGTTCGATGGCCGGGCTCCGGGGTGGGAGCGAGCGCTCGCCGGGCTGGTCAACGAGGGTGCGGCGATCCCCGCGACGGTGGGCGACCTGAAGGGACCGTGGTTCGTGCACGCCGACCTGCTGGACCGCCCGTTCCGCCCGCGCACGACGCTCCTCTCGCCGTTCGACGACCTGGTGTCAGACCGCGATCACACCGAGCGTCTGTTCGGCTTCCGCTTCCGGTTGGAGATCTACGTTCCGAAAGCCAAGCGCGAGTTCGGGTACTTCGTCTTGCCGATCCTGCACGGCGACCGGTTGATCGGCCGGATCGACCCGAGGTTCGACCGAGCGACCGAGGTGCTCGACGTCAACGCCGTCTATGCCCAGGAGGGTGCACCTGCCGACGCCGGGGCGCGCCGTCCGCCGGTCGATCGACGGGTTGGCCGCATGGCTGAGGGCTCGCGACGTCCGGTTCACTCGGAAGGTGCCGGCTTCGTGGCGGTCGCATCTGACCTGAGGTCACTCCGGCCACGACGTTCGGGACGTGGGCCTTCACTACACTCCCTGACCGAACGCCATCTTCGAAGGGACGGTGCATCGACATGCCGAAGGGCATCCTGGAACGGCTCGCCGAGGGCCCCGTGCTGGGCGACGGCGGCTACCTGCTGGAGCTGGAGAAGCGCGGCTACGTGCAGGCCGGCCCGTTCACGCCCGAGGTCGTGATCGAGCACCCCGACGCGCTGGAGCAGCTGCATCGCGAGTTCCTGCGCGCCGGCGTCGACGTGCTCCAGACGATGACGTTCTACGCCAGCGACGACAAGCTCGCGACGGTCGGCCTGGAGGGCAAGGTCGACGACATCAACCGCAACGCCGTGCAGATCGCGCGGAAGGTCGCGGCCGAGGGCGACGCGCTCGTCGCCGGCAACCTCTGTCTCACGTGGGCCTACGAGCCCGAGGACCCGGCGAGCGCCGACCACGTGCGGGCGCTGTTCGACCGTCAGCTCCAGGACCAGCTCGACGCGGGCGGCGTCGACTTCTGGATCGGCGAGACGTTCTCCTTCGTCGGCGAGGCGATCGCTGTTCGTCGAGCGCGCGAAGGCCACCGGGCTGCCGGTCATGGTGACGATGTGCTTCGAGCAGCCGGAGCCGGTGTCCTACGAGGGCGACTCGCCCGCCGACTGCGCGCGCAAGCTCGCCGATGCGGGCGCCGACATCGTCGGCGTCAACTGCCTCAACGGTCCGGAGCAGATGCTGCCGATCGCCGTCGAGATGCGCGGCGCGGTGGACGGCTACGTCGCCGCGCAGCCGGTGGCGTACCGCACCACGGCCGAGCAGCCGGACTTCACCGCCACGGGGAACTTCCCGTACGAGCTCGACCCGTTGCAGGTGTCCCGCAAGGAGATGGCCGACTTCGCCCGGCAGGCGAGCGAGGCGGGCATCAACTACATCGGGTCGTGCTGCGGATCGGTGCAGGGACACGTCCGCGCCATGGCGAAGGTGCTCGGCAAGCTCCCGGCCGAGGAGCGCGAATGGAAGTCCGCGACCGGCAAGGCGATGTCGGCCTACGAGTACCGCGAGCACTCCGAGACCGAGGTCTGACCCCGCGTGGGCGAGCGTCGCGAGTTCGACGTCGCGGTCGTCGGCCTGGGTGGGATCGGCTCGGGCGCGGCGTACTGGGCGGCGAAGCGGGCGGGAGCCGGCGTCCTCGGGCTGGAGCGCTTCGAGCTCGGGCACGAACGCGGCGCGTCCCAGGACCATTCGCGGATCATCCGGCTGAGCTACCACACGCCGGGCTACGTCCGGTTCGCGCAGGACGCCTACGCGGCGTGGGCCGACGTGGAGGACGCGTCCGGTGAGCAGCTGGTCGTCACGACCGGGGGCATCGACCTGTATCCGCCCGACGCGATGGACTGGGCGCCGCACTACGAGCGTTCGCTCGATGCGGCTCGAGCTGCCGTACGAGTGGATGGATGCCGGCGAGGCGATGCGCCGCTGGCCGCAGTGGCGGCTGGACGACGACACCCGCGTGATGTTCCAGGAGTCGTCGGGGATCGCCGCTGCGGCACCGGGCCAACGCGGCGCACCGACGGGTCGCGACCGAGCTCGGCGCGACGCTCGTGGACGACGCGCGCGTGACGTCGGTCCGCGAGGAAGGTGGCGGCTACGAGCTGGTCGCCGGCGGCGTCACGTACCGGGCGGAGCGCCTGATCATCGCCGCCGACGCGTGGACCAACGAGATCCTCGAGCAGCTCTGGCGGCCGATCAACCTGACCGTGACGCAGGAGCAGGTGCACTACTACGCGTCGCGCGACCTGGAGGCGTTCGCGCCCGAGCGGTTCCCGATCTGGATCTGGATGGGCGATCCGTCGTTCTACGGGTTCCCGGCGTTCGGCGAGGCGGGCGCCAAGATCGGCCGCGACGTCGGCGGCCACGAGGTGACCGGCGACACCCGCTCGATGGAACCCGACCCGGCGTACGGCGCGGTCCTCGACGCGTTCATGCAGGAGCACCTCCCCGGTGGGTTCGGCCCGTACCTCCGGCAGCGCACGTGCCTGTACACGATGACGCCCGACCGCGATTTCGTGATCGACCTGGTGCCGGGGCACGAGCGGGCGGCCGTGGGACAGGGCGCGGCGCACGCGTTCAAGTTCGCGAGCGTGTTCGGCAAGTCGCTCGTCGAGCTGGTCTTCGATGGTAAGGCCGAGTCCGACGTGAGCGACTGGACGATCCATCGCGACGTCCTCACGATGGACGATCCGCCGACCCACTTCCTGCCCTAGCGGCCACCGCTAGACTCACGCCGTGGGCGAGCCGCAGGTGGGCGTCATCATGGGTTCGCGTTCCGATTGGGAGACCATGCGGGTCACGGTCGAGACGCTCGAGGACCTCGACGTCCGCTACGAGACGCGCGTGGTGTCCGCTCACCGGACGCCGGACCTCCTGTTCGAGTACGCATCGACGGCCGCCGAACGCGGGCTGAAGGTGATCGTCGCGGGCGCTGGGGGCGCCGCGCACCTGCCGGGCATGACCGCCGCCAAGACGGAGCTTCCGGTGTTGGGCGTTCCGATCGAATCGAAGGCGCTCAAGGGGATGGACTCGCTGCTCTCGATCGTGCAGATGCCGGCCGGCGTGCCCGTGGGAACGCTCGCGATCGGGCGGGCCGGCGCGGTCAACGCCGCCTTGCTCGCGGCGGAGATCGTCGCGCTCGAGGACGACGGCGTGCGCGACCGGCTGAAGCGGTTCCGCGCCACCCAGACCCAGAACGTCCTGTCGCACCCCGACCCCGACGACCGGTAGCTCGCCGTGCGCGTCGGCATCGTCGGGGGCGGGCAGCTCGGCCGCATGCTCGCGATCGCCGGCTACCCGCTCGACATCCGCTGCACCACGTTGGATCCGGCGCGCGACTCGCCGGCGTCGCAGGTGGCGCCGAGCATCCTCGGCCAGTACGACGATCTGCAGGCGCTCGCGCGATTGGCGGACGGCGTGGACGTCGCGACGTTCGAGTTCGAGAACGTACCGGTCGACGCCGCGCGCTTCCTGATGGAACGGGCGCCCGTGTTCCCTCCCGTGGAGGCGCTGGAGATCGCGCAGGACCGCGTGCGCGAGAAGGCGTTGTTCGACGAGGTGGGTCTTCCGACGGCGGTCCACGAGGCGCTCGCGACACCGGACGAACTCCGCGCGGCCGTGGGGCGCGTCGGCACGCCCGCCGTGCTCAAGACGCGCCGGCTCGGATACGACGGCAAGGGGCAGACCGTCCTGCATGACGCCGTGCTCGCCGAGGACGCGTGGCGCGCGATCGGCGAGGTGCCGTCGATCCTGGAGCGGCTCGTGCCGTTCGACCGCGAGCTGTCGATCATCGGGGTCCGGGGTCGCGATGGTTCCGTCGCGTTCTATCCGCTCGTCGAGAACCATCATCGGGACGGGATCCTGAGGATGTCGGTCGCTCCCGCGGGCGAGGTCACGGCAGGGCTCCAGAGCCGGGCCGAGGCGCATGCCCGCGCCGTCATGGACCGATTGGCGTACGTCGGCGTCATGGCGATCGAGCTGTTCCAGGTGGGGGAGGAGCTCCTGGGCAACGAGATGGCGCCACGCGTGCACAACTCGGGGCACTGGACGATCGAGGGTGCCGTGACCAGCCAGTTCGAGAACCACCTCCGCGCCGTGACCGGGTTGCCGCTGGGCTCGACGGAACTCAGGGGCTCGAGCGCCATGGTGAACCTGATCGGGGACGTCCCCGACCCGGCGGCCGTCGCCGCGATCGCAGGTGCTCACCTCCACCTGTACGGCAAGGACCCCCGGCCCGGACGCAAGCTGGGCCACGTCACCGTCGTGGCGGATCGGCCGGGACCGGTCGACGAAGGACTCCTCGCCTCGATGGGTCCCGTGGTTCCCTGAAGTGAGGTATCAAGGTCGGCCGCTCGGGTGACGACCCCTAGGGGGACAATGGCCTACCTCACGTGTCCCGACTGCATGATGCCGAACCCCGTCGGCGATGACGCCGTGAGATACGCCTGCTTCACGTGCTTCGCGGAGATCATCTTCGAGACGTGTCCCGACTGCGGATACCGCCAGGCGATCCCCTCGCGGTGGCAACGGGCCTTCACGTGCGGCTACTGCGCGGAACGGATCGATATCCCTCGCGAGCGGTTCTACGCCACGTCGACCCGCGCGAGACAGGTCGAGGGGTACGGCTACACCTACCCCCGCACGTAGCCACCGACACCGATCACGCTACGCGTCAGGCTCGACGTAGTCGTCCTCGTGATCGACCGCCCCCGGCGCGCGTTCGCGGATCGACATGGCCGCGTCCTCCGGTGCCACGAGCGGGTCGCGCTCGATCACGGCGTCGCCGACCATCTGTGGCTCGTCGTCGGGCGCGTCGGTGTCTTCGATCGCGATGTCGAGGTCCGACGTGCGACCTTCGGAACGCTCCTCAGCCAACCGTTGGTCGAGCGACTCGCCGCGGACCTGTTCCTCTGCCGTCACGCCGAACGATTCCGCCGCGAACGCATGGTCGGCCAGCTCGATCCTGGCCTCGAGGTCCGCGCCGGGGTCGTCCTCGGGATCCAGGTCGGGGTCGAGTCGCTCGGGGTCGTCCGGTCGCACGGTTGAGCCTCCTCGTCGGTCGTACGGGTCTCCCGGAGGATGGTACGTGTTCGCTGAGCCAGCACTCGAGGACGAACCCAGTATCCTTCGGCCAACCTAAGGCCTCTCTTCGAGGTGTCTAAGAAGGAACCCGTGATCGAACCTGCGAGCGAGGGAACCCACCCGCACACGACGATGCGCCTTCCGGCCGGGACGCCGGCAGCGTGGTTGGACACGCACCTCGTCCGGTTCTTCGCCTCCGCCGAGGCGTCCGACCGGGCGACCCATCGCTCGCTCGGCGTGGACGACGTGCTCGCGGACGATGCCCGGGTCCTGCGGGAGCTGCGTGACGCACTGACGGCCGAGGGGGCAACGCCCCGAGCGGCCGCCACCTATCTGGCCGGATGGTTCGGCGGACTGGCGGCAACCGCGCTCGGCTACGCGTTCGTCGGCTCGGGCGCCGGGTTCCTGGTGGATCCCGCCACGATCAGATGGCTGCTGCATCCCGACGGATGGACCGACGCCGTCGAGCTCGGCGAGGTGACGTCGGCGGTCGCGCCTGGTCACCCCTGGAGCGGTCTTCCGAACGTGCTCGTGATCGACGATGCGAGCGAGCGCCGCGCGCGGATGGTCACGGCGCTGGTCGACGCCGTCCAACCGGTGATGGAGGCGTGCCGCGGCCTGGCCCGTGTCGGGAAGGTCGGGCTGTGGAACGAGGTCGGCGACGGGTTCGCATCCGTGCTCGCGTACCAGGCCACGATCCCCGTGACGGAGCCGGACGTGGAGACGCTGCGCGCGTTGATCGCCGTGCCCGGCGTTCCGTGGAAGGCCCGGGCGACGCTCCGGGTCGTGCCGACCGAACACGGTCAGGTCTGCGTCATGCAGAAGGGAGGCTGCTGCTTGGTCTTCACCGGCACGTACGGACTCGACGACGCGGACCTCGACGACGACCACCGGGACTACCTCGAGCGCTTCTCGGACCCGCCCGGCGTTCCCGACTACTGCACGAACTGTCCGCGCCGGGAGTTCGCGGATTGTCAAGCGAGGCAGCTCTGGTGGCGCGCCCGAGAGCACGAGCAGCGCGTATCCGGAGCATGACGTGGGCATGACGTCCACCCCGCTCGTCCGAGCACCGACGGACAGACGGCTCCATCCACCGGCGGTCGGCGAAGGTCGGCTCCGCCGGCGTGGACGGGCTCATCGGGGGAGGACCCGCCGGACACGTGGGTGGGCGGCATCTAACGGCGAGGAACCCATCGGTGGGTACGACGCGTCTGAGGTGGATCCCATGAGGCGCATCGTGTTCGCACTCGGGTTGCTGATGGCCGTCGCTCTCGCGGCCTGCGCAGATGACCCCTCCGCAACGGGAAGCGAACGCTCGATGCCTCCGACACCATCCGAAGGTCCCTCACCGGGCAGCGAGGGCTCGATGCCTCCGACGCCTTCGCCGGACCTCTCGCGCGTCGATGCGTACGAGGTGCTCATCCGGCATCTCGCGGACCCCGCGGGACCGGCGCCCATCTACGTTCTGACCGACCTGTGCTTCCAGTTGATCGAGCCGCAGTCCACGTGCCCCGACCGTCTCAGCCTCGAAGAGGAGCAGGAACTTCGGGCGCGACTGCAGGATCTGGGTGAGATCGTCTTCATCCCCACCGATGATCCGGGACCATCGCCCGAGGATTCGTTCCAGGAGATCCTCCTGAGCCCGATCGTGGAAACGGCCGACGGCCTGCGTGTTGAGGGCGGCTCTGTCTGCGGAGGACTGTGCGGCTCCGGCGCCGTCTACCGACTCGTCGCGACGGAAGAGGGCTACGTGGTCAAAGGAACGGACGATACGTACGGCTCCTGGGTCTCATGACTGACGGCAGGTAAGACGGTGCGCCGGGGAGGATTCGAACCTCCGGCCCGCGGATTAGAAGTCCGCCGCTCTGTCCCCTGAGCTACCGGCGCCGAGCGTGATCGATCGACCGACCATCGCGACGGACCATGCTACCCATGTCCTCCGTGGCGCCGCGGTGCCATCGCTCCCGGAGCGCCTTTGGGGGTCAGGCCTTCTGAACGTGGGCCTCCAGGAACCAGAGATCGGTGTCGACCTGGCGAGAGACCTCGGTGAACAGATCGCTCGTGCCGGTCGTCCTCCAGCTTCTCGGACTCCTCGATCGAGTGGCGGGTGCTCTCCGCGTACGCCGCGAAGCGGTCGGCGAGCGCCTTCACGGAATCCATGCCGTTCAGCGCGGTCGCCGGGAACTCGTCGAGCGTCGAGGCCTTGGCGGCCATCCGAGCGGTGCCGAGCGCGGTGCCGCCGAGCGTGGTCGCGCGTTCCGCGATCAGGTCGACGTGCTCGATGATGTGGCCCGCGAGCTGGTCGTAGAGCAGGTGCAGCTGGATGAAGTCGCTTCCCTTCACGTTCCAGTGCGCGAACTTCGTCTGCGAGTACAGGTCCAGCGTGTCGGCGAGCTGACGGTTGAGGAGCGCCACCAGCTTCTTGCGCTGCTCTTCGGGGATGTCGATGCGGGTCGGATGCATCTTGCCGGCCATGTCGTCCTCCTTGGATGCGGTTGATCGGGTGACTCGCCTCTTACCCGGTCGAGCGCAGCAGCAATCCCCCGCGCGCATGCTGGGAACGGATGTGGGAGCGGGTGACGGGAATCGAACCCGCATAGCCAGCTTGGAAGGCTGGAACTCTGCCATTGAGCTACACCCGCGCGGAGCCGGTCTCCAGCGTAGCAACTGCGATACTGCCCGCCGTGGAGGTCGCGTTCCGGCTGGTCGACGTATTCACCGAGGCCCCCTTCGCGGGGAACCAACTCTGCGTCGTTCCGGGTCCTCCCGCCGACCTGTCCACCGAGACGATGGCCACGCTCGCCCGCGAGATCGCGTTCTCCGAGACCACGTTCGTGACCGGCGTCCGGGAGGGTGGCTACGACGTCCGGATCTTCACGCCCGACGCCGAGTTGCCGTTCGCCGGCCACCCGACGCTCGGCACCGCGTTCACCTTGGCCTCAGAGGGCCGGGTCGATCGGCGCGTGGTGCAGTCGTCGGCGGCCGGGGACGTCCCCGTCGAGGTCGACGTCGCCGGTGGAACCGCGTGGATGGACCAGCTCCCGGCACGGTTCGGCGACGCGATCGTCGATCGCGACGGCGTCGCGCGCGCTGCGGGGCTCGAGCCGAGCGACCTCGTCGACGGGCTTCCGATCGTCGTGGGTTCGACCGGATTGCCTCACCTGATGGTGCCGGTCCGTGACGAGGAGACGCTGCGCCGAGCCCGGCGGGACGACGCCGGGTGCGGGACGGTCTGCGCGGCCGCAGAGGCCGAGTCGCTCTACCTGTTCGCGGTTCGCGGGCCGGGTGACGTCATGGCTCGCATGTTCGATCGCGGCGCGAACATCGGCGAGGACCCGGCGACGGGATCGGCGGCCGGTCCGCTCGGCATGTATCTGGCCGACCACGGCCTCGCGGGCATGCCCGGCAGGGTCGTCGTGGCGCAGGGCGAGATGGTGGGACGGGCGAGCTTCCTCCACGTCGACGTCGACACCGACGGCGGTCCTGCGCTGCGCGTCGGTGGTGGGGTGCGGATCGTCGGTGACGGCGTCGTTCCGCACCGGCTAGCTAGACGGGCGAGCAGCCCACGCTCGGGCTCACCACCGTGTCGTTCCCCTCGACGACGTTGACCTTGACGGGGAGCGGGAGCGTCTGTTGCGGGGCGATCGTCGCCGCGCTCGTGTAGCTGGTCTCCCCGGAGAAGAAGACGGCCGTCGTGCCCTCCGCCGGCACCAGCTCGCAGAGCACGCGTGCGCTCTCCGAACCGGCGTTCTGGATCAGGACCTGGAAGCACGCCGGTGCCCCCTCGCCGGTGGGACACGCGTTCGCGTCCACCGCGGTCACCGCGAAGGCCGGTCCGGAGCCTGCCGGCTTGAGCGAAAGGATGGCCAGGACGGCTCCAAGCACGAGCGCGACACCGAGCAGCATGGTCAGCACGTTCGTGGCGTTCATCCGCCCGTGACTTGAGGGAAGTGCCTGCATGCGGGCACCCTACCCCCGCCCTCCGGCAGGCCGCATCGGCCGAAGGACGGGGAGCCCGCCGGCCTGAGCTGGTCCCCATCGCTCGCCTCCGCCGCCCGGGCACCGTACGCTAGGGACACGGGGCGTAGCGCAGCCTGGCTAGCGCGCGTGCTTTGGGAGCACGAGGTCGCGGGTTCGAGTCCCGCCGCCCCGACCGGCGATCCGCAGGTGAAGGCCCACAGGAGTCCGACGTTCTCAGGGACTTCCCAGGGAACGGGGCTATGGTTCGGCCATGCACGCGCAGCGGATCCTCGTCGTGGACGACGAGCCACGCATCACGGACCTGGTCGCCATGGCTCTCCGATACGAGGGATTCGAAGTCGAGGCCGCCGGCACCGGACGCGCTGCTCTCGCGCTCGTCGACACGTTCCGCCCCGCCCTGATCGTGCTCGACGTGATGCTCCCCGACATGGACGGGTTCGCGGTGACCGAGCGGCTCGCCGCCGACCGGGTCAAGGTGCCGGTGCTGTTCCTCACCGCCCGCGATGCCGTCGAGGACAAGGTGCGCGGGTTGACGCTCGGCGGCGACGACTACGTCACCAAGCCGTTCAGCATCGAAGAGCTGGTCGCGCGCATCAGGGCGCTCCTCCGTCGCACGGACCCCGCGGGGGAGGACGGGCCGTTGGTGTTCGCCGACCTGGAGCTCGACGACCAGACCCACGAGGTGCGTCGCGCGGGCACGACGATCGACCTCACGGCGACGGAGTTCCGTCTGCTGCGCTACCTGATCCAGAACGCGCCACGCGTGTTGTCGAAGGCGCAGATCCTCGATCACGTGTGGAACTACGATTTCGGCGGCGACGCGAACATCGTCGAGACGTACGTCAGCTACCTGCGGCGCAAGATCGACGGGATCGGGCCACCGCTGATCCAGACCGTCCGCGGTGTGGGCTACCGGCTGGCCGCACCCCGCGAGCTGCCGGGAACGTGACGGCATGACGCTTCGCGTCCGACTGACGGCGGCGCTCGTCGTCCTGGTGACGCTGGGGTTGCTCGTCTCCGATGTGGCGACGTATGCGGCGTTGCGCTCCTACCTGATCGACCGCATCGACCAGCAACTGCGCTCGTCTCCCCGCTCGGTCCTGTTCGCGATGAGCCAACCCGACCTTCCGGGTGCCGGACCGGGCCCGATGGGGGGCGATCAGATGCTGCCCGAAGGCACGTACGGGGTGATCGTCGATGCGTCGGGAGACCTGGTCGGCGATCCCATCGTCTTCGACTACGGCGGCGAGGCGCCGTCACCGCCCGCGCTCCCGGCCGGCGTCCGCGGCGGCACGGTGCAGGAGCCGACGTTCCTCAACCTGGAGGCCGCCGACGGCGGGTCCGGGTACCGGGCGGCCGCCTACCGCCTCACCGACGGGTCGACGTTGGTCGTCGCCATCCCCCTGACGGAGCTGTCGAACACGCTCCGGCGGTTCTCGTTCATCGCCGGCGCGGTGACGCTGGTCGTGCTGGCGACCATGGCGCTCCTCTCGTTGTTCACGGTGCGCCGAGGGCTCCGGCCTCTGGAACAGATCGAGCAGACGGCCGAGGCGATCGCGGCCGGCGATCTGTCGCGCCGGGTCGACGAGACCGACCCTCGGACCGAGGTCGGACGGCTCGGGTGCATCGCTCAACGTGATGCTCGGCCGGATCGAGGAGGCCATGGACGAGCGACGCGAGTCGGAAGAGGCGCTCCGCCGGTTCCTGGCCGATGCTTCGCACGAGTTGCGCACTCCGCTCACGTCGATCCGTGGATACGCGGAGCTCTTCCGACGCGGGGCGTCGGACGACCCGGCCGACACGGCGCTCGCGATGCGTCGCATCGAGCAGGAGGGTGAACGGATGGGCGTGCTGGTCGAGGACCTCCTCTTCCTCGCGCGTGCGGGTGAGGGGCGGCCGATCGCGCACGAGCCGGTCGATCTGGTGCGCGTCACGACCGACGCGGTGCACGACGCGCGCGCGGTGGATCCCTCGCGCAGCGATCGACATCGAGACGCCGGATGCGTTGACGGTGCCCGGCGACGAGGGCCGGCTGCGACAGGTGCTGGCGAACCTGCTGTCGAACGCCCTCACGCACACGCCCGCCGGGCACGTCGGTCGCGGTGCGGTTGCGCGGACGACGGACTCGGACGCCGAGATCGAGGTGAGCGACGGCGGGCCGGGGCTCACGGCGGACGAGGCCGCCCATGTCTTCGAGCCGTTCTACCGCGCGGATCCGGCGCGGGGTCGCGACCCGATCGGACGAAGGACCGGACGAGGGGAACGGAACCGGGCTCGGGCTCGCGATCGTCGCGGCGATCGCCGAGGCCCACGGCGGGAGCGCGAGCGTCGAGAGTCAGCCTGAACAGGGCGCGAAGTTCACGGTTCGCCTTCCGTTGGAACAGGAACCGGCCGCCGCCTCGTTGCCCCAGCCGCCGGTCGACCTCGACGCTCCGGTCTGACCATCAGGTCGAGAGGAACGCGCGGGCGAGGGCCGTGACCGCCGCCGCGATCACGACGACCAGGAGCACGCGGCGCCTTCCGCCAGATCGCGACCCCCGCCGCCGCGACGCCCAGGACCCGCTCGTCCAGCACGAGTGACCGTGACGCGCCGAACGTGTTGATCGCGACCAGCGCCGCGAGCAGCGCCGGCGCCAGCAGGCCGATCAACGACGCGATCCTCGGAGGCAGGTCACGGCCGCCGAGCAACAACGGACCGATCGACTTGATGCCGATCGTCGCGACACCCACCAGGATGACGACGCGCCAGGCCGTCGGTCATCGCCGCCATCCCAACAGACACGCGGCGCTCGCCGCGATGATCGGCACGCCGGGCGGCACGAACGGGGTGAGCGCCAACGCGATCGCCGCGCCGAGCACCGCGGCCTGCCGGGAGCGCGTCGAGGTCAGCTGCGGGACCAGGAGCGCCAGGAACAGGGCGGGGAACGCCGCGTCCAGTCCCAGCCGCGCCGGGTCGCCGATGGCATCGCCGAAGGCCACACCCAGGGTCGTGCCGCCCACCCATGCGACGTAGAGCGTCAACCCCGCGCCCAGCAAGACGCGCGCGTTGAAGCGGCCGTCGCCCTCCGATGCGATCGCCCACGATTCGTCGACGACGAGCTGTGCGTGCAGGAACCGCGACCACCAGGGACCGCGGAGCGACGGCGCCACGCTGACGCCGATCGGTGCGTAGCGGGCGTTCAGGAGCACGGCGGCGACGACCGCCGTCGCCACCGTGCCGCCGGCATCCAACACGGACGCCGCCGCGAACTGCGCGGATCCGGCGAACGTGGTCGCGGACATGACGATCGGCGCCACCGCGCCCATCCCGGCGGTCCGCGCCAGCACGCCGAACGAGACCCCGAAGCCGAAGACCGCGATCGCGAGGGGGAGCGTCGTCCGGACGCCGTCGCGGTGCCCTCGCTCCCCGGGGCCGTTCGCGTTCGTCGTCAAGTCCCGGCGCCTAGCGCTCGGGTTCGACCCAGATCAGCTGGGCGGTGGAGATGCCGAACGCCATCGTCCGATCGCCGATGTCGACCGTGAGCGCGTCGTCGCTCGAACCGTCGGTCGCCACGACGACCTCGGCGCCGGTGACCAGTCCATGACCATCGAACCGCCGGAGCAGGTCGGGCGCGTCATGCTCGGCGACCTCGGAGATCCTGCGGACGCGCGCCTTCGTTCCCGGCGTGAGGGCGTCCAGCGAGATCAGCTCGCCGTACGGCGCGATCTTCCCGGGGATCACGTTCCCGTGGGGGCACGTCGTCGGCGTTCCCGAGGTGCTCGTCCAGCCGTTCGGCGACGGCGTCGGACATCCCGGGCGCGATCTCCTGCGCGTAGTTGTCGGCCGATGCCCAGTCGAACCCGAGCACGTCGGTGAGCCATCGTTCGAGCAGCCGGTGGACGCGGACCACGCCGCTCGCGAGCGCCATGCCGGTATCGGTCAGCGAGACGGTCCGATCGCTCTCGACGTTGATCCACCCGTCGCGCTCGAGCCGGTGCAGCGTCACGCTGACGGTCGGCGGCCGCAGGCCGAGCCATTCGGCGATCCGTCCCGGCCGGACCCGATCCTCCTCGAACTGGATGTAGAAGATCGTCTCCAGGTAGTGCTTGACCGTTTCAGGCCGAAGCGCTCCCGTCGTTCCCGATGGCGTCGGTTCGGTGGCTGCCACGTGCGCATCCTATCGACACCGACAACCGGGCGACCCCGACCTGCCGGTCCTGACCGGCCGCGGGTCGAATCCCACTTGACGAGTCGGATTCTTCGCTGTATCTAATGAGCCTGGCTTCGTGCCATCTAATTCCAGGCGACGCGGTCGTCGTCCGTCGGGCCGCAACCGAAGGAGAGGAGCTCCTCGTGATCCCCACGTTCGTCATCGGTCTCCGCGAAGGGCTCGAGGCCGCGTTGATCGTCGGGATCATCGCCGCGTTCCTCAACCGGACGGGGCGATCCGATGCGCTGAAGAGCGTGTGGATGGGCGTCGGGGCGGCCATCGCCATCTGCCTGGCGATCGGGATCGGGATCGAGGCGCTCAACTCGACCCTCCCGCACAAGCAACAGGAAGGGCTCGAGACGGTGATCGCCTTGATCGCCGTCGCGGCCGTGACGTGGATGGTCGTGTGGATGAAGCGCCACGCGCGCGAGCTGAAGTCCTCGATCGAGGAGAGCGCCGCGTCGGCGCTCGCCAAGGGGACCACGACCGCGCTCGTCGGCATGGCCTTCTTCGCCGTGCTCCGCGAGGGGTTCGAGACCGCGGTGTTCCTGCTGGCGGCGTTCCAATCCACGACGACGCCGTTCGCGTCCGGGTTGGGCGTGGTGCTGGGGATCGCGTGTCGCGTCCGTGCTCGGGTACCTGATCTATCGCGGCGGCGTGCGGATCGACCTCGCGCGGTTCTTCCGCATCACCGGGTTCGTGCTGGTGCTCGTCGCCGCCGGGCTCGTCAGCTCCGCGATGCACTCCGGCGCCGAGGCCGGCTGGGTCGTGTTCGGCCAGGCGCAGGCGCTGGACCTCACGTGGTTGGTCGAGCCCGGCTCGATCCGCGCGTCGCTCATCACCGGGATGCTCGGCCTCCAGCCGGAGCCCACGACCGCCGAGGTCGTCGGCTGGCTGCTGTACGCGATCCCGATGTCGATCTACGTCTGGTGGCCGTCGGCCCCCACGGCACGTCGTCCCGAACCCGTCGTGACACCCCAAACCCAGGAGGCCGCTCGATGATCCGCAAGGTCCTGTGCATCACATCGCTGCTCGCGCTCGCGCTCACCGCGTGCAGCAGCGACGACGGGGGTGGCGGCGACGGAGGTGACACGTCATCGGGCGTGCTGACCGTCGAAGTGCTGCTCACCGACGCGGGGTGCGAGCCGGCCGACATCACGACCCCGCTTGGGCCCGACGACGTTCCACGTGACCAACACGGACGCCGGCGCGGTGACCGAGTTCGAGGTCCTCGACGGCGACCGGATCCTGGGTGAGGTCGAGAACCTCACCCCCGGGCTCGACGGCGACTTCACCCTGGATCTCGTGCCCGGCTCCTTCGAGACGTACTGCCCGGGCGGCAGCTCCGAGCGCGGCACGCTCACCGTGACCGGCGAGGCGGCGGCCGAGTCTCCCGGGAGCCGAGACGGGCTCCTCCCTCGACGTGGCGGTGGCGTCCTACCTCACGTTCGTCCAGCAGAACGCGGCGACGCTCGTGAGCCGCGTCAACACGTTCGTCAAGGCGGTGGAGGACGGGGACATCGAGCGCGCGAAGGCGCTGTTCGCGTGGGCCCGTGAGCCGTACGAGGCGATCGAGCCGGTCGCGGAGTCCTTCGGCGACCTCGACCCGGCGATCGACGCCCGTGAGAACGACGTGCCGGACGACGAGTGGACGGGCTTCCATCGGATCGAGAAGGCGCTGTGGGTCGACGGGTCGCTCGACGGGATGTCGCCGGTCGCGCAGAAGCTGGCCGACGACGTCGCCGGCCTCCAGGAGCTGGTCGCCACCGTCGAGCTCGACCCCGCGCGGATCGCGAACGGGGCCACGGAGCTGCTGGGCGAGGTGTCCAACTCGAAGATCACCGGCGAGGAGGATCGGTACTCGCACACCGACCTGTGGGACTTCCAGGCCAACGTCGACGGTGCGCGGGCGGCGTTCACCGCGCTCCAGGCGCTGATCGTGTCGCAGGATCCCGCGCTGGCGGAAGAGCTGAGCCAACGGTTCGCCGACGTGGACGAAGCGCTCGATCCGTACCGCACCGGCGACGGGTTCGTCCTCTACACCGACCTCACGAACGACGACACGCGCGAGCTGAGCCGCGTGATCGACGCGCTGGCCGAGCCACTCTCGGGCGTGGCCGCGCTGGTCGTCGTCGCGTAGGGACGCGATGAACGACGCGACCGGCTCCGGCGCACCTCGCGTCACCCGCCGTGCGGTCCTCGGAGCGATCGGTGCGATCGGCGCCGTCGCGGGCGCCGGGCTGGCGTCGCAGGTCGCGCGGGCGGGCGAAGGCGAGCGACTCGGAGAGCACGGGCCAGGTCGTCCCGTTCTACGGACCGCACCAGGCCGGTATCGAGACGCCCCCGCAGGAGCGTCTGGAGATCGCGGCGTTCGACGTCACCACGGAGGATCCGCGCGAGCTCCGCGACCTGATGCGCGAGTGGACGGACGCGGCGGCGCTGATGTGCGCCGGCCGGCCGGTGGGGACGATCGAAGGCGAGCCGCTGGCGCCGCCGGTCGACACCGGCGAGGCGTTCGATCTGGACGCGTCACGGCTCACGGTCACGTTCGGCTTCGGCCCGACGCTGTTCGAGCAGGACGGCGTGGACCGGTTCGGGCTCGCGTCGCGTCGCCCGGCGGCGTTGGCCGCGCTCCCGCCGTTCGCCGCCGACGAGCTGAACCTCGGGATCAGCGACGGCGACCTGGTCGTGCAGGCGTGCGCCGACGACCCGCAGGTGGCGTTCCACGCGATCCGGAACCTGGCGCGGATCGGCCGCGGTGCCGTCGCGATCCGCTGGTCCCAGCTGGGATTCAGTCGCACGTCGAGCACCGGCCGGACGATGCCCACGCCCCGCAACCTGATGGGCTTCAAGGACGGGACGAACAACCTGGACACCGGCGATGCCGGCGCCATGGCGGAACACGTCTGGGTGAGCGGCGGCGATGCACCGTGGATGCACGACGGCAGCTACATGGTCACGCGGCGCATCCGCATGCTGATCGAGTTCTGGGATCGCACGAGCATCTCCGAGCAGGAGGCCACGATCGGCCGGCAGAAGCAGACCGGGGCTCCGCTCGGCGGTCACGACGAGTTCGAACCCGTGCCGCTCGATGCGCGCGGGCCCGACGGCGCGCTGGTGATCCCCGCCGACGGCCACGTCCGGCTCTCGGCGCCGTCGGCGAACAACGGCGTCATGCTGCTGCGCCGCGGCTACTCGTTCACGGACGGCATCGACCCGGTGACGGGGGAGCTCGACGCCGGGTTGTTCTTCATCTGCTTCCAGCGCGATCCGCGGAAGCAGTTCGTGCCGGTGCAGCGCCTCCTGGCGGAGAACGACGCGCTGAACGAGTACATCAAGCACGTGGGGAGCGGCGTGTTCGCGATGCCGCCGGGCACCCAGGACGGGGGATACGTCGGCGAGAGCCTGCTGGGCTGACGGCTACGTCTTCGCGGACGCCTTGCCGATCGCGCTCTGCAGGACCTCGGCGAACTGCTCGACCCGCGCCTTCTGGCGTTCCGGCTGCTTCTGCCACCGGTGGAACAGTCCGGGGTCGAGCTCCTCGGTGACGAGCGCGTCCTGGAGCGAGCCGGCGAGCCAGTCGACCATGGAGACGATCATCTCCAGGTCGATGTCGTCGCGGACCTCGCCGCGCTCGATGCCGAACTCCACGAACTCGAGCGTGCCGTACGGGTCCTCGCTCACCAGGAAGCGGTTGATGTCGCGCTTCAGCCCGAGGTCGGTGCCGTAGTTGCCGATCAACGCCACGCGGTACGGGATCCAGTCCTCGTGGATCAGGTGCTCGGTGCGATCCAGCCAATACATCAGCGTCGCGAAGAACCCCTCGTCCAGGACGTCTTGCGGCGCGTCGAGCCAGGCGGGGAGCGAGGACACCGCGGTCTTGTACGCCTCGAAGAACAGACCCGGCCTTGGAACCGAAATGCTGGAAGATCGACCCCTTCGCGATGCCGAGGTCGTTGGCGACGTCTTCGACCTTCGCGCCCTGGTAGCCGTCCTCGGCGAAGTGCCGCATGGCGCACTCGACGATGCGCTCGCGCTTGTCGGCGCTGCGACGGCTGCGCGGTGACTTCAAGTCATTCAAGGCTGATCCTTCCAGGGTCGATGCTGTGATACACAGCGTAGGTTGGGCCGGTCGACGCGACTGACCCAGGGTCAGGATAGAACGGATATGGCCATCGAGACAACCCCCGTCGCCGAGCCCGCCACCGCCATGATGCGGACGCTTCCGCGCGACGCCTATCTCTCCGAGGCGCAGTTCGCCCGGGAGGCCGATCGGATCTTCCATCGCGAGTGGTTCGCGGTGGGGCGCGAGGCAGCCATCCCGTCGGCGGGGGACTTCCTTCACGTCGAGGTCGCCGGCGAGAGCGTCCTGATCGCCCGCGCCCGATCGGGTGCGCTCCACGCGTTCTACAACGTGTGCCGCCATCGCGGCTCGCGCTTGGTGATGGACGATCCGCCACCCGCTGTGGACGGCCCGAGTGGTCGCTTCAAGGGCTCCATCCGATGCCCGTACCATGCGTGGACCTACGGTCTGGACGGCCATCTCCGCAACGCGCCGTTCCTCACGGAGAGCGACGGTCTCCGGCGCGACCAGCTGGGCCTGTACCCGGTGGCGGTCGACACGTGGGCCGGATCCATCTTCGTGAACCTCACTCCGTCGGAGCTCACGCTCGATCGGTCGCTGTCCGCTCGCACTCGGCGGAGCCGACGAGCGGACCCGCAACTATCCGCTCGCCGACCTCCGACCGGGGGCGCGGATCACGTACCTCGTCGAAGCGAACTGGAAGACGATCGTCGAGAACTACAACGAGTGCTACCACTGCGGTCCGGTGCACCCGGAGCTCTGCGAGCTGGTGCCGGCGTTCAAACAGGGCGGCGGACGGGAGCTGGACTGGGACAACGGCGTGCCGCACCGCGATGGCGCAACGACGTTCACGTTCTCGGGGACGACCAGCCGCGAACCGTTCCCCGGGCTCTCGGAGGACGAGCGGACGCGGCACAAAGGGGAGCTGCTCTACCCGAACCTCATGCTGAGCCTCTCGGCCGACCACGTCGTGGCGTTCACGCTCTGGCCCCAGGACGCGGGTCATACGCGGATCGACTGCGACTTCTTGTTCCACCCCGACGAGATGGCGAAGCCGGGGTTCGATCCGGCCGACGCGGTCGACTTCTGGGATCTGGTGAACCGGCAGGACTGGGCGATCTGCGCGTCCGTGCAGAAGGGGATGTCGTCCCGCGCCTTCTCGTACGGCTACTACGCGCCGATGGAGGACCTCAGCCTGGACATCCGCCGGTACCTCGCCGACACGCTCGGCGACACGTCGGCGAGCTAGTCCCCACCCAGCGCTCGATACCGGAAGCACGTGGCGACGTGGTCGTTCACCATGCCGGTCGCTTGCATGAACGCGTAGCAGACGGTCGGACCGACGAAGCGGAAACCACGACGCTTCAGATCCTTGCTCATCTCGCGCGACGCTGAAGTCTCGGCCGGGATGTCCCCGAGCATCCGCCAACGGTTCACGAGCGGCGCGCCGCCCACGAGCCCCCAGAGATAGGTATCGAGGGACCCGAACTCGTCGCGCACGACGAGCGTCGCGCGCGCGTTCGCGACGGTCGACTCGATCTTCAGGCGGTTGCGGACGATCGAGGCATCCAGCATCAGGCGCTCGATCCTCGCCGCCGTCGAACCGCGCCACCTTCGCCGGGTCGAAGCCGGCGAACGCCCGACGGTATCCGTCTCGCTTGTGCAGGATCGTCGACCAGGACAGGCCGGCCTGGGCACCCTCGAGCGTGAGCATCTCGAACAGCCGGGTGTCGTCGTGCACCGGCACGCCCCATTCCTCGTCGTGGTACGCGAGGTACGCCGGGTCCTCCAACGGCGCCCAGCCGCATCGCCGCACCGCTGTCACGGGACGCGGCCGGTGAGCAGGTCCTCCGCCTGGGCCAGACCTTTCATCGTGTGCTCGATGTCGTAGCCGAACCCGAAGCGGATGCCCTTACCGATGCCGAACATGTCACCGGGCACGAGCAGCACCGAACGCTCCTCACGGATCCTGTCGACCAGTTGCGTCGATCTCACGGGGAGGTCGTACTTCACGTACGCGATCGCGCCGGCGACCGGTCGGGCGTACGTGAAGACGTCCCCTTGCTGCCGGATCCACGCTTCCAGGTGCGGCAGGTTGGCCCGGATGATCGCCCGTGTGCGGGCGAAGATGTTCTCGCGAACGTTCGGCTCCATCGCGAACGCGGCGAGCCGGTCCGAGATCATCGACGGGGTCAGCGTGGTGTAGTCGTGCCGGACCCACGTTTCGCGGACCAGCTCCTGCGGTCCGAGCGTCCATCCCAGGCGCAGTCCCGGCATCGCGAACGCCTTCGACAGACCGCTCGTCACGATGACCTTGTCGTAGCGGCCCCAGAACGTCGGCGACGCGACGTCGGTGTCCACCTCGGCTCCGCGATAGATCTCGTCGGAGACGATCCACGCGCCCACGCGGTCGGCGGCGGCGATCACCGCCTGCATCTCGTCCTCGGTCAGGACGTGACCGGTGGGGTTGTTCGGGTTGCAGACCATCACGGCCTTGGTCTCCTTGGTGACGGCGCGCTCCAGCTGGTCCAGGTCGAGCTGCCATCGCCCGTCGCGGAGCTTGAGCTTGAACGTGTCGGTCGCGTCGCCGTAGTGCCGGCCGAGCCCCCAGCCCTGCATGTAGTTCGGGATCATGAACGCGAGCCGGTCGCCGGGCTCGAGCAGCGTCCAGAGCGTCAGGTGGTTGGCCTCGGACCCGCCGTTCGTGAGCGACACGTTCTCGGGCGCGGCGTCGGCGTACCACGCGGCGATGTTCGCGCGGGCTTCGTGCGATCCCTCCGAGAGCGGGTATCCCAGGGCCGTTCGGAGGAACGCCTCGCCGTCGGCGTCCGGTCCGAGCAGATCCCTGATCGTCATGGGCATGACGCCCGACTCCGACAGGTCGTAGTCCACGACGTGCCAGTGCAGGGATTGCATGCGCTCCATCTGGAAGAGATCGATGTCCACCGGGCCTCCTCGTTCGGTCCCGGCGAAACCTAGCACCCCGAGTCGTCGTGTCGCGGCGTGCCGGATGACCTCGGGGTAGGCTCGTCACATGCGGTTCGATCGCGTCGTCAGGGTCCTTCGACACGATGACGTCCGCGCCTCGCTCGACATGGTCGCGTGCATCGACGCCTGCGAGCGGGCGTTCGCGTCGTACTCGCGCGGGGGGGCCGAGCTGCCCGGCGTGATCCACCTGGACGTCCCCGAGCGCTCGGGCGAGATCCACGTGAAAGCGGGCCATCTGCACGGCTCCCCGTACTACGCCGTGAAGGTCGCCTCCGGCTTCCCCCGCAACGTGGAGCTGGGGATCCTCGCCGGCGACGGCATGGTCATCGTGTTCGATGCCGAGACGGGCGCGCCGGCGGCGTTCCTGCTCGATCAGGGCTACATCACGGACCTGCGCACCGGCGCGGCCGGCGGTGTCGCAGCGAAGTACCTCGCGCCCGAACAGGTGTGGACCGTTGCCGTCATCGGAACGGGCGTGCAGGCGCGCTATCAGCTCGACGCGCTCGCCATCGTCCGGCCGGGGTTCACGTCGGTGCGCGTATGGGGACGCGACGCCGCGCACGCGGCGACGTGCGTCGAGGAGCTCCGTTCCCGCCCGGGTCTGCCCTCGGGTTGCTCGTACGACGTCGCAGCCTCCGTCGAGGAGGCCGTGGACGCCGCCGACGTCGTGATCACCTGTACGGCCAGCCGCACGGCACTGCTGCGCGGCGAATGGTTGAAGCTGGGGGCGCACGTGACGGCCGTTGGATCCGACGGGCCGGACAAGCAGGAGCTGGACGCGAGCGTCCCCGCGCGCGCCGATCTGCTGGTCGTGGACAGCCGCGAGCAGTCCGCGCGGATCGGCGAGCTGCATCACGCGCTCGCCGCGGGCCTGATCGACGAACGCAAGGCCGTGGAGCTCGGGGAGATCTGCGCGCTCACCCACCCGGGGCGGACCTCCCCGAGCCAGCTCTCCGTCTGCGACCTCACCGGCGTCGGCGTGCAGGACGTCGCCGCGGCCAACGTCGTGATGGCCAACGCCGGCGACCGCGGCGAGACGATCGAGCTCTGAGCTCAGCCGGACGACCCCGCCAGAGCTCGAAGGACCTCGTCGTGAACGGCGCCGTTGGAGGAGATCAGGCTTCCGCCGTGGATCGGCGGCGAGCCGTCGACCTGCGTCACTCGGCCACCCGCCTCGGTGAGGATCACGACGAGCGGCGCGAAGTCCCACTCGGCGAGATCCGGTTCGATCATCACCTCGGCCGCCCCTCGCGCGACCAGCACGTGGCCCCAGAAGTCCCCGAACCCTCGGCTGCGCTTCGCCCCGCGGATCAGACCCATCAGCGCGTCGCCGCGAGGCGTGCCTGCCCACGCCTCCAGATCGCCGAGCACGACCATCCCATCGACGGTGGTCGCGATGTCCGAGACCCGGATGGGCTGTCCGTTCCAGGTGGCGCCGCCGCCCTTCGTGGCCGCGTAGCGCTCGCCGAGTGCGGGGGCGTTCGCCAGACCCATGACGTACTCCTCGCCGACCTTGAGCGCCAGGAGGTTCGCCCAGATCTGGATCCCGGCCGCGAAGTTCCGCGTGCCGTCGATCGGGTCGATGATCCACATCCGGTCGGACGAGCCCTCGATCCCGCCCTCCTCGCCGCGGATGGCGTCGTCGGGGAACCGGCGCGACAGCTCCTGACGGATCATCGCCTCGACGGCCAGGTCGGCCTCGGTGACGGGCGTGGCGTCCGCTTTCCACGTGACCTGGGGGTCGTGACGGAAGTACGAGAGGGCCAGCTCGCCGGCGCGATCGGCCAGTTCCTCGGCGAATACCAGCTCGTCGGCGTAGGTCGGGCCGCCCATGGCGCGCCACCTTACCCGAGGGCGCAGCGACGGATGTCGGCTAGGCTGGACGCACATGCAGACGACCGTGGAGAGCACCGACAAACACACCGTCAAGCTCACGATCGAGGTCCCCGTCGACGAGTTCACCAAGGACCTGGACCGCGCCTACCGCAGCATCTCGAACCAGGTCAAGATCCCGGGCTTCCGTAAGGGGAAGGTCCCGAAGCAGATCATCGACGCGCAGATCGGCCGGGAGGTCGTTCGCGAGGAGTTCCTGTCGAGCTCCGTGCCGACCTATTTCCGCGACGCCGTGCGCGAGGAGGACCTGGCGCCGATCAGCGATCCCGACATCCAGCTCGAGCAGGTCGAGGACGACAAGCCGCTGATCTTCACCGCGACCGTCGAGGTGCGCCCCCGTCTGACCCTGGAGCCGGGCGACTATGCCGGCCTGAAGGTCGAGAAGCCCTCGAGCGAGGTCGCCGACGACGAGATCGACGAGTGGGTCGATCGGCTCCGCGAGCGTTTCGCCGAGCTGGAGCCCGCCGACCGCCCGGTGCGCGCGGAGGATTTCGTCACCGTCGACGTGAAGACCACGCTGCACGGCGAAGAGGTCGCCGAAGCCAGCCGGACCGACTACCTGTACTTCGTGGGCTCGGGCGAGTTCGGCGCGAAGCTCGACGACGAGCTCGATCAGCACGAAGCCCGGCGACATCCTGAAGGTCAACGACGCGCTGCCCGACCGGTTCGGCGAGCTCGGCGGCACGGACGTGAGCATCCAGGTCCTGGTGAAGGACGTGAAGGCGCGCAAGCTGCCCGAGGCCGACGACGAGTTCGCGAAGACGGCCTCCGAGTTCGACACGCTGACGCAGCTCCGCGACGACCTGCGCGAGCGCCTCTCGGAGATGAAGGAACGCGAAGCCGAGGGTGTGATCCGCGACCGCGCACTGCAGGCCATGATCGACACGGTGACCGTTGAGCTGCCGGATTCGCTCGTCGACGAGGAGACCCAGCACCGCATCTCGCATGCGGGAGAGCGGGCCGAGCGGGCAGGCCTGACGCTGGAGCAGGTGCTGGAGTCCCAGGGCTGGGACGAGGAACGCCTCCGCGAGGATTCCCGCGATCACGCGATCCGCGCGATCAAGTCCGACCTGGTGCTGGAGGGCATCGCCCGGGCCGAGAAACTCGAGGTCACGGCGGACGAGATCGGTGCGCAGATATCGCGGTCCTGGCGCAGGCCTACGGTCGCGAGCCCAAGGAGCTGGCCAAAGCCCTCGACCGCAGCGGTCAGGTCGTGACGCTGGCCGGAGATATCATCAGGGGGAAAGCCCTCGACCTCCTGGTCGAACGTGCCGATATCGAACCGGAAGGCCCGGTCGATCCCGTGGCCGGCGCCGAGGCTGCACTGGGGGCCGAGGAGCCGGACACCCGAGCTTCGTCGGAGGAGAGCACATGAGCGACATGCAGAACTACCTGGTTCCCGTGGTCGTGGAGCAGACCAGCCGCGGCGAGCGTTCGTTCGACATCTACTCGCGCCTGCTGAAGGAACGGATCGTCTTCCTGGGGACGCCGATCGACGATCAGGTGGGCAACCTGATCATGGCGCAGCTCCTGCACCTGGAGTCGGACGACCCCGACAAGGACATCCACCTCTACATCAACTCACCGGGTGGCGACATCACGGCGCTGTTCGCGATCTACGACACCATGCAGTACATCAAGCCGGACGTGTCGACCATCGTGATGGGACAGGCGGCCTCGGCGGCCGCGGTCCTGCTCCTGGCCGGCGCGCCGGGCAAGCGGTTCGCGCTTCCGCACTCCCGCGTGCTGCTGCACCAGCCCCACGGCGGTGCGCAGGGTCAGGCGGTCGACATCGAGATCCAAGCCAAGGAGATCACGCGGTACCGCAAGCTGCTCGAGCAGCTGATCTCGGAGCACACGGGCCAGCCGATCGAGAAGGTCTCGAAGGACACCGACCGCGACTACATCCTCACGGCGGACGAGGCGAAGGACTACGGGGTCATCGACGAGATCATCACGACCCGCGGGATCTCGGTCGAGCTTGCGGCCGCATCGGCGGGCGGGGCGTAAGATTCGTCGGGTCGTCCGGGTTCCTTCAGGAGCCCGGTCACTCGACCAGGAGGACAGGGGCTGATGGCGAAGTTCGGGGACTCGGATCTGCTGAAGTGCTCGTTCTGCGGGAAGAGTCAGAAGCAGGTCAAGAAGCTCATCGCCGGCCCCGGCGTGTACATCTGCGACGAATGTATCGACCTCTGCAACGAGATCATCGAGGAGGAGCTCTCCGAGACCTCCGAGCTTCGCCTGGACGAGCTCCCCAAGCCCCAGGAGATCTACGCGTTCCTGGACGAGTACGTCGTCGGGCAGGACACCGCCAAGAAGGTCCTGTCCGTCGCGGTCTACAACCACTACAAGCGGATCCAGGTCGGCCAGAAGGACTCCGAGGTCGAGCTCCAGAAGTCGAACATCATGATCCTCGGGCCCACCGGCTGCGGGAAGACCTACCTGGCGCAGACGCTCGCCCGGATGCTCAACGTCCCGTTCGCGATCGCCGACGCCACGGCGCTGACCGAGGCCGGCTACGTCGGCGAGGACGTCGAGAACATCCTGCTGAAGCTGATCCAGGCGGCCGACTACGACGTGAAGAAGGCCGAGACCGGGATCATCTACATCGACGAGATCGACAAGATCGCGCGCAAGTCGGAGAACCCGTCGATCACTCGAGACGTTCAGCGGCGAGGGAGTGCAGCAGGCGCTCCTGAAGATCCTGGAGGGCACCACGGCCTCCGTGCCGCCGCAGGGCGGCCGCAAGCACCCGCACCAGGAGTTCATCCAGGTCGACACCACGAACATCCTGTTCATCTGCGGCGGGGCGTTCGCGGGCCTGGACAAGATCATCGAGAGCCGGATCGGCAACAAGGGCGTCGGGTTCGGCGCCGACATCCGTCGCGCCAACGAGAAGGACATGGGGCTGATCCTGGGCAAGGTGCTCCCGGAGGACCTGCTGAAGTACGGGCTCATCCCCGAGTTCGTCGGGCGCCTGCCGGTCATCACCAGCGTGAACAACCTGGACGAGAGCGCCCTGATCGACATCCTCACCAAGCCGAAGAACGCGCTGGTCCGTCAGTACCAGCGGTTCTTCGAGTTCGACGGGGTGGAGCTGGAGTTCACCAGCGAGTCGCTGCAAGCGATCGCCGAGCAGGCGATCCTGCGCGGGACCGGCGCTCGCGGTCTGCGCGCGATCATGGAAGAGGTGCTGCTCAACGTGATGTACGAGCTGCCCTCGCGCGAGGACGTCACGAAGTGCCTCGTCGACCGCGACGTCGTCCTCACCGGTGTGAACCCCACGCTCGTGCCGCGCAACCGTGCCTTCCAAGAAGCGCGGCCGCAACGACGAGCCGCGCGAACGCACGGCCTGATCGGGTCAGACGGGTAGGTCGTCCGGGCGCTCCGGGGCCGCCTCAACGCTCGCGGTGCCGACCGACGTCGTCTCATCGAGTGGTTCGTCAGCGGGTTCATCGTGGTCGCGGAGCCACCCTTTGCTCGATCGGACCCAGTCACCGAGGCTCGTCCCCAACGACCGCGACCTTCGTTCTTTCTTGACGATCGTGACCTGCTCGTGGGTGAGCGGCGTGTCCTTGACCTCGTGCCGCTGGAACCACAGCGACGCCGACGCTTGCACCGTCGCGGCGAACGGCAACGCGAGGAACGCCAGAGGAGCCCGCCGATCGCGCCTCCGGCCAGCGCGGCGCCGAACGCGACCGCCGGATGCAGCTGCATCGCCCGGCCCTGCAGCTTCGGGGAGATCAGGTAGTTCTCGATCTGCTGATAGATCAGCACGTAGATGAGATAGATGAGCGCCGCCTCGCCTCCCTGCGACATGAACGCGGCCACCAGCGGCACCACGGCCGCGATGTAGGTCCCGACGATCGGGATGAACGCGGCGACGAACCCCTGGAAGAAGCCGAGCGCCGCGGCTCCCGGCACGTCGGTCAGCCGAAGGACCAGGAAACCAGGCCCCCGTTGATGAGCATCAGCAACAGCTTCGAGTAGAAGTAACCGCCGGTCTTCTCGATCGCCGCCTCCCAGATCGAGACCAACTCTTCCTGTCGCACGGGAGGGAAGAACGAGAGCACCGCCCGCTTGAACCGCGGACCCTCGGCCACCATGTAGAAGATGAACATCCCCACCGTGAAGGCCGCGAAGATCGCTCCGACGAACGACGTGGTGAATCCGAGCAGCGCCTCGATCGGGTCCGCGCCGGTCAGGTCGTCCACGCTGTCGCTCGGCGCTCTCCGAGATGCTGTCGGTCGAGATGTCGACCCCCAGCGTGTCCGACGACCACTCGGACGCCTGGGCGGACCACTCCGGGACCTGCTCCGAGATCGCGAGCGCGCCTTGCAGCACCGTGGGGACGAAGATCAGGCACGATCCCCGCCATCATCAGGAACACCACGCCCAGGATCAATCCGGTCGCGGATCCGCGCTTCCAACCTCGGGCGTGCAAGCGGTTGACCGCCGGCTCCAGCGCGAACGAGAAGAAGAGCGCCGAGCACCAGGTACCCGACCACCTGACTGAGCACTCCGAGGAGCCGACAGCGCGACGACGACCGTCAGGATCGCGCCGATGGTCCAGATGATCGTGTGCCGCACCCACGTTGGCGCGTGGGTCTCGGGCGCCGGTACGACCTCCGTCACGGTCTCGGTGATAACGACGTCGCTGTTCGTCTCGGGATCGGTCGCATCGGGGAGACCGACCAGGTCCGGCTCGGGGGCCGCGCGTCCCCACGCCACGACCGCCGCCGCCAGTCCGCGAGCGCGGCGAGCACGAGGGCACGCTTCGGCCAATCCGGGCGATGCGGTGGTTCCGGCGATGTCGTCATGTCGGCTCCGTGCACCATCGGTGGTTCGATCGGCGACCGTCGGTAGCGAAGCCTATGCCGTCCGCGGAGTCAACGCGCGCTCCCGGGCATCTTGGAGCCCGGATACTCGACGGCGCTCCCGTAGACTGGATCGGATGTTCCTCGGGCGCGCGCTCCGCCGATCCCTCGGGACGCTGCCGCTCATCCCGATGCTGCTCGTGGCGTGCGCGAACGCCGGAGACGGCGGCGGCGACGGTCCGAGCAACGATCCCGACGACCTGACCGGCGTCGTCTGGGCGCTCGACGACGCGTCGATCGCTGCGCTGGTCGCCGACGTCCCGGACAACGCCAGGTGACGCTGACGTTCGAGGACGGGCAGGCGAGTGGGACGGCGGCGTGCAACAGCTACGGCGGCGCCTACCAGGCGGGCGACGACGGCTCGTTGTCGTTCGAGGGGTTCGCGGTCACCGAGATGGCGTGCGATCCGGCGCTGATGACCCTCGAGAGCGCGTACCTGGAGGTGCTCGGCGGGTCACCGGGTTCGAGCGTCGACGCCGCCCTGACGCTGCTACTCGAACGGTGATGCCACGCTGACCTTCGCGCGGAGGTCCCGCCGGAGCCGCTTGCCGCTCGAGGGAACCGCGTGGACGCTGTCGAGCGTCTACTCGGGCGACGCGGTGACGAGCGTGATCTACGGGACCGAGGTCACCGTCCTGCTCGACGGACGGACGGATCCGTCTCCGGGTCGGGCGGGTGCAACCGGTTCAGCGGCACCTACACGGTCGACGGCGACGCGCTGGCGTTCTCCTCACTCGCGTCCACCAAGATGGCCTGCGCCGACGACGTCATGGCGCAGGAGAGCGTGTTCCTGGCGTCGGCATGAGTGAGGTCGCGTCGTTCTCGATCGAGGGGACGCAGCTGACGGTCTGACCGATGGAGTCGGGCGCGCCGTTGCTCGGGTTCGACGGCGTACGGCCGCCTGAGCGCTCAGTCGTCCGGAGCCATGAGCCAGACCGCGTCGCCCGGGCGGACGCCCAGCTCGGCGGCGGCGTTCGCCTCGAACCGGATCACCGTGATCCATCCCCACGCGTCCTCGATCACCGCGTACTCGCCCGGTCCGACCTCCGCGTAGGTCGACACGCGCTCGGCGTGTGCCGACGCGTCGGTCGTCGCGACCTTCACCGTCGAGCCCTCGAGATCCGGCCGCGGGCAGATCCGCCGGCCGGACGTTCAACCGGACATTGCCGAAGCGATCGACGTCGAGCACCTGCGCGCGGATCTCGCGCGTGAGGACGTCGGCCTCGGGCAACGTCAGATGTCACCAGTTCGATCGGTCTTCAGCTCGGGCCCGAGATCCTCGAGCGGGCGACCGGCCGCCAGGTGCGCCGCGGCCGGCGCGAACACGTCGCGCCCGTGGAACACGCTCGACACCGGTTGGAGGAGCACGTCGGGTGCGGTGATCTCGAACGCACGGGTCGGCCCTCCCGCCGCGTCCCACGCCAGCGAGAGCAATCCGTTGTCGGGCCCGACCAGGATCCGCCCGAGGCCGTCTCGACCGCGATGGCCTTGCGGTCGGTTCCGACGCCGGGGTCGACGACGCCCATCAGGATGCCGTCGTCGGGCGCGAACGCGATGCAGTCGCGGAACGTCATCGCGCCCGCCTGGACGTTCGTGGGAGGCACGCCGTGCGAGAGGTCGATCACGGCCGCGTCCGGGGCGATGCTCGCGATCACGCTGTGGCACACGCCGACGAACTCGTCGCGGACGCCGAGGTCCGAGAGGAACAGGATCGGTCTGGCCACGCGCGCTCCTTCCCGCCGGTCGACCCGGAACGTACGACGGAACCTCCCGGTCGTCCAGCCGGTGGTGGGTGGCAACGTGACCGTCTGCAGCGGGGGACCGTTTCGTAGACTCGGGCGCATGTCAGACGCCGGAGCCCATGGAAGACCTCACCGACGACGTGCAAACGAGGGCGTCGCAGGAGATGCACGTCCTTCAGGCGACGGCCTGATCGCTCCTGAGAAGCCCTCCCTCGACGGGCTGGAAGCGAAGTGGGGGCCGTGGTGGGAGGACGCCGGCACCCACCGATTCGAGGGCACGAAGCCCCGCGACCAGGTCTTCGCCATCGATACACCGCCGCCGACGGCGTCCGGGTCCCTTCATATCGGACACGTCCTCTCGTACACGCATACGGACCTGATGGCTCGGTACAAGCGTATGCGCGGCCTCGACGTGTTCTATCCCATGGGTTGGGACGACAACGGTCTTCCCACCGAGCGCCGCGTCCAGAACTACTTCAACGTCTTCTTGTGCGATCCGAGCCTGTCCTACGACTCCGCGTTCGATCCATACGCGTTCGAGCCGCATATCGGTCCGAAGCCGTTGCCCGTTCCCCGGATGAACTTCATCGACCTGTGTCAGCGACTGACCGCTGAGGACGAGCAGGTGTTCGAAGACTTGTTCCGCCGCCTCGGTCTATCGGTGGACTGGACCCGACCTACACGACGATCGGCGAGCACGCTCGACGGATGTCGCAGCGCTCTTTCCTCCGCCTGGCGGCGGACGGACCTACGCGTACTCGGCCGAGGCACCCACCATGTGGAAAGTCGACTTCCGACCGCCGTCGCGCAAGCCGAGATCGAAGATCGTGAACGCGACGGTTCACTACCATCGGATCGCGTTCGACCGCGAGGAGGGCGCCGGCACCGTCCAGATCGAGACATCGCGTCCAGAGCTGATCCCGGCGTGCGTCGCGCTGGTCGCGCACCCCTCCGACGTGCGGTACGCCGATCTCGTGGGCTCGAACGTGATCACCCCACTGTTCGGCGTCCCGGTGCCGGTGGTCGCTCATGAACTGGCCGACCCCGAGAAGGGAACCGGGATCGCGATGATCTGCACGTTCGGTGACCTCACCGACGTCACCTGGTGGAAGGAGCTCGGGCTTCCCACCCGCGTCGTTGTTGGCCGGGACGGCACACTGATCGAAGGCCGGTTCGGCGAGCAGGGGTGGGAGTCGCGTGATGCCGTCGCCGCGAACGAGGCGATCGGCGAGCTCACCGGGAAGGGTTCGAAACAGGCGCGGCGCCGCATCGTTGAACTCTTGCGGGATGCGGGCGCGCTCGTGGGTGAGCCTCAAGCCGTCCGTCATGTCGTGAAGTACTACGAGAAAGGCGATCGACCACTCGAGGTGATCACGAGCCGGCAGTGGTTCGTGCGCACGTTGTCGTTCAAGGAGGAGCTGCTCGCTCGCGGTGGGCGAGATCTGCGTGGCATCCGGCGTTCATGGGAGCTCGCTACGCCTCGTGGGTCGAGGGGTTGAACAGCGATTGGGCGGTGAGCCGGCAGCGGTTCTTCGGCGTGCCGTTCCCTGTGTGGTATCGCCTCGACGCTCAGGGCGAACCCGACTACGCGAACCCGATCTACGCCGACGAAGCAGCCTTGCCGGTCGACCCCCAAGACGATGTCCCACCCGGCCTCTCGGTCGAGATGCGAGGAGAGCCGGGCGGGTTCATCGGTGACCCGGACGTGATGGACACGTGGGCGACCTCGTCACTGACGCCCCAGATCGCGGCCGGCTGGGAAGACGACCCCGACCTGTTCGCGCGGCTGTTCCCCATGGATCTGCGCCCGCAAGCTCACGACATCATCCGGACATGGCTGTTCTACACGGTGCTGCGGTCCCACTTGCAGCACGACTCCATCCCTTGGACCAACGCCGCCATCAGTGGATTCGTGCTGGATCCCGACCGGAAGAAGATGTCGAAGTCCAAGGGCAACGCGATGGTGCCTACCGAGGTCTTCGAACGCCACTCGTCCGATGCGGTGCGGTATTGGGCCGCGAGTGCCCGACTTGGCTACGATGCGGCCTTCGACGAGCAGCAGATGAAGGTCGGCCGGCGCTTGGCCATCAAGATCCTCAACGCGTCGAGGTTCGTGCTCAGCTTCGATGCACCCCCGGGAGACGTCTCCGAGCCGATCGACCTAGCGATGCTCAACGCGCTCGCCCGCGTCGTGCAGGAGGCGACGGACGCCATCGAGAAGTACGAGCATTCGCGCGCGCTCGACGTGACCGAGCGCTTCTTCTGGCGCTTCACGGACGACTACCTCGAGCTCGTGAAACAGCGGGCGTATGCCGGCGATCCAGCGAGGGCAGCGAGCGCCGTCGCGGCGCTGCGCCAAGCGATCGACGTCCAGCTCCGACTGTTCGCGCCGTTCCTGCCCTACGTCACCGAAGAGGTCTGGTCGTGGTGGCACGACGACTCTATCCACCGATCATCGTGGCCGATCGGGGATGAGCTTTCCATGGCCGAAGGCGCGGACTCGATGATCTTCGAGGTTGGAGCGGACGCGCTGCAGGCGGTTCGCAAGCAGAAGGCGCTCGCGAAGGTGTCGCTGCGTGTCCCGGTGACTCGCTTGGTCATCTCTGACACCGCGGAGAATCTGGCACGGGTCGATCTGCTGCTGGACGACCTTCGCGAAGCCGGCAACCTTCGTGACGTCGTGACCGAAGTGGCTGCCGAAGCATCGTTCGCGGTCGAACTCGCGCCGGCAGACGAGACCGTTTGAGCGTGAACTTCCGGGAGGCCGTCGCCGAGCTCGAAGGACGCCGCGAGAGCCGCATGGTGCCCGACCTGTCGCGCATCCTCTCGCTCGCCACGCTCCTGTCCGACCCGCAGCTGACGTATCCGTCGATCCACGTCACCGGCACGAACGGCAAGGGGACCACGGCGCGCGTGGCGGCCGAGCTCGCGTGTGCGCACGGGCTCACGACGGGCCTCTACACGTCGCCGCACCTGGTGTCGGTCCGCGAACGGCTCTCGGTCTGCGGCGTCGACATCACGGAGGAGGAGTTCGCCGAGGAATACGAGCATCTGTTGCCGTACCTGATGCTGGTCGACTCGCAGGGCGAGGAGCAGGTGACGTACTTCGAGGCGCTGAGCGCGCTCGCGTACCTGTGGTTCGCAGACAAGCCGGTGGCGCTCGGCGTGTTCGAGGTGGGCATGGGCGGGCACGTGGGACGCGACGAACCTGGTGCGCGGCGACGTGGCCGTCCTGACCCCGATCGCGCTCGACCATCCGGAGCTGGGCTCGACGATCGCGGAGGTGGCGGGCGAGAAGGCCGGCATCATCAAGGAGGGCAGCATCGTGGTGAGCCGCGAACAGGACGACGAGGCCCTCGCGCGTGATCGAGGCGCGATGCGAGGAGATGGGGGTGCCCGCTGCCGCCTCGAGCATCGCGACTTCGAGCTCGAGGAGCGACTGCAGGCGACTGGCGGGCAATCGCTCCGTATCCGCGGTCTCGCGCGCGACGTACGACGAGCTGTTCCTGCCGATGTTCGGTGAGCACGCGGCGCAGAACGCGGCGACGGCGCTCGTGGCGCTCGAGTCGTTGATCGACAAGCCGCTCGACCAGGACACCACGCGTGAGGCGTTCGCCGAACGTGCGATGGCCGGGACGCCTGGAGATCGTCGGACGCCACCCGACGATCCTGCTCGACGGTGCGCACAACCCCGCCGGGAGCCGAGGCGCTCGCGGTCGCGCTCCAGGAGTCGTTCATCTGGGACACGGCTGCACCTGGTGATCTCGATCTCGGCGAACAAGGACATCGCCGGCATCGTCCGCCCGCTTGCGGCGGTGACCGATATCGCCTATGTCGCAACGAACGACAACGAGCGGTCCGGCGATCCGCTGCTGATCGCCGAGGAGTTCGCTGCGCTGGACGAGGCCGGTGCGGGTGTTCGATTCGATCGCGGCGGCGTTCGAGGCAGCGCGCGTCGTCGGCGGACGAGACCGACCTCATCGTCGTAACGGGCTCTCTCTATACTGTCGCGGACGCGCACCGCGCGCTGGGGGAGCCCTTCTAGAGCATGGCCATCGAATCGACGCTGCTCATCGTGAAGCCGGATGGCGTTCGCCGGGGACTGGTGGGCGAGGTCCTGCGTCGCGTCGAGTCGAAGGGACTCACCATCGAGTCGATGCGGCTGTTCACGATCGATCGTGCGCTCGCCGAGGAGCACTACGGCGAACACGTCGACAAACCGTTCTTCGGAGAGCTGGTCGACTTCATCACGGGTGGACCGGTCGTGGTCGCGAAGATCACCGGCGAGTCGGCGATCGACGCCTGGCGGACGCTCATGGGTCCAACGAACCCGATCCAGGCACCACCCGGGTCGATCCGGGGTGATCTTCGCCACGCTGATCGGCGAGAACATCGTGCACGGCAGCGACTCACCGGCCTCGGCCGCACGCGAGCTCGGGTTGTTCTTCCCCGAGGCGCTAGCGACCCGTCGATGCCCGGCCTCGCCGAAGCGTTCGATCGGATCGGGCTGGCCCTCGAGCACCACCTTCCCGTGTCGCACGCCGCCGGTGCCGCCGATCGCCGTCACCGACCGTCACGAGACGCTCGGCGTCGTCGTCCGCGGGTTCGCGGACGTGGCGAGCGGCGCACCCGTCCGTCCCGAGACGCGCTTCATGATCGGCTCGATCTCGAAGTCGTTCGCGTCGATCGTCGTGCTCCAGGAGGTGGAGGCGGGACGGCTGGACCTGCACGTCTCCGTCAACGAGCTGCTCCCGTGGCTGGAGCTGCCGGAGCCGTTCGGTCCGATCACGCTGCACCACCTGCTGACGCACACCAGCGGCCTGGCCGCCGGCACGGAGGACGCGCCGACCGGGCTCGGCGTCGCGACGCTCCTGCGGAGCGTGCCGCCGACGTTCGCTCCGGGAGCGCACTTCTGGTACTCGAACGACGCGTACAAGCTCGTGGGGTTGGTGCTGGAACGCGTGACGTCCACGCCGGCGCACGAGCTGATCCGCCAACGCGTGCTGGAGCCGCTCGGCATGGCCTCGTCGGTGGCGGCGATCACGGACGATGTTCGGACGGACCTCGCCACGGGCTACGAGCCGGTGTTCACCGATCGTCCGGCGCAACTGCGCCATCCACTGGTCCCCGCGACCTTCACCGTGTCGAGCACGGTCGACGGCTCCATCGTGTCGAACGTGCTCGACATGGCCGCGTTCGCGCGACTCCTCCTGAACCGCGGCCGTGGGCCGATCGGCACCGTGCTGTCGGAGACCATGTTCGACGTGCTCACGACGCCGTACGTGGACGCGTCGGAGGATGTGGACACGCCGTACGCGTACGGGCTCGACATCGGCGAGAACGAGCACGGGACGTGGATCGGGCACAGCGGGGGCATGGTCGGGTACACGGCGTTCCTCGTCGGTCGAGCCGGCGAGCGGGCTCGGCGTCGTGATCCTGCAGAACGGCTCCGGCGACAAGGAGCACGTGGTGAAGACCGCGTTCGACGCGGTGCGCGCGTGCATCAACGACACCCCGTTGCCCGACGTGTGGTTCCCGCCCGAGCCGACGTCGATCCCGGGGGCAGCCGCATTCGTGGGGGACTACGTCGGCCCGGACGACGAGACGCTCCGCGTCACGGCGGATGGCGACGGGCTCCTGGCCGCGATCGGCGACGCCTCCGGCCGCCTGGAGCGCGACCCGCTGGTCGTCGAGGCCGGCAACCAGTTCCTGGTGGTGCATCCCGAGCTCGAACGCTTCCCCCTGCGGTTCGGACGTGGTCCGGACGGCCTGGCGAACGAGGCGTTCCACGGCGATCGGTGGTTCCGCCACGAGCGCTACGACGGCGAGTCGCCCGCCGGGCCGCCGCAGGAGTGGCTCGCGTATCCGGGGCTCTACCGCAACGACGACCCGTGGATGCCGACGCTCCGAGTGGTGCTGCGGAAAGGGCGGCTGGCGCTGCAGTTCCCGGTCGAGTTGAGCGACGAGGCCGGCGAGGCCGAGCTGCAGCCGCTGGACGACGGCTGGTTCGCGGCGGGGGAGCCCTGGCAGCCGCGGCGCATCCGGTTCGATCGCCTGGTGGACGGCAGGACCGTGCTCGCGGAGTTCAACGCCGGCAGGTGGTACCGGTCGTTCGAGGACTGACCGCGCGGGAACCTGAGGTCAGGTTCGCGGGGTGACGTAGACCGACGGGTTCGCGCCCTCAGGGATGGCGAACAGGCCCGCGCTTCCGAGTCCGAACGCCAACGATTCGCCGGGGCCGGCCGGGGCCCGGCACGGCGTCCTGGCCAGCGCGGAGGCGACGGTCCGGCTCGCGGTCCACCGGTAGAGGTAGCCGGCGCCGGACTTGATGACGATCCCCTCGGGGCCGAGGTCGGCGGCGGTGACCGTGTTCAGCGGGAGCTCCGCGATCTTCGTCAGCAACCGGGACTCGCCACCCGCCAGACCACGGACGGACGTCCTGTACACGGAGGTCGTCCCCGCCTGTTTGGTGAAGACGTACAGCTCCCGTTGCTGCCCGTCGACCACCATGGCCTCGGCGTTGTGGGCGCCGTCCTCGTACGTGAGCTCGAGGACCCGCGCGGAGACGGAGCTCTCCGCCGGTCGCGGCTCACGGAACCAGTACACCTGCACGGACGGCCGTAACCGGAAGTTGTCGCCGATGTCGGCGAGCCAGATCCGTCGTCCCGTGAGCGCGATGTCCTCCCAATCGAGGTTGGTCGCGTTCCGGACGTTCACGATCGAACGCCCCGCCCCCGAACCGTCGATCGCGTAGATCCGCTCCGGGTTCCCGGAGTCCTCCTCGATCCACAGGACCGGGCGCCGGCGGCTGGCGACCACGCCGGACACCTCGTCGATCCCGGCGATCGTCACAGCGCCTCGGACCGTGACGGCGCCGTAGTCGGAACAGGCGGGGATCGCGCCGGCGGACGCGGGCGCGGGTGGCCACACGATCGTCGCCGAGGCGACGATCGCGAACACGACGTGCCAACGTCGATGGATCGCGCGCGTCGGTCCCGGGTTCGCTGCGCTCACGCGGTCTTGCGGAACGCGACGCACGTGTTGTGACCACCGAAGCCGAACGAGTTCGACAGGGCGAGCCGGACATCGAGCTCTCTGGCCGTGTTTGGCGTGACGTCGAGCTCGAACCCGGGGTCGGGCGTCGAGTGATGGATCGTCGGCGGGATCACGCCGTGGGTGATGGCGAGCGCGCACGCCGCACCTTCGACCGCTCCCGCCGCTCCCATCTGGTGTCCGGTCATCGACTTGGTCGAGGAGATGGCCACCGTTGTCGCGTGGTCGCTGAGGACCTCGGTGATGGCGACGGCCTCCGACGCGTCGTTCAGCGGCGTCGACGTACCGTGGGCGTTGATGTAGTCGACCTCGTTCGGCTCGGCCCCCGCGTCCTCCAGCGCCCAGCGCATCGCGAGCACGGCGCCCGACCCCTTCGGGTCCGGCGCCGTGATGTGGAACGCGTCGTCGCTCGCGCCCGCGCCGGCCACCTCGCAGTAGATCCGCGCGCCGCGCGCCTTCGCGTGCTCCTCGGTCTCCATGATCAGCGCGCACGCGCCCTCCGAGAGCACGAAGCCGTCGCGTTGCGCGTCGAACGGCCGGGACGCCACGTCGGGGTCGGGGTTCTTCGTCAGCGCGGTCATCTGGGAGAACGCAGCGACCGTGAGCGGGAGCGTCGCGGACTCGGAGCCGCCGGCGATGCACAGGTCGAGCCTGCCCTCGCGGAGCAGCCGCATGGCCTCGAAGATCGCGTGGTTGCTCGACGAGCACGCGGAGATCGTGGCGAAGTTCGCGCCGGTGAGCCCGAACGTCATGGCGATGTGGCCGGCGGGTGCGTTCGCCATGAGCATCGGGACCATGAACGGCGAGACCCGCCCCGGCCCTTTGGTCTTCAGCACGTCGTACGCGTTCAGGAGCGTCTCGATGCCCCCGATCCCCGTGGCGAAGATCACGCCGCCGCGTTCGGAGACGATCTGCGGCTCGCCGGCATCGGCCCACGCGAGCTTGGCCGCGGCGATGCCGAACTGCGTGAAGCGGTCGGTCCGGCGGGCCTCCTTCAGATCGAGGTGATCGAGCGGATCGAAGTCGACCTCTCCCGCGACGGTGACCGGGAGGTCGTCGACCGGGAACCGCGTGATCGTCCGGACGCCGTTGCGTCCACTGGTGAGTCCCTGCCAGAACTCGTCGACACCGGTGCCGACGGGTGTGACGGGCCCGAGCCCGGTGATGACGACCTTGCGGCGTTCCTGGGATGAGACCGTCTTAGGAGACCCCCAACTTCGACGCCACCATGTCGACGGCCTGACCCACCGTCTTCACGCTCTCCATCTCGTCCTCCGGGATCTCGATGCTCCACTCCTCCTCGAGCGCGAGCACCGCTTCAACCAGGTCGAGCGAGTCGGCGTTCAGGTCCTCGGCGAACCGGGCGTCGGCGACGACCTGCGCCTCGTCGACCGCCAATTGCTCGGCGAGCACCTTCTTGACCCTGACCTCGATCTCCGAACGATCCATCCGTTCTCCTCCTCGATCCCCTGAGCTGTCGTCTCTGTCCGCAGGAGCGTAGACGGCCGGGCCCCGACCCGACTACGCCGTGAGGCCGCCGTCGACCGGGATCACGGCTCCGTTCACGTACGACGCCTCGTCCGACATCAGGAACCGAACGACGGCGGCGACCTCCTCGTGCGTGGCCGTCCGTCCGACGGGCGTCTGGTCCACGTAATGGGCGCGGGCCTTGTCGTCCAGATGCGACGTCATCTCGGTGTCCACCAATCCCGGACACACGGCGTTCACGGTGATGCCCTTCGCGCCCACCTCGCGGGCGAGCGACGTGGTCAGGCCGATCAACGCGGTCTTGGAGGCGGCGTAGACGGTCTGACCCGCGTTGCCGTGCAGGGCGACCGCCGACGACATGTTCACGATGCGCCCGAACTTGGCGCGGAGCATGCCGCGGAGCGCGGCCTGCGTGCACAGGAAGGAGCCGCGCACGTTCGTGGCCATCACGCGGTCGTACGTGTCCATGGAGTACTTCACCAGCAGGCCGTCCTGCGAGAAGCCCGCGTTGTTGACCAGGCCGGTGACGGCTCCGGCCTCGTCGCCGACGCGACGGAAGGCTTCCTGCACGCTCGATTCGTCCGTGGTGTCGAGGAAGACGGCGAGTCCCGGCTTGCCCGCGGCCTCCAGCGCGGCGACGGTCTCCTTGGCGTCGGTCTCGCGCGAGCGATAGCCGATCGCGACGGTCCACCCGGACTCGGCGAGCGCGACGGCGCACGCACGACCGAGTCCCCGGGAGCCGCCCGTGACCACGGCGACGTGGCGGGTCATGCGGGCTCCGGCTCGGGGATGTTCCATCGGACCAGGTTGGCTCCCCACGCCAGACCGGCTCCGAACGACGTCAGCAGGATGAGATCGCCGTCGTGGACCCTGCCCGCCCGCCATGCGCGGTCGAGCGCGATCGGGATCGAGGCGGCCGACGTGTTGCCGACCTCTTCCACGTCGACGACGGCGCGATCGCCGGTGATGCCCAATCGTTCGGCGACGGCGAGCATGATCCGCGCGTTCGCCTGGTGCGGGATCAGCAGGTTGACGTCGTCGGACGTGTAACCGGACTTCTCCAGCAGCGTGCGGCACGCGTCTGACATCTCGACGACCGCCCGCTTGAAGACCTCGCGGCCACCCGGCATGCGGATCGAGTGATCGCGTGCCGCGACCGTCTCAGCGGATGCCGGCTGGGCGGACCCGCCGGCCGGGATGATCAGCACCTCGGCCGTCGTGCCGTCCGCGCCGAGCACCGAGTCGATCACGCCAGGCGCGTCGCCGGCGCGCAGGACCACCGCGCCCGCGCCGTCGCCGAACAGGATGCACACGGTGCGGTCGGTCATGTCGAGCATCTTCGAGATCACCTCGGCGCCGATCACCAGCACCGTGTCGGCCGCGCCCGATTCGATGAACGCGGTCGCGGTGGACATGGCGTACGAGAACCCGGCACACGCCGCGTTCACGTCGAAGGCGGGGCACGTCATCTCCATCTTGCGCTGCACCCAGACCGCGGTGGACGGGATCGGGGTATCTCCGGACAGCGTGGCGCACACGATGAGGTCGACCTGCTCGGCCCGGATCCCGGCCGCGTCCAGCGCGCGCGTGGCCGCTTCGACCGCCAGGTCGGACGCCGCCACGTCATCCGAGGCGAAGTTCCGCGATCGGATGCCGGTCCGTTCCACGATCCACTCATCGCTGGTGTCGACCAGCGATTCGAAGTACGCGTTCGGGATCCGGTTGTCGGGCAGGAACGAGCCGACGCCGGCGATGGTGGCATGTCGGGTCACGGCGCCGAGGATAGCGTGCCCGGCTCGCTCCCACAGCGGGGCGCTACCTTCACCCCGACCGGCGTTCGAGGTACGCCGTGCAGCGCCGGAGCATCATCGGACGGATCCATGCTCCGGTCGTGGCCCGCGTGGACGATCCGCACCGGCACGTCCCGGAGTCGGCGCATCGTCGCCAGGTAGGCCTGGACGTCCGACGTCGGTGCCTGGTCGATCAGCGGGTCCTCGGCGTAGACGACGTCGCCGCAGAACAGCGTCCCGTCGGCCTCATCCCACAGCCCGATGCTCCCCGGGGTGTGTCCCGGCAACGACAGGACCTCGAATGCGCGATCGCCCAGGTCGATCACGTCACCTTCGTCGACGATCCGGGTGGGCACGGAGCCCTGGTGGCCGGAACACTTCGTGGTCCCAGTCGGGGGCCGGGACGGCCGTCACGAGCACGTCGGTCACGGGGAAGCCCTCCCAGGCCATCGCGTCGGCGACCGCGGGCCAGACGTCCGCACCGCGGATCAGGGGGAACGGGCGCTCGACGTCTTCGGTATCCCCCGCATGTGCCACCCGTTCGTCGAACTCCCACAGCCCTCCCGCGTGGTCCTGGTGACCGTGGGTGGCGACCGCCACGATCGGCTTCGTGGGATCGGCGCGGAGGCCGTCGACGAACGGGCGTATCGGCGCGATCCCGTTGCCCGTGTCGACCAGCAGATCGCGGTCCTGCCCGTCCACGAGCCAGGCGTTGGCCAGGATGAGCGCGTGCGTGGCCGGCTCGGTGATCATGCGAACCCCCGGCTCGACCTCGGCCACCTCGAACCAGTCCTCGCGGATCGGCAGGGTCATCGCTCCGTCACCTCCCGAGCGACCTCGGCCGCCGCCTCGGGCGACCCCACCGGCACGGCGGTCGCTGCGGGCACGAGACGCTTCGCGAGCTTGGTCAGCACGTCACCAGGTCCGGCTTCGACGAACACCCTCGCTCCCGCATCCGACAACGCGTGCACGCACGACTCCCAGCGGACCGGCGACAACACGTGTCGTTCGACGAGTGAGCGCAACGTGACGGGATCGTCGATCAACGCCCCGGCGACGTTCTCGGCGATCGGGAACCGCGGTGCGCCGAACTCGATCGACGACAGGCGATCCACGATCGGCGCGGCAGCCGGCCCCATCAACGCGGAGTGGAACGCCCCTGCGACGTTCAGCCGGACCGCGCGGATCTTGCGTTCCTTCGCCGCGATCTCCGCGCGCTCGATGGCAGCGACCGATCCCGAGATCACGACCTGCACCGGTGAGTTCTCGTTCGCCACGACCAGCACGTCGTCTCCGCGCACGTCATCACAGAGTGCGGAGGCGGTCGCGGCGTCGACGCCCAGCAACGCGGACATGGTGCCCGGGCGCTCCTCGCCGGCTCGCTGCATCGCACGACCGCGCACGACCACCAGGTCCAGCGCGTCGGGCAGTCCGATCACGTCGGCGGCCACGAGGGCCGCGAACTCGCCGAGCGAGTGTCCCGCCGCGCCTCCGAACACCGCGCCTTCGGTCTCGAGCACGCGGAACGCGGCCACCGCGCACGCGAGGAGCGCCGGCTGCACGAACTCGGTCGTGGCGAGCGACGCCTCGTCCCGACAACCCTCCGCGACGTCGCGGCCCATCGCCTCAGAGGCCTCCCGGAGGACGGCGTCACCCGTCGGATGCTGGGTCCAGGGGTCGGCCATCCCCGCGAACTGCGAGCCCTGACCGGGGAAGACGACGGCGGTGGTCTTGTCGGTGTTGTGCATCCGCACAGGTTGCCACGACCGGGGGACTCCTGTTGAATGGCCTCTGAGCCCATGGCCGATGGTCTCCAACGATCCTCTTCTCCCACGTCCCGTCAACAGGGGACGGAGGGAGTGCTCGGGTTCCTTGGTCGCGATATGGCGGTCGACCTCGGGACGGCGAACACGCTCGTCTACGTGCGTGGTCGTGGCGTCGTCCTGAACGAGCCTTCCGTGGTCGCGATCAACACCCTTAGCGGAGCCGTGCTCGCCGTCGGGTCCGAGGCGAAGCGCATGATCGGCCGCACGCCGAGCCACATCCAGGCGGTCCGTCCCCTCAAGGACGGCGTGATCGCCGACTTCGACGTGACGGAGAAGATGCTGCGCTACTTCATCCAGAAGGTGCACAAGCGCCGCCTGCTGGCGAAGCCGCGCGTGGTCGTCTGCGTGCCATCAGGGATCACCGGGGTCGAGCAGCGCGCCGTCGAGGAAGCCACGATCGCGGCCGGCGCACGCCGCGCCTACATCATCGAGGAGCCCATGGCCGCCGCGATCGGCGCCGGGCTCCCGATCCACGAGCCCACGGGCAACATGGTCGTCGACATCGGTGGTGGGACCACCGAGGTCGCCGTCATCTCGCTGGGCGGGATCGTGACGTCGACGAGCATCCGCATCGGCGGCGACGAGCTGGACGAAGCGATCATCCAGCACGTCAAGAAGGAGTACTCGCTCCTGTTGGGCGAGCGCACGTCGGAGGCCATCAAGCTCGCGATCGCGTCGGTGTTCCCCATGCCGGAGGAGCTCGTCGCCGAGATCAAGGGCCGCGACCTCGTGAGCGGGCTCCCGAAGAACATCACGATCAGCGCGGAGGAGATCCGCCGCGCGATCGAGGAGCCGGTGAACGCCATCATCGACGCCATCAAGACCACGCTCGATCGAACGCCCCCCGAACTCTCCGCCGACATCATGGATCGCGGCATCGTCCTCACGGGCGGTGGCGCGCTCCTCCGCGGCCTGGACAAGCGGTTGCGGCACGAGACCGGCATGCCGGTCCGTATCGCCGACGCACCGTTGCAGGCCGTCGTGCTCGGCTCGGGCAAGTGCCTGGAGGAGTTCGAGGTGCTGCAGCGGGTCTTGGTGAGCCCCTCCCGGCGGTAGCCGCCGGTGGTCTCTCGGCAGCACCCCCGGAGCACGCGGCTCTTGGTCGTCGTCTTGGTGTCCATCTCGCTCGCGGTGATCACGCTCGACTATCGGGAGGGCGAGGACGGCCCGCTGGCAGGGCTCGGCCGCACGGCGCTCGCCGCCATGGCGCCGCTCCAAGAGGCCGTGACCACCGTGACCCGGCCGATCGGCGACTTCTTCAGCGGCCTGGTCCATCTGCCGTCCCTGGAGGAGCGAGAACCGTCGACTCCGGAGCGAGCTGGAGCTCTGAGCGCGCAGGCGGCCGTGCAGACCGACATGGAGAGTCAGATCGAACAGCTCTCCGACCTGCTGGAGCCTGCAAGAGAGCCTGACGCCGACGTCGGTGGCCGCCGTCGTCATCGCGAACGGCCTGTCGAACTTCCGATACACGATCACGATCAACCGGGGCTCGGCGATGGGGTCGAGGTGGATCAGCCCGTGGTCGACCGGGTCGGAGCAGGCGCCGATCCTGGTCGGGAGCGTGACCAGGGTCAGTTCGATGTCGGCGGAGGTGGAGCTCATCATCGACCGCAACTCGGTCGTCGCCGGACGATTGTCCGTCTCGCACGAGACCGGGCAGATCCAGGGGCAGGGGACAGGGATCTCCGCATGACGCTGTGACTCCCGGGCACGTCGGTGGAAGGTGACGAGACGGTGGTGACGCAGGGCTACGAGGTCAACGGCCAGCAGGGGCTGTATCCGCCGGGTCTCGTGATCGGCCAGGTCTCGCGCGTGATCCCAGGCGCCGACGGGCTGCAGGAGTTCGTCACCGTCCGACCGGCGATCGACTTCTCGACGCTGGAGTTCGTGCTGGTGCTGCAGACGTCTCGGAGCGAAGGCTAGGCGTGCTCCGACGAACGCTGGCGCTCGCCGCCGTGATCGTCACCGCGCTCCTGCTGCAGTCCACCGTCTTCTCGCAGATCAAGCTCCTGGGGGTCACGGCCCGAGCTGCTGTACGTCGTCACGATCTCGATGGCGATCCTGGAGGGCCCGAACGAGGGTGCGATCGATCGGGTTCGCCGGCGGCATGGCGCAGGACTTCCTGCTCGACCAGCCGAAGGGGATCACCGCGCTCGACGCTGACGCTGCTCGGCTACACGGTGGGTCTGGCCAAGCCAGTACATCGTGTCGCCGTCGCCGCTGCTGCCGACCATCCTCGTGGCGATCGGCACGTTCGGCGGCGTGATCTTCTACGAGATCGTGTCGTTCCTGCTGGGTCAGCTCAACGACCCGCTGGCTGTACCTGCTGAGGGTCGCGCTCCTGTCGGCGCTCTACAGCGCCGTGCTGACGCCGCTGGTCTTCCCGATCCTTCGGCGTATCTTCGAAGGATCCCGACCCCGACGGGTGGTGCGGTTCTAGATGGAGAAGTCGACCTCACGCCTGAAGGTGCTGGCGATCCTCGTGGCGCTGATGTTCGCGGCGCTCACCACGCGGCTGTGGTTCCTGCAGGTGCTCGCGCTGGCCGCGTCGGCCGAACGGAGGTCGACCGCCAGTCGGCGCGGTTCGTCGAGACGAACGCGACCCGCGGCCGCATCTTCGACGACCGTCATCGACCGCTGGTCCTGAACCGCACGTCGCTCGAGGTCCGGGTCACCAAGGATCAGCTCGATGAAGACGCCGGAGGGCGAGATGCTGCGACTGTCCGAGGTCCTCGGGATCCCCGTCCAGGAGATCCGCGAGGGGCTGGACAGCAACCGGCTACTACGACTATCAGTCGAAACCCGTCGCGTACGACGTGGACAAGGAGTCAGCTTCTACCTGTCCGAGCACGCCGACGACTTCCCCGGCGTCGAGGTCGTGCCGGCGGCCGTTCGCGACTACCCGAACGGCACGATGGCGGCGCACGTCTTGGGCGTGGTCGGTCAGATCGACCGCGGAGAACATCGACGACACAAGCGGTTCAAGGACTACGGGCCGAACGACCTGGTCGGCCAGACCGGGCTGGAGCAGCAGTACGAGCGGTTCCTGCAGGGTCAGAAGGGCCGGCAGAAGTACCTGGTGAACGCGAACCAGGAGATCGTGCGTCTGCTTGGGCGAGGAGGCCGCCGTCCCGGGCAACGACCTCGTGCTGTCGCTCGACATCGACACGCAGCGCGATCGCGGAGCAGGCCCTCGTTCGACGGGATCGAGCACACCCGGACGCATCTTCGACGACTCGCAGGACCCGCCGGGCTACCTCAAGGCGAACGTCCGGAGCGGTGATCGTCATGGATCCCGACCGACCGGGGGGATCAAGGCGATCGCGTCGTGGCCGAGCTACGACCCCTCGTGGTTCGTCCAGGGTCTGTCGAAGAAACGCGATCGCGGCGGTCTTCGGCGACGACTCGGGGGCGCCCGCGCTCAACCGGGCGACGCAGCTGTCGTTCGCGCCGGGATCGACGTTCAAGCCGTTCATCGCGCTGGCCGCCGAGCAGCACGGCTTGGCGGACTTCGGCAGCTACTACCCGTGTCCGCCGGAGTACATGTATCCCGGCGACACGACGACCGTGTTCCACAACTGGACCACCGCGAACCTCGGCACGATCTCGCGTGGAGACCGCGTTGAAGGTGCTCGTGCGACACGGTCTTCTACAGCTGGGGCGCCGACTTCTACGATCGCTACAACGTCGACCGACTGGGCAAGGACGCGACGCTGCTGCAGGACAGTCTGCGCCAGTTCGGGTTCGGCAGCGGCCACGAAGCTCGACCTGCCGCTCGAGACGACCGGTCTGATCCCCGATCCCGACTGGAAGACGCAGTTCGCGGAGGATCACCCGGAGGTCCTGCTCCCGGACGAGCAGAGCTGGCTCCCGGGCGACGACATCCAGATGGCGATCGGCCAGGGGTTCGTGACGTCACCCCGATGCAGCTGGCGGTCGCGTACTCGGCGATCGCGAACGGCGGCAAGATCTGCCGTCCCCACGTCGGTCGATCACATCGAGGACCCCGGACGGCGAGCTGACGCGGCCGGTCACCGGGCACTGCAACAAGCGGACGCTCCCGTACACGCAGGCGGAGCTCGACTACATCCGCAACGCCCTGGCGACGGTGACGCAGTCCGGAGGAACGGCCGCCACGGCCTTCGCCGGGTTCCCGCTGTCGGAGATTCCGGTCGCCGGCAAGACCGGCACCGCGCAACGACCGCCGTTCCAGGACACGTCGTGGTTCGCGGCCATGGTGCCCGCGTACGACCCGCAGTACGTGATCATCGCGATGGTCGAACAGGGCGGTCACGGATCGACGTCGGCGGCGCCGATCGTGCGGCAGGTGATCGAGGGCCTCTACGGCATCGACAGCAGCGGTCGTGGTCGACGGCGGGGTGACCGACTGATGGACCTCGTCGCCGGGCGGACCTTCGCCAACGAACGACGGCCGATCCGTCACCTCGATCCGGTCCTGCTGATCACGACGGCGTGCCTGTCGATCGTGGGACTGCTCTCGATCTACTCGTCGACGCACCGCGGGCCTGGAGGCGCTGAACGAGGATCCGATGATCTACGTCAAGAAGCAGGTGGCGGCGCTCATCCTGGGCGTGCTGCTCCTGCTGATCGATCGCCACCGTCGACTATCGGTTCTTCAAGGTGTACGCCGGGCTTCATCTTCGCGGCGACGGTGCTGGCCTTGATCCTGGTGCCGTCTGCCCGGCATCGGATCGACGGCGAACGGCGCGCAACGCTGGTTCGAGTTCGGCGGGTTCCAGATCACGCCGTCGGAGTTCGCCAAGATCGCGCTGATCCTGATGCTCGCCGCGATGCTGTCGGAGCTCCGCACGCAGGAGCCGATGCTCCCCGACGTGCTGCGCGTCTGCATCGTGTCGGCCGTCCCGATGCTCCTGGTCTTCATCCAGCCCGACATCGGGACCACGATCGTCCTCGTCGCGATCGTCGTCGGCATCCTGGTCGTGGCCGGCACGCGGCTGCGGCACCTGGTGGCGCTGGCGCTGGCTCGATCGTGCTCGTCGCGCTCGCGTTCCAGCTCCACGTGATCCAGGACTACCAGGTCGCAGCGACTCACGTCGTTCCTCGATCCGCAGAACTCCGACGGACGCCACGAAGTACAACCGGGAACAGGCAGAGCTCGCGATCGGCGCGGGCGGCCTGTTCGGCAGCGGGTACCTCAACGGGATCCAGACCAACCTGGACTTCGTGCCGGAGCAGCACACCGACTTCATCTTCACCGTGGTGGGGGAGGAGTTCGGCTTCATCGGCGCGGCGTTCGTCCTGATGCTGTTCGCCATCCTGATCTGGCGCGCGATCCGGATCTCGTACCTATCGAAGGATCCGTTCGGGACGTACGTGGCGGCCGGCGTGGCGTCGATGTTCGCGATCCAGATGTTCGTCAACGTGGGGATGGTCCTGGGGATCATGCCGATCACGGGGATCCCGTTGCCGTTCGTGAGCTACGGGGGAACCGCGATGCTCGCGAACTTCATCGCGGCGGGGCTGTTGCTGAACGTGCACATGCGCCGCTTCAAGTGAGCGATTCGGTCCACCGGCTGCCCGCCGACGTGCCACGTGAACGTGGAGCCGCCCGGGCCGGTCGCTTCGAGGATGACGTCGCCGTCCATGGCGCGCGCCGACATCCGCGCGATCGCGAGCCCGAGCCCCATGCCCTGATGGGTGCGGGAGTTGAGCGTCTCGCCCTGCTCGAGCGGCGCGAAGATGCGCGGCAGCGACTTGGCGTCGATGCCCGGTCCCTCGTCGATCACGCGGATCACCGGAGATCCATCCTCGAGATCGACGCGGATCAGCACCGTCGACGGTCCTCGGTCGAGAACGCCAGGGCGTTCTCGACCAGCTCCTCCAGGATCCGGCAGGCGGCCAGGCGGTTCAGGCTGGCCATGGCCGGCGGCGTCGGGCGCCTCGACCCGGATCCGGTCGTTCGCGGCGGCGACCTCGCGAGCGACGTCCGTCACGTCGGCCCACTCGGTCAGCCCCGCCTCGACCGCCGGCTTCGAAGCGCTGGACGAGCCGGGCGAGGTCGTCGGCGCGCGCTGACCAGTCGTTCCAGGAGCTCCTCGCGGGCCTCCTCCGGCGCGGTGCCGCCCGCGAGCGTCTGCGCCATGCCGAGGATCACGGTGACCGGCGTGCGGAGCTCGTGACCCAGGCGGGACACGAGCTCGTGGCGGCTGGCCGCGCGCTCCAAGCAGCGCCTCCTGTGCGATCTCGAGCTGGCGCGTGCGGCGGCGCTCCCGCTCGAGCGCCTCGGTCAGCTCGTCGATGACGGTCGGTGTCAGCTGCGGCGAGATGATGCCGCCACCCGCGGCGGCCTCGCGCACGGCGTTGAGGATCTCGTCTCCGTCGGAGTCCTTGAGGACGTAGCCGGACGCGCCGGCCACCAACATGTCCCGGACCGCTCGTTGATCCTCGAGTCCGGTGAGGGCGACGATCCCGAGTTCCGGGTTCATCACCTTGAGGCGGCGGGTCGTCTCGATGCCGTCCATCATCGGGCATCCGCACGTCCATCAACACGACGTCGGGCTTGGTCGTCGCGATGAGCTCCAGCGCCTGGGCGCCGTTGCCCGCCTGGCCGACGACCATGAGTTCGTCGGTGTCCAGCAGCGAAACGAGGGAGTCGCGGAACCCCGTGTTGTCGTCCACGACGAGCACGCGAACACGCTGGCGCGCGGTCGCGGGAGCCCTCTGCACCAACATGTCTCAAGTGTCACTCACGGCAACAGGAGGCGCATCAGACATACGAGCGTTTCGGTGGCTCCCCCATATGGGGGACAACGTACGTATGAGCCGGGCGACGACTCGCGTCGAGGGGTGTTTCGGGCGGTTCCCTTCCGGTTCCCGGGCGACCTCGCTGCTATGCTCACCACAGACCTGCTCGCCGAGCGCAGCTCCCCATGCGGCGCCCGAGCGAGATCGACATCGTCGAGGAGGCGCGCGAACCGCCGCCCGCCGGGCCCCGGAATCCCCGGAGAGCCGCGAGCGCGGGAAACGCGAGCGCCGGAGAAGGACGTATCGGGTGCGCGATGACGCGCGCGACCCAGTGCGCAGCGGCACACCGCCGACTGCGGACCGGGCACGCACACCGACACCGCAGCGGTTCCGCACGCCGGAGCCACGCCCCACGTCCTGCCCCACGCTCGCCCACCGTCGCGCTCCCTCGCACCGAGCGAGAGGAGCTCACCATATGAACCACGAACACCCGGTCGCGACCGAACCGGCCGCGACCAGCGCCGACCGAGCGTTCGTCCGACGGCCCGACACCCAGCGATGGGGGCGAGACCCCGAGCGGAGGATCCGCAGCGACCGGGACGGGCGGCACGGGCGTCACCGGAACCGGCGCCCCCAGGCGCCGACGGAGGAGAGGCGGCCGGGGTCGATCCCGCAGCGGGGCCGGCGCGGCGAACCGGACCGCGAGGTTCGGGATCCGCGGAGTCCTCCACGGATCCGACGGGTCCGCTCCCAAGTCCGAGGATCCCGATCCGGATCGAGCCAGCTCCGATACCGGTCGGCCGCGGCCACCCCGTGTTCCCGACGGAGATCGGGACGACGAAGGCCCGGCGAAGTCGGCCACCCTCGGCAGCCGCGTCAGGCGACCCCCCGAACCCGAACGACCCCCCAGTCCGATACCGATGCCGACACATCCGCGGAGCGCCCGACGCCCACGACCGGGGAGGCGGGGACTCCTTCCGCGGCCCCCAAGCGTCGCCGGCGGCGAGGCGGACGAGGACGGGGCGGGGGCGGAGGTCCCCGGCCGGCCACGACGAACGGAGCGGACGGCAACCGAGCCGACGGCAACAGAGCCGCTGACGGCAGCCGGTCGTCCGCCGACCGTTCGGCAGGGAACGATCGTCAGCGGGAAGACGACGTCGAGGAACGCGCGGATCGCCCCGCGCCTTCAGGCGGTTACGGCCGCAACCGCACGCCGTCGCCGTCGTCGACGCGCGAGCGAGACCCGTCGGCGTCGCGGACCCGCGAGCGTCAGCAGAGGCCGCCGCGGCAACGCCGCTACCGAAGTCGAGCGCCGACGACGAAGCACCCAACGATTCCACCGCTGACACCCAGCGCGACGACGCCCTGCCCGATGGCGCGCCGACAGCCCCCACGGGCGCCCGCAAGCGCCGCGGTCGCCGCGGCTCGGGTTCCACCAAGCGGGCGGCCTCCGCTCCGAGCGACCACGCAACCGAGTCCACCGACACGGTGGCGGCGGAGCCATCGCGTCGCGCCCGCACCAGGACGAACGAGGAGCAGGTGGAGGCCGGTGGCCCCACCCGTGGCCTGCGTTCCAGCCGTTCGCGGACCGGGCGGGTCGGCGGAGGACGGCGCCGCCGCGAGGACACGATCGTCGTGCCGCGGATCACGGACAAGGTCATGGTGATCACCGAACACGGTGATCGCGACCAGATCGCGGTGCTCGAGGAGAACGTCCTGGTCCAGCACTACGTCACGCGAACAGGCGCACGGTCGATGGTCGGCAACGTCTACCTGGGACGCGTGCAGAACGTGCTCCCGGGCATGGAAGCCGCGTTCATCGACATCGGTCGGGGCCGCAACGGCGTGCTGTACGCCGGCGAGGTCAACTACTCGCCCGAGGACCTCGAAGGGCCGCAACCACGCATCGAGCAGGTCCTGAAGAACGGGCAGCCGGTCCTGGTCCAGGTGACCAAGGACCCGATGGGCGGCAAGGGCGCGCGCCTGACGGCGCAGATCTCCATGCCGGGACGGTTCCTGGTCTTCGTGCCGAACGCGAACATCTCCGGCATCAGCCGGCGGCTGCCCGACGACGAGCGTCGGCGCCTGAAGACGATCATGAAGAAGGTGCGCCCCGAGGGGCACGGCGTCATCGTCCGTACGGCTGCCGAGGGCGCCAGCGAGGATGCCTTGACGGCCGACCTGATGCGACTGGTCCGCGAGTGGGACGACATCCAGAAGCACTCGAAGAAGGCCAAGGCGCCGGCGGGGTTGTACGAGGAACCGGAGCTGACCGTGCGCGTGGTGCGCGACCTGTTCACCGACGAGGAGTTCAAGCTGCTCGCGACGGACTCGCCGCGCGTCTACGAGAAGGTCATGACGTACGTCCGCGACGTCGCCCCGGACCTGGAGCCCAAGGTGCACCTGCACCAGGGACGGCTCCCGGCGTTCGAGGAATACCGCGTGGTCGAGCAGATCCACAAGGCGCTCGACAAGAAGGTGTGGCTGCCGTCGGGTGGCTACCTGTTCATCGAGCGGACCGAGGCCATGACGATCGTCGACGTGAACACGGGCAAGAGCGTCGGCAAGACCAACCTCGAGGCCACGGTCACGAACACGAACCTCGAGGCGGCCCGAGAGGTCGCCCGGCAGCTCCGGTTGCGGGACATCGGCGGGATCATCGTGGTCGACTTCATCGATATGCTGCTGGAGAAGAACAAGAAGCAGGTCGAGGACGCCATGAAGGAGGCCTTGGCCGTCGACAAGACCCGATCCCAGGTGTTCGAGATCGGACCCCTCGGGTTGATGCAGGTGACCCGCAAGCGGGTGTCCGGCGGTCTGGTTGAATCCTTCTCCGAGACATGCCCCACCTGTGAAGGCCGGGGCATCCTGGTCAACTACGAAGCCTGAGCTGGAGGACGAGCGATGTACGCGGTGATCAAGACGGGCGGCAAGCAGCAGAAGGTGAAGGCGGGCGACGTCATCGAGGTCGAGAAGATCGTTCACGACGGCGAGACGATGACGTTCCACCCCATCCTGGTCGTGGACGACGACGGGAAGACGCACGTGGGTGCCGAGGCCGCCAAGGCCGTCGTCACGGCCAAGCCTTTGGGGGAGAAGAAGGGCGACAAGATCAAGATGTTCAAGTACCGGCCGAAGAGCGGCTACGCGAAGCGCGCCGGCCACCGCCAGATCCTCACGATGCTCGAGATCGAGGATGTGAAGTTCGGCGCGGCGCCCAAGCGCGCAACCAAGGCGAAGGCCGAGCCCGCCCCCGACGTCGAGGACGCACCGGTCGAGGCCGTCGAGGCAGTCGACTCGGCCGAATAACGACTGGTAGCCTGGAGGCCTTATGGCACACAAGAAGGGCGGCGGCTCGTCCCGGAACGGCCGCGATTCCAATGCGAAGCGCCTCGGCGTGAAGGCGTTCGGCGGGGAGAAGGTTCCCGCCGGCTCCATCATCGTGCGCCAGCGCGGCACGCGGATCCATCCCGGTGACGGGGTCGGCAAGGGCAGCGACGACACGTTGTTCGCCCTCCGACCGGGCGTCGTGGAGTTCCACGATTCCCGCGGGCGCAAGTTCGCCTCGGTGCAGCCGAACGAGTAGCGCCCGAGCCGAGCGAGTAGCGCGCCCTAGCCGGCGCGCATCCTGGCTCCGAGCTCCTCGACCCACCCCTGGATCACTTGCTTGAGGCCGGCGTTGGCCGTGGTGAGGTAGCCCAGGTTCGTGCGCATGTGGCGGCGCTTGGACGAGCGGCGGATCGCGCCGAACGCCCCCACCGGCCGACCCCCGAGCCCGCCCTCGGGCAGCGCCGCGGTGCCGGGCTCGGGCGGGTGCAACGGCGGTGGCTGCGAGAAGTAGAACGCCACCCGGCGCACCTCCCCGTCGGCGGTGTGCGCGATCATCAGGATCGGCGACCCTTTCACCCGCCGGGGCTGCTGCATCGCCGCGATGGGGATGCGGTGCTCGGTCCCGGAGCGAGCTTCGGTGAACACGACGGCCTCGGCGTCCAGCGCCAGCGTTCCGCGCACGTCGTCCTCGACCTGTCCGCGGTCCAGCCGAACCATCCACACGGTCGTCGCCTCCGGCATGGGCACATCTTGCCCCGACGGGTGCCGGACGACCACCTAAGCTGGTCGCCATGACGTTCGTCGACGAAGCGCTCGTGTACGCGAAGGCCGGCCGCGGCGGCAACGGCTCGGCGTCCATGCACAGCGAGCCCTACAAGCCGCACGGCGGTCCCGACGGCGGCAACGGAGGGGCGGGGGCGTCGGTCGTCTTCGAGGTCTCTCGCGGCGTCCACGACCTGTCCTGGATCGCCGATCACCCGCACCAGCGGGCGCCCAACGGCGTGGCCGGCCGCAGCGCCAAGCGCGACGGCGCCACCGGCAAGGACCTGATCGTTCCCGTGCCCGACGGCACCGTCGTCTCCGACGACGACGGGCTGATCGCCGACCTGGTGGGCGAGGGCTCCCGCGCGATCGTCGCCCAGGGCGGTCGCGGCGGTCGTGGGAACGCCGCGCTCGCCAGCGCGCGCAACCGCGTCCCTCGCACGTCCGAGCCGGGCGAGGACGGCGAGGAGAAGCGCCTGCGCGTGGAGCTCCGCACGGTGGCCGACGTGGGACTCGTCGGCCTGCCCAACGCCGGCAAGTCCACGCTGCTGTCGCGGTTGTCCGCCGCGAAGCCCAAGATCGCGAACTACCCGTTCACCACGCTGACGCCGAACCTGGGCGTGGCGGGCGGCGACGGCGACCGGTTCGTCGTGGCCGACATCCCCGGCCTGGTGGAGGGCGCTCACGAGGGACGAGGCCTCGGCCACCGGTTCCTCCGGCACATCCTGCGCTGCCGGGCGTTGGTGATGGTCGTGGACCTGTCGGAAGACGATCCGCCTGCGGACCTGACGACGCTCCGTGCGGAGCTGTCTGCCTACGACCGGGAGCTGGGGATGCGCAGGTCCATCGTGGTGGGCACGAAGGCGGACCTGGTCGACGACCCGCGGGCGAAGGCCCGCGAGCTCGGGGAGGGCGCTCTCGCCGTCTCGGCGGTCACGAGCGAAGGGCTCGATGAACTGCTGGCACGGGTTGGCGCGATGTCCAAGGCGGTGGAGGAAGCCGAACCCGAGGCGACGCCGTTCGTGGTGCTGCGTCCGGGGCGTCCACGTTTCACCGTGGCGCGCGAGGGCGCCGGCTGGCGCGTGAAGGGCCGGAACGCCGAACGGTGGGTCCTGGAGACCGACCTGGACGACGAGGTGTCGTTGGCCAAGCTCCAGGGGCGACTGGTCAAGGAGGGCATCGAGCGGGTCCTGGCCGAGATGGGGGCCAACCCGGGCGACGAGGTGGCGATCGGCGACAGCGTCTTCGAGTTCATCCCGGATGCGGCCGCTCGAACGGGAGGCGCGGCGGATGGACGCTGACGCCGAACGGCTGGCGACCGAGGAGGACGCGGCGTGGGTCGAGCTGCACGCGGCGTTCGAGCAGAGTCCCGGCGGATCGGTTCGAGGAGCCGCACCTGACGTCCGACGGCTGGTCGCCGAAGGACGCGATGTTCCACGTCGCCGCGTGGTGCGCGGAGGCGGCGAACCAGCTCGAACGGATCCGGCTGGGCACGTACGTCGACGCGCGGATCGACATCGAGGCCATGAACCGCGAGTGGTTCGAGATCTCGACGGGAGCTCGACGTCCCGACGGTGAAGGCCGAGCTCCATGCGGCTCGGACCAAGATGCGTCAGGCAGTGGTGCGAGCTCGTGCGAGCAGCGGAGCGCGACCCGCGACGCCATCGAGTGGTTCGAGGAATCGGGTCACATCCACTACCGCGACCACCGTCGAGAGCTCCTGCAGTGGCTGGAGGGCAGCTGATCGTCCGCTTGGCCGGATCCGTCCGGACCGGCCGTAGGATGGGCGGCGTGGAGACGCGTCTGGGGGTCATGGGCGGCACGTTCGACCCCATCCACTACGGCCACCTCGTGACCGCCGAGGAAGCGCTGGTGCAGTTCGCGCTGGATTCCGTCCTGTTCGTGCCGACGGGTCGGCCGTGGATGAAGGAACACGAGGTCGTGTCCCCGGCCGAGGATCGGTACCTGATGACCGTGATCGCGACGGCGAGCAACCCGCTGTTCCGCGTCTCGCGGATGGAGGTCGACCGCGACGGTCCGACGTACACGGTCGACACGCTGCGAGGCCTCAAGCAGCTCTACGGACCCAAGGTCGACCTGTTCTTCATCACCGGTGCGGATGCCATCGTGGAGATCCTGGCGTGGAAGGACCACGAGGAGGTCTTCGAGCTGGCGCACTTCATCGCCGCCACGCGTCCGGGATACGACCTGGGGGCGATCCAGGCCAAGTCGCCGAACAGCCATCCCGACATCACGGTGATGAACATCCCGGCGCTCGCCATCTCGTCCACCGACATCCGCAGACGGGTCGGGGCGGGACTCCCGATCCGCTACCTGGTGCCCGAGGGCGTGAAGAGCTACGTGGAGAAGGCGGGCATCTACCGGTGAGCGTCGGATCGCCGCCACGGGCCCCCAGGACCCGTGTGACGCGGCTCCACCGGCGCCGGCGCGAACATCGTCGCCGGTCGATCGAGCTGCTCGTCACCGGGATCGTGGTCGCGCTCGGTCTGGCGTACGCCATGACACAGATCGACGGCCCGGCGAACGCGGGCGACGGCGCGGGAAGCCCCACGCCGGCCGCAGGCCGGGTCCCGGCGCTGCTGGCGCTCTCCGTCACCGGGGCACCCAAGCCGCTGCTGGCGGTCGTCGGCACCGCAGGCAGCCCGCCGGCGGCGATGGGCATCCCGCAGGGGCTGACGCTCGAGGTGCCCGGCGCGGGCGAGCTGACCACGCGCCGCGTCGCGGCGCTCCCGGGCGACGGCGTCCAGGTGGCGCTCTCGAACGTGGTCGGCGCGTGGGCGGCGCACTACGCGGTGACCGATCTGGCGCACCTCGCCACGCTCATCGATCGGAACGACGGGCTGCGGGTCGAGCTGCCGGAAGAGGTGGAGTTGGACGGCACGGTCGTCGGGCCGGGGCCGATGACGATGACCGGTCCCCAGGTCGCGTCGTTCCTGGGTGCCGAGAACCAGAACACGTTCACGCGGTGGGAAGTCGTGCTGGCCGGACTGATGGCGGCGCCTCCGGAGTTGGAGGCCGACGATCTCACCGAGACCGACGACCTCGCCGGGCGTGCAGGCCACCCTGATCGGTGCGAAGGACGGGCGGATCGAGACGCTGCCCGTCCAGGTCGCCGCGGCCACCGTCCGCGTGCCGAAGTACGAGGAGCTAGACGTGCTGATGGCCGAGCGGTTCGGCGTGAAGCGAACGCCGGTCCCCGTCATCGTCCAGAACGCCGCCGGGACCACCGGGGTCGGTGAGGCGGTTGGCCGGCTGATCATCGGACGGGGATTCCGCATCACGCTGTCACAGAACGCCGAGCAGTTCGATCAGGACGAGACCCAGATCGTGGCGCTGGGCGAAGAGCACCTGCGGGAGGCGCGCCGGGTGAAGGCCGCGCTGGGGGTGGGCCGCATCGCGGTGTCCCAGGTAGCATCGGGTATCGGGTACGTGCAGATCATCGTGGGGAAGGACTTCACGGCTTGACGGCAGGCGGAGGAACGGCAACGGGGAGCGCCATGCGCGGCGCGCCTCCGAGCCGCGAGGTCGCTGCCCGGGCCGCCCGCGCCGCCCTGGCGAAGCAAGCCACCGATGTCGTCGTCCTGGACGTGCATGAGCTCATCGTCATCACCGACTTCTTCGTGATCTGCACGGCGTCGTCGAACCGTCAGGTGAAGACCGTGATCGAGTCGATCGAGGACTCGATCCGCGAGCTGGGCGAGAAGCCGGTCCGCCGCGAAGGCGAGGACGAAGCCGGCTGGTGGCTGCTCGACTACGTCGACGTCGTGGTGCACGTCTTCGGCGAAGAAGAGCGTGCGTACTACGACCTGGAACGACTGTGGCGCGACGCCCCGCAGCTCGAGTGGCAGGAGCCCGACGCCGCATCCTCCGGGTAGACTCGGACACCCGAGGGCCCATAGCTCAGCTGGTAGAGCGCTTGGCTGGCAGCCAAGAGGTCCGGGGTTCGAATCCCCGTGGGTCCACCGCTCATGGCGGAGTAGGCTCGGAAGCCATGGACAAACCGGAGAGCGTCGACGCGTACTTCGCGAGTCTCGAGCCTGCGCGCCGTGCTCCGCTCCAGAAGCTTCGCGAAACGATCGCGGCCGCGGCGCCCGCGAGCCGAAGAGGGCATCACCTATGGGATGCCCGGCTTCCTGGTCCAGGGTCGGGGTCTGGTCGGCTACATGGCATTCGACCGGCACTACAGCTTCTTCCCGATGAGCCCGGCCGCGGTCATCGCTCACCGCGACGAGCTCGGCGACCTCGTGACGGGAAAGGGAACGATCAGCTTCGAGTATGGGCGCCGCCTGCCGGTGACCCTCGTGAAGAAGGTCGTGAAGACCCGTCTCGCCGAGGTCGGGAAGCCGTAGCGAATTGCCTTCACGGAGAGCGTCCAACAAGGAGGAACCATGGCGATCGTCGACGACTACGTTCTGGAGCCGATGATCGGCGATCCAGACGACCATCGACCCCACACCCACTGGGCCGCGCTCACCGATCCCGCGGGTATCGTCGAATCGCTCGCGGCGATCGTCGAGGTCATCGCGCCCGGTGACAGGATCCCGCTTCACGTGCATCCCATCGACGAGCTCGTGCTGTATCGGAGTGGTCAGGTGACGGTGATCCTCGGGAGCGATCGTCGCCGGGTGAGGGAAGGCGGCGTCGCGTTCATCCCTGCCGGCATGGCGCACAGCACCGAGAACCACGGGACGGAGCCGGCATCGGTGTTCGCGGTGTATCCCTCGACCCGTGTGGGGATCGAGTATCGGGAGCGGAACCCTGCTCCCGGTACCGAGGATCACGATCCTCGTGAGCCCGTCACCTACGACTTCCGAACTGCCTCGGTGGTACCGAGCGCCTCACGTTGAGCTGGACCGGACGGGCAAGCGAAGACTCCATCGGAGAGTCGGAGATCGCTTCCTGTTCATCTCTTGGACACCTTCCGAGGCCAGAATGACGCCCGTCGTCCGACAAAGGGGTCCCCAGGTGTCCGAACTCACGGAAGCGATGAGTGTCCTGCCCGTTGAACAACGAGCCATCGTGCGTCACGCGGCGAACGACCTACAAGAGGAGTTCCGTGGCACGTTCGGAGTCGAGACGATCGAGCTGTACCTCGCGTCGTCTCTGCTTGCCCTTCAAGCGGCGCGCATCAAGAACTTCGTGCCGTTGTTCTCCGAGCGTTTCGCCCGGCAGCGGCTGCGAGCCCTCGCACGGGTCGAGGGGAAGATGACGAGCGGCGTCCCGTCGATCGTCTTCTTGTGTGTCCACAACGCTGGTCGTTCGCAGATGGCGGCAGGCTGGGCGAGCGAGCTCGGTCAAGACCGCATCGAGGTCTTCTCGGGTGGCTCCGACCCTGCGAGCGAGGTGAACCCCTCAGCCATCGCGGCGATGCGCGAGGTCGGGATCGACATCGCATCGGAGTTCCCGAAGCCGTGGACCGACGAGGTGATCCAGGGCGGCGGATGTGGTCATCACGATGGGGTGCGGCGACGCCTGCCCGATCTTCCCCGACAAGCGGTACGAGGATTGGGAGGTCGCCGATCCCGCTGGACAAGAGCTGGAGGACGTTCGACCGATCCGGGACGACATCGAGCGTCGCGTGAAGGCTCTGTTGAACCAGCTCGGGGTGCTCGCGGGTTGAGTCGGTCATCGACCTGGCGCGAGGCTCGTCGGCTCGCGCCGTCCAGGGGCGGGCCCAGCCCCTGTCCGACGCGAACGGCGGCTGTCTAGCAGCAGCCGGGCGGGCAGCCCTCCTCGGGGCAACAAGGATCGGTAGAACCGAGCATCTCGGACACCTCCTCTCGCATAGACGAGCGTCGATACGTTGACAGAAGTATCGACCACCGTCAATATGACGGCATGAAGCTGATCCAGACGATCGATGCCGAGTGCTGCCCCCAGCTCCTTGCCGAACCCCTGGATGAGGGAGAGGCCGAGCGATTGGCAGCCGCTCTTCGCGTCCTGGCCGACCCGGCGCGTCTCCGGTTGCTGAGCATCCTCGGTGCTCACCCGAACGGAGAGGCGTGCGTCTGCGAGCTGACGGCCCCTGTCGGGCTCTCGCAGCCCACGGTGAGTCACCATCTGAAGGTCCTGGCCGACGCCGGCTTGGTCGGGCGGGAGAAGCGCGGCCGGTGGGTCTACTTCTGGGTGCTTCCAGAGCCGCTGGAGCTTCTGCGGGGAGCGCTCGCGCCACCCGTTGGCGTGGCAGCACTCACATGACCGTCATCTAGCCGGCGGCATCGGCTCCACGATCTTCCGGCTCGCAGCGAACGTGGCCGGAGCACGCGGTGCTGTTGATCTCGCTCGCGATGTTGGCTCGTTCGTCACCACGACATCACGATCGCTCTCCAGCGACTCGGGCCCAGAGAGGGATCGTCGAGCGGGATCACCTCCGCATAGCCGGTGCTGCCGTCGGGCATGTAGCCGCGGACCTGATCCCCGATCTCGACACACGCGCTCGCCGTCGCCCACGAGTCGAAGGTCATCCGATACCCGTTACGAACCACGGCGACCGCGAACGCGCCATCGAACATGCCAGAGGTTTCGACGACCTCGGCAGGGGACCTTGAGGGTGAGATCCTATGCGCCGACGGCACGTCGAGCGTCAGCAGAACTGACTAGTTGGAGGCAGGAGGGGCACCCGCCAAGGGCTAGGGCGCCGGTGTCACCCCCTGCGCCCCGCAGCATAGCAACGGGTTCCAGCCACTACATCCCCGATCGGATAGACGATCGGTCAGTTCCCGTCTCGCCGGTCAGAAACCATCCGTTTCCCCAACAGGAGCGGGAGGAGCAACGTGGCGAGCATCGTCACGATCCACACGACCAGTGTCGCGAACACCCACGTGTCGGCGCCATCGATCGTCAGGCCGTCGGACAGGAGTGAGGTGATCAGAAGCGCGATGAAGGTCGTGAAGAGCCCGACGCCACCGAGGAGCGCCGGCGCGTTGCGCATCGCAACCTTCGCCATGAACGGAGACAGGATGGCCTGGCCGGTCGCGAAGATGACCACGACCACGACGAACGATCCGAGATCGATCGTCATGTCGTCGATGAGGAGCTTGGCCACCAGGAGCCCGACGGCCGCCGAGGTCAGCCACACCGCTGCGCTGATCAGCAACCGGACCATGACGACATCCTAGACGGAGCTCGCAGCTCGACGGATCGCCATGCACGTTCCTACTCGTTGACGGGGAAGAACTCGGCGCTCTCGACGTACCGCATCGCCTCGATGTACTCCGGCTCGCCTGCACGACGCGCCATCTCCGCCTCGTCGACGTCCTCGATCCGCGTCATGATCCACCAGAGGTTGTCCAGAGGGTCACGCACGCGCCCCACTCGATCGCCCCAAGGCATGTTCGTCATCTCGGTGACCGACGTCGCCCCTGCCTTCAACGCTTGCTCGTACACGGCATCGCCGTCGTCCACATAGAGCCTGAGGAAGCTCGGGGTCCACGGCCATCCGTCTTTGGCATCGAACGTCATCACCACCGAATCGCCGATCCTCGTCTCGGCGTGACCGATCGCGCCATCCTCGCCCTCGACTCGGCCGAGCTCCTCCGCCTCGAACGCATCCCTCATGAAGTCGAGGAACCGGGCTGCACCTTTCACGATCACGAACGGAGTGACCGCGTGGTAGCCCTCGGGGACCGAACGGACGCTGCGTGTTCCCATGAGCCATCCTCCTCGCCAGACGCGATCGCCTCGACCGCCAACACTCACGGCCCAGCTTCTCGAGGCTAGAGGTTCGCTCGGACATCCGGTGGCCAATTTGATCGCATCGGCACCGGCGCTCACGCTCGAGGATCGGCGATGCGAGGCGGGGGCGTGTCTAGGGGAAGAGCGCCCCGACCGGCTCTCGGACATCGATGGACGTGATCCGGGTCCAGACATCCCGTCGGTCCTGCAACGCTCCCCGAACACGGGCGGCCACCAGCTCCCAGGTGAGGGCCTCCGCCTGTCGCAACGAGCGTGCCCGCACAGGGAAGCCTTCGACGAGGATGGTGTTGGCCGTGAGCCTCCGCACCATCGTGAACGCGTTGGACCTGCGGAAGGCGAGGTCGATCCGATCGAGTTGCTCGTCGGTCAAGTGCGGGATGAAGCACACGGCTGCATCTCGCAGGTACGGCCTGAGGTCCGTCTCCAGGGTGTCCATACCGGCAGTATCCAGGGCGTCGGACGAACGCTCGATGGCCGATCGGCCAAGACGCCTGGCCGCTTGGCCAGTTCGTGCTACGCGTGTCGGTCGAACGGCAAGTGGAGGACGGAGCGATCGGGGATCGGCCCCGGTCGTGCGGCGAAGTATCCCTGGATGAACGGGATCCCGAGGGCGCGGATGGTCGTGGCCTCCTCGACCGTCTCCACACCTTCGGCGATCAGGACGGTCCCAGTCTCGCGGGCGAATCCCACCAGCGCTGATGCAAGCGCGCGATGCGCCGGTTCCGATCCGATGTCATGCACGATGCTGATGTCGAGCTTGATGAGGTCCGGCGCCAGCTCCAGGATGTGCTTGAGGCTCGCGAACCCCGCGCCGGCATCGTCGACGGCGACGCGCACCCCCGATCCGCGCAGATCATCCAACGCCGATCGCAGCGTGTGGTAGTCATCCGCCGGCGCATGCTCCGTGAGTTCGATCACGATGCGTCCGGCTGGCCACTCGCGGACCAGCGCTCGGAGTTCTGGGGCACATGCCGCCGCGGGGTCGACGTTGACGCTCAGGAACATGTCGAGAGGGAGGGTGTCGAGCGCCGTCAGTGCCACGCCGATCGCGGCCAGCTGGAGCTCCTGGCCCAGGCCGACCGCTGAGGCTTCGGCGAACCAGACATCCGGTGTCCAGCCAGGTGCGGCATCGAATCGAGCCAACGCTTCAACCCCCATGATCCTCCCTGAAGAGAGCTCGACGATGGGCTGGTACGCCATGTTCATCCGCTCGGCTCCGGAGATGATCCGTCGGATGCGAGCCTCCTTGATCCGGCGTTCCTCCTCCGATCCCCGTTCTCGAGCGAGTCGGTTCCCGAGCTCGGAGACGACGTGCTGCGTCACGCCTCCTGCGAGGCAGGCGCCGCCGTCCACCGCCTTCGCGACGGCTTCCACGATGTCTTCGAGCGAGGAATCCTTGATGAGATAGCTCGTCGCCCCGCTCGCCAGCATGTTCTCGACGCTCCGGTCATCGCCGTGTGCAGAGAGCGCGATGATGCGGGTGCCTGGTGATCGCCACCGGATCTCGCTCGCAGCCCGCGGGCCGCCGCCTTCCGGCATGCGGACGTCGAGGATCGCGACGTCGGGATGGCGCAACGACGCGATGCGAACAGCTTCGTTCGCGTCTTTCGCCGTCCCGACGATCTCGAGACCGTCCGTCTGCTCGATCGCTTCCGCCAGGGTTCGCCGGATGAGATCGTCGTCGTCGGCGACCATGACGCGGACACGTGTGCGGCGGGACAGCGGCGCGACGACCTGACTGAGCCGTCCGGGATGGTCTGCGATCGCGAGCCGTTGTCCTACGACAGCCATCCGCGCCTGAAGCACACGGCCAAGGCTGAGGCACGATCGGTCGCGCCGACCTTCTCGTACAGGGCGGCGAGCTGCGCCTTCACGGTGGAGATCGAGTGGCCGAGCTCGCGGGCGATCTGCTCGTTCGTGTTGCCCTCGGCGACGCACACGAGGATCGCCCGGTCCCGAGGGGTCAGCGGGCTGGGATCCTGCTGCTGGCGTAGGGCATCGAGGACGTGCCCGAGCACGGACGACGCGATGACCGGATGGCCGGCGGCGGCATCGCGGATGCCCTTGACCAGGTCGCGGTCCGCCGAATCCTTCGAGAGGTAGCCGTACGCCCCTGCCTTGAGGGCGCTCACGACCGAGGGCCCCAGCTCGCCGGAGAGCAGGATCACCCGGGTGTCGGGACGCGCCGCCAATATCCGCTCCGTTGCCTCCACGCCGTCACACACGGGCATGCGGATGTCCATGACGACCACGTCCGGTTGGGCGGCGGTCACTCGTCGGACCGCTTCTTCTCCATCGTGCGCGGTCGCGACGACCCGCATGTCGGGCTCCGCCTCGATGAGGGCTTCGAGCCCACGGAGCACCACGGGATGGTCGTCGACGACGGCAACAGAGATCGTGTGTGGTTCGGCCATGAGCGCCTCCAACTCCAGAGTATCGGCCGCCCACGGGACCGCTTGGAGCGTCATGGTTCCGGATCCTCCGGTCGCGCCGGAGAGAGTTCCTGTGGCGATCATCGGCTCTCCTCCATCTGCACCTCCACCGACATGGCCTGATCAGTATCGAGGGCGGGTGGCGATGCCTCGATGGCCGACCGGCCATCTCCGGTGTCCGATGGGCCACCGCAGCGCCCGGTTCGGGCGATCGTTTTCGAACCGCGAAACGGGATCGGTCTTCACCGGGACGGCGGTCGACGGCTGATCAGGCGGGACGGGATGTCCTGCCCGGAACAGGAAATCGTGGTGGATCAGGCTCAAGAAGCGGCCCTCGATGGCCGAATTCTCACAGGAGGCGACACCGTCACATGTTCCCTTCGGGGAATCAGGCACAGGCAGGCTCACCGGTGCGGAGCGAGCACGAGGAGGCTGAACCGCCGTGAACGGCACGAAGATCGCTCGACTCCTTCTGCGGATCGTGTTCGTTTCGCTGGTTTCGATGTCGAGCGGCGTCATCGGAGCCTCGGCCGCTGCGGCCGATCCGTGCCCCGTGCTCGACCTCGGATGCGTTCTCGACGAAACGACCACGACCGTAGAGGAAGTGCTCGAGGAGACCACGACGACCGTCGGCGGAGTGCTGGAGGACACGACCACGGTCGTCGAGGAGGTGCTCGAGGACACCACCACGGCGATCGGTGACACCGTCGAGGACACGTTGCCGATCGACACCGGCGGCGTCGTTCCGGAGGTCGACGTCCCGGGAGGTGTCCTTCCCGGCGGGGGCGGCGGTCTCCCCGGCGAAGGCGCCCTTCCCCCCGAAACTCAGATCCCCGGAGACGGTGGGACCGAGCCCGGAACCGATACGGAGGTCGGGCCACCCGCGTCGGGCGCCCAACCACTCCCGACCGGAGGGGTCGCGACCTCGGACCCCGTGGGCGCCTCGAGCACCGTGGTCGTGACCACACCGATCGGAGACAGGCGATCGGCCGACCGAGCGCGACGACGATCCCGGCGCTGGCATCCTCTCGGGCGCACGGCTCGTGGGGATCATCGCCTTCCCATTGGTCCTCATCCTGATGGTGGCTGTGTTCCTCATCGTGCAGGATCGGATCGATCGGAAGGACCCGAAGCTCACACTCGCCCCTGTTGGCTCCGAGTACCTGACGTTCTCCTGATCGATGCGCGAGGCGTCCGCCGTCGCAGGTCCGGTCGAGAGCGACTTCGTCTCCCTCAGCTACCGGATGCGGTCGTTGTTGGCGCTCCGGGTCGGCTTCGCGCTGGTCGCCCTCGTCATCGGTGTGTTCCAGACCGGGGGCGAGGTGCGTCCTGGACTCGTCGCGTCCAGCGCGCTGTATCTCCTCCTGGAGCTCATCGCTGAGATCGTTCGCCGGCGAGGACGTGGCCGGCGGCTGGCGGTGCTCGCCTTCGAAGTACTCCTGGACGGCGTGTTCCTCGTCTGGATCACCTCGCTCACGGGCGGAGCGGCGAGCCCGCTCCAAACCTTGATCTTCATCCACGTGATCGCGATCTCACTCCTCGCGTCCTACCGCTCCGGCTTGAAGGTGGCCGTGTGGGACACCTTGGCGATCCTGGTCGTCGCGAATGCCGAGGCCGCAGGAACGATCCCGGCGTCCGACGCCCTCTTCGGCGGGTCGGATCGGCCACATCGTCACACCCGAACCTGGGTGATCACGATCCTGACGGTGTGGGGCGTTGCGGTGGCCACGGCCGCGCTTTCCGCGATGAACGAGCGGAACCTTCGACGCAAACGCGCGGACCTGTCCGCCCTGACGCGCACGGTGGCCGCGATGGCGGCGACGGACGTCTCCGCTGAGATCCCGGGGATCCTCCTGGACGCCCTCCACGAAACGTTCGGCACACAGAGGAGCCTCGTCCTGGCGTCGCCCGTCGATGACCTGGCACTCCTGGCCTCCCGAGGCGTGCAGGATGCACCGATCGCTGCGGGGATGGATCCCGTCGTCGAGAGCACGCTGAGCTCTCGGACCGTCCGATTGATCCGCGTGCTCGATCCGGCCGTCGACCCCCGGCTTTCGGCGCTCATGCCCGACGCTCGCAACGTCGTCATCCTGCCGCTCTTCCTCGCCGGAGGGTTCCGCCTCGGCGTCCTCGTCGTGGAGGGCGTCGGGAACGGCGACCGGGTCCGTGGATGGACGATCGACATCATGCAGCAGTTCGCATCACACGCAGCCGTTCGTCTGCACAACTGTTGGTTGCTCGAGGACGATCGCCGCAAGCTCGATGAGATCCGCCGCTTGAAGGACAAGCTCCTGATGCAGAACCTGTCCCTCGAGTCGGAGGTGATCGAGCGCACCGATGAGCTCGACGAACGCGTCGCGCAGCTCCGAGGGGCCGATGAAGAGCGCCGGCGACTGTTGTCTCATCTGGTGAGCGCCCAAGAAGATGAGCGGCGCCGCATCGCGGGAGACATCCATGACGATCCTCTCCAACTCCTCGTCGCGGTGACGATGAGGTTGGAGATCTTCGGACGGCAGCTGGAGGATCCGACACAGGTCGAGCACATCTTGGAGCTCCGCGGATGGATCCGCGCCGCCGTGTCGAAGCTCCGGAACCTCATGTTCGAGCTGCGGCCGCCCATCCTGGAAGACCAAGGGCTCGCGGCGGCTATCCGGGACTATGCGACGCAGTGGCAGCTGGAGCAATCGGTGACCATCGACGACCGGTTCTCGGAGGAACCGCCCGACGAACAACGACTGATCCTCTACCGCATCACCCAGGAAGCGCTGGCCAACATGCGGAAGCATTCGCAGGCGAGGAGCGTGGTCGTCACGCTGTTGGAGCAGGATGGCACCTTCATCGTGAGGATGGTCGACGACGGGATCGGATTCGATCCGGTGCGCTCGGCGGGCACGAAGTTGGGACATATCGGTCTGACCACCATGCGAGAACGGGCCGAGCTCGCGGGTGGCGGGTGCCGGGTCCAGAGCCATCCGGGGGATGGGACGACGGTGGAGTTCTGGGTCCCGTCATCGATGCACACACCGGCCCCGAACGCTCGCGACGACCGCACGGCTCACCGGTCATGGGGGCGGGCTCCCGTCCGCTGACGCGGACGGGAGCCCGGTGTTGTCCTCCGCCACATGGATCCGGAGGACGAAGCACGGTCTGATCAGGACCGTCATCGTGGAGCGATCGCCCGAGAGGAAGTATCGGTACCGCCGCGGACACATCCCATGGCCATCGGGCCGGAAGCGATGGCCGATCGGCCAGGCATCGCGGGCTGTCGGGCAGGTTCAGCCGGATGGCTGGCCGGATGTCCATCGAGATGGCTGAGCGACGTCCGATGAGGATCTGGTGGGGACTGACTACATCGCCGATTGCGCTCGCTGCGGTCGGCCGGTTCGGGAGCATCACGCGTACGTCATGGTCGTGCCGATCGGCCGGGGACGAGCTGTTCTATCACGCTCACTGTGGGCGCAGGGCTCTACGCACGCTCGATGAAGCGCGGAACAGGCATCCGTCGTCCCAGGCCGAAAGCGATCGTCGGGTCGAACGAGGGCCCGATGGGCGGATCGGTTGACCACCTGTCCCAGCCGTCGGCCGGATGGGGGTCCCGCGTCCGGGATGCGGGCGATAGACGTCTTCGGTGATCCAGCCTAGGGTCCGAGCGGAGGGGAGGCGCATGGACCCCGAAACGATGGAGACGCAGGTCGTGCTCGACGAAGGCTTCGAGAACATCGTCATCTTGGGACCTGCATCATCAGATGACGACTGGTTGCCGGGCGAGTTCGACATCACCTGAAACGCATTCGAGCATCGGGATCGACCAGCCACACGTAGGACCTTCATTGCGCGGACCATGCCGGTCGGCACTCCAACGATGGGCATCGAGGCGAGATGCCCATAAAGGAGTGCAGCGATGAACGGCGAGGGACTCAGGGCGGCGATGAGCCAGGCGATCGATCCCGTCGGCGTGATGCAGCGGGTCGCGGATCAGACCTTGGAGCTCGTCCCCGGAGCTGAGGGTGTCATGATCGGCCTCGCCGACCAGCTCGGGGTGAGCTTCCTCTGGGGCTCCGGGAGCAACGCCGCCCACATCGGCACCAGGGTCAACATGGATTCGAGCCTGAGCGGGCTCGCGGTCCGCACGGGACAGGTGATGTGGTCCGACGACAGTGCGACCGACCCACGCGTCGACGGTGAGGTCTGTCGTCGGAACGGTGTGGGCTCGAGTGTGTGTCTGCCGCTGACGCGCGGATACGAAACGCTGGGGGTTCTCGCCGTGAGCGCTCCACTCGCCCATGCGTTCACCGAAGGGGATGTCGAACTGCTCTGCAAGTTGTCCGACTACGTCAGCGTGGCCGTGTGCCTCACGCGAGACCTGTCGCGCGTCCACACCGACATCCTCCAGCTCAATGATGGGCCTTGGAACGAGCAAGGGTGAGTTCGGCGGCGTCGCCCGCCACACCGCGCTCGTGACGAGAGGGTCGTAGCTCGGGTCGTGGTTCTGAGGCGCGAGGATGCTTCGATGGAGCTCGTCGGCGCGGTACAGTGCACCACGGGAGGGCACGTCTGGACCCATCGTGGAGGCCTCGAGAAGACGTTGATTCAGCCCGTCGCTGAGCGGGTAGGGGATGCAACATGAAGATGCTCATCATCCTCATCCTGGCCACGATCTACGGATCGCTCGCCGTCATCATCGTCGCCGCCATCGCCCACGATCTGCTCGTGCGAGGACGCTCGCGCCGACGTGATCTGCATCCGCAACGTGTACCCGCCGAAGAACGCTCCGACCGTGGCCGGGTCCCCTTGGACGATGCCGACAACAGGTTCCCGTTGGACGATGCCGACAGCCGGATCCCACGGGACGACGCCGAGAGCCTGATCGCACTGGACGACGCCGAGAGCCTGATCGCACTGGACGACGCCGAGAGCCTGATCGCACTGGACGACGCCGAGAGCCTGATCGCACTGGACGACGCCGAGGTGAAGACCGCTCGCAGCCAAGCACGCCCACCGGACTGAACGGCGGCCGTACCCCAGCCCCCCCGAGGGAAACGCGCCGGCCCGGGTGCATAAGCTGCAGGCCTTGATGCGCGACGTGGCGGATGTTTCGAGCGGGGGGAGTGCGCCGTGAGCGATCTGCGGGTCGCGATGCTCGCTCCGATCTCCTGGCGCGTTCCACCTCGTCACTACGGCCCGTGGGAGCAGTTCGTGTCTCTCCTGACGGAGGGGCTCGTGGAACGGGGCGTGGACGTCACGCTGTTCGCGGCAGCGGATTCGGTGACGTCGGCGCGGTTGGTGGGCACGATCCCCACGGGCTACTCCGAGGACACGGAGCTGGACGCCAAGGTCTGGGAGGGGCTCCATATCGCGACGGTGTTCGAACGGGCGGCGGAGTTCGACCTGATCCACAACAACGTCGACTTCCTGCCCTTGACGTACAGCGGCCTGATCGACACGCCCGTCGTCACGACCATCCACGGGTTCTCGTCCGAGAAGATCGTGCCGGTCTTCGAGCGCTACGACGATCGTGGGCACTACGTCGCGATCAGCGATGCCGACCGTCATCCGAAGCTGCACTACGAGGCCACGATCCATCACGGCATCCAGATGAACGCGTTCCCACTTGATCGAGGCTGCGGGCGACTACCTCCTGTTCTTCGGACGGATCCACCCGCACAAGGGCGCGGCCGAAGCGATCGAGGTCGCCGCGCGGATGGGCGTGCCGTTGACGATCGCCGGCATCGTGCAGGACCAGATGTACTTCGAGCGGTCGGTGGAACCGCACATCGACGGTGAACGCGTGCGCTACATCGGCTCCGTCGGACCCGATGAGCGCGGCGCGGTGCTGGGAGGCGCTCGAGCGCTGCTGCACCTCATCTCGTTCGAGGAACCATTCGGGTTCAGCGTGATCGAGTCGATGGCGTGCGGCACGCCGGTGATCGCCACGCGGCGCGGTTCGATGCCCGAACTCGTGCAGGACGGTGTGAACGGCTGCCTGGTGGATACGCCCGAGCAAGCGGACGACGCCGTGCGGGCAGCTGAGGGCCTCGACCGGCGCGCCATCCGCGCCTCGGTGGAACAGCGGTTCGATGTCTGCGGATGGTCGACGACTACGTCGACGTCTACCGCCGGATCGTCGAGCGGAGCATCGGCGGATGACGGCTGGCGCGACCGTGATGCCGAGCCGTTCCGGCTCGGCATCAACTACTGGCCCGCCCGCACCGCGATGGCGTGGTGGACGTCATTCGACCGAGCGGAGACGGCCGAGGACTTCGCCCGTATCGCGGACGCCGGCTTCGATTCCGTTCGCCTCTTCCTGTTGTGGGAGGCGTTCCAGCCGGAGCCGGACGCGTGTCGATCCCGTCGATGCTCGAACGCCTGGCGACGGTGGCGGACGGCGCAGGAACGCCGGTCTCGGCCTGATGCCGACCCTGTTCACCGGGCACATGAGCGGTGTGGACTGGATCCCGGGGTGGGCGCTGGGCGGCGACGTCCGCGATCCGCGTTTCCGGGTCGTCTCGGCTGGACGCGTGGTCGAAGGTGGATTGCGGAACTGGTACACGGACGACGGTGTCGTGCGCGCGCAGGCCGAGCTCGCGGCCGAGGGCGGCGGAAGCCCTCGCCGGACATCGATGCGCTGTGGGCGTGGGACCTGGGCAACGAGAACTCGAACTGCGTCGTCCCCCCGGATCGCGCGGCCGCGCGAGCATGGCTGTCACGGATGACGTCCGCGATCCGCGACGAGGACCCGGACGCCGAGGTCACGATCGGTATCCATATGGAGGACCTGGAGGAGGATCGCCGGCTCGGACCCGGCGAGGCCGCCGAGTCATGCGACTTCCTCACGATGCACGGGTACCCGATCTACGCACGCGTGGGCGCGGAGCCGGACCGACGCGGCGCTCGTCCCGTTCCTGGCCCGCGTCACGCGATGGTTGGGGGCCGGCGCGGATGTGCTCTTCTCCGAGTTCGGGCTCCCCACGCACCGGAGGAACCTGGCCAGCGAGGAGGCGGTGCCGGCGACCGATACAACGTCGCTGATCGAAGAGGTCGAGGCTGCCGAGTACGTCGGGCGCGTCCTGACGGGACTCCGCGACGCGGGTGCCACCGGCGCGATGCTCTGGTGCTACTCCGACTACGACGCGGCGACGTTCGGCCGGCCACCGATGGACGTGGCCACCCATGAACGATCGTTCGGTCTCTGGCGCGCGGACGCGACGCCCAAGCCGGCGGTCGACGTGGTCGCGCGCGTTCGCGGGCTCGACGCGACTCGCCGCACCCGAGACCGAGCCGTGGATCGACATCGAGCCCGATCGCTATCGGGCCGCGCCGGGCGCCGAGCTGCCGCGGCTCTACGAGCGGTACCTCCAGGCGAGCGACCCGACCGGCGACGCATGACGGCAAGGAGGAGCTAGGTCGCTTCGATCTCCACCAGCGTGTACCGGGGCGGCCGCTCCGCCGTCGTCGCTGTGGCAGGTGAGCCGCTCCTCCTCGCCGCGCTCGCGGCGCACGGTCACCAGGTGCGATCGCCGTGGCGTCCGGAACGAGACGGACGTCTTCGATCCGTCCCTCGCCACCTGGATGACCGCGACCTCGTCGACGCCGGTGAGCGACTGACGGTCCCGCAGGAAGTGCTCGGCCGCCTGCACGTCCGTCGGGCGGCAGCAGCGTCCCCGGAGATGCCCCAGATCGATCGATCCCGCGACGTATCCGGCGGCGACGTCCACGCCGCGGGCCGGCATCGACCCGGCCGAAGTAGAACCCGTGCGGGAACGCGATCATGTTGCCGGCGAATCGGTCGCCGCCGATGTGGGTCGACTCCCACGTCTCCTCGGGGAACGCGTTCGCGAGCGCCGACGCGAGCGGGCGGCCGCGTTCCGCGCAGCAGGATCGCGCCGCCCATGCGTGCAGACCGCGAACAACGGTCCGTCGTGCGGCGTCATCCCCACCGAGGCACCGCGACCGAGCGCCGCGATATCGAGAGCCGCCACTTCGCCGACATCATCCAGGTCGGCTCGCTCGATCCAGGGCTGGTCCGGTCCGGTGTGGATCGCGAAGCAGCGATCTCCGCGCCCCGGTTCCTCGTCCGTGTCGCCGGATCAGGAGGACCCGGATCCGTAGCTCGCGCTCGCGACGGATCAGGTGCGCGCCGAGTCCGTCCGGCAGGCGGGCGTGCGACAAGGCCCTGACGCCCCACGGCCCCGGATGCTCCACGAGGAGCCAGTTGGTGATGGTGGAGGCGGTACCGACCAGCGGCTCATCCATCGCCTGGCTGGCGTGCGAGCACCGGAACGATCGATCCGTCACGGGTTCCGGTCCAGCTCAGCCGTCGTCGTCGATCAGGAGCAATCCCTCGCGCACCAGGCGGCGGCCGAGGACCACGCGCGAGGAAGGATCGGAGAGCGCCGGCTCCAGGTCTTCGAGGACCAGGCGCTCACTCGACGACACGATCGCCATCGCTGGCTCCAACCACGCGGGCATCTCCAGTCGGCGGTCGCCCAAGAGGGCGATCAGCTCGATCGCCGTCGCGTCGCACCTGACATACCGCGTCCGGACGTCTGATGAGCACGGTCCGGTCGTCGATCAGGTCGAGCGATCGCCGTTGGACCAGGATGCCTCGGAGCGCGGGTGCCCGGTTCGACAGGAAGCGCCGTGTGCGCGCCTCGGTCACCGCCTCCGCATCCACCTCGGCCAACGACGATCCGAGCGACGCCAGATCGCGACCGCAGGATCTCCGCGAACCCGGACGGATCCTCGGTCCATCCGACCGGGAGCGCGTCGTCGAGGCTCGCGTCCTGATCCACGGACGACCACACATCGGCCAGCACGTCGCGCCACGTCGCGACGTGGACGCCCACGGTGAGATGGCCGGACAGCTCGGTTCCGGTCGTCGCAGCGTGGGGCGTCCCCGTCGGCATGTAGATGCAGTCGCCCGGACCGACCTGCGCCTGGATGGGCTCCCGCTCGGGTTCGCCCGGCGCCGCGTGGACCTCCCAGTGCTTGCGACCGAACGCCTGCAGGACGAAGACGTCGTGCGGGTCGGCATGCAGGGCGAGCCCCTGCGTGCCCGGCGGCGTGATGTACGCGTTGACCTGACACGCGTGTCCCAGCCGCAGCTCGAGCGCGCGGCAGAAGGCGGCGACCGGTTCCCAGTTGCGGTGCAGACCCTGCAGGACGATCGTGGCGCCGCCATCGAACAGCTCCGCGATCCTGGCCGGATCCGCCATGCCCGTCACCGGTTTGGAGCCGGTACGCCCGGATCGCGTGTAGGAGGATTCCGGGATCTGCTCGCCGGCCTTCACCAGACGGAACGAGGGCGTCCGCAGCGACGTGGTGGTCAGGATCCGGTCAACATCGTCGAACGTGAGCAGGTCGGTGAACCCGTGCGGTTCCGCCGCCTGGTACACCGCGGCGCGCATCCGCCACGTGTCGGTCAGGAACGCCTCCGGATCGCCGGAGCACCGGAGGAGCGGATCCGTCCCGCGCCCGACGCTCGCCTGCACGGGCTCGGGGATGTGGGTGATCACGAGGTGGCGGAGCTGTCTCCGTCCGTGCCGTCGGTGTCCGCCGTCCGTGCCGTCGGCGTCGGTGCCGTCGGTCCCATCCGCGTCTGAGCTGTCCCCGTCCGTGCCGTCCGTCGCGTCCCCGTCGGTCCCGTCCGCGTCGGTCGTGTCGGGATCGGTCTCGACCTTGGTCACCGCGCTGCCGACCGGAAGGACCGTCTTGATGTCCTCGTCGGACAGCGTTCCCTGGGTGGTGTCGTCCACGGTCAACCCCCTTCATCGATGAGGCTTCGACTGTAACCGTTCCGCCCGGAACTCTCGACCCGGCGTGCGGATACCTCCATCTAGGTAGGCCCCGGCGCTCAGGTGTCGCGCCTCGGATGACGACATTCAGGGAAATCGTCCCGGGAGGCACCAGAGAGCATGTCGTCCGACATCGTGGAGGCAGCACGCGCGCGGGAGGCCGCGGAGGTCCGCCTTTCCCACCTCATCAGGTCCGGCTCCCTGCTGGAGGCCACTCCCGAATGCCTCGTCGTCGCGCACGCCGACGGTCGCATCGTGTTCGCGAACCGGCACGTCGAGGAGCTGACCGGCTTCTCCCGGGAGGAGCTCGTGGACCGCCCGGTCGAGGAGCTGATCGCGACCGACTCCGCGTGAGCAAGCGGCGGGCAGCACCGTGGAGACGGTCTGTCACGATCGGGCGGGCCGCGACATCCCGGTCGAGGTGCACGTGGGCTCGATCGACGGTGCGGAACGGTTCCTGGTGGTCACGCTCCGCGACATGACCGAGCTCCAGGCCGGCCGGGAGGCACGGTTCGAAGCGGAGGCCAAGTATCGGACGCTGGTCGAACAGATCCCGGCGGTGGTGTACCTGGATCCCGTCGACGAGAACCAGGACAGCATCTACGTCAGCCCGCAGGTCACCGACCTGTTGGGGATCCAACCCGCCGAGTGGCTCGAGGACCCGTACTGCTGGCGCCGGCACGTTCACGATGAGGACGTCGACCGCGTGTGGGAGGAGTACGAGACCGCCTACCGGACGCACGTCCCGTTGAATCACGAGTACCGCATGCTGCACGAGGACGGCACGATCAGATGGGTCCTGGAGCAGGCGTTCCCGATCAACGACGAGGACGGAAACCCCTGGCTGATCCAGGGCGTGATCTTCGACATCACCGAGCGCAAGCTCGCCGAGGAGGAGATCGCGTTCCTGGCGTACCACGACAAGCTCACGGGCCTGCCGAACCGCGCGCTGTTCGAGGAGATGCTCGAGAGCGCGTTGGCGCGAGCTCGTCGGTTCGACCTGGGCGTGGGCGTGCTCTTCTTGGACCTCGACAACTTCAAGCTCGTCAACGACTCCCTCGGCCACCACGCCGGCGATCAGTTGCTGATCCAGCTGGCCGATCGTCTCCGGGTCTGCACCCGGGAGACCGACATGGTCGCGCGGTTGAGCGGCGACGAGTTCCTGCTGCTGCTCTCGGACCTCGAGCGGGGCGCCGGCGCCATCGGTGGCGGCCCGGACGCCGGCCTGCTCATCGCGGAGTCGGTCGCCGCCCGCGTTCGTGAGGCGCTGGAGCAGCCGTTCGATCTGGGCGGCAGCGAGTTCTTCGTCTCCGCGTCGATCGGCATCAGCCTCTACCCACAGGATGCGAGCGACGCCGAGACGCTGCTCCGCAACGCCGACGCGGCGATGTACCGCTCCAAGGAGTTCGAGCGCGGCGGGTACGTCGTGTACGCCTCGAGCGACGACGACCCGGCGCATCGGTTGTCGTTCTCCACCCGGCTTCGGCAGGCCGTTGCCGACCGGAACTGGGTCTTGCACTACCAGCCGATCATCGACCTGGGCGACGGCTCGGTGCACTCCGTCGAGGCCCTGGTGCGGTGGCAGCAGCCGAACGGCGGACTGGTGGCACCGGGGGAGTTCATCCCGCTCGCCGAGGAGATGGGGCTGATCCAGGCGATCGGCGACTGGGTCCTGGAGGAGCTGGCACGGCAGCACGCGGAGTGGCGCGCGCAGGGGGTGCGGGTCGCGATCGGCTACAACCTGTCGCCGCGACAGATGTGGACCGCGCACCTGGCCGAGAAGCTGCTCGCGAAGCTCGCGATGTACGACGTGGAGCCGCAGGACGTGACGATCGAGATCACCGAATCGACGGCCATGGCCGACCCCGATCGCACGCAGCGCCTGCTGACGGAGCTGCACGCGTGGGGCTTCACGCTGGCGATCGACGATTTCGGCACGGGGTACTCATCGCTGGCGCGCCTCAAGCACATGCCGGTCGACGTCCTGAAGATCGATCAGGCGTTCGTCCGGCACGTCGAGTACGACCGCGACCTGGCCGGGATGGTCCGCGCCATGATCCAGCTTGCCCAGAGCCTGGGGATGGTGCCTCTCGCCGAGGGGATCGAGACCTACGGGGAGTACGAGTTCCTCCGGGCCAATGGTTGCCGTTTGGCGCAAGGGTTTCACTTCGCCTATCCGGTCCCGGCTGCGGAGATCCCGGCCCTGGTGCGCCTCAAGGGTGGCCTGCTCGAGCAGCCCCCTTCCCTCAACTGAGGCGGTACGGGGTCCGATACCTAGGTTGGTGCAAGGTCCACCCGTTCGTGCAGCTCCTGTTGCTCTATAATGCATCCCCCATGCCGTGATCTCCGACGACAGCTGACGATGGCTGCTCCGGAAGGTGTTCGACACCGTGAACGAGCAAAGCGTTGCGAAGCTGGTCGGTGCTCCGGCGAGCCGAAGCGACCCGCAATTCGAGGCTGAGGCGAAGTACGCGGCCCTGGTGGCGCAGATCCCGGGCGTCGTGTATCTCGACCCCGTGGATGACGCGCGCGACAGCATCTTCGTGAGTGCGCAGGTTCAGGAACTGCTCGGCGTGACACCCGCCGAGTGGATCGCCGATCCGTACTGCTGGTCCAACCACGTCCACGCCGATGACTTCGCGCGCGTTTGGGACGACTACATGCACGCGTATTCGCACGATCTTCCGCTCAGCCACGAATACCGGATGACCCACGAAGACGGCACGCTGAAGTGGGTCCTGGAGCTGGCGCGACCCATCCACGACGAGCACGGTGACCCGTGGTTGATCCAAGGGGTCATCTTCGATATCACGTCGCGGAAAGAAGCGGAGGATGCTGCTGGCCGCGCGGAACGAGCGGTTGGGGTCGATCATCGAGGCGCAGCGAGACGTCGCCGCCGCCGACCTGGACGTCGACGCCGTCATGCGCTCGATCTGCGAGCGGACGCAGGTGCTCACGCCGAGCGGAGAGTGCGTGCATCCTGATGCTGGATGGGGACGACCTGATCATGCGCGTCGCGACCGGGTTCCTCGAGGACCACGTGGGTGTGCGGGTCCCCATCGAAGGCTCCTTCCCGGGATGGGTGCACCGGCACCATCGCTCGGCGATCCTCCACGACGCGCAGGACGATGAGCGGGCCGGTGTCGATCGCACGCGAGCTCGGCCTGCGCTCTGCCGTCGCGGTGCAGCTCCTCCAAGGTGACGAGGCGATCGGCCAATTGATCGTCGTCTCGAGGGAGCCGGATGCCTTCACACGCGATGATGCAGACACGCTGGAGAGCCTGTCGACCGCGCTCTCGTCGGCGATCGTCCACGCGGGTGAGTTCGAGTCGAAGCGCGAGCAGGTCGACGCGCTCGCCCGGTTCGAGACGATCTATCAAGGCGTGGCGATCGGCATCGCGCTGGTCTCTCCCGAAGGAGCGATTCCTCGAAGTCAACCCGGCATTCGTCCGGATGTTCGGCTACACGGCCGAGGATCTGCGTGCCGGCGGGCTCGACGACGCCGGACAACCCGCGGAGCTGAACATCACGGACGAGGCCTTCCGGGACATGATGGCGGGAACGCGCGACAGCTACGAAGAGGAGCGGCGGTTCGTCCGGAAGGACGGAGTGTCGGTGTGGGGCCGGGTCGCGGCGGCCCTGCAGCGCGACGCCGAGGGCCAGCCGCATTTCGCCATCGCCATGATCGAGAACATCACGGAGCGGAAAGAGGCCGAGCGACAAGCTCGCCTACCTGGCGTACCACGACGAGCTCACGGGGCTGGCCAACCGCTCCTCGCTTCCAGGAGGTGCTCGAGATGTCCATCGCGCGGGCTCGCCGTCTCGATCTGGCCGTCTGCGTCATCGTCATGGACCTGGACAACTTCAAGCTCGTGAACGACAGCCTCGGGCACATGCGCCGGCGATGACCTGCTCGTCCAGCTCGCCGCGCGCCTCCGCGACCCGCGAGATCGACCTGGTCGCGCGCCAGAGCGGCGACGAGTTCCTGCTGCTGATGAGCGACCTCATCACCGCTCCGTCGCTCCCGAGCAAGACGCCAACGAACCAGCTACA
>CAVZQM010000004.1:0-490730 GCA_963777495.1 uncultured Actinomycetes bacterium | reverse complement strand
GAGGCTGCTGCGTTGTCATGGGTGCACGCCCCGTCGAGCTCGCCGTCGAGGTAGAGACAGAACTCGGCGCCGTCGAAGGTGGCCGCGGCATGGTGCCACACGTTCAGCGTGATCGGCGTGACGCCGTAGACCGGATTGTTGTTGGTGGCGACCCGCTGGTCCTCGAAGTCGGCGGCGAGTGTGCCGGTCGTCGTGGTTGATGCCGATGAAGTAGTTCGTATCGCGGTGGTGCCGTCAGACTCGGAACGGCCCTTCGTGATGAGTGGGACGGCCTGGGATGCCGCCGGTCCCGGTCGAAGCGTGGCTCCCGGTTCCCGCCGGTGGCTTGAACCACAGCTCGAGCGTGAACTCGGTCGCACCGAGAGGGGACGCGGAGCCCCGTTCCCGAGGGTGATGCCATCGTCCGTGCCGTCAAGCTGGACGCCGAAGGTCCCCGGCGGGGTGCGAGCGCGACCGCGGGGGCTTGCCCCGCCCAGGTCGCCCCGCCCTGGAGCGTTCCGTTGACGCCGGTGGCGGAGCCGATCGTGTTGGCCGTGGTCGTCCCCGTGCTTCGTTCAAGGCCCAGCGGGCGCGGAGGCCGGACATCTGCGACGGGATCTCGGTGTTCATCGCGCTCTGGATCTGCGCCTGCGTCCGCGCGACGTTCCAGATCCGCGCCTCGTCGATCTGGCCGGCGAAGAAGCCGGCCGCCGAGATCGGCCCGTCTGGCGTTGAACGGCCGGTGCCGAGGCCGACGCGGTGCACCGAGTCTGAGCGCGGGGCGTGCTGATCGCGGCGCTGCTCGCATCGAGCGGCGCCGTTGAGGTAGAGCCGCATCACGGAGCCGTCGTACGTCGCGGCGGCGTGCGGTCCAAGTCGTTCAGCGGATCACGGCTGCGTGCCCGAGACCCGTGGTTCGGCGCCGGCCAGGCGCCCCCGCCTCCGTCCTCGAAGTCGGCGGCGAGCGCGTTCGCGCCCGGTCAGCCGCCCGCCGGTCGGCGCGTGTTGATCCCCAGGAGAAGTCAACGTCGGCCATCGAGTGGTCGCCCTCGCGCTCTCCGAGCGACCCTTCGCTGATCAGCGGAATCGACGGCTGGTGAGGCCCGGGCGGAGCCTCCCGTCGACGTCGGTGACGCCCGTCCCCGGTCCGCTTGAACCACAGCTCGAGGGTGAACTGGTTCGATCCGAGCGCGGCACTGCCGGCTCCGAAGTCGACGTGGTCATCCGTGCCGTCGAGCTGCACGCGCTGCTGCCCGGCGGCGGCGGCGAGTCGATCCGATCCGCCGGCCGTCCACGCGGCGCCGTTCTGCAGCGTTCCGTTGACACCGGCCGAGCCCGCCGTGTTCGCGGCCGTCGTGCCGGTGCCCTCGTTCATCGCCCAGCGGCCGAGGAGGTCCGCCGTGGGCGAGGTGATCTGGGTGTTCATCGTCGACTGGATCTGGGCCAGGGTGCGTGCGACGCTCCAGATCCGGGCCTCGTCGACCTGGCCGGCGAAGCGACCGGCGGCGACCCGCGTTGGGGTCTGCGCGTCCCACGCCGTCCCGATCGCCGGCTGCTGGATCGAGTCCGAACCGTGGGGTGCGTCGTCGCGAGACAGGACCCATCGAGCACGCCGTCGAGGTACAGGCAGAGCTGGGAGCCGTTGAACGTCGCCGCGCGCGTGGTGCCAGACGTTCGACGTGATCACCGACGTGCCGAAGACCGGGTTGTTGTTGTCGGTGATGTCGAAGTCCTCGAAGTCGGCCGCGAGCGGTTGGCGACCGTCCCGCCGTCGCACCGGTGATCGTGCTGATCCCCAGGAAGTAGTTCGTATCGACGTTCGTTCCGTCGCCTTCTGATCGGCCCTTCGTGATCAGCGGGATCGCCGCGGTAGCCCCCCGCTTCCCGTCGATGCGATCGTCCCCGTCCCGGTCCGCTTGAACCAGAGCTCGAGGGTGAACTGGGATGCGCCGAGCGGCGAGCCGCCGCCGGATCCCGAGATGGATGGCATCGTCGACGCCGTCGAGCTGGACGCCGAAGTTCGTCGCCGCGAGAGCTCCGACCGGCGAACCGGGTCACCGATGCGGGGCGCCCGCAACCCACGTGGGGCCGTTCACGAGGGTTCCGTTGATCCCTCCGACCGAACCGCGCGACCGTCGGTCCCGGTGCCCTCGTTCATGCCCCAGCGGCCGGTGAGGTTCGGCCCCGGACGTGATCTCGGCGTTCATCGTCGACGGATCTGCGCCTGCGTCCGTGCGACGTTCCAGATCCGCGCCTCGTCGACCTGGCCGGCGAAGAAGCCGACGGCCTGGTCGTGGGTGAACTGTCGAGTGGAACGTCGTGCCGATGCCGACCTCTGGGTCGAGTCCGACTGCGGGGGTTCGTTGATCGCCGGGCTCGTGCCCGTCGAGCTGGCCGTTCAGGTACAGCGCATCACTGGATCCGTCATACGTCACGGCGGCGTGGTGCCAGACGTTCACGGGATCGGCGTCGTGCCGCTGCCAATCCGTGGTTCGCGCCGCCGGCCGGCGTCCTCGAAGTCGGCGGCGAGCGCGTTCGCGTCAGGCCGCCGCCGGTTGGGGTCGTGTTGATCCCCAGGAAGTACGCGATGTCGGGCGTCATTGTCGTCGCCTTCCGATTTCCCTTTCGTGATCAGCGGGATGACCGAGCGTGAGGCCCGGTGCGCTCGCCGGTCTGGGCGATGACTCCCGTGCCCGTGCGCTTGAACCACAGTTCCAGCGTGAACTGGTTCGCCCCGAGCGAGGTGCTGCTGGCCCCCAGGTCGACGTGGTCGTTGACGCCGTCGAGCTGCACGGCTTGGTTACCGGCCGCCAGCGCCGGGCGTCGCGCCGAACGGCAGGACCGTCGCGATGACGGCGACCGCGAGCAGGATGCGGAGCATGGAGCGCCGCGCGGGGGAAGTGGTGCTGCTCATCTCCAAGCCTCCTAAAGGGAAGTCGCGGAAGAACCGCGCGGAACCAGGTGGCCGGTCAACCGGCCACCTGGTCGAGTCGCACGTTGTCGAAGTTGGCGATGAACGTCTTGGCGGCGCTGTCGCCGATCTGGACCCTGGCCACGCCGGCGGTGCCGGTGTCGGCCTGCCAGTCGTTCACGATCACCACGCCGTCGCGGATCAGGTCCCACGTGCTGGTGGTCCCGACCGTGCCGCAGAGCTCGATCGAGTGCCAGCCCGCGCCCACCTGGATGTTCGAGTTGCGGGTGGTGCCCGCGAAGTCCGAGCGGATCTGCAGCGTGCCGCCGGCGTGCACGAAGACCTTGATCAGGGCTCCGTTGCCGGCGGACCGCAGGCGGAACAGGTCGACTGGCCCGTGCCCGACGCCACGTTCACGTTCATGCTGAAGCACACCGTCATCGTGGACGAGGCCGAGGTCGCGGTAGGCGAACGCCGACTGGTTCGTCACGCTCGCGCGTGCGCGCGGCGCCGCCGGCGAACCGTTGGCCGCATCGATCGTGAGACGGGTCACCGAGTCCCACTCGGAGAAGTTCCCCGACGAGAAGTCGTCGGAGAAGATCGCCGGGGCGGCCCACCGCTCACCAGGATCGACGCCGACGTCCCGCTCATCAGGCTGGGGTTGTTCAGCGAGTCGATCGCGTCCACGCGGTACGTGTGGCTGGTCCCCGGCGTGAGGCCCGGATCCATGAACGTGAGCGAGGTCGTCTGCCCGATCGAGGTCGGGTTGCCGTCACGGTAGATCCGGTACGTGATCGGCGGCGACGCGTCGGTCGACGCCGACCACTGGATCTGGATCATGCCGGCGGACGGGCTGGCGCCGGTCGGTGTCCCCGGGGTCGTCGGACCCTGGGTGTCGGCCGGCGGTCCGCTCACCGTGATCGACGCCGAGACGCCGCTCATCGAGCTCGGGTTGTTGAACGAGTCGACCGCATCCACGGTGTACGTGTGGCTGGTCCCCGGCGTGAGGCCTGGGTCCGTGAACGCTCGTGGACGTGGTCTGAACCGATCGAGGTCGGGTTGCCGTCGCGGTAGACCCGGTACGTGATCGGCGGCGACGCATCGGTCGATGCGCGTCCAGCTGATCTGGATCGTGCCGTTGGACGGGCTGCTCCCGGTCGGGCGTCCCCGGGGTCGTCGGACCCTGGGTGTCGGCGGGAGCGCTCACCGTGATCGAGGCCGAGACGCCGCTCATCAGGCTCGGGTTGTTCAGCGAGTCGACCGCATCCACCGTGTAGGTGTGGCTGGTGCCGGGGGTCAGCCCCGGATCCATGAACGTGAGCGAGGTCGTCTGTCCGATCGAGGTCGGGTTGCCGTCGCGGTAGATCCGGTAGGTGATCGGCGGCGACGCATCGGTCGATGCGCGTCCACTGGATCTGGATCATGCCGGTGGACGGGCTCGAGCCGGTCGGTGTGCCCGGGGTCGTCGGACCCTGGGTGTCGGCGAGGGCCGATCACCGTGATCGACGCCGACGTCCCGCTCATCAGGCTCGGGTTGTTGAGCGAGTCGACGGCATCCACCGTGTAGGTGTGGCTCGTGCCCGGCGTGAGGCCGGGGTCGGTGAAGCTCGTGGACGTGGTCGACCGATCGAGGTCGGGTTGCCGTCGCGGTAGACCCGGTAGGTGATCGGCGGCGAGGCATCGGTGGATGCCGCTCCAGCTGATCTGGATCGTGCCGTTGGACGGGCTGGTGCCGGTGGGCGTGCCCGGGGTCGTCGGACCCTGGGTGTCGCCACGGCCGCCGCCCTCACCGGGGACCAGGTCCACGCGGACGTGGTCGAAGTTCACCGTGAACGTCTTGGCGGCGGTGTCACCGATCTGGACCCGGGTCACCGCGGCGGTGCCGGTGTTCGCGGCCCAGTCGTTCACGATCACCACGCCGTCGCGGATCAGGTCCCACGTCGTGTTGGATCCCGACCGTGCCGCAGAGCTCGAGCGAGTGCCAGCCGGTGCCCACCTGCGACGCCGGAGTTGCGCGTGGTGCCGCCGAAGTCCGAGCGGAGCTGCAGCGTCCCGTTCGCGTGGACGAAGACCTTGATGACCGGCCCGTTGCCGGCCGAACGCAGCCGGAACAGGTCGATCGCCGGTGCCCGAGGCCACGTTGACGTTCGCGCTCACGCACGGCGTCATCGTCGAGGTCCCGAGGTCCCGGTAGGCGAACGCCGTCTGGTTCGACGCCGCGGCCCGAGCCGACGGCGCGGCCGGCGAGCCGATCGCGTTGTCGATCGTGACGCGGGTGACGTTGATCCAGTTGTTCAGGTTCGTGAACTCGTCGGCGAAGATCGGCGGGGTCGCCCCCGTCGCCACCGTGCGCCGTGTCCGAGACGCCCGTCCCGTTCGCGGTGCCGTCGTTCGGCGTCACGGTGACGACGATCGTGTCACCGGGGTCACCGTTGCCGGCGACCGACAGGTCGAACGTGTCGGTCAGGCTCGTCGTGGTCGTCGTCCGACGGGGCGTGCCGTTCACGGTCCAGAGGTACGTGAGCGTGACCGTGTCGCCGGCATCCGCGTCCGCCCTGGTCGCGGTGGCCGTCAGCGTCGTGTTCGTGCCGGGCGACTGCGTGCTCAGCGAGACGGTGGCCGTCGGGACGGTGTTCGCCACCGTCACCGGGGCAGACGTCACCGGCCGGCGAGGTCGCGGTGCCGTCGTTGGCGGTCACGCGCAGCCGGATCAGGTCGCCCTTGTCGCCGTTACCCGCCGTCGCCAGGTTCAGCGACGGGCCGGTGGCCCCGGCGATGTCGGTGCCGTTCCGGGTCCACTGGTACGCGTACGTGAGCGGGTTCGCGTCCGCGTCGTGCGCGGTCACGGTCGCCGTCAGCGTCTCGTTCGTTCCCGGCGACGTCTGGTCGATCACGACCGAGTCGACGACCGGAGGCGTGTTCGGCGCGGGCGCGCCGCTGAAGACGGCGTAGTCGCTGTCGGTCGACGCCGGTCACCTCCGTGAAGCCGCCGCCGACGTAGAGCTTGCCTCCGCCCGCGATCATCGTGACGACGGCGATGGACCCATCGACGGTGGCGCCCCAATCGCGGAGCGCTCCGGTGGCCGCGTTGAAGGCGGCGAGCCTGACCGACAGGTTGGCCCGACATCGTGTCGAAGTGGCCGCCGGCGTAGACGACGCCGTCCAGGTACGTCACGTCCTGGACGTCACCGTCGCCCTGCGCGAGCCACTGCTGGGTGCCGGTGTTGATGTCGTACGCCACGACCTGGTTGCCCGGCGGAGCTCCGGTGCCGTTCCCGATGAAGATCTGCCCGGGACCCTGGGCGATCCCCTGGACCTGGTCGACCGGGTGATCGTTCCACGGCAGCAGCGCACCCGTGGTGGCGTCGAGCGACGCGATGTAGTTGCTCGGAGAGCCGCCGACCGTCGTGAAGCCTCCCGACGACGATGATGCGGCCGTCCGGCGTGACCAGCATGTCTCGCGGCTGCTGGTTGACGTTCGGGTTCCATGTCGTGAGGGCGCCGGTCGTGGCGTCGAACGCTGCCAGGCGGTTGCGGGTGGTCGTCGGTCCACCTTGGCCGCGCCACGCGTCGTGAAGATGCCCCCGACGTAGACGCGATTCCCGATCGTCACGATCGCACGGCCGATGGCGCCGACCGTTGGGGTCCACGCGCGCACCGCGCCCGTGGTGGCGTCGATCGCCGCGATCCTGGTGCGGACGAGACCGCCGACGTGCCGGAACTGTCCGGCGGCGTAGATCGTGGTGCCGTCCGGAGAAGCGGCCAGGGAATGCACGATCCCGTCGGCGCCCGGATTCCACGGCAACGGCTGGCCGGTGGTCGCGTCGACCGCGGCGAGGTACTGCCGCTTCACGATCTCTCCGTTGGGGCCGAGCAACTGCGTGAAGTCGCCGCCGATGTAGATGGTGTTGCCGACGCGGAGCAACGCGTTCACCCTGGTTCGCCGCCCACCTCGAACGTGTTGTCGGGGATGGGCGAGACCATCGGGATGTCGACGGTGGCCGTGGCGGACACCATCGTGCCGTTGGCCGTGCCGTCGTTCGGCGTGACCTCGACGCTCAGGACGTCGCCGTTGGCGGCGCTCGTGGTCGAGAGATCGAGGGTGTCGGTCAGGCTCGAGGATGCCGCCGTCGTCTTGACGGTGGCGCCGTTGAGCTTCCACACGTAGGTGAGCGTCACGGTGTCGCCGTCGACGTCCGCCCGCGTTGCCGTGGCCGTGACCGTCTGGGTCGGCCTGCGGCGTGCGTCGGGCTGAGTCCGACGGTCGCCGTCGGCACGGTGTTCAGGATCGTCACCGCCGATGACGTCACCGGCGCGCTGTTGGCCGTGCCGTCGTTCGCGGTCACCCGCACCGCGATCGTGTCGCCCTTGTTGCCGTTGCCGGCCGTGGCCAGGTTCAGCGTCGGCCCGGTCTGCCCGGCGATGTCGCTGCCGTTGCGGATCCACTGGTACTGGTGCGTGATCGGGTCGTTGTTGACGTCGTGGCTCTGCACGGTGACCGACAGGGTGTCGTTCGTGCGCGGGGTCGCCTGGTTGATCGTCACGGAGTCGACGACCGGCGGCGTGGGCGGCGGGGTCTCGGTCGTGAAGCTGGAGGTGGGTCCGTCCGTCGACTGCGAGCCGTCGCTCGCGACCGCGTACCACTCGTACTCGGTGTTCGCGTTCAGGCCGTTCCACTGGATCGTGGCGTGCGCGCCCGAGGCGACGTCCTGCACGGTCCCGATCTGCGTGAACTGGCTCGGCGCCGTCCATCTCCCAGGTCAAGCGTGAACTGGTCTGTCGGCGTCAGTCTGGGACGTGTCGAACGAGTTGAGCGGTCGGCGAGTACGTGAACGCGTCGATCCGGTCGAGGGACGGCTTGAACGTGTAGTAGCGGAGGTAGCCGTTCCCGCCGTTCGGCGAGGTCCTGGTAGTCGGAGTTGAGCTGGAAGACCGGCTCGCCGCAGCTGTTCAGTGTCGGTCGCGCCGGCCCTCGCCCGTGGTAGTGGCCGTTCACGATCATGAAGACCTCGCAGTTCGGCCTGATCAGGTTGCTGCCACACGGCCTCGGCGGACTGCCGTCGGCACGGTTGACGGGCGAGGTCGGCCGGTGCGCCGGTCTGCGTTGACGAACGCGTGCGTGCTGATGATGACGTGCCGGTTCGGGAACGCGTCGATCAGGTTCTGCGCCCACGTCGTCGCGTACGACGGGCATGTCGTGCTCGAGGCTGGATGACCAGGAAGTCCATCCCGCCGGCGGAGAACAGCGCGTAGTTGTCCTTGTTCAGGCGGTTCACGGCGCCGTCGGCGACGCCGTCGGTCGGGTCGCCGAGGTAGCCGCCGTACCAGGGGAACCCCTCGTAGCGGGACGGCGGGAAGTACTGGTCGTAGAAGTGCGCGACGCTGACGTTCGCCGCGTTGGCGATGTCGTGGTTGCCCGGTGTTGCACGCCGTTCCGCACCCCGTTCGTGTCGAGGATGGCCTGGTTGCACGGTGGCCCGCTGCCACTCGGCCTCGACCGTGTCGTAGTTCTCGTATGTCGCCGAGGTGCGTGGCGAACACCGTGTTCAGCGAGGCCTTCGAGCTCACGATCCAGTTCATCTGGGCCGTGTAGATCGCGTTCGCGAGTTGACGGACGTTCTCCGAATAGAACTGCGTGTCGGGGATCGTCATGATCGTGAAGTCCTCGCCGGTGCCGGCACCGCCACACGGGACGGCCGAAGAAGGTGACGTCGACGGTCGCACTGTCGGGGTCGGACACGGTGACGTCGAGCGTCGGCGGGAGCGTGACGTTGGTCGCGTTGTCGGTCGGAGCCACGTTGACGGGCGCGTCCGGCGCCTCGCCCACGTCGAGCGGGGCGCCCTCGCCCCAGGTCGCGCTTCCGACCAGCGTGCCGTTGACGTCGCCGACGGAACCGGCGGTGGTGGTGCCCGATGCCCTCGTTCAGGCCCCAGCGGCCGATCAGGCCGGTGCCCGCGTTGATCTCGGTGTTCATGGCGTCGGCGATCTCGGTGCCCGTGCGGGCGACGTTCCAGATGCGCGCCTCGTCGATCAGTCCGGCGAACGCTCCGGCCGGGCGCTGCCCGCGTCGTTGAACGCCGTGCCCAGTCCCACCCGGTGGGCGGAGTTGTCCTGGGGCAGCTCGGTGATCACCGGGCTGGTGCCGTCGAGCACGCCGTTGAGGTAGAGGCGGAAGACCGAACCGTTGAACGTCACGGCTGCGTGCGTCCACACGTTCATGGGCACGGCGGTATTCCCCACGAACCCGTGGTTCGTGCCCGCGCGGGTTCCCGTTCTCGTCTTCCTCGAAGTCCGTGGCCAAGCGGTTCGTGGCCGTGTCGATGCCCAGGAAGTAGTTGACGTCCATCGTGCCGCCGTCGCTTTGCGAGCGGCCCTTCGTGATCAGCGGGATGACCGAGGTCAGGCCCGGTGACACTGAGCCCGTCAGCGTGGCGACTCCGGTGTTCGGTCCGCTTGAACCAGAGCTCGAGCGTGTAGTTCGTCGCGCCGAGCGCAACGCTGCCCGGGCCGAGGTCGACGTGGCTGCCCACGGTTCCCGGGCAGGGTGATGCCGGACCCGTCGCCGGTCGGCGGCGGGGCGCCGAGCGCCGGGGCGCCGTGACCCACGCTCGGCCGAGTTGACCGCCGAGCCGTTGATGCCGCCGACGGAGCCGCCGACCGTCGTGCCGGTGCCTTCGTTCATGCCCCAGCGACCGATCAGCCCGGCGCCGGACGTCAGCTCGGCTGTTCATCGAGCCTTGGATGTCGCCGGCCGAACGCGCGACGTTCCAGATGCGCGCCTCGTCGAACGTCCCGGCGAAGAACCCAGCGGTCGCGCCGGTCGTCGAGTTCATGGCGGTGCCCAGACCGGCGTGCTGTGCCGAGTCGGAGCGCGGTCCGCGGTTGGCGCCGACGTTCACGGTCCCGTCGAGCACGCCGTCCAGGTACATGCGCAGGATCGTGCCGTCGAACGTGCGGCTGCGTGGTGCCAGGCGTTCTGGCTGACCGGTGTCGCGCCGGAGACCGGGTGGTTCTGCCCTGGGCCGTCTGGCCGTGACCTTCTTCGATAGTCCGCCACCAGCACGCCGGTGTAGGCGTCGATGCCCAGGAAGTAGTTCATGTCGCGGGTGTCGCCGTCGGCGCTCTCCGAGCGTCCCTTCGTGACGAGGGGGATGGCGTTGAGGATCCCGCCACTGCCCGTACTGGTGCTGTCGCCGATGCCGCTGCGGTTGAACCAGGTCTCGATCGTGAACGTCGACGCTCCGAGCCCTGGGGCGGCGCCGAACGTGACGTGTTGGTTGGTGCCGTCTGAACTGCAGTGCCTGGTTCCCCGGCGTGGGGGGAGGCGTGCCGATCGCCCGGGCACCGGCGACCCAGCTCGTGCCGGTCGAGAGCGTCCCGGTCGGTCCGACGGACCCGGTCGCCGTCGACCCGGTGCCCTCGTTCAGGCCCCAGCGACCGATCAGGTTGGCGCCGGACGTCGAGCTCTTGGTTCATGCTCGCCTGGATCTCCGCCTGGCGTGCGAGCGACGTTCCAGATGCGGACCTCGTCGACCTGGCCCGCGAAGGAGCCGAGCGAGACGTTGCCCGACGCGAGAGAGTTGGTGGCGGTGCCGATCGCGGGGATGTGCGTCGAGTTGGACTGCGGAGTAGCGGTCGTCGCGGCGCAGGTCCCGTCGAGCACGCCGTCGAGATAGAGACAGAACTGCGATCCGTTGAACGTGGCGGCTCCGTGGTGCCAAACGTTCTGGCTCACCTGGTCGCACCGTTGACCGGATGGTTCCCGCCGTTCAGCGTGTCCTCGAAGTCCGCCTCGAGTTCGCCGGTATCGGAGTCGAGTCCGAGGAAGTAGTTCGTGTCGAGCACGCCGCCGTCGCTCTCCGATCGACCCTTCGTGATCAGCGGAATCGAGTCCGTGTTGCCGCCCGACCCAGTCGAGAGCGAGACACCCTGGCCGGTGCGCTTGAACCACAGCTCGAGCGTGAACTGACTGGCCCCGAGCGAGCCGGACGATCCGAGCCTGATCCCGTGGGTGTCCACGCCGTCGATCTGGACGCCCTGGTTGCCGCCCGGGGTCGGCGGCGGGTCGAGCACCGGCACGCCGGCGACCCAGCTCGTGCCCGTCGACAGCGCGCCGTTGATGCCGCCGACCGAGCCGGCGGTGGTGGTGCCCGAGCCTTCGTTCATGCCCCAACGGCCGATGAGGTTCGGCGCCGGACGTCACCTCGGTGTTCATGCTCGCCTGGATCTGCGCCTGGGTGCGGGCGGCGTTCCAGATGCGGGCCTCGTCGACCTGACCGTGCGAACGACCCGTTCGCGCTGGCTTGCCGGAGTTGAAGGCGGTGCCGATCGCGGGGCGGTGGGTGGAGTCGGACTGCGGGATCGTGGTCGTCGCGACACAGGTCCCGTCGAGCACGCCGTCGAGGTAGAGGCAGAACTGCGACCCGTTGAACGTCGCGGCCGCGTGGTGCCAGACGTTCAGGCTGACCGCGGTGACGCCGTTCACCGGGTGGTTCGCGCCTCGACGCCGTGTCCTCGAAGTCGGCCTCGAGCTCGCCGCTCGATTGGTCGATCCCCAGGAAGTAGTTCACGTCCTGCACGCCGCCATCGCTCTCGGAACGCCCCTTCGTGATCAGCGGGAGCGAGTCGGTGTGCGCCGACGACCCCGTCACCGTGGCGCGTGCCGTTGCCCGTCCGCTTGAACCACAGCTCCAGCGTGAACGTGGACGCGCCGAGCGAACCAGTTCGTCCCGAGCGTGATGCCGTGGGTCGTCCACGCCGTCGATCTGGACGGCCTGGTTGCCGGCCGCGAAGGCGGCGGGGGCCAACGGAAGCATCGACGCGACGACCGCGAGGGTCGCGATGGCGATGAGGAGGGAACGGGATCCCCTCGGTCGGTTCGTTGCACGGTAAACAGGCCGGGGGGAACGAGCAAGACTCATGTCCGGTTGACCTCCTGGGGCAGGAGCGGGGGAGCCCGCACATGCACAATTCGTCGTAGTTGGGATGCGCAGTGTTCCATCCCCCGGCCGCACGGAACAACCCGACGAAGGTCTTAATCCGTTTGCCGTTCGGCCTATAACGAGTTGCGCTGGTCGGCGGCGTGATGACGCCCGCGAGGGATGATCATCGGGGTGCCGCTGACCGGGTCGGGCACGACCTCGCACGCCATCCCGTAGACCTGTTTGACTAGCCCGGCGTCGATCACGTCGCACGGCGAACCCTCCGCGACGATCGCGCCGTCCTTCATCGCGATCAGGTGATCCGCGTAACGACAGGCGAGGTTCAGGTCGTGCAGCACGACGACGATCGTGGTGCCGGACGTGCGATTGAGATCGGTCAGGAGGTCGAGCAGGTCCACCTGGTGGCTGATGTCCAGGTGCGTCGTGGGCTCGTCGAGCAGCAGGAGGTCGGTGTCCTGGGCGAGCGCCATGGCGACCCACACCCGCTGGCGCTGTCCACCCGACAGCTCGGCCACCCGACGATCGACCAGGTCGGCGGTTCCTGTCGCCGCGAGCGCGGTCGCCACAACCTGGTCGTCCTTGCTGCTCCAGCGGCGGAACCACCCTTGGTGGGGATAGCGACCGCGGCCGACCAGGTCGCCGACCGTGATGCCGTCCGGGGCCACCGGCTCCTGCGGCAACAGGCCGAGCACCTTGGCGACGTCGACGGTCTTCATGTCGTGCACGGCCCGGCCGTCCAGGATGACCTGGCCACCACGCGGGGCGAACAGGCGCGCGAGACCGCGCAGCAGCGTGGACTTCCCACTGGCGTTCGCGCCGACGATCGATCGTGATCTTCCGCGTCGGGATGTCGACGTCGAGGTCGAGCGATGACGTCGCTCGACGTCGTACCCGAGGGTGAGGTTCTCGGCGCGCAGCTCGTGGGCGTCGCGGAGCGTCATCCGCCCCGCCCTTCGCGGTTCGTCGTCGCCAGCAGCCAGATCAGGTACGGCGCGCCGATCGCGCCGGTGACGACGCCGGTCGGCAGCGCGATCGGCAGCACGTGCACGGCGACCAGCTCGGACGTGAGCACGATCGATCGCGCCCGACGAGCGCGGCCGCGAGGATGCCGCCCGACGCGGGACCGAGCAGGCGGCGAGCGACGGGCCCGGCGATCAGCGCGACGAACATCAGCGGTCCGGCCGCGGCGGTCGCGAACGCGATGAGGACGACGGACACGGCGATCAGCGCCAGCCGCGATGCCTCGACGCGCGCGCCCAACGCCTCGGCCGCGTCGTCGCCCAGCTCGAGGGTCCGCAGCGGGCGGTCCAACAAGAGCGCCACCGGGCAGCAGGACGGCGACGGCGACGATCAACGCGGTCAGCTCGCCCGCGCCGGCCTGACCCACCGAGCCGACGAGCCACGTCATCGCCTCGCGTGCGTCGTAGATGTCGGCCTTGGCGAGCAGGTAGCCGACGATCGAGAGCATCAGCTCCGACACGCCGATACCGATCAGGATGAAGCGGTAGCCGGAGATGCCGTCGCGCCAGGCGAGCACGTAGACGAGCACCGAGCTGACGATCGCCCCGACGAGCGCGGCCATCGAGACGCCGATGCTCTCGACGTCGAGCAACAGGATCGCCGCGACCGCGAACAGGCTCGCGCCCGACGAGACGCCGACGAAGTCGGGCGAGGCGAGCGGGTTGGCGAACAGCTTCTGGAACAACAGCCCGGAGACCCCGAGCGCCAGCCCGACCCCGAGCGCCGTCAACGCGGTCGGCAGCCGGAGCTCGCGCACGACGAAGTCGATCGACGGTTCGTCCCGGAGATGGAGCGACGAGACGCAGCACGTCCCACGGGCCGATCACGTAGCTCCCGATCATCAGCGTGAGCACGAAGAGCGCGGCGACGACGGCGCCGAGCGTCGCCGTGACGACCACCGAGCGCCGGCGCCGGGCCGACCGATGCTCGCGTCACGGCTTCCATCGGCGTGACCCGATCCGAGGACCGCACGGTCAGAGCTCCGTCATCGTGCGGTAGCGGACGAGGACGATGAAGACCGGCGCGCCGAGCACGCCGAGCACGACGCCGACCTGGAGCTCGCCGGGTGCGACGCACGACGCGCCCGACGATGTCCGCGAGCAACAGCACGATCGGCGTGAGCACCATCGAGTACGGCAGGATCCAGCGGTAGTCGGGGCCGCAGCATCAGCCGCGCGAGGTGCGGGACGACCAGCCCGACGAACGCGATCGGGCCGCACGCCGCCGTCGCCGCGCCGCAGAGAACGGCGACCGTCACGAACATCACCACGCGCGCCGGGCGGACGCGCTGTCCCAACGCGAGCGCGACGTCCTCGCCGAGCGCCAGTCCGTTGAGTGCCCGCCCGGTGCAGAGCGCCGCCACGATGCCGAGCACGATGAAGGGCGCCGTCTGCCAGAAGACCTCCATGTAGCGGCCCGCGAGCGAGCCGACCTGCCAGAAGCGCAGCTCGTTGAACGCGTCGATATCGGTCAGAGACGAGCGCCGTCGTCACCGTGGTCAATGCCGCCGTGAGCGCCGCGCCGGCGAGCGCCAGCTTCACCGGCGTCGCGCCCTCGCGGCCGAGCGAGGCGACCCCGTAGACCGCGACCGTCGCGAGGCCGGCGCCGACGAACGCGATCCAGATCTAGAGGCCGAGCTGGTCGACGCCGCAAGCAGGACCGCGCCCAGGACGATCGCGAAGGCGGCCGCGCCCGCGTTGATGCCCATGATGCCCGGGGTCCGCCAGCGGGTTGCGGGTGATGCCCTGCAGGATCGCGCCGCTCAGCCCGAACGCGGCGCCCGCGGTGATGCCGAGCAGCGTTCGCGGCACGCGCATCTCGCGGATCACGGTCTCGGACGCCGACGCTCGGGTCGAAGTCGGTGAACGACTTCCAGATCGTCGCGAGCGTGATCGTCCGCGACCCCATCGTGATGCTGAAGAAGCACACGACGAACAGCACACCGACGAGCGCGACGAGCACGGCCGCGAGCCGTGCGTGTCGGGTCCGCGACGAGGTCGCGGACCGCCAGGTCGGCCGTCGCTTGCGTTCAGTCGCCGATCTGCGGGTCGGCGGCGTCGATCGCCTGGGTCAGCGCGCGGAGCTGCTCGGCGTAGTCGGAGTACGTGTGCAGCCAGTACGCCGGCCACGTCGTGTACGCGCCGGCCGCGAACGCCCGGATGCTGTCGGCGATCGGCTGCGTTGTCCAGGGTCTCGTAGTTGCCGGGGTAGTTCCGGTCGTCGAACAGCAGCAGGTCGGGCTGGTACGTGTCGGCCTTCTCGAAGCTCAGCGACTGCCAGTACGGGAACTCGGGGTCGGGCTTCGCCGGGTCGATCACGTTGAGGCCCCACCGCTGGAAGTCGAGCAGCTCCGGCGCGTACTTCGGCACGGCGACCGCGTAGCTCGTGGTCGTACGGGCTGATCGCGAGCGCGGTCAGCTCCGGCTTGGCCTCCGCCGCCGCGGTGAACGCGTCGCGCGCCGCCTCGAAGTCGGCGCGTGGCCGCCGCGGCGTCGCCGCTCTCGACGTCGGCGCCGAGCGAGGCGGCGAGCGCCTCGTAGCCGTCGATCAGGTCGACGATCGAGTCGCCCTGCGCGGCACCGACCACCGGCGCGAGCTCGGCGAGCTTCTTGCTCTTCTCCTCGACGCCGTCCTCCATGCCGCTGTAGCCGTCCTCGACCGGCCAGTAGTCGGCGACGATCAGGTCGGGCGCCAGTTCGGCGGCCGCCTCCGACGTCGATCTTGCCCCACTCCTCGCCGAGCACCTCGATGCCGGTGAAGTCGACGCTCTGCAGGCCGACGTCGTCGGCGATCGGCATGTCGGCGTAGACGCCGATGGGCTTGATGCCGAACTCCATCAGGGCGGCCGCCGCGTAGGCGTGGGCGATGATCCGGGTCGGGACCTCGTCCAGCTCGACGGTCTTGCCGGATCCGTCGGTGAACGACCAGGACTCGGGGGCGACCTCGCCGCCGGTGGCGCCACCGCCGTCACCGCTGCTCTCGGAGGGCGACGAGCTGCCGCAGGCCGAGAGGAGCAGGAGCGAGGCGAGGGCGACGGGGATCAGGCGGGCGCGGCGAGACATGTGACTCCTCCTTATGGGGTCGGCAACGCACGTGTGGCCAAACCCTATGTATTAGATAGGAATAAGTCAACGATTAGGTCGACCGAAGGCGCATCCTCAGCGCACGGCGAGACTCGATCTGGGACCTCGGTGGTGGCGTCCAGCCGTTGCTCGGGAGTGCGTCAGACGGCTCGGAAGCCCATCACCAGCGTGAGCCCGAAGAATCGCAGTGGTGAGCGCTCCAACTTGTCGAGCGCCCGTAGAGCTTTGAGCTTTCGGTCGAACGGCGGCATCAAGTACGACGAGCCGATCAACTGAAAGCCATGAGGCTCCACCCGCTCACGGAGCGAATGGACCGTGAAGCTGCGAGCGTCTGCGAGCTTGCGATGCACAGGACGGAGCCAAGGCAGGAACGGGAACGAGGCTGGCGAGTGGCGCTTACCCTTCCACAGCCATCCGTGAGTCTCCAGGGGGAAGTAGCGGTTGGGTCCCGTTACCAGGAGGTACCCTCCCGGCTTCAGCACCCTCCGCATCTCATCGAGCGCCGCGTCGAGATCGACGACATGCTCTAGCGTCTCGATGGCCGTGACGACATCGAACGCCCCGTCCCGAAACGTCAGCTGCTCGGCGGACATGTTCAGGACATGGATCCGGTCGGCGATCGCCGAGTGGGTGAGGGCCTGAGAGAACACCGCCAACCGCTCGGGCTCGATGTCGATGGCGTCCGTCGCATCGAACCCTTCCGCCAACACTCTCGTGTACTCACCAGCCGCACATCCCACATCCAACAGCCTGTCGCCTTTGAGTGGTGCCAGATCCGCAAGGGCATCCAAGCGTTTGGAGACGCCTCGTTCGCCCAGAGCGCTGCCGTGGATGTTGCCAAGCCCAAGGTCGGGCATCCGGTTCCTCCATCTTCGGGGGGCATGGAGCGTACCGCTGGCTCCATCGTCACCGCAAACAGCCTCGAGGTGCTCGTCGCGGCGATATGCAGACACGTTGGCGGAGGCGGACGGGAATCGAACCCGCCTGGGAGCTTGCGCCCCCACAACGGTGTTGAAGACCGCGGGGCCCACCAGGAACCCTGACGCCTCCGCCGAGCAGCGTACCCGGGTGCCCCACGGATGACGCTTTCTCCGCGGTCTCAACCCCTTACCGGTCTCTTTACTCGAGCTTGCCCTGGCCCTGAGGGCAACGTCCGCATGCTGTGCGTAGTACCTGAGCGCGACGAGAGCCGACGCGCCGAAGATGAGGGGGAGTCACGATGAAGGAACGACGCACGATCCTGGTGGCCGCGCTGGTGGGCATCTCGCTGCTGACCACGGCGCCCGCGGCGATGGCCGGCGGTGGAGGCGGGAACGACGGTGAAGTGATCACCCGAGGCCCTTGCAGCGGCCGGACCGACTGGAAGCTGAAGGCCAAGCCGGACGACGGCGGCCTGGAGGTGGAGTTCGAGGTCGACTCCAACGTGAACGGGCAGAACTGGAACGTCCGCATCAAGCAGAACGGCGCGCGTATCTTCCAGGGCACGCGGACCACGCACGGGCAGAGCGGCTCGTTCGAGGTCGAGCGTCACCCGAACGACCTGGCGGGAACCGACCGGTTCGTGGCACGCGCGACGAACCCGTCGACCGGCGAGACCTGCGTCGGCCGCGTATCGATCTAGGGGTGCACCGCACGCACTCCATCGCGAGCTTCGTGGCGCTCTAGTCCGTTATGGACTAGAGTGCCACTGGTCCGTGACGGACCAGTGGGTGCCGTGGATCGGTGGCCGCCTCGTCAGGAAGGGAGCCGTTGCGTGGGGACGTCGAAGGTGGAGGTCGTGGTGCTGGGGCTCCTGTCGGAGGAGCCGCTGTACGGATACGACCTGCTCGAGCGGTTCCGCGCGCGATCGATGGGGTTCTGGGTCGAGATCGGCAAGGCGTCCGTCTATCAGGTGCTTCGCCGGTTGGAGCGCGACGGACTGATCACGGGGCGCTCGCAAGACGGACCGGAGGGGCCCGATCGCCGCGTGTACCGGATCACGAAGGCGGGCCGCGAGCGGTTGACGCGCGGCCTCGTGGAACACGCCGGGGCGCTGGAACCGTACGAGACGGACGGCGGCCTGGCTCTGGGGTTCGTCCATCTGCTCTCCGCGACCGACGCGCGCAAGGCGGTGGACGCGCGCGAGGTCGCGATCCGCGACCTGCTCGACGCGATCAGGACGGAGCGTGCGCGCATCACCGCCGACAAGGGACCGGGGCGGACGGTCTCCACGTCGATGCTCCAACGACAGGAGTCGCTGGCGAAGGCCGAGCTCACGTGGATCAAAGGCTTCCGCGGCGACATCGGTCGGATCCGCCGATAGGGAGCGCAATGGTCGATGAACACACGGATCACCAGACGTGCGGTGTCGGAGACCGCGGATAGGATGCGTTGACCATGGAAGCGGCGTTCTTCGACCTGGACAAGACGATCATCTCGCGGTCGTCGTCGCTCGCGCTCTCCCGGCCGCTGTACCGCGCCGGCATGGTGTCGCGCGGCCAACTCCTGCGCGGCGCGTACGCGCAGCTCGTCTACCTGTTGGTGGGGGCGGACGAGAACAAGATGGAGCGGCTGAAGGAAGGCATGCTGGCCCTCACCAAAGGGTGGGACCGCTCGCAGATCGAGCACCTGGTGCAGGACGTCCTGCTCGACGTGATCGACCCGTACGTCTACCAAGAGGCACTGGACCTCATGGACCTCCATCGGAGCGAGGGGCGGCGCATCTACATCGTCTCGTCGTCGCCCGAGGAGATCGTTCGCCCGCTCGCCCGGCACTTCGGCGTCAGCGGCGTGATCGCGACCCGTGCCGAGGTCGGCGACGACGGCCGGTACACGGGTGGTCTGGAGTTCTACGCGTACGGCGAACAGAAGGCCGAGGCCATCAGGAAGATCGCGTCGCGCGTGGGCATCGACCTCTCGAAGTCGTTCGCGTACAGCGACTCCATCACCGACCTGCCGATGCTCGAGTCCGTGGGTCAGCCCATCGCGGTCAATCCCGACAAGGACCTCCGAAAGATCGCCGAGGAACGCGACTGGCAGATCCGGGACTTCCGCCAGCCGGTGCGTCTCCGATCGCGGCTCGCGTCCGTGGTGCCCACCCCCAAGCCCTCGATCCTGGCGGCGGTGGGCGGCGTGGCGGTCGCGGCCGTCCTGGTGTGGGTCGTGCTCCGGTCGCGGGGAGCCGGTCGCCGCCGCGCCGCCTGAGCGTCCCGCTCGCGGCCTCGCGCGTTGCGGGTCTCGGCAACGAGGTGTAGCGTCGAGGACGGGTCTCCTCGGAGGCCCCGGGGGGAGCAGAACCCACGCGCGAGTCACGCCGCGGGAGGCATGCTCAGGACCCGGGGGCGCGTAGCCGCCCGGCTCCCGAGCACGTAGACATGCGCCTGATACCTGCTCCCCCCGACTATGGGCTCGGTCGGCTCACGTACTCGAAGTGCTGGCCGTCGGGCACGATCAGGTCGCCACCCCACGCCAGGCCCCAGCGTTCCATGATCGACACCAGCCCCGGGTCCTGCACGGGTGGTGAGCCGAACCGGTTCGTGTCGGCGTTCACGTCCACCGCCGCCCCCCACGCCTCGTGCGCGATCGGAGCCCACGGCGACGACACGTCGAACTGGGCGAGGAAGCAGCCGTCGAACGAGTGGATCGTGGCCTCGAGCCCTTCGGCTACCACGTCCTTCATGGCGCCGCGGAGCGGCGGCAGGAACTTCTTGTTGCACGACACGCGACCCAGCACGGGGATGGTCACCGTGACGATGTGCTCCTGGATCCAGGTGGGGTCGATCTCGATGACGCCGGTATCGCCGGCTTGCGGCAGCCCGGACCACTCGCCGAACCGCCGTTTGATCAACGCGGGAGGCAGCGACTCGTCGTCCGCGCGCAGGAACGCCGCCTCTCCCGGCGCGCGCACCTGCACCACGGGGTAGGCCAGTCCGGGCGGCAACACGGCACGCAACCGCTTCTCGTACTGCTGCTCGGTCGGCTGGAGTCCCGCGGTCGGCTGGAACAACAGGTACCGGTTCTGCGTGACGCCGATCGTGCTTCCCGTGGCCCGGTTGACCACGAGCTCGGCGGCCCCCACGAACACGTCGGGCAAGACGCCCACCACGGTCACGCTCGTCCCGTTCTGGAACCGCATCACCCCGCCGGGGTCCAGCCCGCGGAGCCGCGCGGACGTCTGCCCCAAGATCGCTTGTCCATCCAGGAGGTTCGCCACGATCGAGCGGGTCTCGGGCGGCAGGAACCGAGCGTAGGGCAGAGGGTCGATCGCCGCGGCGTCGATCGGGATCATGAAGGGAGATGGAGGCTCGTCGACCAGGTTCCCGTCCGCGTCCGACGAGCTCGTCATCCAGACGGTGTCGGAGGCGACGACGGCGATCTTGCCGACCGTGGCGAGCCCGGCGACCGCGGCGCCGTAGCCGGGAGGCAGCCCGTCAGGGACCCACGCGAGGTACGCGTCGACCGCGGGACCGGGCTCGGGGGACGGCGAGGTGGGGCTGCCCGAGGCCGACGGGGACGGCGAGGCGGCAGCCTCCTCCGCATCGATGCGATCGAGCAGCATGACGAGCACCGAACCGGAGACGAGCACGGCGACGAACGCGGTGAACCCCGCGATCAACGCCCGACGCTGCAACGACCACTCCCTCGGTTCCTCTCGGCTCGGCCGAGTCTAGGCGGCGAGGGCGCCGCTCGCGAGGCACACGCGCAGCGGCCTACCCGTGGGCGGCGGGGTGCTCCAACCGGTCGGCGAGGCGCTCGGCGCGCTCGGCGGCACGGTCCGGATCTCCGGCGGCGACCTCGTGGGCGATGCGACGGAGCTCGCGCTCGACCCCGGCCTGGACCCGATCGGGCGAGTTCCTGACCAGGGGATCCAGCCGGCTGACCGCCACGTCCAGCCGGTCCACGGCGCTCGGCGGTTGGCGCCGGGCGCGGTAGGCATCGAGGGAGATCAACTGACCCATGCCGTCACCCTAGACCCGGGGTCTGACACGGCTCGGAGATTCAGGGGATAAGCGGGGCGACCGTCCACGTTCGGCCCGCCGTGATCGACAGGTTCCCGGCCCGATCCTCCAGGTACACCTGGAACGTGTGTGGTCCGGGCGCGAGTCCTTGGTACACGGCGGGTGTCGTACACGGGATGAACTCCGCCCCGTCGAGCGAGCACCACACCGACCCGGGCTCGCTCTTCCAGATATCGAACGCCGCGGTCGTGGCGGTGGTCACCGCTCCCTGCTCGGGTGAACCCGTGAGCAGGAGACCGGGTGGGATCGTGTCCACCGTCCACGGGTACACCACCGGCTGGGCCCGGTTGTAGGCCGCGTCCAAGCCCCACACGGTCAGCGTGTGCGAACCTTCGTCGACCGGTCCGAGCGACAGGGTGTCGTCGCACGGCATCTCCGGCAGCCCATCGATCTTGCAGATGAACAGCGAGGGATCGACCTTCGACCACATCCGGAAGGACGCCTCGGCGATCTGGGTGTACCGGTCCGGGCCACGGGCGATGCGCACCCTCGGCGGACCGAAGTCGATCGTCCAGGCGAAGATCGTGATGCCCACGTTCCCCAGCGCATCGGGCGCGACCACGCGCAGCGTGTGCTCGCCCTTCCGCAGGCCCGAAGTCGAGAACGTTCCGTCGCTGCAGTCCGTCGATCCGCGATGGTCCAGTCGGCAACCGATCGCCCCCCGGAGGTTCTCCGTGGCGACGAAGCGGAACGCGGCCTCGCGCGACGAGGTGACGTCGCCCGGTCCCTCCGCGAGCAGGAAGCGCGGCCCCGATCGATCGATCCGAACGAGCCAGCCGGCAGGCGGAGCGGTCCAGGTGTTCGTTCCGGGTGCCTTGGCCCGCACCTCGAAGTTCCACGTGCCCTCTGCGACGCCGGCGTAACCGGCCGACCCCGAGCACTCCTCCCATCCGGCCCGGCGTCCGACCGCGGGCGACAGCCGACATTCGAAGGCGGAGCTCGAGATCGGGCTCGAGAAGGTGAAGGCGAGATCGCCGCCGGTCTGCGCGGCGGGCGGATGCTCACCGATCGAGACCGATGGTCCGGTCGAGGCGATCGTGAAACTGCGTGCCGCCGGCGTGGGATCCTCGTTGCCCCGCTCATCCGTGCCGGTCACCTCGAACGTGTACTGGCCGTCCGGCAGGTTGCCCATCGCGTCGAACTGCCCGTCGCATGCGTGCCAGTTCGCCGCGGCCCCGTTGTGGGTCAGCCGGCATCGGTACGTCGAGAAGCGCGATGGCGAGAAGAACGTGAACGCGACCGACCGGGAAGGGCCTTCGAGGACCGGCCACGGGCCGGTCGCGATCGTGGTGTCGATGACCGGCCCACCCAGTGCCGCGAGCTTGGAGCGGAGCGACGCCGTGATCCCTGCCGTGCCGGGCGCGCCGATGAGGTTCTGCACCTCGCCGGGGTCTTCCTGCAGGTCGAACAGCTCACGGCTGCCGTCGTCGTACCGCACATATTTGTACCGCGTCGTCACGACGCCTCGGTACGCGCCCGCCCGGGTCTGGTGCGCGTAGAACGACAGGCCGGAGCAGGCGGGGGTTCCCTGCGTCACGCCTTGGCAGTGCTCGATCAACATCGCGGAGCGGACGCTGCCAGCCGATCCATCCATGAGCGGGACGAGCGACCGGCCGTCGGCGTTCCATGGGAACCCGGCCAGCGCGGCGAGGGACGGGGCGATGTCGATGTTCGAGACCAGTGCCCGCGTCGCCGAGGCCTCATCGGGCCCGAGGAGCGCCGGATAGCGCACGACCATCGGCACGCGGACGGACTCCTCGTAGGCATCGGTCTTGCCGAACCGTCGATGCTCACCGAAGAGGAACCCGTTGTCCGACAGGTAGATCACGATGGTGTCCTGGGAGCGGTCGCCCAGCGCATCGAGGATCCGGCCGATCCCGTCGTCGAGCGATCGAACCGCGCGCGACATCCTGCGGAACCGCTCGTCGGCGTCGTGGATCTCCTTGTCCGACAACGGCGCGCGGCGCGCGTACAGCGGACTCAGCGAGGTCAGGGTGTTCTGGTCGAACGATGCGCCGTGCGGAGGCGACACGTCGATGGCCTCGTACCGAGGGTCGTCCGCCGGCAGGTGCGGAGACGTCGGCGCGTACATCGCGAAGAACGGCCGGTCGGCGGGGGTGGCATCGATGAACTCGACGACGTCCTCCGCCAGGATGTCGGTCTGATAGCCGTTGCGCCGCTGCCACTCACCGTCCTCGTTGATCCACGGGTTGAGCAAGGAGTACGTCGAGGGGAGGGGAGCTCCGACGCATGCCCAGCGATCGAACTCGGGCCGCGGGCCGCACGTGTCCCAGCTATTGAGGTACTTGCCCGCGAGCATCGTCCGGTATCCGACGTCGTGGAGCGCCTCGACGATCGTGGGTCGTTCCAGTGGCACCGGGTTCGCGTCGACGCCGGTGTGGTGCTCGAAGAGACCCGTCAGGATCTGCGCGCGGGAGGGACAGCAGAGCGGCGTGTTGACGTACGCGCGTCTGAACAACAGACCCTGGTCCACGAGCTCGCGGTACGTGCTCGGCATCAGGTCGCGGGAGAACGTGGACCACGCCTGGTCGTCGCTCACCAGCAGCAGGATGTTCGGGCGCGGAGCGGTTGCCCGGGCGACGGACGCCGTCGCTGTCCGGGGGGTGTCGCCGCGTGTTCCACGGGTGCTGCCGCCATCGAAGCCATCGCCAGGGCGCAGCACACCAGCACGATCGACCGTCGACCCAACGATCCCCCAGCTCGACGCGGACCGGAGCATCCGGTCCCGTCTGGCCCCGAGTCTCGGGCGTGGTCGCGCGACCGTCAACGCACCCTGCCGTCAGGAGCTCCCGGGCAGAGGCGAGCGGCTAGGCTCTTGGCGCCGTGACCGGCACCGAGATGCCGGTGTCCAGCCGAGCGACCTCGACGCTCCTGCCCGAGTGGGGCCGGCTGAAGCGTCGGTATCGCGGCGAAAGCGGACCGTAAGGGTCCGGCAACATCCGTGCGGCATCCTGGGACCATGGCCGAGACGCTCGCTCCGCCCACGGACGCACCGTCGCCCCCACGCCCGCTCACCAGATCGGACCGGGGATCGTGGTGGGGTTGGTCTGCGGGGCGGTCGCGGTCGGCGTGGCGCAGCTGGTGGCCGGGATCGTCGATCCCGACGCGTCCCCGATCATCGCCGTCGGCGGGGCCGCGATCGACGCGACGCCCGAGTGGCTCAAGAGCTTCGCCATCAGGACGTTCGGCGCGAACGACAAGACGGTGCTCTTGGCCGGGATCGGCGTCGTGCTCGCGGTGGTCGCCGCATCGATCGGCGTCGTCGCGTTGCGGCGGCCGTGGGTCGGCTACGTTGGCCTCGCCGTCTTCGCCCTGATCGGCGTGACGGCCGCCCTCACGCGCCCCACCGCCGATCCGATCGACGCGATCCCGTCCGTGGTCGGCGGGCTGGCCGGGGCGCTGATGCTCTCGGTGTTCCTGCGCGTCCTGGCTTCCTCGTTCCCCGAGGACCCACCGGAGCCGTCGACCCCGCGGGGATCGACCGGCGGCGGTTCTTCATGACCGGGGCGGCGGGCGTGGTGGCGGCCATCGCGGCGGGGGGCGCGGGCAAGCTGTTCGGTCGTCGCTTCGAGGCCGATGCATCGCGTGCGGCGGTCCACCTTCCTTCGCCCGCCGGGCCTCCCGGGCCGACGGCCGGCGTCGACCTCGGCGTGCCGGGACTCTCGCCGTTCATCACGCCGAACGAGACCTTCTACCGCGTGGACACGGCGCTGCTCGTCCCGGCGGTGAAGGCTGAAGAGTGGCAGCTCCGTATCCATGGCATGGTCGAACGCGAACTGACCGTGACGTTCGATCAGCTGATGGCACGTCCGTTGATCGAACGCGACATCACGCTCACGTGTGTGTCCAACGAGGTCGGCGGGCGCGTACGTGGGCAACGCCCGCTGGCTGGGGGCTCCGCTGAAGGACCTGCTGGACGAGGCGGGCGTCGACCCCGCGGCCGACCAGCTGGTGTCCCGCTCCGTCGACGGCTTCACGGCCGGGAGCCCGACGGGGGTCGTGATGGACGGGCGCGACGCGATGCTCGCGATCGCGATGAACGGCGAACCGCTGCCCGCTCGATCACGGGTTCCCTGTGCGGATGGTCGTTCCCGGGCTGTACGGCTACGTCTCGGCGACGAAGTGGATCGTGGAGCTCGAACTGACGACGTTCGACGCGTTCGATGCCTATTGGATCCGACGGGGGTGGGCGGAGCAGGCGCCGATCAAGACCCAGTCGCGGATCGACACGCCGCGGGGAAGCCGCGTCCCCGCGGGGAGGATCCCGGTCGCCGGTGTGGCGTGGGCGCAGCATCGAGGGATCGAGTCGGTGGAACTCCGCGTCGACGGCGGGCCGTGGATGCCCGCGGAGCTGTCGACCCAGGACACGGTCGACACCTGGCGGCAATGGCTCGTCATGTGGGATGCGACGCCGGGTCAACACGAGCTCCAGGTCCGCGCGACCGACCAGACGATGATGCTGCAGACCGAGGCGAACGCGCCCCCCTTCCCCGACGGCGCCACCGGTTACCACACGGTGGTCGTGCAGGTGACGTGACGGATGCGTGTCATGACCGGACCCGGACACTCGTCGGCGATGCGGGATGATGTCCCGATGACCAAGCGGCGCGTGCTGGTCGTCGACGACGAGCCGATGGTTCGCGAGGTCCTGCAGCGATACCTCGAGCTGGAGGGCTACGAGGTGGCGATCGCCGAGGACGGTGAGGCGGCGCTGACGAGCTTCGCCGAAGAGCGCCCGCAGCTGGTCCTGCTGGACCTGATGCTTCCGCGCATCGACGGACTGGAGGTGTTCCGCCGGATGCGCGCCGACGCCCCGACCCCCGTCATCATGCTGACGGCCCGTGGCGACGAGACCGATCGGATCGTGGGCCTGGAGCTGGGTGCCGACGACTACGTGACGAAGCCGTTCTCGCCGCGTGAGGTGATCGCCCGCGTCCGCGCCGTGCTGCGCCGGACGGAGCAGGGAACGGAACACGATGACGTGCTTCGATTCGGCGACGTGCTGATCGATCGCGGGCGACGGGAGGCGCGTGTGGGGGATCGCGACGTCCACCTCACCCGCAAGGAGTTCGACCTGTTGGAGCACCTGGCGTCGGCGCCGGGGCATCACGTTCACCCGAACGGCTCTGCTCGAGGCGGTCTGGGACTTCGCGTGGGATGGCGACACCGCCACGGTCACGGTCCACATCCGCCGGCTGCGCGAGAAGATCGAGGTGGATCCATCGGCACCGGTGCATCTGCTGACGGTGTGGGGCGTCGGGTACCGGTTCGAGCCATGAGGGAGACGCTGCGCGTGATCGCGCTGGTCGTGGCCGTCGCCTGCTCGGCGCGCTGGCCGGGCTGGGCGTCGGTGCGTTGATGGGGATGTCGTTCGGCGACCTGGCGCATCTGCTGGTGCCGCTGGTCGGATCGACCGTGGTGACCGTGGCCACGGCGGTCGCAGCGAACGCCGTGCTCCGGACCACGTCGTTGCGGAACCGGTTCCTGGTCGTGGCGATCCTGGGCGCCGGCGTCGCGCTCGCCAACCTGGCGGTCATGGCCAAGCTCATGATGGTGAGCGAGCACGACCTGGCGGTCGTGATGCTGCTGGTCGTCTTCGCTGCGGGCACCGCGGTCGCGCTCGCCCTGGTGCTGGCCTCGGGTTCCACGAAGGCCGTACATCGGCTGGTCGAGGGAGCGCAGCGGATCGGCGACGGCGAGCTCGACACGCCGATCGGCGACCTGGACGCCGGTCCCGAGCTCGATGCGCTCGCTCGGTCGTTGGACGACGCAGCCCGACGTTTGCGGGCAGCCCGTGAAGGCGAGCTCCTGGCCGAGACCATGCGCCGGGATCTGATCGTCGCGGTCTCGCACGATCTGCGGACGCCGCTCGCGAGCCTGCGGGCGATGGTCGAGGCGGTCGACGAGGGGGTCGTGGTCGACGCGCCCACGATCCGTCGCTACTCGGGAGAGATGCGTCGTTCCGTCGAGCAGCTGGTGGCGATGGTGGACGATCTGTTCGAGCTCACGCAGCTCGATGCCGGCGTGATCCGGGCCGAGACCACGCGCGCGAACCTGGATGACGTCGTTCGTTCGGCGCTCGCGACGGTCCGGCCCACCGCCGAGATGAAGGGGCTCTCGATCGTCTCGGATCTGGATCGTGCGGCCGGTGCGACCTGCTCGCCGAGGTTGGTCCGGGTGCTGCAGAACCTGCTTGGTGAACGCCGTCCGGCACACGCCCCCCGACGGCACGGTGCGGATCGAGGCGGTGAGGGACGAACGCGGCCTCACCGTGGCCGTGGAGGACACCGGAGAGGGGATCGCGGAGGCCGATCTGCCACGCGTGTTCGAGCCGTTCTTCCGGGGCGATCCGGCTCGAAGCGGGGCCGGGGCGGGCTTGGGCCTCGCGCTCGCCGAGCGGATCGTGCAGGCCATGGGCGGATCGATCGTCCTGGAGAGCCGACCGGCCGTGGGCACCCGATTCGCCGTGGAACTGCCCGCATCGTGACGACCCGGACCGAGAGTTTCGGGCGGCGTAAGGACCGCGCAACCAGGTCGTGAGGTGCCGGACATAGCGTGACCCTCGTCCGAACGCACACACGAGGAGGAGCGCATGCGGAGGAAGGGCAGCGATCGTGCTCGCGACCGTCGTCATGTCGCTGGGCGTCGACGCAGGCGGCATGGGCGGTGGGCGGCACCGTTTCGATCAGGTTCAACCACGACACGGAGGTGTTCCACGGCAAGGTTCGGTCGCCGAACGCGGAGTGCCGGGTCAACCGGGTCGTGAAGGTCTTCGAGATCACGGCCGACGGACGCGAGCTGCAGGGCAAGACCCGCGCCAACGACGCGGGCCGCTGGAACATCCACCTGATGGATGCGCACGGCAACTACCTCGCGATCGCGCCGAGGTACGAGGCGATGCACGCGACGTGCGACCGGCTCGCATCGACGACGCTGGACGTGATGTAGAGGACTCCTAGTCGACGAGCGAGCCCGCCGACCCGTCAACCCCAGGTCGGCGGGCTCGGCCCGTCGCGATCCCGGAGGTGCCTAACCCGCGTGCTTGCCCGGCTCCCAATGCTCGCGGAAGTGATCGTGCGCGATCTCCGTCGGTCGATCTTCGATCTGCGTCGCCATCGTGTCGTTCCACCGATTGAGGAAGCCGAACAATCCGACGACGGCGAGCATCTCCACGATCTGACCGTCGTCCCAGTGGAGACGGAGCGCCTCGAAGTGCTCCGGCGTCACCTCGTTCGGCACGAGGGAGGCGTCTCGGGCGAACCGCAGCGCCACGCGCTCGCTCTCGTCGTACAAGGTCGACCGTTCGAAGTTCCAGATCTGCGCGATCTTCTCGTCGGGCACGCCGCGCTCCCGAGCGTCGACGGCCTCATGCGCCTGACAGTACCGGCAGCCCGCCGCGATGCTCGAGACGATCCCGATCAGCGGTTTCAGCGGCTGTGGGGAGGGTTCCCGAGTTCCAGATCTGGGTGATCAACTCGCTGAACGCGCGCAGGATCTCGGGCCGTCGGGCCATCGTGTAGAGGCTGTTCGGGACGAAGCTCAGGGTTTCGTCATAATGACGGAAGAGCGCCTCGAGTTCGGGGTGGTCTTCCCGCCGCAGCGGTTGCATGTTCGGCACCGGCCCACACTACGACGAGCGGCTCCCGAGAGGTTCCGTGAAGCATCCGTCGAGGCTCACCTTCGCACCGCTTCTGATCGGCGCCCTAGCGGCGGTCGCGGTCGCGTGCTCGTCGACCGACCCCATCGCCGCGAACGGCCCGACCCGTACCGCCGTCCCTTCGTCTCGAAGCGTCGAACCTCCCGCCGGCGTGCCCGAAGTGCTGGACTTCTCGGCTCCCTCCCTCGGGGGAGGCTCGGTGAACGGAAGCGACTACGTCGGGAAGGATGTTGCCATCTGGTTCTGGGCGCCGTGGTGAACGATCTGCCAGGGGGAAGCCCCTGAAGTCGCGCGGGTCTCGCGCGCCTACGCAGGTCGGGTCGAGTTCCTGGGCATCGGCGGTCACGACTCCGCCGACGCCATGCAAGGGTTCGTCGATGCGTTCTCCTCAGGTTCCCACAAGCGGTGTCTGAAGACGGCTCGCTCTGGGTCGCGCTTCGGCGTTCCGTACCAGCCCGCCTGGGTCTTCGTGAACGACGACGGCACCGCCCAGGTCGTGCACGGCGTGCTCTCGGAGCCCGACCTGGAGGCGACGCTCGATCAGCTTATCGGCTCGTAACGGGGCTCTGCACTGAAGGATCCGAACGGCGGGAGCTTGCCGCCGTGCGTCGACCAGCGGGTCCGCCGCCGTTGATGTCCCCCCATGTGCGCAGCGGGGCGTCGACGTCCGCGGGCATCCAATGCCCGACCGCGCTCGCGCCGGCACCCAGTAGCTGCGCGCGGACCGGGGTGATCGTGTCGAACAGTTCGGGCGGGATGTGGATGTCGTCGCGTGCCCGCACCCACCGGTAGGTGTACGCGTAGAACAGCGCCCGGCGGGTCAGCGACGAACGGTTCTCTCCGCGCATGTGCCACAGGCGCCGGTCGAACAGCACCGCCGTCCCGGGCCGGGCGAGGACGGGAACGGCTCCGGCGAGATCGTTGTCGTCGTCCGGCGGCCGTTCCAACGTGTCGCGCAGGTGCGAGCCCGGCAGGACGGAGAAGTTCCCTCGTCCCGGCTCGCTCACGTCCGACAGGAAGTACGCGACCTTCACGGACATCCTCGGCCGCGGATGCGTCTCCAGGTCGCGGTTCTGCAGCCCGCCGTCCTGATGCCACATCCACCGCCGTGGCGAGGGCCCGTCCATCGGAGGATGGACGTCGAGGTGGCAGTGGTGCACGAACACGTTCCATCCCAAGAGGTCGACGACCAGGTGGAGGATCGGTTCGTGGTCGAGCAGTTCCAGGAAGAGCGGATCGCGTCCGACGAACGCGAGCAGGTGCAGCGGATCGGCGCCCGCGACCGGGGGACCATCGCGATGGGCCGACCAGACCCGGTCGACGGCGTCGACCAACCGCGCGATGAGTGCCGTGTCGAGCGCGTCTTCGACGATCAGGTAGCCGTCGCGTTCGAACCGTTGGCGCTGCTCGTCCGTCAGCCCGACCCGCTGAGCCTCTCTGAGTGCCATGTCCCCTCCACATCCGCTCGGTGTGGTGCCGACGCATCGGTGTGTGCCGACGCGGACTACAGACCGGCCGAGGACGCGAAGGGTTCCGTGCTATCCGGCGGCGGGGCGGCGGTACTCGAAATGGTTCCCGTCGGGGACGATGAACGTACCGCCCCAGATGAAGCCGAAGCGTTCCATCGTGCGGACCAGGCGCGGGTCCTGGTCCGGCGGCTGCCCGTACGCGTTGCCGTCGAAGTTGCAGTCGAACGCGATGCCCCACGCGTGGTGCGAGAGCATCGCCGTCGGATCGCGGTTGACGAACTTCGGCGCGAAGCAGCCCGCGTAGGACTCGATCAGGTCCCCGAGCCCTCGCCGTTCGAGCGAGGACATCGCGTCGCGGAGCTGCGGGACGAGCGCGCGGTTGCACGTGACGTCCCCGATCAGCGGGACGCGAACGGTGACGACGTGCGTGCGCACCCAGGCGGGATCGATGTCCAGGTAGCCGGGTCGTCCCGGCGCCGGTCGTGCCGCGAACTCCCCGAACAGCGCCTTGATCATCACGGGCGGCAGCACCGCGTCGCCGGAGCGGAAGTACGGGGTCTCGCCCGGCGCGCGGACCTGGACCCGGCGGTAGATGCCCAGGTCGGCGGGGAGCAGCGGCCGCAGCCGCGCGCGGAGCTCCGTCGACGTCACGGCGCCGCCGGCGCGCGGCTGCACCAGCAGGTAGCGCTGCCGGCGAACGCCGATGGTCGCGCCGGTCGCTTTCGAAACCACGAGCTCGGCCGCGCCCACGAGCTCGTCCGGCAAGACGTCGACGATCCGAACGCGTGTGCCTCCCTGGAACGCGAGCTCCGCGCCCGGCCCGAGCCCGCGCAGCTCCGCGGACGTCGCGCTCAACACGCCCTGACCGTCCGCCAGCGCCGCGATCACGGCCCGGTCGGGCGGCGGCAGGAACGAGCCGAACGAGCGTGGTGAGACGGCCGCCGCGTCGATCGGGATGGCGTATGGACGGGTGGGACGGTCCACGAGCGCCCCATCGGAGGACCAGGAGCGGGTCATCCAGACGTTGTCTTCGGCCACCGCCGTCACCCGCAGGATCGAGGGGAGGTCGGCCACCGACCGCGAGAACCCGGGCGGCAGTCCGCCGGGCACCCACGCCAGGAACGTGGCCGGCGGCTCGGCGTCGCCCTCGGGCGTCGCGGGTTCGATGGGGAGGCCGCCCGGCGCGTCCAGCAGTTGTTCACCGCGGCTCTGCACCGCCAGCGTGAGCGTCGCACCCAGGATGAGCCCCACCAGCAGACCGGCGAGAACCTTCGGCAGCGACCTCATGGGCCCGCCTCCGACGGCCGAACCTGCGACGCCAGGTCGAGCATCGCCGTCAACGTCAGGTCGCCTTCGAGGGACAGGTATGCGCCGCCATCGATCCACTCCAGCAGGCTGCGCTCCGGCGTCCACCTGGCCTCGGCGCCGTCGAGGTCCAGCAGTGACTGCCGGGCCGATGAGGCGGGCGGCAGGGCCTCTCCCACTTGGATGTGCAACACGATCGGACCGCCGGCGTCGTCGCTCTCCCGCTGGCGGAAGACGAACGTGACGGCGACCACCGCGCGCTCGGCGGTCGTCGTGTCCGACGCGACCAGCGCGCTCGCCAGCACGTAGCCCGCCGGCAGGGTCGCCGGCAGGTCGATGGCGACCGGCGAGCGCGCCAGGGCCTCGTCGGGCGCGACCCGTTCGATCGAGACGCCCGAGCCCGTGAGCGTCCGCCACGCGTCGGGGAGCGCCCTGCCGCGGACGGGGATCGACGCGGCCACGGCGAGGAGTTGGGCACGGGGGAGGTTGGACTCGAGGAAGACGTTGGTCTCCGCGGCGTGGATCGCCACGCGGCGTCCGAGCCCGTCGCCGGCGGGCTCGTAGTACGCGACGCCCCCACCGACCAGGTCCACCTGTTGTGCGGCCTCGTCGATCGGACCGAACAGGGAGCGACCCGTCCAGTCGGGGCGTTCGCCGATCCGGACGTACGACATGCCGTCCGTGTACAGCAGGACCGACCGCGGGACGTCGTCTTCGTCGCCCGGCGGGACGACGGCTCCCGACAACCGCAAGGCTCCGGGCTCGGCGGGCGTGACCGGCAGGTACCCGACGCGCCGCGGGAAGGAGGCGAGCGGCACGCTCGGCGCGCGGGACCAGCCGGGCACGTCGAACGTCGATGCGTCCGGCGCCTCCCGTTCGATCGACGTGAGTCGCACGTCGAAGATCGGCCGATCGGTCGGTTCGTGCGGCAGCCCGAACCGCAGCTCCCACGGCGCCCGCGATGGATCGGTTGACGGAACGACCGTGTAGCGCAGCGGGAACCACCCCGCGGCGTCCAGCCACAGGTCCACGCGGTCGTCGTCGAAGAACGGGCGCCACGTCCCGCCCAGTTGCAGGAACGGGAACAGGGCACGCGCACGTGCGAACGTCAGCCGCACCCGGATCGCGTCGCGTTCCGCGACGCGATCCGTCCCCACGACCTCGATGCCGTCGGCCGACGAGAACGTCGTCAGCGGGAGCACCAGGTCGGCCGGGGCAGGCGCGCGCAACGAGTACGCGGATCGCGTGGTGACCGTCGTTCGCGTGGGCGGGCATCCGCCGTCGGGCAGGTTGGCCGGGCATCCGGTCGCGCCGGATCGGTACGTCGAGGTGCCGTCCGCGACGAACGTCAGGTCCGTCGGCGTCCACCGCGTCGAGGGGTACGTCGTCTGATCGGTGACGTCCAGCCGGAACCGCTGCGGCGCCAAGAACGCGACGTCCATACGGAGCCGCCGCTCGGGGACGTCGGGGGACAGGCCGTGCTCGGTGACGGCGAACGTCGCCGCGAACGCGTCGAGGGATGGCGCCGTGGCCTGCACGCCGAGGACGACCGCCGCCGCCGCGATCGGACGGGTCGTGGGCCGTTGCCACGGGCCTCCGACGACGACGCTGCCGGCCATGAGCCCGGCGACCGCCGCCGCGATGACCGGTGTGAGCCGCCGGCTCCTCCCCGGGCGCCGCCGACCGGCCGCGGGCACCAGCACGCGTTCGCGAGGACGGACGCTCGCTTCGGACGCGACGCGGGCCATGATCGAACCGACCAGGTCCGGTACCGGCTCCGCCGCCCGCACCCGGACGGAAGCACGGAGCCGGACCGCGCCGGCCTCGAACGACCGGCACCGGGCGCACGACGCCGCGTGCTCGTCCACCGCCAACCCCACGCGCTCGGGCGCGCGCTCGCCGTCGAGCCGATCGGACAGCACGGCCTGGGCGCGATCGCAGTTCACCGGGCCGCCTCCTCGTCGTCGAGCGCCCGGCAGAGGGCCTGACGCGCGCGGAACATACGGCTCTTCACGGTCCCGACCCGCACGTTCTGGATGTCGGCGACCTCCTGATGGGAGAGCCCCAGGACCTCCACCATCAGGAACGTCTCGCGGTGCTCGGACCCGAGCGTGCCGAGCGCCGCGTCGAGCTCGGCGCGGACCACGGCGTCTGCCACGCCGCGGGCGCGCTCGGGCCGGGCGTCCTGGTCGACGACCGGATAGTGCTGCTTGCGTGCCGCATCGATCGCGCAGTTCCGGGCGATGCGGAAGAGCCACGACGAGAACCGCGTCTCGCCCCGGTAGCCGCCGATGAACCGGAACGCGCGAAGGAACGTCTCCTGCGTGACGTCTTCCGCCGCCGTGCGGTCGCGGGTCAGGTGGCGGGCGAACCGGTAGACCTCGGCCTGATACGTGCGGACCAGCTCTTCGAAGGCGGGCAGGTCGCCCTGGCGCGCTCTCGCCAGCGTGCGAGGATCGGGCTCCTGCACTCGCTCTCCCCTTCGATCCTTCGGCGCTCCCAGCCTATGCCCCCAGCCGGCAGCCGGTTCCCCGGGCCGAAAGGAGCAGACCGCCCCAAGGGCGGGAAGGTTCCGAACCGGTTGTGGGCCTAGCCGGAGACGCGCACGGATGTCACCGGCGCCAGCCGTTCGCGCACGGTGAACCACGTCGCGCCGGCGTCCGCCGATCCGAACACGTCGCCCGACGTGGCGCCGAAGTACAGGCCGAGCGGCGACCCGCCGTCGTGGCCGAACGCCTGCCGCAGGATCGTCAGGTACGCGTCCTTCGAGGGGAGGCCGTCGCCGTGCGCCGTCCACGTGTCGCCCGCGTCCCGCGTCTCGCAGACGCGGACCTTCCCGTCGGGCGTGACCCGGTCGAGGTCCGCCGTCAGCGGGATGACGTAGGCGCTGTCCGGGTCGGACGGGTCGATCACCATCGGGAAGCCGAACCCAGAGGGGAGACCCGCCGCGATGTCGTTCCACGTCGCGCCGCTGTCATCGGACCGGTAGACGCTGCCGTGGAACTGCTGGAACAGCCGCTCGGGTCGCTGCGCCGCCCGATGCATGTTGTGGACGCAGAGGGCGTGCGTCTCCCCTTGCTGGTCCTCCGGCACATAGAGGGGCACCATGCCGGTGTACCCGGTGCGCCAACTCTCGCCGCCGTCATCGCTGAGCCAGACGCCTGCCGCCGAGATGGCGACCGCGAGGCGATCGGGATCGCCCGGCCACGGGCAGATGGAGTGCAGCGCCAGGCCGCCGGCTCCCGGGTTCCACTCGGGCCGCGTCGGGACGTTCCAGAGCGCGCGATTCAGCTCCCACGTCTCGCCCGAGTCGGTGCTGACGAACAACGCGGCCGGGGCCACGCCGGCGTACAGGACGCCGTCGGTCTCGCCCGGCTGGATGATCCACACGCGGTCGAGGGCGGTGTCGGGGATATCTTCCGGGAACGCCGGACCCTTCGACTGCTCCCACTCGCCGGTCGGGTCGTCGGTGTACATCACGCGCGGGCCGTAGAAGCCGGAGGTCACCGACGCGAAGTACCGCCCGGTGCGCCGGTCGCGTGTCGCGAACTCCACGACGTCGCCGGGGAACGCACGGGTCGCGACCTCGAACGGCGCGTCCGGTTCGCCCCGGAGCACGAACAGCCCCTTCTTCGTCCCCACCAACAGCTCGGTCATGATCCGCTCCCTCCTGAGATCGACGGCAACACGTGGACCTGCGCATCCGCTGCGACTTGCGTATCGGCCTGTCCACGCTCGCCGTCCACGAACACGTTGACGTGCCGGCGGATGTTGCCGTGCTCGTCGAGCACCCAGCCTTCCAGCCGCGGGAAGCGGCGCTCGAGCTCCCGGAGCACCTGACCCAGGGAGTCGCCCGGCAGGTCGTGCTTGCCTTGCCCGTCGGCACGGTCCTTGAGCGGCGCACGCAACGTCACCACCGCCATCGCGGGCAGTCTAAGCCGACGCGAGGACAGGGGGACTTGCGGGTCCTTGCCCCGGCCTTCACGCCCCGGTCGGATCCAGCTGATGCTCGAAGTCGTTGCCCAGCAGGTCGGCGATCTCGGCCAGGGCCGGCGCCGCGCGGAGTGGACGCAGGACGTCGCGCGCCTCGGCCAGTGCGTCGGCCGCCTCGTCGCGCCGGTCCAGCGCCAGCAGGCACCGAGCGGCACCGATCCGCGTCAGGCCCAGCTCCAGCTGGAACCCGTGCGTGCGCCACTGCGCGATCGCCTGCCGGTAGCCGTCGAACGCCATGGGGTATCGGCCCCGCGCCTCCGCGACCACCGCCCTGGCCGTCAGCAGGCTCACGCGGTGGCGCTTCGTCCGGGCGTCGGCGTGGTCGGGGATCAACCGCTCGGCGCCATCGGCGTCGCCGAGCGCGACCAGCGCCCGGACCGCGATGGGGGCGAACAGCGCCCGGAAGTTCGGCGACGACTCGGTGATCTCGACGAACCGGTCGAGCGCGAGCCGTGCCCCTGCCCGGTCTCCCGCTTCGCGCCGGGTCTCCGCCACCAAGAGGGCGGCGGGTGCGCCGAACTCCCCGCCGAACGGCAGCGCCCGGTCGAGGAATCGATCGGCGACCGACAGCTCGTCGGTCTCCCCGCGTCGCAAGTGCACCCAGCTCTCGAAGATGGTGGCGTACACGCCCAGCTCGGTGCCCTCGTCCCGCGGTCGGATCCACGCGTGGATCTGGCGGCAGATCGTGAGGACCTCGTCCCATCGGCCCAGGTCGAAGAGCGTTTCCAGCTGTCCCATCCGGGCCATCTGTGCCAGACCCACGAACCCGTGGGTCTCCGCCGTGGTCTGGGACTCGCGCCAGACCTGGAGAGCCGCGGCCGGACCCTCGCGGAACCACAGCTGGAACGCGTAGTTCGCCCGGGCGAGCGCCAGCGCCTGCCCGAGGCCGGCCTCCTCGCCCAGTCGGATCGCCTCCTTCAGGTCGTCCAGGCCACGCTCGTCACCCAGTTCGCACCGCGCCGAGCCCCGGAACTGCAGCGCCCGGACGTATTCGTCGCGCAGGTTCAGACGCGTGGCCAGCTCGAGCGTCTTCTCCGCCCACTCCAGGCACTCGGCGTTGCGATCGCCGGTGAGCAGCTCGCCGGTCTTGCGCGAGTAGATGCGGGCGAGCTCGCGACTGGGCGGCTCCCGCTCCAGGACCTCGATGGCTTCGGTCAAGAGCTGCTCCGCGCGCGCGTTCTCGCCCCGGCGCGCATGCGTGCGGGCGAGCAGGCCGAGCGCCTCGCCCAGGCCGAGCGTGTCGCCGAGAACCCGGTACCCGGTGATCGCCGCGACGTAGAGCTGCTCGCCCTCCTCGTAGTCTCCACGCGCCTCGGCCATCTCGGCCGCCCGCGCCGCCGCGCGCGGCCGCAGCGGGTGATCGGCCGTCATCAGGCTGAGGGCGCGCTGGAAGTGGCCCGTCGCCCGATCCGCGTCGAGCCCCGCCGCGCGTTCACCGGCGAGCAGGAACCCGCCGGCGGCCTCGGCCCGCACGTCGGGCGCGACCCCGATCCCCGACGCCTCGGCCAGGTCCAGCGCCTCGCCGTAGTGGTAGGCGAGCTCCTCGGCGAAATCCGAGATGCGGTCGGATACGGTCTCCTTCAGCCAGCGCGCCACGGTCAGGTGTTTCAGCTCGCGCCCCGCGCGGGGGATCTGGCCGTACGCCACGTCGCGGATCAGCGCGTGCCAGAACGTGTACTCCGTCTGCCCCTGCAGGTTGGACGCGCGGTTCGGACGCACCAGCTCGCGGCGCACCACGTCTTCGATGCGTGCGGCGATCGACGGTTCGTCGCACCCGCACAACGCGGCGAGCGCGCCGGACCAGAAGACCTTGCCGATCACCGCCGCGTCCTGCAGGAGCGTCTTGTCCTCGTGGGGGAGCTGATCCAGTCGCGAGCTGATCAATGCGTGCAGCGACTCGGGCACGGGGATGTCGTGCAGCTCGGCGACCGGGCGATCGTGGCTTTCCAGGTCGATAAGTCCACGGTCGACCAGCAGCTGGATGAACTCCTCGGCGAACAGCGGGTTTCCCCCCGACCGCTCGATCAGGATGGACTGCGTCGTGGCGGGCAGGACGGCGCGCTCGAGCAACGACGAGATCAGCACCGCGGTCTCGCTGTCCGTGAGCGGCGGGAGCGCCATCCGGATGGCGTTGCGCCGGCTCTCGCCCCACTGCGGGTACCGGTCGTAGATCTCGGGCCGCGCCGCGCACACCACCATGAACGGGCGCTCGCCGGCGTCGATCAGGTGCTCGATGAACTCGAGCATCGGGACGTCGGCCCAATGCAGGTCCTCGAAGACCAACACCAGCCGGCCCTCGAACGCCAGCGCCTCGACGAACCGGCGCCACGCGGTGAACAGCTCCTCGCGCGGGACGTCCGTCGAGTCGGCGCCGGCCCCGATCAGCGGAGCCAAGCGCCGTCGGATCCAGTCACGTTGCGTGGGATCGTCGACCACCGCGTCGACCGCCTCGGCGAGCTTCGCCGCGGCCTGCCCGGGATCGTCGGAGTCCAGGATGCCGGCCTGCGCCTTGACGATCTCGCCGAACGCCCAGAAGCCCACGCCGTCGCCGTACGGCAAGCAGCGTCCCTGGCGCCAGCGGATCAGGTCGGGCAGCTCGTCGATGAACGTGGAGAACTCGCGCAGCAGGCGGGTCTTGCCCACGCCCGGCTCGCCGATCACCGTCACCAGTTGCGGGGAGCCCACGCGCGCGAGCTGCTCGCGGAACTCCTCCATCTTCCGGAAGACCTGGCGGAGCGTTGCCGATTCCTCGGCACGCCCCACGAACGTGGTGCGCTGCTGCTCGCGGACGTCCATGCCGATCAAGCTGCGGGCGTGGAGCGGCCGCCAGATGGCCAGCGCGTCCGCCTTGCCCTTCACCGTGACCGGCGGGAGCTCGTCGTACTCGAAGACGGCGGACGTGGCGTGGTACGTGGCCTCGCCGACGACGATGGTCCCGGTCGTCGCCACGTTCTGCAGTCGCGACGCGGTGTTCACGACGTCACCCGTCACGCTCTCGCCGATCTGCGGTCCTTGGCCGAACGCGATCACCGCCTCGCCGGTGTTGATCCCGATGCGGACGGCCAGCTCCAGGCCGGGTTGCGCCCGATTCGCTTCCTCGACGTCGTCCAGGATCTGCAGCGCGGCGCGGATGGCGCGCTCGGGGTCGTCCTCGTGTCCCACCGGCGCGCCGAACACACCCAGCACCGCGTCGCCGATGAACTTGTCGACCATCCCGCCGAAGTGGTCGATCGTGCGTTTCAGCAGCGTGTGGTACACGCGAAGCATCGCCTTGACGTCCTCGGGGTCGGCCTGATCGGAGCGTTCCGTGAAGCCGACCAGATCGCAGAAGACGACCGTGATGACCTTGCGCTCTTCGCCGGTGGACACGTTTTCGAGAGGCGACCCGCAGTTCAGGCAGAACCGGGCGCCTTCCGGATTCTTCGTGCCGCATCGGGGGCAGACGATCACGGCGACGAGTCTAGCGACGGCCATGTCGGGCGAAGGGTCGTGGCACGCATCGATCACTTGGACTAGGCCGGTGACGTGGGTACTTGCGCGTTCCGGGGGATGCGCGGTAGCCTTCCCCGGACGCACGTGACCGCGGTCCCCCGGCCGCGGATTTCATCGAGAGGACACCGATGAGCGGAGCGTCCATAGCGATCTCCCAGTACGTGCGATTGGCGGTGCGCGTCATCGTGCTCGCCGGCGCCGTGCTCGCCATCCTGGTGCTGGCGCCGGGCAAGGCCAGGGCGGATATCGGCGACATGACGGGCGGTGTGCTCACCGGAGCCGTCGAGGGCGTGGGCGGAGCGGTGGAGGATGTCGGGGGAGCCGTGGACACGGCTGTCGACACGGCCGGCACCGCCTTGGAGGCGACCGAGCCCACGGTGGACGAGACGGTCGGGGGTGTCCTCGACACGGTCGGCGACGTGACGGACGACGCGACGGAAGCGGTGGGAGATGCCTCCCAGGCCGTGACGGGCGTCGTCGATCAGGTCACCGACGAACTCCCTGCCGTCACCGACGTCGTCACCGGCACGGTGGAGGAGGTCGTCACCGGCACGGAGGAGGTCGTCACCGGCACGGTGGAGGTCGTCACCGGCACGGTGGAGGTCGTCACCGGCACGGTGGAGGTCGTCACCGGCACGGTGGAGGATCGTCACCGGCAGGACGGCATCGACGGATCGGTCGGAGCCGTGCTGGACGATGTGGTCGAGACGATCGGCGAACTCCCCACCGGGTCGCCGCCGTGGCTCGAGCCCGCGGGACCCGGCGCCACCGCGGAACCTCCGGCGGTCGATCCTCCCGCCGCGCCGACTGACCCTGACGGGCCGGCCCTGCCCGGCGGCCCCCCTGGTGAGCCTGTTCCGCCCATCCACGCCGGGCCCCGGACGCCCGACCAGCCGTCGGCTCCGACGATCCCCTTGCCTTGGCCGGGGGACGGCACGTCGATCGGCGGTCGCGTGATCGACCTCGGAGGGTCGGCTCCGACCTCCAACATCCTGCCCGAGTGGTTCCCGGCGGGCTTCTCGTCCGCTCCTTCGAGCGGATCTCCGGAGACCGGTGGACACGGTCTCTCACTGTTCGCGGCGTTCCTGGCCGCCGCGATGGCGCTCGTGGTCGGCATGCGCCGATGGCTCCGGCCGTTCGCCGACGCGCGGGCTCCGAACCCCTTCCTCTCTCTGGTCGAGCGTCCCGGCTGACGCCGGTGTGTTGAACGCGATCCGTCGTCTCGACGGGTCGCACGCTCGAACAGAAGGAGATATCGATGAGATCCAGATGGCTTCAACGAGCGCTGCTGTCGGCCGCGCTCGCGGGGGTAACGCTGGTCACGACCGCGGGGGCAGCAGGTGCCTCGGGTCTGGGCGGCGTCCTCCAACAGACGCAGCAAGGCAGCAACACCAACACCACGGACCAGGATGCGACGGCGAACGCTTCCACGGAGCAGTGGAACGTCAACGTGCCGATCGCGATCCTGAGTCCGGGCGCCAACGGCGGTGACGTCACGCAGTCGAACGACGCCACCACCACGGCCTGGGCCGGCAACGCGAACGCGACCGACCAGGGCGTCTCACAGTCGCAGAAGGCGAAGTCGGGCGGATCCGGCTGCCACACGTGTGGCGGCGGCGACGTGGATCAGAGCCAACAGGCCTCGAACGACAACGAGACGACCCAGTCGTCGGATGCGAACGCTTCCACGACACAGTGGAACGTCAACGCGCCGATCAGCGTTCTGGGGTTCGGCTTCGACGGCTACCACCCCCCGTGCAGATGCGAGGGTGACGGTGGCTACCACCCGTCATGCGGTTGCGACGGTGATGGTGGCAGCCACCCGCCCTGCGGATGCGAGGGTCACGGTGGCGGCGACGTCGATCAGTCGAACTCCGCCGACACCTCGGCCGAGGCGGTCAACGTCAACGAGACCGATCAGTGGATCGGCCAAGAGCAGTCGGCAACGACCGGCGGCTCATGCCGATGCGGCGGTGCCGGGGACGTGACCCAGAGCCAGGACGGCTCGAACGACAACAGCACGGAGCAGGACGCGACGGCGAACGCTTCCACCGAACAGTGGAACATCAACGCGCCGATCGCGATCCTGAGCCCGAACGCCAACGGAGGAGACGTCGACCAGTCCAACGACGCGACCACCACGGCGACGGCGGGCAACTGGAACGAGACCGACCAGTCCGTCGAGCAGAGCCAGGATGCTCAGACCGGCGGCCACGGCTGCGGCTGTGGCGGTGACGTCAGTCAGGACCAGTCGGGCAGCAACTCCAACAGCACCGATCAGGACGCCTCGGCGGACGCCTCCACGGAGCAGTGGAACGTCAACCAGCCGATCGCGATCCTGAGCCCGAACGCCAACGGCGGTGACGTGAGCCAGAGCAACGACGCCACCACCACGGCGGGTGCCTACAACCAGAACGACACCCAGCAGTCGGTCGAGCAGGAGCAGAGCGCGGACACGAAGGGGCCGCACTCCTCGGGTTCGAACGGGCATGGGAGCGACGGCAGTTGCGGCTGTGGCGGATCGAGCCATGGCGGCGACGTCGACCAGTCGCAGACCGGCAGCAACACGAACGACACGAGTCAGGACGCTTCGGCGAACGCGGAGACGAGCCAGAGCAACCTGGATCAGCCGTTCAGCCTGCTGTCGCCCGGTTCGGGCGGCGACGTCGACCAGTCGAACACCGCGACGACCTTCGCCGGCGCGGGCAACGTCAACCTGACCGATCAGGCGATCGGCCAGATCCAAGGGATCGGATAGGAGGGATGACCGAGGACATGTGAGCCGGGAGCGGTCACGGGGTAGCTCGTGATCTGAAGGGTCGCCGGTCGGGGTCCATAGCGTGCGTCAACCCCGGCCGGCGACCCGCTCCCTTCCGCGGAGCGCGGTCCAGCCGCGCCCGCGTGTTCGTGTCGGTACCCGTCGATATGGTGCCGACGTACTCGCGAAGTGGTCTTCAGCCTGCAGCCTCTCCCGCTCGTTCAGCGATCGCTCGTGGCGCAAAGGAGGGGCAACATGGACCAAGTCGCCAGGATCGTGCTGGCCATGGAGCAGCATGATGTCGCCGAGGAGGTCATGCACTTCCTCGACCGGAGCGGGCATGCCCGGGTGGTGGCCACCGCGGCCGACGACCGCCAGCTGATCGAGGCGCTCCGCCAGCTCGAACCCGACGCGGTCGTCGGGCAACCCTCGGTGGTGGTGGACGTGACCCGGACGCCGCCGTTCCTGGCCGTGGACACCCGCGAATCCGTTGGGGCGTTACGAGCCGCGATCCGTGCCGGCGCGGATGGGTTCTTCGTCTGGCCGGCCGATCGCGAGGCGCTGTCGGCGGCGGCCGCCGCCAGCCGCGCCGGTCCCGCGTTGCTCGAGCGGCGCGCCACGGTGATCGCCGTCCACGCCGCCCGAGGTGGCGCGGGAAGCACGTTCGTGGCGACCCACCTAGCGCGGGCGTTCGCCCGGAGGGGGAGGGCCTGCGTGCTGATCGACGCCGACCCTCTCTACGGCGAGGTGGGTGCGGCCGTCGGGGCACCCGAGCAGGACGTCCATTCCCTCGCCGATCTGGCACCCCTCGGTCCCGAGCTCACGACGACGCATCTGGACGACACGTACTGGACCCACCCCGAGGCGTTCCGGGTCCTGCTCTCCCCGCCGCCGAACATGCCGGCGATCGAGGCGGCGTTCGTTCGACGGGTGGTGGATGTCGCGGCGACGGCGGCGGACGTGATCGTCCTGCACGTGCCGCACGCGGTCGACGCGTTCACGCTCGTTGGGTGTGAGACGGCGGACCGGATCGTCGAGGTGCTGGCGCTCGACGTCCTGTCGTTCCGCTCGTCCAAACGCGCGGTGGACGCGCTCCGACCGTTCGGCGTCGACGGGAAGCTCGGGTTCGTCGTGAATCGCGCATCCCGCGCGGAGATCACGCCGCGGGATGTCGCGCGCGTGTTCGGTTGCGAGCCGCTCGCGGTCGTGCCGTTCGACCGGCGCGCGACGCGAGCGCAGGATCATGGCCGGCTCCTTGGGGCACGCAGCCGGCCCGGGAGAGCGTTCGATCGGCTGGCGGGCCGCCTGGAAGGGGTTGTGTAAAGGGACAACGCTCCAAGGAACACCCAGCTCCCGGGGGAGAATCGATCGTGCTCATGCCTCGGGCGTCTGTCGTCGTGCGCGCGTTCGCCACCGCCGTGCTCGCCACGATCGTCGGTGCGCTCCTGGTGGTTGTGCCGTCGGCCTCGGCCGTCGAGGCGCCGGATGCCAGCGTCTTCGCGATCCAAACGAACGGCCCCAACGGATTGGTCACGCTCGGCGACTGGTACACGTCCAACGTCGCGGGTGCCGGCGGCGGCTATCACTACATCCGATTCACGGTTCCGTGCGGATGGCCCGGGGGCCTGCCCGTCTACGTCGACCTCTTCAGTCCCGAGATGAACCGGGTCTCCGGGGCGCTCGCCCAGTCGGAGGAGCCCAACGGGACGTATGACTCGACGCAGTTCGAACTCTACGGGCCCGGGGCGACGGTCGGGCCCGGCTATGCCAGCCCTGCGGCGGGGACGGGGATCGCCGGGACGCGAACGACGTATCAGCCTGGCGGCGTAGGGGTCGCCGAAGCGTGGATCCGCTACGCGACGCTCGCGGCACCGGTCACGTGCGGCAACTACGTGGTTCGAACGGAAGTGCTCACGGCCGATCCGCTGAACCCCGCCGGCACGGGCGACGACCAGAACGGCTGGCGCATCCGCGTCGGGACGGACTCGGACCCCGACCCCACCAACGCCCCGCCGGCCAACTACGACAACCCCGATGGCCTGATCGGGACGAACGACGAGGTCACGCTGGGTCTCGATCAGGCCAGCTTCCAGCAGGACAGCGGGGCACTGGCGTGCCAGACATTCTTCGAGTACGTGAGCCCGGGGCAGGCGTCGATCGTGTTTCACAACTTCGACATGGACGGCAATACCCGCGTCCGCTACTACGCGCCTTCGGACGCCACGTACGACCCGACCGCGAGCAGCGGCGGGGTCCCGGGCTCGTTGTCGACCAACGGACAGTGGAACGGCGGCACGCTCGCCACCCGGGTGGGCGACACCATCCCCACGCCGGAGTCCGGATGGTGGCGGTTCGTGACGTGCATCTCGAACCAGAACCAGTTCATCCAGGAAGGCGAGGCGGGGCGTGCCGCGTACTACGTCCAGCCGCCGACGCCCGCCCTCACGATCGCGAAGAGCGACGGTCTGGCCGACGTCGCGCCCGGGCAGACCATCACGTACACGATCGACGTGAACAACGTCGCGACCGGTGCGACCGCGGGGGCGGCGAACAACGTCGTCGTCCACGATCTGCTTCCGGCCGGCGTCACCTTCCTGGGCTGCGGTTCGCCCGTTCCCGCGCAGGGAACGTGGGGGTGCTCGCATAGCTCGGGAGACGTCACGTTCACGCAGAACGGGTGGATCGAGGCGGGCGACGCCGCGCAGCTCACCGTCACGGCTCGGGTGAACCAGGGGACGTCGGGCAGCATCGTGAACACGGCGACCGCCGACTACACGGATCAGATCGGCAACCCGTTCGCGCAGGTCAGTCGCGTCCGACACCGACACCATCGTGCCGTCGGCCGACCTCGCGATCACGAAGACCGACGGCGTCGCCTCTGTCACGGCGGGGACGTCCACGACGTACTCGATCACGCTCACGAACAACGGACCGACCGACGAGCCTGCGGGCGTGGTCATCACCGACACCATCCCGGCCGGCGTCACGCCGAGCGAATCGGAGCCGGACTGTGCGCTCGCTGCGGGCGTGTTCACGTGCACCACCGCTGCGGTCCTGGCATCCGGCGACTCCGTGATGTATCAGCTCACGCTCGCCGTTCCCGCGAGCTACGCGCTCGCGACGCTCTCCAACACCGCCGCGATCACGTCGTGGCCCGTGCCGGACCCGGATGCGTCCAACGACTCGGCCACCGACATCGACACCGTGACGATCTCCGCCGACCTGTCGATCGCGAAGACGGATTCTGCCGACCCCGTCGATCCGGGCGACTCGTTCACCTACACGCTCACGGTGACGAACAACGGACCGTCGGACGCGTCCGGTCTCACCGTCTCCGACACGGTCCCCGCCGGGTTCACGATCACGAGCGTCACGTCGGGTGCGGGGGTCTGCGGCTTCGCCGGTCAGGTGGCGACCTGCACGCGCGCGTCGCTGCCGGCGGGAAGCACGTGGGTCATCACCATCTCCGTCGACGTGGACCTGCTCATCCCCGGAGGTCTCTACACCGATACGGCGACGGTCTCCGCCACCAGCCCGGATCCGGTCCCGGGCAACGACTCCGACTCCGAGGGCACGCTGGTGACGCCGGTCGGGGACTTGGCGGTAACCAAGACCGACGGTGTGGCCACCGTCGTCCCCGGAACCTCCACCACGTACACGATCACGTTGGCCAACCTCGGGCCCACCACCGTCCCGGCCGGCGCGGTGGTGTCCGACAGCATCCCGGCCAACACGGTGGGCTCCGAGTCGGAGGGCGACTGCGCGATCGCTGCCAGCGTGTTCTCGTGCACGACGTCGGCACCGCTCGCCTCGGGCGCATCGGTGTCGTACCAGCTGACGTTGGCCATCGATGCCGGCTACCCCGGCGCGACGCTCGTGAACACGGCGAGCGTGACATCGTCGACGATCCCGGACCCGTTCCCCGTCAACGACTCCGCGAGCGACACGGACGCGATCGCCGGGTCGGCGGACCTGGCGGTGACCAAGTCGGACGGCGTGGCATCGGTGGTGGCCGGGACGTCGACCACGTACACGATCTCGGTCACCAACAACGGCCCCTCGACGGTGCCCGCCGGTGTCATCGTTTCCGATCCGATCCCCGCCGGAACCACGGGCTCGGAGTCGGAGCCCGGCTGCGCGATCCCCGCCGGGGTCTTCACCTGCACCACGTCGTCGCCGATCGTGTCGGGCGGCTCCGTGTCGTACCAACTCACGCTCACGCTGTCGTCCGGGTACGCGTTCCCGACGCTCGCGAACACGGCCTCCATCGTCTCCTCGCCGTACCCGGACCCGAACCCCGGCAACGACTCGGCCGGCGACGTCGACACGGTGACGACGTCGGCCGACCTCTCGGTGGTGAAGACGGATGCGCCCGATCCGGTGCCGGTCGGAGCGCCGCTCACCTACTCGCTGGCGGTGACGAACGCCGGGCCGTCCGATGCGACATCGGTGTCGGTCGTCGACACGCTTCCGGCCGGGGTGACGTTCGGGTCGGCGACGCCCAGCCAGGGGAGCTGCGCCGGGGCGGTCACGTGCTCGCTCGGGACGATCGTCGCCGGCGCCACGGCGACGATCACCATCGTGGTGACGCCGACCGCGACCGGCGTCATCTCGAACACGGCCACGGTCAGCTCCTCGACCCCCGATCCGGTGCCGGGTAACAACGCCGACACCGAGCCGACGACCGTGGTGGTGTCGGCCGACCTGTCGGTCGCCAAGACCGACGGCGTGGCGGCGGTCGACGCCGGAACCTCGACCGTCTACACGCTGACGCTGACGAACAACGGACCGTCGGATGTCCCCGCGGGGATCGTGCTCACCGACGCCATCCCGGCGAACACCGTCGCGTCGGAGTCCGAAGCCGACTGCAGCGTGTCGGCGGCGACGTTCACGTGCACCACGACGGCCGTGCTGGCCAGCGGCGCATCCATCGTCTACCACCTGACGCTCGCGATCGACTCCGCGTATCCGTCGACGACCCTGGTGAACACGATCGCGATCGCATCGTCGCCGGTCGCCGACCCGGCCCTCGCCAACAACGCGGCATCGGACACCGACACGGTCAACCCGATCGCGGCGGACCTCTCCATCGTCAAGACCGACTCGGCGGATCCGGTGCTGCCGGGAAGCGCGTTCAGCTACACGATCGCGGTGACGAACGCCGGTCTCGACGACGCCGAGGACGTCGTCCTGACCGATCCCGTCCCGGGTCTCCTCACCGTGACCGCGGCGTCGTCGTCGGGGACCGGCACGTGCGTCGCCGCGTTGAACGCCGTCATGTGCACCATCGACCCGCTCGCGGCCGGGGCCACATGGACCGTGACCATCCAGGTCTCGGTGCCGATGGGAACCCCGGCCGGGATGGTCACCAACACGGCCACGGTGTCGGGCGTCGGGAACACGGACACCACCAACGACGTGGCGACGCAAACCACCACGATCGGTGAACCCATCGGCGAAGCCGATCTCGCCGTCACGAAGACGGTCGACGACGCGTCACCGCAGGAGGGCGACGCGATCTCCTATGACGTGACGGTCACGAACGAAGGTCCGGACGACGCGACCGACGTCCTGGTGGTCGACGTGCTCCCGGCGGGGCTGACGTTCATCACGGCCACCACGACCCAGGGCTCCTACGACGAGGCGACCGGAGAGTGGACGGTGGGACCGCTGTCGGTGGGCGTGAGTGCCGGGCTCCGGATCCGTGCCCGCGTGGATCAAGGGGACCGCGGGGACGACGATCGTCAACCGGGCCGGCGTCGAGGCCATGGTGCCGACGGATCCCTCCGACGACGACGATGCCGCCACGGCCCCGATCGCGGTGGAGGAAGGCGTGGGTTCCGGCGGCGGTGGCGGAGACGGGTCGGCGCCGGGAGGCGGCACCGCGTTCACCGGGTTCCCCGGAGCACGGGGCCTGATGGGTTGGATGCTCGGGCTGGCGTTGCTCGGTCTCGCCGCGCTCGGTCTCGCCGGGCGGCGTCGAAGCGTCGTCGTCGTGCCCTCGGCGCCCGATGCCGGCGGCGAGGCTCCGCCTGTCCGGCGGTTCCTGGCGGAGCCGTTCTTCTTCTTCAAGGAGTAGCCCTTCAAGGAGTAGCCCCGGTCACGTCGTCTCACCCCTTCTGACCCCTGCGCATCACTCCCGCGCCAGAGAGAATCCGCCGGTCTGGGGATGGTTCCGATCGAACCCCCGCGGTACTGTGCGGCTCCGTCGAACGGAGTCCCCGCTCCGCCCGACGGACCTCTCCCTCCGTGCTTCCCCGGTCGTGCCTTCCCCTCGTGGTACCGGTGAGGAAGGCAAGGCAGATGGGCGAGGCGATCACGGTACGCCGCCGCGACGCGGACGACGACGTTCGGGTGCCGCGGTGAGCATGGACATCGTGCGACGCCAGTTGCGGGAACAACTCCGCGACCGCGTCGATGCGCGCGGGCTCGCGACCGCGCCGCGCACCGAGCGGCGACTCCGGGTGCGCGAAGAAGCGCTCGCATTGCTCCGCGCGAGTGGCGCCATCCTTCCTCAGCGCGAGCTGACGCGGATGGTGAACGAGGTTTCGGATGAGGTCGTCGGGTTCGGACCGATCGAGTTCCTGTTGAAGGACCCGGAGGTCACCGAGGTCATGGTGAACGGTGCCGACGACGTGTACGTGGAGCGGGAGGGGCGGATCGAGACGGGCGCCTGACGGCTTATTCGAGGGGGAGGAGGCCGTCCTGCATCTGATCGAACGCATCGTGGGACCGTTGGGTCTTCGGGTCGACGAATCATCGCCTTGGGCGGACGCGCGACTACCGGAGGGCAGCCGAGTCCACGCGATCATCCCGCCTCTCTCGCTCCGCGGTCCTGCGTTGACGATCCGGAAGTTCTCGCCGGTGCCCATCACCGCGGAGGACCTGGTCGCGAGGGGCAGCGTGGGCCCGAGGATGCTGCGCGTTCCTCGACGCATTGCGTGCGCGGTCGGGCCAACGTGATCGTGTCCGGCGGCGCGGGGACCGGGCAAGACCACGATGCTCGGCATCCTGTCGGCGTTCATCCCCGACGACGAGCGGCTCATCACGATCGAGGACGCCGCGGAGCTGCGGCTGGCCAAGCCGCACGTCGTCTCGCTCGAGGCGCGGCCGGCCAACGTCGAGGGCCGGGGTGAGGTGACGGTCCGCGACCTGGTGCGCAACGCGCTTCGCATGCGACCCGACCGGATCATCGTCGGCGAGGTCCGCGGCGGCGAGGCGCTCGACATGCTCCAGGCGATGAACACGGGGCACGAGGGATCGCTCTCGACCGCACACGCGAACTCCACACGGCACCTGCTCTGGCGTCTGGAGACGATGGCGATGATGTCGGACGTCGACCTCCCCGCCGCGCACATCCGCACCCAGGTGTGTGCCGCGGTGGACGTGATCGTGCAGCTCGCACGGCTCCGAGGACGGGCGTCGAGTCGTGTGGGAGATCGCCGCGATCGAGGGCACCCATCGAGGTGAACCCGTCGTCACGCCGCTGTTCCGGTTCCGGCCTCGAGAGGGGCACCACGGGTGGCTTCGACGCCACGGGTGCCGTCCCGGAGATCCTCGGCACGTTCGCGAACCGGGGCGAGCCGGTCGGAGGCCGAGCTGTTCGCCGCGGGAGCCGATCGCATGATCGCAGCGTCGGTGTCGATCATCGTCGCGGGCCTGTTGGCGGCCCTCGCGGTCGCGAACACCGCCCGTGCCGATGCGAACCTTCGGATCGCGCCATCGTCGCGCCGGTCGCGGAGCGTCGTTCGGCCGGCGATCCCGGAGATCGGCTGGCGGTGGTGGCCGGGCGTCGGAGCGCTCGTCGGCTGGTTCGTGTCGGGACCCGTCGCAGCCGTGGTGGGCTTCCTGGCCGTCCGGCTCGGCACGACCGCGTGGCAGCGCCGGCGCCGATGCCCGGCTGACGGCCGCGCTCGACGAACACCTCGCCGACGCCGTCCGATCGCTCGCCGCCGGGATGCGCGCCGGGCTGTCGGTCCCGCAGGCGATCGCGTTCGCTTCGAAGGAGGGCGAGCCGCCTCTGGCGACCGCGCTCGCAGCGGGTCGTGGACAGCGTCGGCCTCGGAGGCGGTCTCGAGGATGCCCTGGAAGCGTGGGCCGAGGACGTCGGGTCCGACGATGCCAGGCTCGTCGTCGGCGTGCTCGGACTGCACCGGCGGAGCGGCGGCGACCTGCCGCACGTCCTCGACCAGGTTGCCGATGACGCTCCGGGAACGGCGTTCCGCGGCACGCGAGGTCCGAGCGCTCACCGCGCAGGCGAGACTCTCCGGCGCCATCCTCGGGTTGCTGCCCATCGGCTTCTTCGCGTTCCTCTGGATGACGTCGCGCGGCAACATCGAAGGCGCGTTCGATTCGCCGATCGGCATCGGGGCGGTCGTCGTCGGTCTCACGCTCGAGGGCGTGGCGTTCCTGTGGATCCGATCCGCTCCTGGCCGTCACGTGAACGCCGCATCGTGGCTCGGTCCGCTGGTGTCGGCGGCCGCGGTCCTCGTCGCGACGCTCGGGGTGTCGTTCGCCGCGGAGCGCAGCGTCGTGGATGGACTCGTCGCGCCTGCGGCGCGACCCGAACGGAGCCGTCGGGTCCCACTGTCTGCCGCCTCGGCGCAGCGTCTCGGTGCGGTCGGTGGCTTCCTGCTCGGGATCGTGCTTCCTCGGCCGGGCATCTACCTGACGCCGCTGCTGGCCCTCGTCGGCTTCCGCATGCCGATCCTCCTTGAGCGGCGCGCTTCACGCGGCCGGCGCAGGGCGATGGACGCCCAGCTCCCGCAACTGCTCGACCTCCTCGCCGCCGCGTCGTCGGCCGGACTCTCGGCCCAGCTCGCACTTCGGCGTGCGGTGGTCGCTCTCGGAGGTCCGCTGGCGGCGGAGCTGTCGGAGGCGCTCGATGCGGTCGACCTCGGCGCGCGGTGGCGCGACGAGCTCGCCGCCGTCGCCGACCGCCTCGAGCTCCCGGACCTCCGGCGAACCGTGGCGGCCCTCTGCCCGGACGGAGACGCTCGGGGCGTCCCTCGCCGACTCCACCGCCGAGCTCGCGGCTTCCGTTCGCGCCGCACGCCGGTCGCGCCGTCATGGAGCGCGCCCGGACCGCGCCGGTGAAGATGCTGTTCCCGCTCGTGTTCCTCGTCCTCCCCGCGTTCCTCCTCCTCACGGTGGTGCCCGTGCTCCTCACCACCGTGCAGTCCATCAGCTGAGAGGAGGTGAACGATGCTGTTGCTGCTCTCCATGCTGTTCCACGCGCGGGGACGGCTGACCCGCGAAGAGGGCCAGACGACCGCCGAGTACGCGTTGGTGATCCTCGCCGCGGCCGCCGTTGCCGTCGTGCTGATCGCCTGGGCGCGCTCGTCCGGGACGCTGCCGGCGTTCTTCGACCACATCATCGACAACGTCACCGGGAATGCCGACGCGGCCTGACCGGGCTCGGAGCGACCACGGTCACGTCGGCAGTGCGGTCGTCGAGTTCGCGCTCGTGCTGCCCCTGGTGCTGGTGGTCGTTCTGTCGCTCGTCCAGGTCGGCCTGCTCGTTCGCGACCGGTTGTTGATCGAAGCGGCGGCGCGCGCCGGGGCGCGCACCGCCGCGGTCGAGGCCGACGAGGGCGCGGTGCGGGCGGCGGCACTCGCCGCCGCCCCCGACCTCGAGCCGACGCTCACGACGGTGCAGGTCACCCGCGTGGGAACCCAGGGCGACCCGGTCACGGTGTCCATCAGCTACCAGGAGGTCGTGCACGTGCCGCTGATCGGGTGGCTCTTCGGGTCGTCCATCCACCTCGACGCGTCCGCCACCGACCGACAGGAGTTCGCGTGAGGAACGAGCGCGGGTCCGTCTCGGTGGTGATCGCCGCGGTCGTGCTCCTCGTGCTGGTCGTGTCGGTGGGGCTGACCGACGTGGCGCGGGTCGTGGTCGCACGCAGCCACGCCCGGACCGCCGCCGACGCCGCCGCGCTCGCGGCCGCCCAGGAGTTGGCGCTGCCCTCCGGTGCGGATCCCGCGGAGATCGCCGCCACGTATGCCGCGCACAACGACGCGATCTTGGACGATTGCATCTGCGCCGCCGGGACGACCGATGCCGTCGTGACCGTGTCCATCGTGGTCGACGGGTTCCTGCTGGTCACGGGCGCAAGGACCGTCACCGCGCGGGCCCGAGCGGTCGTCGACGCTACCGGTCGAACCACCCCCGAGTAGCCCGTTGTGACCACCCGTTCTGTCCATCGGACTGAAGTCCGGGCCGTTGCCGGCCGACAACCCAGTGGGATGAGGGGAAACAAGGCACGTATCGGGCTGGTCAGCGTCGCGATGCTCTGCGCGCTGCTTCCGCTCGCGACGACCGGTGCTCCGGCGCTCGCTGGGGGTGCCGCCCCGAGCGGGGCCGCGGCCACGGCCGCGCAACCGAATGTGCTGCTGATCGTCAGCGATGACCAGGCGTGGTCGACGTTCTCTCGAGAGCTGATGCCCAGCGTGTACGACCAGTTGGTGGACCAAGGCGTGCTGTTCAAGCGGGCGTACGTGAACACGTCGCTCTGCTGTCCCTCGCGGGCGCAGATCCTCTCAGGCTTGTACGAGCACAACACCGGAGTGGATCAGAACGAGGTCGTGCTGACCCGCCCGACCATGCCGATGGCGCTCCACGACCGCGGGTACCGCACCATGCTCGCGGGCAAGTACATGAACAGTTCTCCGTGCATCCCCCGCCCTGAGTTCGACGGATGGGCGTGCGTGGCTACACCCGAGATTTCCTCGTTGTCGCTCGTCGATCCCGTCGTGAACGTCGACGGCGTCTGGCAGACCAAGACCGGATACGAGCCGGACGTGCTGGAAGAGATGGCCTCGGACTTCATCAAGGCCACGCCCGCGGATCAGCCGTTCTTCGTGATGTTCTCGCCAACCACGCCCCACCTTCCTGCCGACGACCCCCGGTACGCGTCCATGCCCGTCTCCCCACCGCGAGGGCCGGCCTACGACGCGAACACCATGTCGCCGGCTACGCCCCAGTACGCGCGCCGGCCCCCGCTCACGAAGGAAGAGATCGCGAATCCGACGAGCACTACACGTTGATGGCGCACGCGACGCGATCGTTCGACGACGCGGTCGGCAGGCTGGTCGGGTCGCTCGGCGACCGGGCCCAGGACACGATCGTGATCTACATCTCCGACAATGGATTCCTCTACGGCGAGCACCGCCGGACGGGCAAGAACGATCCGTGGGAGGAGTCCGTCAAGGTACCCATGGTCGTCAGGTACCCCGCGGCGCTTCCGGCGGACCGCTCGTTCGCGAGCGACGCGCTCGTCCAGAACGTGGACCTGGCCGCGACCATCTTCGACGTCATGGGTGTGCCGTGGGGGGGAGATGGCCAGTCGTTCCTCCCGGTCCTCGAGCGGAAGAAACGCACCGTCCGAACGGCCGCGCTCATCGAGCATTGCCGGGGCGCGTCCCGCGGCATACCGGACTGCTCGGGCTACTCGACCAACGGCGCACGGGTCATGACTCCGGGGTTCCAAGGGGTCATCACCGAACGCTACAAGTACGTGGAGTTCGACGATGGCTCACGTCAGCTCATCGATCTGAAGAAGGACCCGTACGAGTTCCGCGATCTCTCCAGGAACCCGGGAAGCGCCAACCTGCGACGGATGATGGAGTCGAAGCTCCGTTCGCTCCTGCGTCTTCGGTTGCAGACCACGATCGCGACCGGTCCCAGCGGGGCGGCCACATCGAGGGTCGCCGAGTTCTCGTTCTTCTCTCCGTCCCGCTTCGCGACGTATCGGTGTCGCCTCGTCCGCGACGGCAAGCCTGCGCCGTGGCGTTCGTGCCCCGGTGGGTTCGCCGCGTTCAGCGGGCTTGCCGACGGGGATTATCGATTCGAGGTCGCCGGCATCTCGGAGAGCGGTCGCATCGATCCCACGCCGGCCGTGCGCCGCTTCACGTTGACCGCGACGGGGCCCGATGTCTCCCTCGTCGACCCATCCGGGCGCCTCGGGCGCCTCGAGGGACGCCGCGTTCACGTACCACAGCGCATCCGCGAGCGTCGCCTTCCAGTGCCGCCTGGTCCCGGAGGGCGAAGTCGTGCCGTGGGCGCCGTGCGCCGCATCGGGTGCGTCCTATGCCGAGCTGGCCGATGGCAACTATCGGTTCGATGTCCGGGCACGAGGCTCGAGCGACGAGGTCAGTCGAGCCTTCCGACGGATGGTTCTTCCGCGTGGACAACACCGGTCCGACCGTCATGTTCTCCACCGCGCCGGCCGTCAACACGCGCCGGGATTCCGCGGTCTTCCGCTTCGAGGCGCAAGAGTCGATCGCCGGTTCAACGACCTGCTCGGTCGATGGAAAGGTCGTCGGATGTTCCGGCGGCAGTCTCCGCTTGCCGCGGGTGCGCGCGGGCGATCACACGCTGACCGTCAAGGCCACCGACCCGGCGGGGAACGTCGGAATCACCGACTACCAGTGGATGGTCGATCGCGTCATCCCTCAGGTCGGCGATCCTGGACTTCCCCCGGAAGCTGTCATCAGACGCCGTGGCCGCCTTCAATCTCTGGTCGAACGAGGGTCCGGGCTTCTTCGGGTGCAGCCTGGACGGCGGCGTCCCGATGACGTGTTTCGGGGCGCCCAACTTCTACGGTTTGAAGGAGGGCCGCCACTCGTTCACGGTCTGGTCGGTCGACCTCGCGTACAACCGCTCGCTCCCGGTTCGCTACGTGTGGAGGATCGACCGCACCGCGCCCGTGCTGAGCCTGCTGGGTGGTCCGGCCGAGGGGTCGACCGCCGGTGCGGGTGAGGTGACGTTCAGCGTCGCGCAGAACGAGAAGGGTCGCCTGTGGTGTTCGCTCGATGACGTGCAGTTCACGACCTGCAAGTCGCCGATCCGCTTCGCAGACCTCTCAAGCGGTGCGCATACGTTCGCGGTGTACGCGGTGGACGCGGCCGGGAATCAATCCGCCACGGTGTCCCGGGGTTGGAACATCTCGTAGCGTCCCGTCACTCCAGGTCTTCCGCTCGAGGGTCGCGTCGTATCGGCGTTCGATAGTCCGGGTCGCTCCGCGCCACCAGGAACTCGATCGCCGCCCAGAGCGATTTCGAGCGCGGGTAGAACCACAGTGGCATCACGACCAGCACGACGACGCTCGCGATCAGCAACGGCACCACCGGCACGTCGGGCACGGTCAGCGCCAGGACGACCACCAGCATCGCCACCCACACCAGGGTCGACGCCAGGAAGTTGAGCGTCATCGCGCCCAGGAACCCGCCCTGCTCGCGCTCGAAATGGAGTGCGCATCGAGGGCACCGTTCGAGCAGATGGAGCCACGAACGGAAGATGCGTCGCTCGCTGCAGCGGGGGCACCGCTTGCGGAGGCCGCGGAGCAACACCGTGGCCGCGCCCGCCTCGACCACGAGCGGCTGGCCACCTGCAGGCTCGGGCTCCAGTGAGCCGTACGGGTTACCCGTGATACACCGCCCAGAACTTGCTCACCGGCGTCAGCGCGCGCCACAGGCCTTTCGATCCCTTCGGCGTGACTAGGACGTCGCCCGCTCCGACCCGCAGCACCTGCCCATCCTCGGCCTCGATCTCCACGTCGCCCTCGATGAGGCACGCGACCTCGTGGTACTCGCGGTCGAACGTCCCGGTCTCGGGGTCGCGGCGCCAGACGCCGGTCGAGAACCTCCCGTCGGGGTTCCGCCAGGCGTACCACTCCTGCCCGGGTGGGTCGTCGTCTCCGGGCGCGTTGTCCAAGGTCACCCAGTCGACGGGGTCGTTCGCGCCGATCACACGTATCCCGGTGTCGCCGATCGCGCCTCCCGAATAGATGGTGAAGAACTTCGCGATGGTCTCCTGGATGCGCCAGGTGCCCTTCGACCCTCTCGGCGTGACGAACGTGTCGCCGGGTCCCAGCCGCAACACGCGACCGTCCTCCGTCTCGACCTCCGCCGCCCCTTCCAAGATGTACGCGACCTCGTCGTACGGCCGCTCGAACGACCAGGTGTCGGGCTGGCGTTCCCAGAATCCGCATTCGAAGGCGCCGTCGCCCGAGGAGAACGCGTCGAGCTCGCGACCCGACGACGGGATGCCACCGGGCGGGTCCTCGAGCGCCCTCCAGCTCGAACGGTCGGCGCTGTGCAGCACGGTGATCTCGGGCATCCTCACTCCTCCGGTTGGGTGACCCCAGTATCCGATGGACGTACGTCCGACGGCAGGTCCATCACGTCGGGGCAGGGGGGTAGACTTGCTCTCCATGGCAGCCAAGCGGACGCCGCTGGGGGGACGTCGCGCCGAGTTGGGCGTGATCGACTACACGCTGGCCAAGCGCGCGCTCCTGCGGGACGCGCGGATCGGCGTGCTGGGTCTCACCGATGTCTGCGACGCCCACCCCGAGCTCATGCGGGCGGCCCGCCACGTCGGGGAGCCGACGAACAACGACTGTCCCGTCTGTGCCAAGGAGAAGCTCGTCCTGCTGGCCTACGTCTACGGCGACGGTCTCAAGGCCGACAGCGGGCGGGTGTGGTCGATCCAGACGGGCCTCCGCATGGCGGCGGCCCACCCCGGCTCGTGCTGCTACATCGTCGAGGTGTGTCGCAACTGCCAGTGGAACCACCTCAAAGAGGCGTTCACCGCCCGGCGTACGGCCGCCATCTGAGCGCCCCGACACCGGAACATCACACGAGCGTGCGCAGGGTATCCGCCTGCCCTCGGTAGAATCGATCCCAGTGTCGACCGACACCACCCCTCGAGCCGCCCGGGGTCGTTCCTATACCCCCAGGCACACCCGCGACAAGAAGGGGAAGCCGAAGAAGGGCTTCTTCCGACGGTTCTGGTGGGTGTTCATCGCCGTCCCCGTCGTCGTCGTGCTCGCGATCGGCGGCGGCTTGGTGTACGCGTACTCGCAGATCGAGCTGCCGAGGGCGCTGCCGCCGATCCAGTCGACGTTCATGTACGACCGCAACGGCTCCCTCCTGGCGTCGATCCACGGGGCGGTCGACCGCACGATCATCCCGTTCGACCAGATGCCCGAGCATCTCCGCGACGCGGTCGTCGCCGTCGAGGACCACGGGTTCTACGAGCACCCCGGGATCGACCCGGTCGGCATCTTGCGGGCCGCGTGGACCGACGTCGTGGAGCGCGACACGGTCCAGGGTGGTTCCACCATCACGCAGCAGCTCGTCAAGCAGGTGTACGCGGGCAGCTACGTCGAGCAGCCGGACGGCACGACCGAATACGTGATCCCGCCTCGCACGATCAAAGAGAAGATCCGCGAGGCGCTCCTGGCGATCAAGCTCGAGCAGACGCTGTCGAAGGACCAGATCCTGGCCCGCTACCTCAACACGATCTACCTGGGGCACGGCGCATACGGGGTCCAGGCGGCGGCGCAGACGTACTGGGGCATCGACGCCGCCGACCTGACGCATCAAGCAGTCGGCCACGCTCGCGGGCCTCATCACGTCGCCGGGACGGTTCGACCCGATCGACCACCCCGAGGACGCCAAGGTCCGTCGCGACTACGCGCTCGATCAGATGGTGCGGTACGAAGGACTCGACAGCGCGAAGGCAGGCCAGCTGCAGCAGCTGAAGGTGCAGACGGATCCGGCGAAGGAGGCCGTGAACGCGCCGGCCAACTCCGAGTACTTCGTGGACTACGCCAGGCGCTACCTGATCAACAAGTACGGCGGCGAGGCCGTCTTCGGCGGCGGGTTCCGGGTGACGACGTCGCTCGACCTGGGGTTGCAGCGCGCCGCGGAGGCGGCGGTGAACGCGCACCTGCCCAGTCCGTCGGATCCCGAAGGTGCATTGGTCGCGATCGACCCGAGCACGGGGGAGATCCTGGCCATGGTGGGGGGGCGCGGGTTCAGCCAGTCGCAGGTGAACCTGGCGGTCTCGGGGCTGCGGCTCAAGACGGAGACGTTCGGCGGCAGCGGGCGCCAGGCCGGTTCGTCGTTCAAGCCGTTCGCTCTCGCCGCGGCCATGGACGCCGGCTACGACCTCAACGCGTACTGGACGGGGCCGGCCTCGATCACGATCCCGGACACGGCCTGCTACACGAACGGCGCGCCGTGGGAGCTGTCGAACGCCTCGGACTCCGAGGCGGGCACGTTCTCGCTGCAGGCCGCGACGGCGCACTCGGTCAACACGGTCTTCGCGCAGCTGACCGCGCAGCTCGGGCCGGAGAAGGTCGTCGACATGGCGCACCGGCTGGGCATCCGCAGCGACCTGCAGCCGGTGTGCTCCATCACGCTCGGCGTCGAGGCCGTGAACCCGCTGGAGATGACGAACGCGTATGCGACGCTGGCCGCGCACGGCGTGCGCCGTTACGCGAACCCGCTCGTGCAGCTCACGAACCACAACGGCAAGGTGGTCGACAACGTGAGCCGCAAGGGGCAGCAGGTCCTGGATCCGAACGACGCCGACCTGGTCACGTACGCGTTGCAGGACGTGGTGACCGCCGGAACGGGCGGCGCCGCGGCCCTGTCCGATCGGCCGGTGGCCGGCAAGACGGGGACCGCGCAGGAGTACGTCGACGCGTGGTTCTGCGGGTACACGCCGCAGCTGGCCACGTGCGTGTGGGTCGGGTACCCGGAGGGCGAGATCCCCATGGAGAGCGTGCAGGGCGTGTCGCCCGTGTACGGCGGGACCATCCCCGCCGCCATCTGGCACGACTTCATGACGGTCGCGATGCAGGGGCTGCCCGTCGAGTCGTTCCCGGTGCCCTCGTTCGACGGCTACACCATCGGGCCGGAGACGCAAGTGTTCCTGCCGAGCCCGAGCCCCAGTGAGTCACCGTCGGCCGAGCCCACCGGCCCGACCGGACCGTCCGGCACGGGCCCGACGGGTCCCACCGGCCCGACGGGGACCGGCCCGACGGGACCGACCGGAGGCACGGGTCCGAGCGGTCCCACGGGTCAGGGAGGCATCGGGCCCGACGGGGCGGTTCAGGTCGTTTCGTTGACGCTGAGCTCGCGACCGGCGGGCGCGATGTCGATCGGCAGCGTCGCGACGATCGTCGTCCCGCGCCCCTGCGTCGAACGCACGACGAACGTTCCGCTCGCGAGCTCCACGCGTTCACGCATGGACGCCAGTCCGACGCGCCCCATCTGCAGGAACTCCCGCCTTCGCTCGTTGTCGAAGCCGATCCCGTCGTCGACGATCTCGACCCGGAGCTGGACCTGGTCCAGTTCGACCGAGACGGTCACGTGGGCGGCCTGGGAGTGCTTGGCCGCGTTCGATAGGGCCTCCTGCACCACGCGGTAGGCGAGCGTCTCCAGGTCGTCGGGGATCTCCTTGCTGACCATGCCCGAGAACTCGGTTCGAACCCCTTGCTCGGTCCCGAAGCGCGCCAGGGTCTCGCGGATGGCCGGGATCAGCCCGCGTTCCTCCAGCAGCGGCGGACGCAATCCGGACATGAGGGCGCGCAGGCCGTCGGCCTCCTCGGCGAGCTCCTTGCGGATCTTCGTGAGGATCTCGATCCCCCGGTCGCCGTCGCCGGCCTTGATCATCAGGAGTGCCGCCTCCAACGAGAGCGACGCGGCCGACACGCCCTGCACCGGGCCGTCGTGGAGGTCGCGGGCGATGCGGTTCCGCTCGGCCTCGATCGCGCTGTTCGTCCGGCGGAGGAGTCGCGTCCGGTCCTCGTCCCGGTCCTGAAGGAACTTGAACAGCGAACGGATCGTCTGGTCCGCGATCCGTCCCGCCGTCACGTCACGGACCAGCAGGAGGCGCCTGGGCGGCGTCATCGGCACGTCGGAGATGCGCGACTCCAGGTAGAGGGCCTGGCCCTCGGGGCGCTGGATGGTGCCCTGCCCGGTCGTGGGGAGGGATGCGAAGGATGCGTCGGCGCCGCCCACCGACGCCGCGAGGGCCGTCCACGGCAGCCCTTCGATCGAGTCGCGGTCGATGCGCACCATGCTGCAGAACGCGTCGTTCGTCCGCAGGATCACGTCGTTGTGGTCGAGCTCGACGATCCCGTCGACGGCCGCCTCGAAGACCAGCCGGAGATGTTCCTCGGACTGGCGAAGCGTCTCGTTCGTCTCGCGGACCCGACCGAGCGCGATGTCGGCCTCGTTGAGCGCCCGTTCCTTGTCGCCCAGGGCGTGCTCGGCCTGCGCACGCGCATGGGTGCTTCGGATCTGGTTCGCCAGGATCCGCGCCGCCACGCCCACCCCGAGCAACGCGATGATCGATGCCGATTGCCACCGCGGCAGCCCGCGCTCGTCGTCGAGCGCGGCCACGGTGGCGAGAGCCGCGCATGCCGAGATCACGGACACGCTCGTGAGGATCGGGCGGGCCAGATGCCGGCGGCGCTCGTCCCGTCGAGGGTCGGTGCGCATCGGGAGCAGGGTGATCGTCGCGGCCAGCAACGGCCCGGCGAGCATGAACACGACGACGATCCCGGGGAATCCGATGTCGAACGTGCCGCGCGTCCATTCCCAGCCGAAGACGACGGTCGCAGCCGAGACGGCGGTGAGGACGAGCCACTGCACGATGTGCGCAGCCGACGGCACCCACAGCGCCAGGACGCCGAACGCCGCGAACAACGTGGCAGACACGACGGCGAACGTCCCGGCCGACAGGGACGTCGCCGCATCCGCGTCGACCGGCCGGATGATCACGTAGCAGATCGCGGCGAGCGACGCGGCGATCAGGGCGGCGTCGATCGAGATCTCGCGTCGATCGTCGCCGGGGAAGTGCGACCGGTACTCCTCCCGCGCTGCGCCCAGCACCGGGATCAGGAACAGCAGGAGCAGCAGATCCAGCGAGCCCGGTTCGGGGGTCCGACGCTGGATGTCGAGCACCAGCAACCCGATCGCCAAGAGCGCGAGCATGACCATGAATGCGGCGAAGTAGCGGGCGGAACGCCACGACTCCGTCGGCCGGCCGGGGCCGAAGACCGAGGCCGCGGCGACGAGGTTCAGCACGACGACCGACGCTTCGGCCATGAGCGTCTGGTTGCGCCCCGACGGCATCAGCGCGCACACGACCACGGCGGCAGCGCCCGCCAGCAGCGGGACGGCGGCGAAGACACGGGATCGTCGTGGGACGTGGGCGTCGCTCATGCGCATCCCATCTTGCCCGTTCGGCCCCTTCCGCTCCATCACCCAGTCGTCGGACATGCGTGGCCGGATGGACTAACCCCCACCGGCCGACACGCTGCGGCTTCCGGTCCCTGCGGTGGGGAAGGGCCTACTCGATGAGGCGGCGTCGAAGCGCCTCGGCCACGGCCGCCGTGCGATCCGACGCGCCCAGCTTCTCGAAGATGTGCTCGAGATGGGTCTTCACCGTGTCGGGCGAGATGTAGAGCCGTTCGGCGATGTCGCGGTTCGTGTGGCCGAACGCCAGCAGTTGTAGCACCTCGATCTCACGCGCGGTGAGCGTCTCCGCCCGGCGATCGCGCTCCTTCGCGGTGGACAGCTCTTCGGCGAGCGCGACCACCAGTTGCGGGTCGATCACCATGTTGCCCCCCGCGACCAGGCGCACCGTTTGGATCAGATGCTCGGCGTCACGAGCCTTCAGGACGTATCCGCGCGCTCCCGATCGGACCGCCTCGACCACGAACTGCCGGTCGTCGTACGCGGTGAGCATGATGACGCCCACTTTGGGGAACCGGTCGCGGATCTCGCGGGCGGCCTCGAGGCCGTCCATCTCGGGCATCCGGATGTCCACGAGCGCGATGTCGGGATCGTGCTCCTCGATCAACGTCAAGAGCTCCCGGCCGTCCGACGCTTCACCCACGACCTCGATGCCGTCCGCCATGTCCAGATACCGGCGGAGTCCCTGTCGCACCAACGAGTGGTCGTCGGCGATGGCTACCTTGATCATGCCCCGTCCTCCGTCCGCGCCTTGGACGCGGTCCGCACCATCCTAAACGGTCGGGGATGCCCGTTCAGAAGATGTGCCACCAGTTCGTGAAGAGCACCGTCAGCAGGCAGAAGCCTCCTGCGAACGTGGCCACGATGGCCGTGTGCGGCACCTTCCCGCGCTCCGACGCGTCGGCGAGCACCCAGAACGCGGGGAAGATCACCGCCACGAAGCGCGGCATCGAGAGCAGGGGTCGTGGCGGGAACGGATAGGCGAGCGGGACCAGGAGGCTCCCGAGTGCGTACGTGAGGTACGCCGGGGAGAGTCGTCTCCAGCCGAGCACGACGGCCGCGACCACCACCCCGACGACCAGGAAGTCGATCAGCCAGTAGTTGGGATCGTCGACCCCTTGCCCGGCCGCCAGCCGGAAGGCATCCCAGAGCGTGACGAGCGGGAAGACGACCGTTCGCTGCCAGCGCTCCTGGGCGTGGATCGGCGCCAGGGCGTCCTGGTGCGCCGCGCCCCACCATGCCAGATACAGGAGCGGTCCCAGCAGCACCGCGGCCGATGCAGCGATCCGCGACCACGGGATGGCCCGGTCCCCTCGTCGCTCGAGGGCCATCACGAAGAGCGCCGGCGCGAGCACGACGCCCAGGCTCCGGGTCATCGCGGCCATCGCCCCGGCGATCGCGGCGACGCCCCACCGGTCGCGCCGGGCTTCGCGGAACGCGATCAGCGAGAGCAGGAGGAACAGCGACTCGCTGTACGGAGCGAAGAAGAAGAACGCCGTTGGGAAGATCGCCAGGTAGACGATGGCCTTGCGGGCGACCGCCTCGGAGAACTCGCGGACCGTGAGGTCGAACAGGACCAGCAGCGATCCGAAGAACGCTAGGTTGGAGACGAGGGTCGCCGCCAGGAGCGGGCGGCCCCCGACGAGCCACGACACGGCACGGACGACCAAGGGGTACAGGGGGAAGAAGGCGGCGCTGCCGTCTCCCGCCGCATAGCCCGACGTGGCGATCCGGAGGAACCACAGCGCGTCCTGCCGTTCGAACGCGGTGAAGACGCCGCCCCACCCGTGGCCGAGCGGCGGCGCGGTCCACCCGGGCACGCTGACGGCATCACGCGCGGGGATCAATCCCGCCGCCAACGCCGCCAGGACGATCAGGCCGATCCGAACGGCCAGGAACGTGACGAGGCACGGCCGCACGCCATCGCGCAGTCGCGGGTCGGCCGTCGTCCGGTTGCTCACGCGGACGCCTTGCCCACAACGACCGGCTCACGCGGAGGAGGCGTTTCCAACTCGGGCAGCTCGGAGGTGGGACGGCGCACCCACTGGACCAGCGCCCACACCAGGATGAGCGTCCTGACCCCGATGGCGATCTCGAAGGTCTCGAACGGCAGACCGCCGACCCCGGTGAGCTCTCCGAAGTACGAGAAGCGGGTGACGAAGACCGCGACGTCTGCCATCTCGAACGCGATGAACGTCGGCAGGCTGACGGCGCCCATCGCGAAGAACGGCAACAACCACAGTCCGTACTGCGGCGAGTACACCTTGTTGGACAACAAGAAGAGCACGAGCATCGGGAAGGCCAGGCTCCATCGCGCGAACGCCGGTTCCCGCCGCTGCTTGACGATCCAGACCAGCACGAACGACGCGACGAACAGCGCCAGCGATGCGACGTTGATCCGCGACGTGTGTCCGCAGATCGCCTGGATGTCGACGTGCGTGCACCCGATGTACCAGAGGCTGTCCCAGTCCGCGGGTCGCGCCGAGTTGAAGCTGAAGAACGTCCACCAGCTCGAGGGCGAGCCGATGGCGAACGGCAGGTTCGTCAGGAGCCACGTTCCCGCGGTCGCCCACCCGATCCGGATCGCGGCGTCGGGCTCGCGATCGCGCAAACGATGGGCGATCAACGGGACGACCAGAAGCGCCGGATAGAACTTGGCGGCGGCGCCGAGGCCGAGTAGCACACCCGCGAGCCCGTCACGCCGGCGGGCGAACGCGACCAGCGCGCCGGTCGCGAGCGCGACCGCGAACAGGTCCCAGTTCATGAAGCCGTAGATCAGCAGGGTCGGCGCGAGTGCGAACCACAAGGCCTTGCCCCCCAGCACGTACAGGCACGTCGCGATCGCGGCGGCGCACACCCACAGGAGGATCGCGTTGGCCGTGAAGAATCCGGCCGGCGTACTGCCGCCGACCCACGCGGCGAGGCGCATGAGATACATCGAGAGGACGGGGTACTCATCGCATTGCCCTCCTGCCTCCAGGCACGGCTGGAGGTACGGCAAGCGGTTGCCCGTGAGTTGCTCCGTGTTGAGCAACGGCACGATGTCCGAATAGCAGAGCAGGCGGTACTGGCGGCCGTCGTCCCAGTTCCCGGTGGCGCACGGTCCCTTCAAGGCGCTGCCGAGGATCAACGTTCCGCACGTGCACGCCAGCACGAGCAACAGGCTGACGGGGCGGCCGACACGCTCCACGCGAGGCATCGTAGCCGTCGCCGGGCGCGTGGACCGTGCGAGCGAACACTCGTAGAGTGAACGGTCGTGAGGTACAGGGTCGAGCAGCTTGCCGCCGCCTGCGACGTGTCGGTCGACACGGTCCGCTACTACCAGACGCTCGGGCTGCTCCCCGCGCCGGTCCGGGAGGGACGCGTCGCCTGGTACGGCGCGGACCATGCGGAGCGGATCCGCGAGATCCGAACGCTCCAGTCGAAGGGGCTGACCCTCGCCGCCATCAAGCGGGTCGTCCTCGGCGAGCTCGGCTCGGCCGATGCGGACCTCGCCGCGGCGGTGGCGGCCGCACGAGGCACGGGCGGGGACGGGGAGCTGCTGACGCTCGAGCAGTTCGCGGATCGCAGCGGCGTGCCCGCATCGTTGATCCAAGCCGTCGAGCGCGAGGGCATCCGATTGGGCCACATCGTGGACGGGGTGGATCGGTACACGGCCTCGGACATCCAGCTCGTACGGACCGCGCTCCGGCTGCTGGAATTCGGACTGCCGATCGGCGATCTGCTGACGCTCGCGCGGGACGCCGACATGGCGATGCACGGGCTGGCCGAACGCGCCGTCGAGCTGTTCGACGAGCATGTCCGTAAGCCGATCCGCGATACCGCCGGCACCGACGCCGAGGCGGCCGATCAGATGGTGGTGGCGTTCGCGGAGCTCCTGCCTGCGGTCACCCAGCTGGTGTCGCACCATTTCCGGCGCGTCCTGCTGGAGACCGCCGAATCGCACATCGAGCGGGTCGGCGGCGACAGCGACGTCCGGGCGGCGCGGGCCGGTATGGAGCGTGGGGCGTGACGAGCGCCCGCGAGCTCGGCCTGCCGGAAGGGGACGAGAAGCACCGAGCCGTTCGTTCGCTCTTCGACACGATCTCGGGTCGCTACGACATGGTGAACCGCGTCATGACGTTCGGGATGGACGCGGGGTGGCGCCGCCGCGCTGTTGGCCAGCTCCGGCTGCCCGGCGGCGCGCGGGTGGTCGACCTCGCCTGCGGGACGGGGGATCTCTGCCGTGACTTGCAGCGCAATGGTTATCGAGCAGTAGGGTTCGACTTCTCGCACGGCATGCTTACGGCCGCGACGACGTCGGCTCCGCTCGTCGAGGCGGACGTGCTGCACCTGCCGCTCCGCGACGGGTCCGCCGACGGCGCGACGTGCGGCTTCGCGCTCCGCAACGTCGTGGATCTGGCCGCGTTCTTCGCGGAGCTCGGACGGGTCGTTCGGACAAGTGGCCGCGTCTCCCTCCTTGACGCGAGTGAGCCCGACAATCGCGCCTTGCGAGCCGGCCACGGTCTGTACTTCCGCCACGTCGTCCCCAAGATCGGGGGGCTGCTGTCGGACGGCGCGGCGTATGCGTACCTGCCGCGATCCATGGCGTACCTACCCGCTCCCGCCGAGATGGTCGAGATGCTCGGCGCAGCCGGGTTCCCCGATGCCGAGCGTCATCAGCTCTCCGGCGGCATCACGCAACTCTTCGTGGGGACGCGCTCGTGAGCGACGCGGTCGAGCTCCCGCGTCGCCGGACACTCGGTCCGGCGTTCGATCTGCTCGCCGCCTACCGCGCGCCGGACGGCTTCTTCTTCGAACGTTCCGGACGGGGCATCGCGGGGAGCGGCGCGTCCGCCCGCGTCGTGATTCCGGCGGGGGACGGGCAGGTCGCTCACGCCGACGCCGCCGTGCGAGCGGCACTGGCCGCCGCCGCGTACGAGGGGGACGCGCCGCCGGTCGCGGTCGGAGCCCTCCCGTTCGGCACCGCCCGGGAGGCACTGCTGACCGTTCCCATCCATATCGTGCGTCGGGGCGCGGACGGGGTGATGAAGGAGACGTTCGTGGGTACGGGCGCCGTTGATCCGGCGCCGTTCGATCGATCAGCCGGCGGTGCCGCGCCGCACGATGCGTTCGACGAGATCCAGGTGCGATCGGTGCCCTCACCCGAGTCCTACATGCGTGCGGTGGACGCGGCGCTTGAGCATCTTCGCGAGGGTTCGCTCCGCAAGGTCGTGCTCGCGCGGACGATGGAGGTCGACGCGGGACGTGAGCTGGATCCGCGGCGGCTGGTCCAGCGTCTCCGGTCCGTCGACCCCGACTGCTATGCGTTCGCGGCCCCGACCCCGGCCGGGGTTTTGGTGGGGGCGTCGCCGGAACTCCTCGTGTCGCGGCAGGGGTCCCAGGTCCGCGCAGATCCACTTGCGGGCTCGGCGCCGCGCTCGGGCGACCCGGCGGAGGATCGCGCCAACGCCGAGGCGCTCGGGTCCTCGGCCAAGGACCGCCACGAGCACGCGATCGTGGTCGAGGGAGTATTCGCCGCTCTGCATCCCCTCTGCGTCGATCTCCGCCATGACCCCGAGCCGGTGCTGATGGCTACGGCGAACGTCTGGCATCTGTTGACGCGGTTCCGCGGCCGACTCAAAGAACCCCTGCCCAGCGCGCTCGAGCTCGCGGCGGCGCTGCACCCGACGCCGGCGGTCGGTGGGACGCCGACGGAGGACGCGCTCGCGCTGATCGGGGAGCTTGAGCCGTTCGACCGCGGCGGCTACGCGGGCCCGATCGGGTGGGTCGACGCAGACGGCGACGGCGAGTGGGCGATCGCGCTCCGCTGTGCAGAGCTGGTGGGTGATCGCGCGACGCTGTTCGCGGGTGCGGGGATCGTCGCGGATTCCGCGCCGGCGCGCGAGCTGGACGAGACCGAACGCAAGTTCCGCGCGTTCCTGGACTCGTTGCGCTGGGGGTAGCCACGATGCCGACACCGGCCACCACGATCGATGTCGACGGGTTCGAGGTGCGGCTGACCAATCCCGACAAGGTGCTGTTCCCCGCGGTCGGCGTGACCAAGATGGAGTTGGTCGAGTACTACCTGACGGTCGCGGACGCGGCGCTGATCGGGTGTCGCGACCGTCCTACGATCATGCACCGGTTCCCGAACGGCGTGGAAGGCGAACCCTTCTATCAGAAGCGCGTTCCGAGCCAGCGCCCGCCGTGGGTGCAGACCGCGACGATCACGTTCCCCAGTGGGCGCCACGCGGTGATGATCGCTCCGGCCGACGCGGCGCACCTGGTGTGGATGGCCAACCTCGCGTGCCTCGACCTCAACCCTTGGCCCGTGCGGTGTGACGACGTGGATCATCCCGACGAGCTGCGGGTGGACCTGGATCCCACACCGGGCGTGCCGTGGGACGACGTGCGGAAGGTCACGCTCGTCGTGCGCCAGGTGCTGGAAGATCACGGGGCGGTCGGCTTCCCCGCGACGTCGGGCAAGCGCGGGATGCACCTCGTGGTGCCGATCGTCCGTGAGCACGGTTTCACGACGGTGCGCCGTGCGGCACTCGCGCTCGCGCGTGAGGTCACGCGTCGGACCGGCGGCGTCGCGACCGCCGCCTGGTGGAAGGAAGAGCGGCAGGGTGTCTTCGTCGACTACAACCAGAACGCACGGGATCGTACGGTCGCGTCGGTGTACTCGGTTCGGCCGGTTCCCGATGCGCGCGTCGCGACGCCGCTGTCGTGGGACGAGGTGCCGGACGTCGACCCATCCGTCTTCACGATCCGCACGGTCCCGGACCGGCTGGCGTCGCTCGGCGACCCCGGGGGGGACGCGGATACGATCGAGCCGTCGAGCCTGGACGGATTGTTGGAGCTCGCCGCTCGGGACGAGGCGGGTGGGCTGGGTGACGCGCCATGGCCGCCGCACTTCCCGAAGGCCGACAAGGAACCGCCCCGGGTCCAGCCGTCCAAACGCCGTCGGCCGTCATGACGGTTCCGGGGCGAGCTGTCAGGATGCATGGACCGCGAGTGCAAGGAGGCCACCATGGGTGAGACCACCCTGGAGATCCCGCAGCGGGCGGTGCCGATGCTCTCCTACGAGGACGTGGGCACGGCCGTCGAATGGTTGAGCCGGGCGTTCGGGTTCCGAGAGCGTGGCGAGCGCTACACCGAGCCGGACGGGCGGGTGACACATGCCGAACTGGACCTCGACGGCGCGCAGGTGATGCTCGGATGGCCCGGCCCCGAGTATCAGGGGCCGGCACGACACGCGCGGGGATGCGAGGACGCGCAGCGCTGGTCGTCGGTCCCGTACATCGTGGACGGAGTCCTGATCTACGTGGACGATGTCGACGAGCACTGCGAACGCGCCCGAGCCGAAGGTGCCGTGATCCTGCGTGAACCGAAGGATGAGCCGTACGGACGGCTCTATAACGCGGCCGATCCCGAAGGCCACCGCTGGATGTTCATGGAGCCGCTCGCCGGCTGACCCATCACGCGCCCGGCTCGAGCTGTTCGAACGTGCAACTGGTGGGGTCGCGATCCGGACGCCAGCGGACGATCGAGGCCGAGTGGCGGAACCGGCCACCCTGAAGGCGTTCGTAGCGGACCTCGCACACCAGTTTCGGTTCGAGCGGGACCCATTCGGTGTCGCGCCCCCCGCTCCAACGGCTCGGTCCGCCCGGACTCCGGCCCTCGCCGAAGCTCGACCCTCCGACGAGCGGCTCGAGCGTCTCCCTGAGCTCGCGCCGTTCCTTCGCCTTGAACGCCGACGTGTGGCCCACGTACTGCAGCGTGCCCTCGCCGTCGTACAGGCCGAGCAGGAGGCTGCCGACGCCGTCGCCCTTGCGTTCGACCCGGTAGCCCCCGACCACGCAATCGGCGGTCCGATGGTGCTTCACCTTGACCATGACGCGTTCGCCCTCGACGTAACGTTGCTCGGCGCGCTTCGCCACGATGCCGTCCTGCCCGACGCCGTCGACGTCTTCGAACCATCGCCGCGCCACGCCCGGGTCGTCCGTCCTCGGCGTGAGGATCAGGGCGGGGCCCGGGTGCAGCCCGGCGGGGGAATCGGGCGCGAGCTCGGCGCCCAGATGGTCGATCAACGACTCGAGTTCCGCCCGGCGCTCGTCCGTCGTGAGCGGCCGGATATCGCGGCCGTCGCGCTCCAGGAGGTCGAACGCCACGAACGTCGAAGGGATCTCGGCCGCCAGCTTGTTCACACGCGACGCGGCCGGGTGGAGACGCATCTGGAGCGTCTCGAAATCCATGGCGCCGTCGACGACCATCAGGATCTCCCCGTCCATCACGTACGTCGTGGGCGGTTGCGTCCCGAGCAGCTCCACGAGCTCCGGGAAGTACCGGCCGAGCGGGCGATCGCCTCGCGAGTCCAGCCGCACGCCGTCGGCATCGCGGGTGACGATCGCGCGGAACCCGTCCCATTTCGGCTCGTAACGCCAGCCGTCGCCGAGCGGGAGGTCCTCCTCGGACTTCGCGAGCATCGGTCGGATCGGCGCGTCGGTCATGCGATCCGACCCAACCGGAGCACGACCGGGTCCGGCCGGCGCTCGAACCCGTGGACCTCGTAGAAGCCGAAGGCGTCGTCGGCCGGGAACGTGAGGATCAGCTCGAAGCCGGCCGTCTCGCAGTGGCCGATCAACTCGCGCACCAGCTGTGAGCCGACACCGCGCGCGCGGAGGTCAGGTTCGACGTACATGTTCGTCAGGTACCCCATCGGTCGAGGATCGCCGTGTCCCGGCGCCGGGACGCGCGGCACGGCGTGGAGCCAGACCGCGGCGACCAGCCTGTTCCCGTCGTCACCGACCCACGCCCACCAATCGTCGCGGGCCAACGCGTCGTGCGCGAAGACGGTGAACCGTTCGGCATACGCGGGGAACGGTTCTTCGTGGGACTCGCGCTCGGTGTAGAGCTGCCAGCGGAGGCGCGCCAGCTCTGCGACGTCGGCGTCGGTCGCGGCGCGGATGACGACGTTCATGGCCGCATCACTACTCGTGGGTCGCCGCGTAGTCGGTCGCGCCCAGGAAGTGGAGCGAGACGTACGGCTCGTCGCCGACCACCCAGCTGTCGTGCCCCGGCGGGATCGCGAACAGGTCTCCCGGTTCCATCACGAACTCCCGGCCGTCATCCATGGCGACCGCGGCGCGTCCCGAGACGACCAGTCCCAGGTGCTCGACCTCACACGCCGGGGTGCCCGTGAGCGCGCCGACGTGCTCCGACCACTTCCATCCGGGCTCGTACCGTGCCCGACCGACCGTCATGCCGGCGATCTCGACGACCTCGAACGAGCCCTTCTCGAACGCACGCGTCTCGTCGGGTGCGTCGAAGCGCTTGATCTCGAGCTCCATCCGGTCTCCTCTCGTGAGGACGCCAAGGGTAGCCGCGAGGTCAGCGCACCGCGAGCGCGAGGTCCACGGCCGCCTGGACGTCGGCCCGCTGTTCACGACTGCGCTCGGCCGGGACCGAGACCTCGATCAGTTGGATCCCGCCGGCGGCCCGCGCGTCGAGGAACGCCGCATCGAGCCGGGACATCTGCTCCACACGGCGATGCTCGACGCCTCCCGCAGCGGCGATCAGCGCGAGGTCGAGGTCGTGCGGCGTCACGAACAGGCGGTCGCGCTCCGGGAGCGTTCGCTGGCCGAGCGACCCGAAGATGGCGCCGCCCCCGTTGTTCGGCACGACGAGGACGAGATCGGCGGACCGGCGGCCGTTCCAAAGCAGTGCGCCGACGTCGTGCAGCAGCGAGAGGTCCCCGATCAGCGCGAACGTCGCACCCCGGTCGGCGGTCGCCATCCCGAGCGCGGTCGATACCAGGCCGTCGATGCCGCTGGCGCCGCGGTTCGCGAGCACCTGAAGTCCGTCCCGTGGTGCCATGGCGATATCCACGTCGCGGATCGGCGTCGAGTTCCCGACGAACAGCGTGCCGCCGTCGGGGACCGCCGCGGCGAGGTCTCTCGCCAAGCGAAGCTCGGTCGGTTCGTCTGTGGTGTCCAGGACATCATCCATCGCCCGGCGCGCGCGCTCGTCGTGATCGCTCCAGCCGGCCGACCAACCGACGGGGGCGGGCTCGATCTCGTGCGCCATCACCGCTGCGGCGACGTGACGCGGATCGGCGTCGAGGCGCCAGCTCGCTTCCCGCTCTGGGTCGGGTTCCGGATGGAACCGGTCGACCACCAGGAGCCGTTCGGCCGCCGCCACGAGCGTCTGGGTCGCGCGCGTGGTCGGCGCGGCGCCGATCTGCAGCACCACCTCCGGGCGGTGACGCTCCGCGAACCCGGCCGACCGGATCAACGCCTGACCGGTCGCGAGCGCTCGGCCGGGCCGACGGAGGCCCGATGTCGGCTCCGCAAGCAGCGGCCACCCGAGTCGCTCCGCGAGCAGCGACATCTGGTCGGGCGGCATCCACCAGCTGGATCCCGCGACCACGACACCGCGCGCGCCCGACAACTCGTGCGCCATGCGCTCGACGTCGGCCGCGAGGGGCTCCGGGTGACGATCGGGCAGCTCGACCCGCGCGGGGTCGCGCGCCGGCACGTCCACGACTTCACCGGTCGGTACCAGCGGCTCGTCGAACGAGCAGTTGATGTGCACCGGACCCGGCTGCGGTCCGCCGCAGGCGGCGACCGCCTCGCGTCCGGTCCGCCGCCAGTCGCGCGCGTCTTCCGCCGTCGCGGGCGTGGGAGGAGCCAGGTACTTCCTCGGGTAGACACCGAACAACCGCACCTGGTCGATCGTCTGGTTCGCCGCCGGTTCCCCGCAGGCGCGGCGGCCGATCGGCCGTCAGCAGGTACAGGGGCACCCGTGCCTGCGCCGCTTCCACGACGGCCGGGAAGAGCTCCGCAGCGGCGGTGCCGCTGGTGCACGCGACCGCGACGGGGCGGCGCAGCGCCTTCGCGAGGCCGAGCGCGAAGAACGCGCTGGACCGCTCGTCCAGGTGGACGTGCACCGTGACGCCGCCGTGCCGTTCCAACGCCAGCGCGAGCGGCGTCGAACGGGAGCCGGGGACACGCACGCGTGCCGCATCCCGTGTTCGACCAGTTCGTCGATCAGCGCGCCGGCGCACGCGAGTGAGAGGTCGCCGGTCTGCATCACGTCACCTGAACGGTGTGGACCACGAACTCGGTGTGCGAGAGCGCCAAACCGAGCGCGAGCGTCACCCCGCACGCGGCGTGCAGCAGGGCCGTTCCCGTGAGGACGGGGATCAGATCGGCTCCCGTCGCGGTGCGGATCCGCTCGAAGGGACGGATCGCGAGCGGCCACGCGATCAGCCCGAACAGCCCCCACTGCGGCAGGCCGATCGACTCGTCGGCGATGAACACGACGACGCCGATGACGATCGTCGCGAACGCGCCGACGACGCATACCCGGTAGAGCCTCCGCGTGCGTCGGTCGCCGAGCCGGACCGCGAGCGTCCGCTTGCCACCGGCTTCGTCCGTGGGGATGTCGCGGAGGTTGTTCGCGACCAGGACCGCGACCGCGAGCAGGCCCATCACGACGCCGCCCCACCACGCGGGAGCCGGCACGGTCTCGACCATGACGTAGGCCGAGCCGCACGTCGCCATCAAGCCGAAGAACACGAACACCGCGAGCTCACCCAGGCCGAGCCCTGCGTACGGGCGCGGTCCGCCCGAATACAGCAGCGCGGCCGCCAGCGCGAGTGCGCCCACGATCAGGATCAGCACTGGCGTCGTCGCGAGCGCCAATGCCAACCCGCAGACCGCGGCGAGTCCGAGCGCCACGAGTGCGGCGGCGAGGACCGCGCGGGGCGAGGCCGCGCCGCTCGCCACCAATCTCGGGGGCCCCATCCGCTCGTGCGTATCCACGCCGCGGACGCCGTCGAAGTAGTCGTTCGCCAGGTTCACGCCGATCTGCAGTCCGGCTGCCACCACCAACGCCGCGACCAGACGCCACACCACGACGTGCCCGGCGGCGGCGGCCCCGACGAGTACCGGCACCGCGCCGAGGCCAAGCGTTCGCGGCCGGGTGCCGCGCCACCACACGGAAGCGGAGCTCACGGGCGCTTCGGGAATCGTGAGAAGTCTGGGGGGCGCTTCTCCGTGAACGCGTCGCGTCCCTCCTGCGCCTCCTCGCTCATGTAATAGAGGAGCGTCGCGTCCCCGGCCAGTTGCTGCACGCCGGCCAAGCCGTCCACCCCGGCGTTCGCGCCGGCCTTGAGCAGCCGGAGCGCCAGCGGCGAGAGCGCGAGCATCTCGCGACACCACGCGACGGTGGTCGCCTCCAGTTCGTCGAGGGGAACGACGGCGTTCACCAGCCCCCAAGCGAGCGCGGTCGGTGCGTCGTACTGGCGACACAGGAACCAGATCTCCTTCGCGCGCTTCTCGCCGATCTGGCGCGCGAGCAGGCTGATCCCGTATCCGCCGTCGAACGACCCGACCCGCGGGCCGGTCTGGCCGAAACGCGCGTTGTCGGCGGCGATCGTCAGGTCGCAACACACGTGCAGCACGTGGCCACCACCGATCGCGTAGCCGGCGACCATCGCCACGACCGGCTTCGGCATGCGCCGGATCTGGATCTGGAGGTCGAGTACGTTCAACCGGCCGATGCCGTGCTCGTCGACGTAGCCGTCGTCGCCGCGGATCTTCTGATCACCGCCGCTGCAGAACGCGTCGGGACCCTCACCCGTCAGCACGATCACGCCGATCGCGGGGTCGTCGCGGGCCACGTCGAACGCCGCGATCAGCTCGCGCACCGTGAGCGGGCGGAACGCGTTGCGCACCTCCGGCCGGTCGATCGTGATCTTCGCGATGCCGTCCGCCGTCTCGTAGCGGATGTCGGTGTAGGCGCCGGAGGGCTGCCACGCAACGGACTCGTCCATGGGACCGATCACTCCTAGAGCGTGCACTCGAACGTTTCGGCTAGCCTACCGGACGTGAGCCGGTACCTGGGCGCCGCACCGGGCTTCCTGGTCGCGGTCGACCTCGCGCCGGGCCCGGCGTGGGTGGACGTCGTGGCGGATCTCTGGGATGTGGGCGCGGCGATCTTGCCGTTGGACGCGCGCCTGACCGACCGCGAGCGGGGGGCGATCGTCGACCTGGCCCGCCCGGCATCGGTCGTCACCGCGGACGACGAGGTGATGTTCGCGGATCCCGCCGTAGCCGACCCCGAGCGCGTGGCGATGGTCATCGCGACCTCGGGCACACGCGGTGGTCCCAAGCTGGTGGAGCTCTCCCGCGACGCTATCGCCGCCGCGGTGGGGCTGTCGTCAGCTGCCCTTGCGTCCGAGGAGCCCGCCGAGCGGCCCGCCATCCCGCCGTCGTCGGAGCGCTGGGTGTGCTGCCTGTCTCCGGCGCATATCGGAGGCATGCTCGTGCTGCTCCGCCACGTGCTGTCCGGCGCGCCCGTCACCGTCCTCGATCGGCTGGGGCTCGATCAGGCCGACGTCGTCCCGGCCGGAGCGCGGATCGCGCTCGTCCCTACCATGCTGCGCCGCCTCGTGGACGCAGAGGTCGACCTCTCGCGGTTCGGGGTGGTCCTGGTGGGCGGCTCGAGCGTCGACACCGGTCTGGCCGAGCGGGCCGCGGCGTTGGGTGGCCATATCGTGACGACGTACGGCCTCACGGAGACCTGTGGTGGCATCGCGTACGACGGCCGGCCGTTCGAGGGTGTTCGTGTGCGTTTCGCGAGCGACGGTGAGATCGAGGTGAGCGGTCCCACCCTGATGGAGGGCTACCGACACGCTCCCGCGTCCACGGCGGCCGCGTTCACGCTCGACGGCTGGCTCCGAACGGGCGACGCGGGAGCGCTCGAGGATGACGGACGGCTGCGCGTCGAAGGACGCTTGGACGAGGCGATCCGCACCGGGGCCGAGACGGTATGGCCCAAGGAGGTCGAGCGCGTCCTGCGAGACCATCCGAAGGTCGCGGATGTCGCCGTGGCCGGCCGGCCGCACGCGGAGTGGGGACGGCAGGTGGTGGCGTTCGTGGTGCCGGGCCGGTTCGACGATCCTCCCAGCCTCTCCGAGTTGCGCGCGCACACGGCGGATCGGATCGCGCGCTTCAAGGCACCGAAGGCGCTGGTGCTGGTGTCCGAGATCCCGCGCACCGCCTCCGGCAAGATCCGGCGTGGCGAGCTTCCGGGCTGAGCCCCGGCCGCCGGGGGATAACGAAGGCCCGAGCCCGGGAGGGGTGGGCTCGGGCCTTCGATCTTGGTGGGATCGCCGAAAGGGGTAGGCGATCCCGATGCGAACTCCGCTGCCAAGGCGTCCGCAAGGGAATCTTCGGCTCGTGCACCCGTTGCGGTTGATACCTCTGAACGGGTAATGGCCGAAAGTCTCGTGTCCATCCGTCTCCTAGAAGTTGATCCTGGGCGAGCCCGAGCCGGTGATCGTGGCCGTGGAGCAGGGGTTGCCGGCCACGTCGTAGGCACCGTTCGAGGCCTGCCACGTTGTCGTTGACGCGACGGTGACGGTGTTCACCGTGCCGCTCGGCGTGCCCAGCACGATGGTGACGGTGTTGCCGAGCATCGTGATCGCGGATCCCGTGAACGTGCGCGTAGCGGGAACGTAGTTCTGCTGCAGGAACACCTGTCCGAAGTTGAGGTTGTTGTTGGCCGTCCCGCGGATACGGATGCGATCGTTGTTCCCCACGTTCCTGATGCGCACGGTCACGGTCGCCGGTGACCCGCCGTTCCAGCCGGGCAGGAGTGACTCGGGATCGATCGGGGAGTTCCACGTGAACGTGACGCTGTCCCCTGTCTCGGGTCGTCCGACCACGCCACCGGCACGGTTCGCCGTCGTCAGGTTGACCGGTGCGGGCGCCGTGTTGTCGATGATGACCGTGAACCCGGTCTCGGTCTGCGTGTGCACCGGCACCGCGGTGTCGGACATGGTGAACGAGTACGTCCGCGTGCCGTTCGCCATCGGGTTGATCGCGGTCCGCGCGGCGCTCCGGTAGTTGTAGGGGACGCCCTGTTCGGAGAAGGCTCCCGCGACCATCGCGACGGCCGTGCCTCCGGTCGAGAACGCGGAGACGTTCGCCGTGACCGTTCCGACGCCCGCGGGGGGATTGCCGCCGTCGTCGATCTGCGCGTAGACGTAGAACTGCCCGCCCTGACGGATGGAGCCCGCCAGGTACCCCACGGTCTTCGCGACCGTCGTACGGGTGACGTGTGGTGCCTCCCAGTCGGCGGCGGCGATGAAGCGGTTGGCTCCGTTCGTCGTCGTGCCCGAGAACGCCGCGAACGCCCCGCCACTCAGGCCGAGCACCAACCCGATCGTCATCGGCACCAGGAAGCGACGACTACGCCACCGCTTCATCGGGGAGCCTCCGCCCGCGTCGTCCCCGTCGGGCCGCATCCCGTCCCTCGGGTTCCGTCTCCTGCTGGCGCGGGCGACCGCTTCGCCGCACCCGGCTCGTGGGCTCCGCGCGGCCGCCACAGACGCCAGAGCTCCGAAGCGCCCAGCAAGAGCGTCGGGAGCACGATCAAGAGCAACAGGCCGAACGTCGAGTGGAACCAGACCATGAAGTAGCCGAGCTTCGGGATGGTGGTACGCCACCCGACCGATCGTGCCGTCCTTCGGCAGCGCCCACTGCTCCTCGCCGGTGTTCGCGTCGCCACGCGTGACGAACACGACGTCGTCGCCGACACGTGCATCTCGCGCACGCGGTGGGTGATCAACCGCTCGTGGTTGAGCGGATCGCGGAACGTCACGATGTCCCCGACACGGACGTCCATAGGAGCGGTCTGGCGAGCGACCACGATGTCGCCGGTGCCGATCACCGGCTCCATGCTGCCCGACATCACCGTCAGGCTCTTCGCATGGAACGCGTTCGGGAGGCCGATGGCCAGCACGAGTCCCCCCAACGTCCCGAGGACGACCCACGCCAGGAACAACAGCAGGCGTCGCAGCACGCCCCTCATTGGTTCTGCGCCTCCCAGGTGAATCCGACGAGCCCCGTGAGGCCCTGGGCGGCGAACACGTTCTGCAGCTGGACGGTGAACCGGTAGACCAAGGAGTTGCCCGCGTTCCACGTGGTCTGCGTCCCGGGGAACGCCGCCGCGCCGTTGGCCCACCCCGTCCGAGAGGTCTTGAACGCCTGCAACGAACCGGCCGCGGAGATGGTGGCCTCCGCGACGAAGCCGGTGCAGTTCGGGAAGACCGTGCCGACGGGCATCGAGCCCTTCTCGACGGTGACGTTCAGGTGGGGATCGAGCGGTGAGGCCGCCGTCGTCGTGTACAGGCGAACCGCGGCGGGAAGCGATCCGGTGTACGTGACACGGATACAGCGCACGATCGCGGTCGATGTCGGAAGTTGGTTCGCGACGTCCCACATCACCGTCCCGGCGTCGTTGTCGGCCAGCGTCACCGTTCCGGCGGAGTACGAATCGTTGGTGTTCTGCGTGGTGAGCGTGAACGCCGCGAACGTCGCGCGGCCGGATGCGACCGCGATCAGCCCGGTCGCGATGCACGCCGCGAGGATCCGGGTCGACCGATTCATGCTCGTTCTCCGGCCGGTGCTCCGGCTCGTGCACCGGACTTCACCCGCGTGAGGAACCCCAGATCGACCTGGGAGATCTTCCCCGCGTACCCCGGTCCGACGTCGCCAGGCACCCACGCTTCGAAGGCGAACGTGTGCCACTCGCCGGGTTGGATCGTGACGCCGACCGCTGACCAATGGCGGAACCCACCCAGGGCACCTCGGTAGATCTCCTCATCGTCGGCGCCCCTGACCGAGATCCACAGGGTTCGATCCAGGCCGGGCGTATCGGGGATGCCTCGCACGTAGACCCGCAGCACGCTCCCCGTCTGGTTCAACACCTCGACGGTCCCCTTCGCGGGGTCGGACGCGGGTGTGAGCCCCGTCCCTTGGAGCACCCTGCCCGACGGCTTGACGGCGAGCTCACCCGTGGGGACGACCACGACATGGATGTCCGCGCCCAGGGTGCCGGCCCCCGCGGGGATGCGCTGGGCCGCGACGATGCTCGCGGCCACGCCGATGCCGAGGAGGAAGCCGATCACCCGCACGCGGGAGTCGGCCCGATGCCCGTTCTTCCGTCGCTCCACTTCGTCGTCCCTCCCGATGTGTGCCGCCCGACGTCCGTTGGTTGGTGCCCGGGCGGGTCGCGAACGCGACCCGCCCGGCGCGATCGTCGGCCCTGCTAGACGTTCTGCGCCTCCCACGTGAAGCTGTGCGTGCCGGACGTCCCACCCGTCGCGAGCGGGTTGTCCTGCATGGTCAGCGTGAACCGGTAGACCAGCGAGTCGTTGTTCACCCACTGGACCGCGACGCCGGGGTTGGCGGGCACACCGGTGGCGAAGTTCGTCCTTCCGGTGCCGAAGCTCGACAGGGTTCCCGTGAACACGTTCGGTGCCGCGTCCGGCGTGAAGCCGGTGCAGTTCGGGAACACGGTGCCGACCGGCATCGTCCCCTTGTCGATCGAAAGCGTGACGTACTGCCCGAAGGCGTTGATGGGCGTCGTCGTGTAGAGGCGGACCAGCGCCGGGAGCGAACCCGTGTAGGTCACACGGATGCACCGGGTGACGACGTCGAGCGGTCGCGCGTTCGTGACCGTATACATCGCGACCCCGGCGTCGTTGTCGGAGATCACGACGGTTCCTGCGGCGAAGCTGTCGCCGGCGTTCACGGTGGTCGCGGAGAACGCGGAGTACGTCCCGATGCTCGCGACCGTCCCGACCACGCCGACCAGTAGGAGCGACAGGAGCGTCTTGCGACCCCTGCTCATGCGATCGATGGTGCTTCTCATGCCAGACCCCTCCTCGTCCTTCCTCGGTGCTCGGTGTGCGCTTCCGGCTTCGATCGGGAGGTCCGGGTCCAGGAAGGAGTTGGGCCCGAACCTCCCGAGGAGGCCCCGGGCGGGTCGCGAAGCGACCCGCCCGGATCAGCGGTGCTTAGACGTTCTGCGCCTCCCAGGTGAAGCTGTGGGTGCCCGACTGCAGCCCGATGGCCGCGTCGTCGTCCTGCAGCGTCAATGTGAACCGGTAGACGAGCACGTCGCCCTGGGTCCACTCGGTCTGGGCGCCGGGGTTCGTGACGACGCCGTTCGCGAAGTTCGTGTGCGTCGACGCGAAGCCGCCGAGCTCACCGGTGAACACGGTGGCCTCGGAGACGAAGCCTGTGCAGTCCGGGAAGCCGGCCATGCCGGTGCCCTTCTCGACGGTGAGGTCCACGTACGTCCCGATGGCCCCGACGGCCGAGCCGTACAGCGAGACCGTCGAATCGAGCGATCCGGTGTACGTCACCTGGATGCACGCCGTGACGCCTTCACCAGGCGCCGCGTCCGTGATGTTGTACATCGCGCTGTTCGCGTCGTTGTCGGAGATGGAGACCGAACCGGCGTCGAACACGTTGCCGGCGTTCACGGTCGTCGCCGAGAACGCAGAGAACGTCCCGATACCGGCGACGGTCCCGACCGCGCCGACCAGGAGCAGCGACAGGAGCGCCTTCCGCCCCCGGCTCATACGATGGATCCTGTCCATGCCAGACCTCCTCGAACCTTCCCGGCCCTCGGCCGTCGCCCACGATGGGCCTGGGATGATTTCGGTGGTCTGGCCGACGTGCTTGAGTGCGCTGCAAGGGATATCGGCGGACCGCAACGTGCTCCCTACAGCAACGTACGTAAAGAGTCGGATGCACTCAAGGAGCAACGTATGTCACCCTGACTACGTAGGCGTGTCGTGGAGAGCGTTCCGCGAAGGAGCGACCGCTCGGTTGCGCCGACATCGCAACGGACGGGAGCCGAACGTCGTAGGAAAAAAGAGCGCGGAGAGGGGCGGAAACGCTACACGGCGATGGTGCCGTGACGCACGGCGAACGCGACCGCCTCGAGCTTCGAGTGGACGCGGAGCTTGCCCAGGATATTGCGGACGTGCGTCTGCACGGTCTGCGGGCTGATGTACAGCTGCGTGGCGATGTCGTCGTTCCGCTTGCCCTGCGCCAGCAGCGACAAGATCTCGCGTTCGCGTTCCGTCAGATCGTTCAGCAGGTTGAGCGCGTCGCGCTGGATCTCGCGCTCTCGGGCGACCTGCGGCAGGAGCCGGGCAAGCGTGCTCGGATCGATCAGCACCTCGCCGTCGGCCGCGGCCTTCACCGCCGCGAGCACCTCCTGCGCCGCGTCATCCTTGCTCAAGAAGCCCGATGCGCCGGCTTCGACCGCATCGACGAGCAGCCGGTCGTCGTCGTGCGCCGTCATGATGATGACCTTCGTGGCGGGGGAGTTCTCCTTGATGGCCCGCGTCGCGTCGATCCCGGACATCTGGGCTTTCAGGTCCACGTCCATCAGCACGACGTCGGGGAGGAACTCCGAGCAGAGATCGATCGCCGACTGCGGATCCTGGGTGGGCGGAGCCACCAGCTCGAGCCCGTCGTCGAGCCCGACCACGATCGCCAACGCGTCGGTCAAGACCCGGTGGTCGTCGCAGATGAGAAGCGTCACGGGTCGCGATCCGTCGGCCACCTAGTCCTCCATCGGGATCCGGGGGATCCGGGGGATCCGGACGCGGAGCATCGTACCCCCACCGGGGACGTCGACGATGCCAACCTCGCCCTGATGGCCCGCGACGATGCCGCGGACGAGGAAGAGCCCCAGCCCCGAGCCCGCCTCTTGCTCGTAGCCGTCGGGGCGCCAGTTCGGATACTTGTCGAAGACGTCGTCACGGCGCTCGAACGGGATCCCGGGACCCCGATCCACCACCTCGATCGTCGCGACGCCGTCGTCGATCCGCGCGGCCACGTGGATCGGCGAGTCCGGCGGGGAGAACTTGGCGGCGTTGTCGACCAATTGACGGACCGCCTCGATGATCCATCGCCGGTCCATCGCCACCTCTCCGTCGGCGAGATCCTCGACGACGGGGTGGGTCCCGACGTCGGCCGCCGCGATCCCTTCGCGGACCGCCGCATCCAGGGGCTGGGCGCGGATCTCGTAGTTGACCGTGGCGGCGTCGACCTTGAGCGCGGTCGAGGCTTGGGTCACGGTGGCCAACAGCCGGCGGGACTCCTGCTCGATGAGCCCGAGGAGCTCCCGACGTTCATCGTCGTCCAGACGGTCGTAGTGCGAGATAGCCGTCCCCGCCAGGCCGCGGATGGTGCTCACGGGGCCCCGGACCTCGTGCGAGATCATCGCGGCGATCTCCGCGCGACCGCCCATGACCTCCTGGGCCCGGTCGGACGCCCTCCTCGCCCGCGACGCCTCCGATCGTTGCGGTGCAAGGAATGCCACCAGAGCCAGGAAGACCGCTGCCACGACGAGCGTCTCCGCCGGCACCACGATCGGGCGGTACGAAACCGGATGCGCCAGCAGGACGATCTGTCCGGCCGCCGCCAGGGTCCAGGCGGCCGCCAGCCAGGGGTGCGTCGAGCGCACATCCCCCCCGGCCTTCATCTCGCGCCACGCCGCGATCGCCAGGAGGACGATCACGATCCCGCCCATGACCCAGTGGAAGCCGGATGTGTGGGCGAACGCCCCTCCCCCGGTGAGCTCCGCGTTCTTCACCCGCGGGAGGGAGTGCCGTGGCACGCTCAGGATCACGTCCATGATCAGCAGCGCTCCCGCGGCCGACCCGAGCACCAGCGGCGCCCGGAGGGGCTTGCGTCCTCGCCGGTCCCACCACGGACGAGCCAGGACCAACCCCGCGGCGGCGATCATCCAGCCGATGAGCCAGCCGAGCGAGGGGAACGACAGCCCTTCCCACGGGGATGCGGCGTCGGACAGGATCCACAGCTGGTCGAAGATGACGGTCTGGACGACCACGACCAGCAGCGCCGCCCCCACGAACAACGGGTGCGTATCGCCGGTGCTCCGATACCGAGTGAGCGCCACCATGGCGCCGGCCAACCCGAACCCGACGAGCAGGGCATCGTTCGTGGCCCGCCCGTCGGGCGACCAGTGCGGATGGATGCCGATCGTCGCCACCCCCGCGACGGCGACCAACGCGGCCACCATGAGCAGGAACGACACGCGCCCCCGTTCGCTCACCATGGGCTGAGTGTAGGGCCGCTCCCCGGCCCCGCCGGGCATCTTCCGCGGGGGTCAGCTCAGGAGTAGCTGTGATCCGGGTCGGGGAAATCGCCCCGCTCCACGTCGGCCACGAACGCCTCGACCGCCTGCGTCATCGACGTGCGGAGATCCGTATAGGCCTTCGCCAGCTTCGGTGGCCTCTCGGTGATGCCCAGGAGGTCGTGGATCACCAACACCTGGGCATCGCAGCCGGCCCCCGCCCCGATCCCGATCGTCGGGATCTGCACGGAGCGCGAGATCTCCTCACCCAGCTCGGCGGGCATGGCTTCGAGCACGACCGCGAACGCGCCGGCCTTCTCGAGCTGCGTGGCCTGCTCCATGACCTTGGTGGCGGCCTCGCCGCGACCCTGCACCTTGAAGCCGCCCAGCCCGTAGACGGATTGTGGGGTCAGACCGATGTGGCCCATGACCGGTATCCCGATGTCGACCAGCCGCTGCACCAGGTCCAGCTGGACCCCCTCGATCTTCACGGCATGGGCGCCGCCTTCCTTGATGAGACGTCCGGCGTTGCGAACGCCCTCCTCGACCGAGGCCTGGAAGGACATGAACGGCATGTCGCCGACCACCATCGCGTGCTCCGCTCCCCGGGCGACGGCCTTCACGTGATGGAGCATGTCCTCCATCGTGACCGGGAGCTCATTGGGATAACCGAGGACGTTGCGTCCCACGGAATCTCCCACGAGCAGGACCGGAACGCCTGCTCGGTCGAGGATCTGGGCCGTGGGGAAGTCGTATGCCGTCAGCATGACGAACCGCTTGCCTTCGGCCTTCCACGCGCGTAGGTCGTGGATCGAAACGCTCATCGCTCGCGCCTCCTTGCGGGTATCGAGTGCACGGCAGTCGACCTCAGTGTAGCGCGGGCCGACGCGTCGCCGTGGCGGCGAGGACCTGAGCCCAGGATGTCGGCACCCGATGCTAGGGTCGCGCCATGTCCCGTACACTCTGGACGCCCTCGTAAGACCCCCTGCTCCCTCTCCGAGGGGGCCGTCCAGACCAGAGGAGGTGGAGTTGAGGGAGTACGAGATCATGTTCATCCTGCCCGCCGAGGCCGACGAAGCGCTGGTCGGAACGGCGGTCGACCGGATCACCAAGGTGGTGTCGACCGCCGGTGGCGAGGTCGGGAAGATCGATCGGTGGGGACGCCGGCGCTTCGCGTACGAGATCGCACATCAGACGGAGGGGTACTACGTCGTCGTGCGATTCACGGCGGAGCCGACGACCGCGGCCGAGCTCGAGCGCACGCTGAACCTGGCCGACGAGATCGTCCGGCACAAGGTGCTGGTGGTGCCCGAGAAGAAGGACAAACCGCAGAAGCACAAGGCACCTTCCCCCACCCCGGCGTGAGCCATACGCGTCGCGGTGCGGACAACAGTTGAGGTGGTGAGTTGACATGGCGAACGACAACCAGGTGACCGTGATCGGCAACCTGACCGACGACCCCGAGCTGCGCTACACGCCGAACGGGGCGGCGGTGTGCAAGTTCCGGATCGCCGTGAACCGCCGGACCCCCGACGGCGCCGGTGGGTGGAAGGACGGAGAGGCGTCGTACTTCTCCGTGAACTGCTGGCGTTCTCTCGCGGAGAACGTGGCCGAGACGCTCACGCGCGGGACGCGCGTGGTCGTGTCCGGCCGGCTGCAGTACCGAGCCTGGGAGAGCCAGGACGGCGAGAAGCGAAGCGCCGTCGAGATCGAGGCCGACGAGATCGGTCCGAGCTTGCGGTGGGCCACCGCTCGCATCGAGCGGAACCCGCGTTCCTCCTCCGGATCGAGTTCCGGGGACTGGGGCGAGAAGGTGGCTGCACCGGTCGGCGGCTCGAGTCAAGAGGAGACACCACTGGATGGCGGGTAAAGGGAAACCACGCGATGGGGCCAGGCGCCCCAAGCGCGAGAAGGACGACAAGCCTTGGAAGAAAACCAAGCGCAAGGCGTGCGTCTACTGCAAAGAGAAGATCGACTACGTCGACTACAAGGACGTGGTCTCGCTGCGGAAGTTCGTCTCCGAGCGCGGCAAGATCCGCGCGCGCCGGGTGACGGGCAACTGCGTGCAGCACCAGCGAGACGTGGCCACCGCCGTCAAGAACGCTCGTCAGATGGCGCTCCTGCCGTACGCGGCGCGATGAAGGTCATCCTCCAGAAGCCCGTCGAGAAGCTGGGCGACCCCGGCGACGTCGTCGACGTGGCCGCGGGCTACGCGCGGAACTTTCTCGTCCCCCACGGCTTGGCCGTCCGGGCCGAGAAGGGCGCCCTGAAGCACGCCGAGAACCTGAAGCGGGCGCACGCATCACGCCAGTCGAAGGAGAAGGTCGAGTTCGAGGCCGTCGCCTCCACGCTGATCGCGTCCAGGGTCTCCATCCCTGCGCGGGCGGGGGAGGAGGGCAAGCTCTTCGGCTCCGTCACGGCCGCCGACGTCGCGTCGGCGATCGCGGCCCAGACCGGGATCCAGGTGGATCGCAAGGACGTGCACCTCGACGAGCCCATCCGGTCCCTCGGGACGCACGAGGTTCGCATCCACCTCTTCCCGGAGGTGGAACCGGTACTGACGATCGAGGTCGCGTCCGAGGACTAGCCGGGGCCACGGTCGACGAACGGCCACGAAGGCCGGGCCGAGCGGCCCGGCCTTCGACGTGTCAGGCGTCCCTCGGGAGCATGTGGTGCGCCAGCCCGACCACGGCGATCACGCCTGCCGCGGCCACCAAGAACACGAACCGCGGTGATGTGGCATCGAGCAGCGGGCCGCCGGCCGCGTACGCGATGCCCCCACCACGAACGCGGCCGTGGAGGTCACGCCGAAGACGCGGCCGAGCATCTCCCTGGGCACGCTGCGTTGGATCAAGGTGTCGGACGCCACGTTGTCCGCGCCGTTGCCCGCCCCGCCCACCGCTTGGGCGACCGTCGCGAACCAGATCGCCGGGGCCAGCCCGGTGAGCAGCGTGCCCGCCGCCGTGAGGAGCCATCCGCCGATGAAGAGCGAGCGCGGCGAACGGCTGCGGCCCCCCGAGAGCGCGACCGACGCCACGAGCATGCCCACGCCGAACGCGGCGGCGACCACTCCGAACCCCAACGGCCCGGCACCCAGGACGTCCCTCGACAAGAACACCAACGCCACGTTGTCGATCCCCGCGAACGCCACGCCGAGGAAGAGCGTGATGACCACGGCCCTCGCGATGGGCTGCCGCCGGACGTAGGCCAGGCCCTCTCGGGTATCCGCCAGGAAGCTCGGTGGATCGTCCGCGCGCGAACGATCCGGCGGCAGCCGCCGCACGCGGAGGAGCAGCGCCGCCGACAGCAGGAACGACGCCGCGTCCGCGGCCAATGCGCCGCGGGTGCCGAGCGTCGCGACGAGGAGCCCGCCGAGCAACGGACCGACGGCCACCTGCATATTGAGCGCCGTCCCCAGCCATGCGTTCGCCGAGAGGAGGTCCGCTTCGTCGACCAGGGCGGGGATCGCGCTGCGGCCCGCCGGGCCGAAGATCGTGTCGAGGGTCGCCGACGTGGCGACGAGGAAGAGGAGACCCGGAAGTCCGGGCAGGATCCAGGCGGCGACGCCGAACACCACGGCGTTGCCCACGTTGCACGCCACCATCAGGCGGCGTTGATCCGTCCGGTCTGCGATCACGCCGGCCATCGGGCCCAGCAGGTGGGGGAGCGCTTGCGCAAGCAGCAGGGCGCCGACGGCGGTGCCGGTGCCGCTGGCCGAACCCACATGCAGCACGAGCGCGGTGATCGCGATGCCGTCGCCGATGAACGAGATCGCCCGCGCCGTCCACATCCGCCGGAACATGCGGTTGCGGAACAGGAGGTTCCGTGGCCGTGGGCCGGCGCTCATCCGTGGTGGGCCGACCCGTCCGCCGACGGCGAGGGCATGCGGAAGAGGAACAGGCCGAGCGTCACGGGCTCCGTTCCCCCGTCCCCGGAATCCAACGCACGGATCCGGCGGATCGCGTCGTCCGCGATGCGTTCCGCACGGGCCCGGTCCTCGGGTGTCAGTCGGACCTGTCGGAGGGAGACGACGTCGAGCGCCGAATCGCCCGGTCGTTGATCGGCCGTGGCCGCCCTGAGCCGGCGACCGAGCTCGACGGTCAGCGCGCGATGCATCGCAGCCGTGGTGGCGGGGTCGTCTGGATCGCTGTCGATCCACACGTCATCCGGGGACGAGAACAGGAGCTCCACACCACCCCGCACCCGTCGTTCGCCGGCGGGATGTGCCATCCCGCCTCGCACCAGCTGCTGGAGGTGGAACCGGGCACTCCCGAACCGGATCTCGAGCCGCCGGGCGAGCTCGGAGGCAGACAGGGGCTCCTGGCGGAGGAGCTCCACCATGCGGAGACGTGTGGGGTGAGCGAGAGCGCGCATCGCCGCGACGCCGCTGAGACTCGAAGGTGTGGACGGCTCGGTCTTCGACATCGCTCAAAGATACAACGATTCTTGTAGCTTATGAGGTCGTCGGCCGACTCACGCTCGCCGGGCGCAGGCCACCAGCGAATGTCAGAGGTGTGATTCACACTTGTCCCCATGCTTATCCACATGGGGAAAGCGCAGGTCAGCGCCGGAGTGACAAGGAATCTTTCCCCGCGACCTGCGGTGCAGCAATCCACACCGGTTATCCAATGGAACTTCCCAGCGCGAAGCGTAGCCTCCGTTGATGGGCCCGCTTCGCGGGTCCGCTGCTCGGGGCGAAGGAACGGGGAGGGGTGAAGGTCTTGGCGCGCACGGTTGAAGACGTGCGGCGTATCGCCAAGAGCGACCCCCGGATCCCTCCACAGAACGTCGAGGCCGAGGAGTCCGTCCTCGGCGCCATGATGCTCTCGTCCGAGGCCATCGCCGACGTCGTCGAGGTACTGCAGGCCGACGACTTCTATCGATCGGCCAACGGCAAGATCTACGAGGTGCTCCGAGGCCTGTACGCCAGGGGCGAGCCGGTCGACATCGTGACGGGCATCGAGGCGCTGAAGCGCGCCGCGCTCCTCGAGGACATCGGCGGTCCGCTCTACATGCGCGACCTCGTCGAGCAGGTGCCGACCCCCGCCTCCGCCCAGCACTACGCGCGGATCGTGTCGCAGACCGCCCTGCTCCGGCGGTTGATCGGCGCCGCGGCCGACATCATGGACATGGCGTACGCGGCGCCCGCCGATCCGGAAGGGGTCGCCGACGACGCCGAGCAGCGGATCTACGACGTCGCCCGTCGTGAGGACGCCGACGAGGTCGCCATCCTCCGTGACCTGGTCGATCAGGCCATGATCGACCTGGAGAACATCCAGAACCGGGATACGGCCTACACCGGCCTGCCGTCGGGGTTCCGCGACCTCGACGACCTGACGTCGGGTCTGCAGCCGGGCAACCTCATCGTGATCGCCGCTCGACCGGGCGTCGGCAAGTCGTCCCTCGCCACCAACATCGCCCGCAACGTCGCGCTCGGCCGCCATCCGGTGGCGCTCTTCTCACTCGAGATGTCGCGCCAGGAGATCGGCATGCGCCTGTTGTGCTCGGAGGCGAAGGTCGCGTGGGATCGCATCCGGAACAAGCGTGTCGGGCCCGACGACTGGTCCCGTGTCGTGCAAGCCGCCGAGGTCCTGCACGACGTGCCGCTGCACATCGTCGACTCGGGCAACGTCAACATCGTCGACATCCGCGCGAAGGCCCGCCGGATGCGGACCGGCCGGCAGGGGCTGGAGCTGATCATCGTCGACTACTTGCAGCTCATGACCAGCCCACTCACGCGCCGGCCCGACAACCGCCAGCAGGAAGTCGCCGAGATCAGTCGTTCCCTGAAGCTGCTCGCGAAGGAGCTCCATGTTCCGGTGATCGCGCTGTCCCAGCTCAACCGCAACCCGGAGGCGCGAGCCGACAAACGGCCGCAGCTGTCCGACCTCCGCGAATCGGGCGCCATCGAGCAGGACTCCGACGTCGTCATGTTCATCCATCGCGACGACGCCGACCCCGAGAAGAAGCGTCAGACCGAGCTCATCATCGCGAAGCACCGCAACGGGCCCACCGGCAACATCCGGTTGGACTTCGAGCCCTCCCTGACGCAGTTCCGTAACGCCGCACGCGACGCGCCGTGACCGACCCGTCGGCCACCGCCACGCCGCGCCGCGTCCGCACCATCGTGAACCGGCTCCGCAAGCGGTTCGGTGAGCTCGAGCCTCCGCGGCGTGCCGACCCGCTAGACGAACTGATCCTCACCGTGCTGTCGCAGCACACCAGCGACCTCAACGCGGAGCGCGCGTTCGCACAGCTGCGCGCGGCGTTCCCGGCGTGGGAGCAGGTCGCCGAGGCCACGACGTCCGATGTGGCCGACGCGATCCGCAGCGGGGGGCTGGCCGACTCGAAGGCACCGCGGATCCAGGCGATCCTCCTCGAGGTCCGCGACCGCGAGGGAGGGTTCGACCTCTCGAGCCTGCAGGCAACGTCGGACGCCGATGCCCGGGCCTATCTCACGTCGCTCCCGGGTGTCGGGCCGAAGACGGCCGCGGTCGTGCTGTCGTTCGCGCTGGGCCGTGACGCCATCCCGGTGGACACGCACGTGCATCGGGTCTCGAAACGCCTCGGCTTGGTACCACCGAACGTGTCGGCCGAACGCGCGGATCGGTTGCTCCACGACCTGGTGCCCGACGGACTCCGCACCCCGATGCACGTCGCGCTGATCCGTCTCGGCCGCGAGATCTGCAAGGCGCCGACACCGCGATGCCGCCAGTGTCCGCTCAAGGATCTGTGTCCGACCGCTCCGCGGTACCTCTGAGGGGGCGATCTGTCTGGAGCTCCTCCCCCGGGAGGAACCAGCCCCACTCGCCGGACTGCAGCACGCCCATGATCGCGAGCCCCATCCCCGTGGCCCAGAGCACCGAACCGAGCACGTCCAGGCGTGGGCGATCCGTCACCGGTGCGTCGGACATGCGCCGAGCGAACAGGACGATGCCCACCCCGATCAGCACCTCGCCTGCGAACACCCATCTCCACGACGCATACGTCGTGGCCAGTCCGCCGATCAGCGGCCCCACCGCGATCGCGATCGCCCCGGCCGCGCCCACCAGGCCGTAGGCGCGCGGCCGGCCCCCCCGGGGGAAGTTCCCGGCCACCAGCGCGACGATCGCCGGCATGATGAGCGCGGCCCCGACCCCTTCCAGGAACGACCAGCCGATGATCAACACGGTGAGGTTCGGCGAGAGCGCCGTGGTCAGCGAGCCCGAGCAGTAGATGAAGAGCCCGAGCAGGAACGCCCGCTTGCGACCGATGATCGAGCCGATCTTCCCGCCCGTGACGGGTGAGGGGAATCGAACCCCCGTCTCAAGCTTGGGAAGCTTACGTTCTGCCATTGAACCACACCCGCGTGGCCCCTCCGGACGTACCGGAAGGACCACAAGTGTAGCGAGCCTCGAGCCCTCGGTGCGACCTGCTACGTTTCGGCTCCCATGGCTGAGCTGGACCCCGACTTCTGGCCGCACACCCTCTCGCGCGTCATCGCCCACCAGGCCCTCACGACCGAGGATGCCGCAGAGGCCATGCGCGTGATCATGAGCGGCGAGGCGTCCTCGGGGCAGATCGGCGGGTTCCTGATGGCGTTGCGAACCAAGGGCGAGACGGTTGACGAGCTGGAGGGTCTCGCGCAGACGGCCCTCGGTTTCGCGAACCCCGTGGTGGCTGGTACGCCGGTCGTGGACACGTGCGGAACCGGCGGGGACCGCAGCCACACCTTCAACATCTCGACCATCGCGGCCATCGTCGTGGCGGGGGCCGGCGTGCCGGTCGCGAAGCACGGCAACCGCGCCGCTTCGTCGCACTGCGGGTCGGCCGACCTCCTCGAGGCGCTCGGCGTCAAGATCGACCTGGACGCCGGCGGGGTGCAACGATGCCTCGCCGAGGCCGGGATCGGGTTCATGTTCGCGCCGGTGTTCCATCCCGCGGCGAGACATGCGGGACCGGTGCGGGGCGAGCTCCGCGTGCCGACCGTGTTCAACTTCCTGGGGCCGCTCACGAACCCGGCCAGGCCGTTCGCACAGGTGGTCGGCGTGTCCGACGAGCGGATGCTCCCGCTCATGGCCGAGGTGCTTGCCCGGCGCGGCGTGCGCGCGAAGGTGTTCCGTGGCGAGGATGGGTTGGACGAGCTGACCACGACCGGCATCTCCACCGTGTTCGACGTCCGCGACGGCGACGTCCGGGAAGGCCACCTCGACCCGACCAGGTTCGGGCTTGCGCACGCGACGCTCGACGACCTTCGGGGCGGGGATGCGACCGACGGCGCGGCGATCGCCCGCTCGTTGCTCGCGGGTGAGTCCGGTCCACGCCGGGACGTCGTCCTGCTCAACGCCGGGGCCGCGCTCGAGGTCGCCGGGAAGGCGCCGAGCCTCGATGACGGGATCCGCATCGCGGGGGAGGCCATCGACTCCGGCGCGGCCGCCGAGACCCTCGAGCGGTGGCTCGTCGTCTCGAACGCCTGACCGCCCGCCGACCCGGTAGCATCACCGGCCGATGATCCTGTCCGACCGTACGATCCGTGAGGAGCTGGCCGCAGGTCGCATCGTGATCGAGCCGCTCGACGAGAGCTGCGTGCAGCCGTCGTCGATCGACCTGCACGTGGACGGGCAGTTCCGCGTCTTCCGCAACAACCGCTACCCGTTCATCGACGTGCGGAACGAACAGCCCGATCTGACCGAACTGGTCGAGGTCCCCGGCGGCGAGCCGTTCATCCTGCATCCGGGGGAGTTCGTGCTGGGCTCGACACTCGAGCGTGTCGGGCTTCCCGATGACCTGGTCGCACGCCTGGAGGGCAAGTCCTCACTGGGTCGCCTCGGGCTCTTGATCCACTCGACGGCCGGCTACGTCGATCCCGGCTGGGACGGCTACCTGACGCTCGAGCTCTCGAACGTCGCGAACCTGCCGATCACGATCTACCCCGGTATGAAGATCGGGCAGATCTCGTTCTTCCGCCTGTCCACGCCGGCGGACATGCCCTACGGATCGAAGGCGACGAAGAGCAAGTACCAGGGTCAGCGCGGACCCACGGCGAGCCGGTTCTTCGAAGAATTCGCGGCGAAGCCCGAGTCGTAACCCGGGAGGTGCCGCGCGTGCCGCTACTCCGTCCCCGTCACCGCTCCCGGCACCGGACCCACGCCCAGCTGCACGGCCATCATCGCGGCCTGCGTGCGGTTCGTGACACCGAGCTTTCGGAAGATCGCGGCCAGGTGCGCCTTCACCGTCTTCTCCGAGAGGTAGAGGTTCTGGGCGATCGAGCGGTTGCTCCGTCCCTCGGACAGCAGGGCCAGGATGTCGTGCTCCCGCTGGGTCAGGTTGTATTCGGTGCGTCGCGACTTCGAATGCCCGTTGGTGGTCTGGCCTCCCGAGGACTCCACGTCCTCGAACAGGTTCTGGATCACGCGCGGTGACAGGACGTTCCCCCCGCCGGAGATGGCCACGTTGATGGCCTGTCCCAGGTCTTCGGGTGTCGCGTCCTTCAGCAGGTAGCCGGCCGCGCCGTCCGACAACGCGCGCTTCACGTACGGGGCGTTCTCGTAGGTCGAGAGCATGATCACCGGCACGTCCGGCCATTCGAGCTTCATCGCGCGCAGCAACTCCAACCCGTCGAGGTCCGGCATCCGGACGTCGACGAGCGCCAGGTCGGCGGCCTTGGCTCGCATCACGTCGAGCGCCGCAGAGGCGCCCTCGGCTTCCACGACGTCCGCGTCGGGGAACCCTTCCTTCACCACATAGGCCATGCCACGACGCACGAGCGCGTGGTCATCCACGATCAAGATCCTCATCGTTCCTCTCCTCGCCCTCCGACGGGAAGGAGCGCGACCACGCGGGTCCCGCTCCCGGGCGTCGATCCGATCTCCAGGGTTCCACCGATATCCTCGGCGCGGATACGCATCATGCTGAGTCCGAAATGCGGGTCGCCGTCCTCGGCGTCCCCGATCCCACGGCCGCGGTCATCGACCTCGATCCGTAGATGTGTGGCGTCGGCCGCGACCCGAACGGTGACGTCGAAGGTTCCCGCGTGCTTCGCGGCGTTCGCGAGCGATTCCGCGAGCACGGCGTGCGCGGTCTCGAGGACCGATCGCGGTACGGCGTCCGCGTTGCCCTCGATCGTCACGCGCGCCGGGAGTCCCCAGCGAGCGAGAAGTTCGTCGATGAACGTGGCGAGCGGCGGTTCCTGCGGGCGCTGATCCTCGTAGAGCTCGAACAGCATCTGGCGGACCTCACGGAGGTCGGCGCGGATGGCGGCCTCGACCCCCGACAACGACGCCACCGCGCCGGCCGGGTCGGCCAGGATGCGGGTCCGAAGTTGCTGGAGCTCGAGCACGGCGCTCGTTACCGTCTGGGTCAACCCGTCATGGATGCGCATCGCCCATCGGGCGCGCTCTTCGAGCACGCGGGCCTCCACCGTCTGGTCGACGGCGTCTGGCGCGTGCGCGGCACGCACGGGGGCGCTCGGCGCGCTCATGCCTGGTTACATCCCTTCGGTCGGGGCCGTTGGTTCTAGTCCCTTCATCGGCTGCCGAGCCCCACGTCTTGACCCGTTTGCGGGACGAGAATCCTCGTGATCGTGCAGGGCTCAGTCGGCCGAGGGTGGTTCGTCGGAGAGCGACCGTCGGACCACTTGGGCGATATCCAGGACCTCGGTCGTATCACCCCGGCCCTTCGCCCCGTCATCGAGCATGATGAGGCAGTACGGACAGGCGACGCCGACGGTTTCCGCGTTCGTGGCCGCCGCCTCGTCCATCCGCTCGGCGTTGATCCGTTTGCCGATGCCCTCTTCCATCCACATCCGGGCACCGCCTGCCCCGCAGCACATCCCGCGTTCCCGGTGACGGGGCATCTCGGCCGTCCGGAGCCCGGGCACGCTGGCCAGGACGTCCCGGGGTGCGTCGTAGATCTGGTTATGGCGCCCCAGGTAGCACGGGTCGTGGTACGCGAGGAGGGTGTCGACCGGCTCCGTGGGATGGAGCCGGCCATCGGCCACCAACCGCCCGAGCAGCTCGGTGTGGTGGATGACCTCATAGTGCCCGCCGTACTGCGGGTACTCGTTGCGGAGCGTGTTGAAGCAATGGGGGCAGTTCGCGATGACCTTGGTGACGCCTACCGCGTTCATGGTCTCGACGTTCTGCTCGGCGAGCGTCTGGAACAGGAATTCGTTGCCCATCCGGCGCGCCGGATCTCCCGTGCACAGCTCCCGCGGACCCAGGATCGCGAAAGAGACCCCCGCCTTTTGCAGCAGCTCCGCCACGGCACGAGAGATGCCGCGCGCTCGCTCGTCGAACGATCCGGCGCACCCGACCCAGTACAGGTATTCGGGCGCGGTGCCGTTCACGACCGGCACGTCGAGCCCCTCCGCCCAGTCCCCTCGTTCCGACTGCGCCACGCCCCACGGGTTCGATCGGCCCTCCAGGTTGCGCAGCATGGCGCCGGCCTCCGGGGGGAACCGCGACTCGCCCATCACGAGCGCGCGGCGAAGGTCGACGATCGTGTCGACGTGCTCGATGTCGACGGGACACTCCTGCACGCAGGCGCCGCACGTCGTGCACGACCACACCACGTCGTCGTCCACGATCCCCGGCACCAGGGCGACCTGCTCCGGCGTCTGCCCCGACGCCAACACCTGCAGCACGTCGGGACCGTCCTCGAGCAGGTGATCGCGGAGGTCCATGATGAGGAGCTTCGGCGACAAAGGCTTGCCGGTATTCCATGCAGGGCAGACGCTCTGGCAGCGGCCGCACTCCGTGCAGGCATACAGGTCGAGGAGCTCCTTCCGCGTCAGGTCGGTCAACGCCTGGGCGCCTAACGATTGCTCGCCCGATTCCAACTGCTCCATGTCGATGCGCAGCGGCTCCAGCGCGCCCGACGGCCGGGTGCTCGCGAACCACACGTTGATCGCGCTCGTGACGATGTGCAGGTGCTTCGAGTACGGGAGGTAGACCAGGAAACCCAGCACCAGGAGCAGGTGCGCCCAGAGGAACGTCCAGCTGAAGAAGCGTTGCCAGTCGTCGCTCATCCACGTGAACAGCTCCGAGAACGCCCGTGAGAGCGGTGTCCACTCGATCGGGAATGAGCTGATGCCCAGCGCGATCCGGGCGCCGCGCAACAGGAAGAGCGTGAGGATGATCCACGTGATCAGCCCCAGGATCCGGAACGCGTCTCGGCGATGTGAGCCCACGAACCGTTCCGGACGTTGCACCACCCGGATCCAGATGGCGATGGCGACCCCCACCAGCACGAGCCCCGCGAACACGTCCTGCGCCAGGCCGAGCCAGCCGGCTCGTCCGATCCACGGGAGCGCGAAGTCCGGATCGACGACCTGGCCGACGGCTTCCACGATCGTGGTCAGCAAGACCAGGAACCCCCAGAAGATGCAGGCGTGCATCAGGCCGGGAAGGGCGCGCTGGAAGAGCTTCCGCTGGCCGAGCACCTGGCCGGTTTCGCGCGTGACCCGGCGGGCGACGTCGCCGCTTCGGTCGACCGGACGCCCCAGCCGGACGAGGCCGGCCAGGAGCCGGGCTCTGCGGGCGAACAGACCGGCGGCGATCGCCAGTGCGAGCACGAGGATGCCGGTTCGAGCGACCACCGGCCCGGAGTTTACTCCCGTCGGGAATGCCTGCTGAGCGTCCAAAGTTGTTAGTCATGTCAGCAGGTTCTATCCTGCAGTAAGACTTAGATATCGGTCTCACGGCCGAAAGGGGCCTTCCGGGGCCATCTCGAAGGAGGACATCGCATGGCACGAGCAGTGGGGATCGACCTGGGAACGACGAACTCGGTGGTCGCGGTCCTGGAGGCCGGTGAGCCGGCGGTGGTGCCGAACGCCGAAGGGGCGCGAACCACGCCCTCGGTGGTCGGGTTCGCGAAGAACGGCGAGATCCTGGTCGGTGAGGTCGCCAAGCGGCAGGCCATCACCAATCCGGATCGAACGATCCGTTCGGTCAAGCGCCACATGGGCGACAAGGCCTGGTCCGTCGACGTCGACGGCAAGGCCTGGACCGCGCAGGAGATCAGCGCGCAGATCCTGGGGAAGCTGAAGCGCGACGCCGAGGCCTACCTGGGCGACTCCGTGAGTCAGGCCGTCATCACCGTTCCGGCCTACTTCGACGACGCGCAGCGGCAGGCGACGCAGGAGGCCGGGCAGATCGCCGGGCTCGAGGTCCTGCGGATCATCAACGAGCCGACCGCCGCCGCCCTCGCCTACGGTCTGGACAAGCAGGCCAGCGCCGACCACACCATCTTGGTGTTCGACCTGGGCGGCGGCACGTTCGACGTGTCGTTGCTCGAGATCGGTGACGGTGTGTTCGAGGTGAAGGCCACGCATGGTGACACCAACCTCGGCGGCGACGACTGGGACCAGCGGATCATGGACTGGCTCGTGAAGACGTTCAAGGACAATCACGGCGTCGACCTGTCCAACGACCGCATGGCCATGCAGCGGCTGAAAGAGGCCGCCGAGAAAGCCAAGATCGAGCTGTCGCAGGTCGCCGAGACGACGATCAACCTGCCCTTCATCACGGCGACGGCCGATGGTCCGCTGCACCTGGAGATGAAGCTCACCCGCGCCGAGTTCGAGCGGATGACCGAGGACCTGGTCGAGCGCTGCACGTCCCCGTTCGAGCAGGCGGTCAAGGACTGGGGCAAGGACGCGGCGGTGATCGACAACGTGATCCTGGTCGGAGGCTCCACGCGGATGCCCATGATCCAGGACCTCGTGAAGAAGCTCACGGGAGGCAAGGAGCCGCACAAGGGCGTGAACCCCGACGAGGTCGTCGCGGTCGGCGCCGCGGTCCAGGCCGGCGTGCTGAAGGGCGACGTGAAGGACATCCTGCTCCTGGACGTCACGCCGCTGTCGCTCGGCGTGGAGACGAAGGGCGGCATCTTCACCAAGCTGATCGAGCGCAACACCACGATCCCCACGCGGAAGTCGGAGATCTTCACGACCGCCGACGACAACCAGAACACGGTGGAGATCAACGTGCTCCAGGGCGAGGCCGAGACGGTCATGTCGCCCGCGGTGAAGTCGCTCGGCAGGTTCCACCTGATGGGGATCGCACCGGCTCCGCGCGGCGTGCCGCAGGTCGAGGTGGCGTTCGACATCGATGCGAACGGCATCGTGAACGTCAGTGCCAAGGACCTGGCCACCGGCAAGGAGCAAGCCATGACGATCACCGGCGGCACGGCCCTGTCGAAGGACGAGGTCGAGCGGATGGTCCAGGACGCGGAGAAGTTCGCGGCAGAGGACCACGCTCGCCGGGAGATCGCCGAGGCTCGCAACCAGGCGGACCAGCTGACCTACCAGGTCGAGAAGTTCGTGGAAGAGAACGGCGACAAGGTCCCCGAGTCGGACAAGACCGAGCTCGTGCAAAGCAACGATGCGCTGAAGGAAGCGCTGAAGGACGAGGCGGCCGAGGCGGCAGCGCTGACCGCGGCCACCGAGGCCACGATGCAGATCTTCCAGCGCATCGGCCAGGCGATGTACGAGCGTCAGCAGGCGGCGCAGCCGGACGGTTCCGACGCGGGGACGTCCGGTGACGCGGGCGACGCCGGGCCGGCGCACGCCGAGTCCGAGGACGACGTCGTCGAGGGCGAGATCGTCGACGAAGGGGGTGCCTCGTAAGTGGCTCCCGAACACGAAGACGAACAGCGTCCGCCGATCAAGATCACGGACAAGCGCCGGATCCGCGATGACGACACGGAGGCGGCCCCGGCCGAACAGGCCGGTAGTCCCGACGAAGGACCGTTCGAGCAGGAAGGCGTCGACCTCGCGAAGGACGTCGACGCCGCTCGCGCGGAGGCGGCCGAGTACCTGGACCACCTCCGCCGGCTGCAAGCGGAGTTCGACAACTACCGCAAGCGTGTGCTGAAGGAGCAGACCGACGCGGTCGAGCGCGCCTCGGTGCCGGCGATCCAGCGGTTGCTCGAGGTGCTCGACGACTTCGAGCTCGCCTTGATGTCGGCGAACGACAAGCCCGACTTCGACCGGTTCCTGCACGGCGTCGAGTTGGTGTACGCGAAGCTCGCCGACACGCTCAAGGCCGAGGGACTCGAGCGGATGGACGCCCAAGGCAAGCCGTTCGACCCCGAGCAGCACGAGGCCCTGATGCAGACGGGTGACGGCGATCACCTGGTCGTCGCCGACGTGCTGCGGCCGGGATACACGCTTCGTGGACGGGTGATCCGTCCGGCCGGCGTTCGAGTGAACAGGGAGTGAGGTAGGCGTGGCAGACGAGGTCCGCCGGGAGTGGTTCGACAAGGACTACTACCAGGTCCTCGGCGTGCCCAAGAACGCGAGCGCCGCCGACATCAAGAAGGCCTACCGCAAGCTCGCACAGCAGTTCCACCCCGACGCGAACCCCGGCAACAGGGACGCGGAGGAGCGATTCAAAGAGATCTCCAGCGCGTACGACGTCGTGGGCGATGAGGAGAAGCGCGCGAGCTACGACCAGGTCCGTGAGATGGCCGCGTCCGGGTACGGACGGGCCGGCGCGGGCGGACCCGCCGGCGGATGGCCGGGCGGCTTCGGCGGGCCGGGCGGGGTGCGGTACGAGACCGCCGACTTCGACATCGGCGACCTGCTCCGCGGGTTCGGCGGCGCGGCCGGCCGCGGCCGGCCGCGCCAGTCCCGCGCTCGGCGTGGCGCCGACCTCGAGACCGACGCCGAGATCTCGTTCGAGGAGGCCATGGCGGGCACGACGGTGCCGGTGCGCATCTCGGGTCCGGCCGTCTGCCGCACGTGTCACGGCAACGGTGCCCAGCCGGGCACGAACCCCATCACGTGTCCGACGTGCGGGGGATCGGGCTCCGTCAGCGTGAACCAGGGATTGTTCTCGATGGAGCGGCCGTGCCCCGAGTGCCGTGGGAGCGGACGCATCATCGAGCACCCATGCCAGGCGTGTCACGGATCGGGTGCCGAGCGGCGCACGCGGAAGTTCCAGGTCAAGATCCCCGCGGGCGTCAAGGACGGAGCCCGGATCAAACTGGCCGGTCGCGGCGAGCCCGGGCCGGCCGGCGGTCAACCGGGCGAGCTCTACGTGCAGGTCCGCGTGAAGCCACACGACGTCTTCGGCCGCAAGGGCGACAACCTGACCGTGGAGCTCCCGGTGTCGTACCCGGAGGCCGCGTTGGGCGCCAACGTGGAGGTGCCCACGCTCAACGGGCCGGTGACGTTGAAGGTGCCCGCCGGCACGCCGAACGGCAAGACGTTCCGCGTGCGCGGCAAGGGCGCGCCGAAGAAGGGCGGGACCGGCGACCTGCTGGTGACCGTCAACGTCGACGTGCCCGGCAAGCTCTCGCGGGAGGAGAAGCAGCTGCTTCAGCAGCTACAGGATGCCCAGAAGGATTCCCCTCGGAAACGATTGGGGGTCGCGTGAAGGCGGAGCGGCAGGAACGGAGCGCCGGTGAGCAGCGAGCGGTGTACATGATCAGCGTGGCGGCGGAGCTGGCCGGCGTCCATCCGCAGACCCTGCGGATCTACGAGCGGAAGGGTTTGTTGCGCCCGCAGCGGACGGAAGGCAACACCCGGCGGTACTCCGACGCCGACGTCGAGCTCCTCCGGTCCATCCAAACGCTGACCCAGGACGAGGGCATCAACCTCGCCGGGGTGAAGCGGATCATGGAGATGCGCGCGCAGATGGACGAGCTTCGGCGGCGGGTGGACGAACTGCAGGAACAGCTCGCGCACCGGCGCGCGATCGCCATGCCGGGGCGCCGGACGAGCTCGGAGATCGTGCCGGCGCGGACCGTGATCCGGATGCCGTGGCACGGGGGAGGGCTTCGATGACCGGCGTCCGGCTGGTGCGCCTCCACGCCGGGGATCTGGACCGGATGGCCCGTGTTCGCAAGGACGAGGCCACGGCGATGGGTTATCCGGATTCGTTCGGACCCGCCGAGCGCGCCGAGCTCGGTGAGCGGATCGAGCGGTCCGGAGAGTTCGACGGCACCGAGTTGCTGCTCGGCATCCAGGTCGACGGACGCCTGGCCGGAGAGGTGCAGGCGCGTCAGCCGCGGATGGGGCTGCCGCCGGGCGTCTTCGAGCTGGGCATCGATCTGTTCGACGAGGCCGACCGCGGGCGAGGTCTCGGCCGGGCGGCGCTGACCCAGCTGTTGCCGCGCCTGTTCGACCAAGAAGGTGCGCATCGTGTCCAGCTCACGACCGACGTCGACAACACGGCGATGCGAGGCCTCTCGGAGCGACTCGGGTTCCGGTTCGAAGGCGTGATGCGGAGCTTCATGCCGTCGGCGAGCGCTCCACGCGACTACGCGATCTATGCGATGACCAAGGACGATTTCGACGAAGCGAGAGGAACATGGATCTCAACAGATTGACGATCAAGTCGCAGGCCGCCTTGGAGGGGGCTCATCAACAGGCCGTCGCGAGGAATCACCAGACCATCGAGCCCGAGCACGTCTTGTTCGCGTTGCTCTCGGATCCCGAAGGCGTCGTGTATCCGCTGCTGCATCAGATCGGCGTGTCGCCGAAGTCGATTCGCGACCTGGTGGATGAGGCGCTCGACCGGATCCCGAAGACGTACACCCAGGGACAGACCCCCGATGCGCGCATCTCCGCGACGACCGGCCGGGTGCTCGATGCGGCCGGACGCGAGGCGGAGGCGCTGACCGACGAATACATCTCGACCGAGCACCTGTTCCTCGCCCTGCTCGAGGTGGAGTCCGGTGCCTCGCGCATCCTGTCGGAGGCCGGGCTGACGCGCGACGGCGTGCTGTCGGCGCTGGCCGAAGTTCGGGGACGCCAGCGTGTCACCGACCAGAACCCCGAGGAGAAGTACCAGGCACTCGAGCGCTACGGCCGCGACCTGACCGAGCAAGCCCGCAAGGGCAAGCTCGATCCGGTGATCGGCCGGGACGAAGAGGTGCGCCGCGTGATCCAGGTCCTGTCCCGTCGGACGAAGAACAACCCGGTCCTGATCGGCGAGCCCGGTGTCGGCAAGACGGCCATCGTCGAGGGGCTGGCGCAGCGGATCGTTGCCGGCGACGTCCCCGAGTCGCTCAAGAACAAGCGGGTGATCGCGCTGGACCTCGGTTCCTTGATCGCGGGTTCCAAGTACCGCGGCGAGTTCGAGGAGCGGCTGAAAGCCGTCTTGAAGGAGATCGTCGACAGCGAGGGCGAGGTCATCACGTTCATCGACGAGCTCCACACGATCGTGGGAGCCGGCGCGGCCGAAGGGGCCATGGACGCAGGCAACATGCTGAAGCCGATGCTCGCGCGCGGTGAGTTGCGCGCGATCGGCGCCACCACGCTCGACGAGTATCGATCGAACATCGAGAAGGATCCCGCGCTCGAACGCCGCTTCCAGCCCGTCCTGGTCGAGGAGCCGAGCGTCGAGGACACGATCGCGATCCTGCGCGGATTGAAGGAGCGGTACGAGGTGCACCACGGCGTCCGGATCCAGGACCCGGCGTTGGTGGCGGCCGCCGTGCTGTCCGACCGGTACGTGACGGGGCGGTTCCTGCCCGACAAGGCCATCGACCTGGTCGACGAGTCGGCATCACGGCTGCGCATCGAGATCGACTCCATGCCGATCGAGATCGACGAGGTGTTGCGACGTGTCCAGCAACTCGAGATCGAGCGTGTCGCGCTCCAGAAGGAGACCGACGACGCGTCGAAGCAGCGATCGGAACGCCTGGAGCGGGAACTCTCGGATCTGCGTGAGCAGAGCGAGGGCATGATCGCGCATTGGACGCTCGAGAAGGAGCGGATCGCCAAGATCCGCGAGCGCAAAGCGCAGATCGAAGACGTACGCAACGAATTCGAGCGCGCAGAGCGCGAGGGCGACCTCGAGCGCGCCGCCGAGCTGCGGTTCGGCCGGCTGGTGGAGCTAGAGAAGCAGCTCGAGGAGGAGAACCGGTTGCTCGAGGAGCTCCAGTCCGAGCGGAAGATGCTGAAGGAAGAGGTCACCGAGGAAGACGTCGCCGAGGTCGTCAGCACATGGACCGGCGTCCCGGTGTCGCGGTTGATGGAGGGCGAGATGCAGAAGCTCGTCCACCTCGAGGAGGCGCTGCACGCGCGCGTCGTCGACCAGGTCGAGGCGGTGGAAGCCGTCGCCAACGCGATCCGGCGCTCGCGCGCGGGTCTCTCCGACCCGGATCGTCCGATCGGGTCGTTCCTGTTCCTGGGGCCAACGGGCGTCGGAAAGACGGAGCTCGCGCGAGCGCTCGCCGACTACCTGTTCGACGACGAGCGAGCGATCGTCCGTGTGGACATGAGCGAGTACCAGGAGCGGCACACCGTGTCGCGGCTGGTCGGGGCTCCGCCCGGCTACGTCGGCTACGACGAAGGCGGGCAGCTCACGGAGGCGGTGCGTCGACGGCCGTACAGCGTGGTCCTGCTCGACGAGCTGGAGAAGGCGCACAGCGACGTCTTCAACGTGCTGCTGCAGCTGCTGGACGACGGAAGGCTCACCGACGGACAGGGCCGAACCGTGGATTTCCGCAACAGCATCGTGATCATGACCTCGAACCTGGGCTCCGCGGTGTTCGCCGAGCCGTCGATCGACCGGGAGAAGCAGAAGGCGGCGGTCCTGGAAGACGTGCGGCTGGCGTTCCGACCCGAGTTCGTGAATCGGATCGACGAGATCGTGGTGTTCGATCCGTTGGGCCGTGACGAGATCCGGCAGATCGTGGACATCCAGCTGCGAGGTCTGCAGCGGCGGCTCGAAGGGCGGAACCTGACCGTCACGCTGACCGATGGTGCTCGCGACTACCTGGCGAACACGGGCTACGACCCGGCCTTCGGGGCCCGGCCGTTGAAGCGCCTGATCCAACGCGAGATCCAGGACCCGCTGGCCATGATGCTCCTCTCGGGCGAGATCCATGACGGCGCCCACGTCGAGATCGACGTGGGCGGCGGCGGCCTGGTGTTCGGCGGACCGAGCTAGCCGGCCTCCACCCGAGACGCGAGCGGTCGATACTGGTCGTGATGGACATCGCGTTCCCGCTCATCTTCGTGGGGATCATCGCCCTGGTGATCGGGGCGTTGATCCTGTCGTACCTGGCCAAGCAGAAGCGTCGCGAAGCGTTCGCGCTGGTCGCCGTGCAACTCGGGATGGAGTACTGGCCGGAGGATGCGTTCGATCTGTTGGCGGAGCCCTTCGCGTTGTTCAAGAAGGGTGACGGGCGCGGGATCGAGAACGTCCTGGCCGGCGAGTACCAGTCGATCGACGTGAAGGCGTTCGACTACTGGTACTACGACGAGTCGACCGACTCCAAGGGCCACACATCCAAGACCTACTACCGGTTCAACGGCGTGATCCTGCCGATCGACGCCGCGTGTTCACCGCTGTCGATCGAGAACGAGAACGTGCTCACTCGCCTGGCGGACGCGCTCACGTTCCGCGACATCGAGTTCGAGTCGGAGGACTTCAACCGCGCGTTCAACGTGAAGTCGTCAGACAAGAAGTTCGCGAGCGACTTCGTGGACGCGCGGATGATGCAGTGGCTCCTGCAGAACGGCAAGGGTGTGGCGTTCGAGGTCATGGGCGACCGTCTGTTGTGTTACCGCCGCAAGGTCCGACCCATGGAGATCGTCACGCTCCTCGGCGTGTCGAATGCGTTCCTCGACCGGGTGCCACGGGTGGTCTACTCGCTGTACGCGCGCGCGACGCCCCTGCCGCCCGGATCCCGACCGGATCTGCACGCCGAGAACGAGGCGCGGTGGCTCGCCGGTCATTGGACGCCGGACAACCCCGGAGACGAAGCGCCGACCACTCCCGGAACCACGGGATAAGCTGCCCTGACCTCGTCGAAAGGAACGCCATGACCGCCGTCTGGATCGTGCTCGGCGTGATCGTGCTCGTCGCGATCGCCGGCGTCATCTCGTACAACCGGTTCGTCACCCAGAAGAACCTCATCAAGGACGCATGGGCCAACATCGACACCGAGCTCCGCCGTCGCTACGACCTGATCCCGAACCTGGTCGAGACCGTGAAGGGCTATGCCACCCACGAGCGCGAGGTGTTCGAGGAGGTCACTCGCGCGCGCGCGTCGGCCGCCGGCGCCACCGGTTCGCCCGCGGCCCAGGCCGCGGCCGAGGGACCCTTCATGGCGGCCCTGGGCAAGCTGTTCGCCGTCGCCGAGGCGTACCCGGACCTGAAGGCGAACCAGAACTTCCTGGCGCTGCAGACCGAGCTGTCGAACACGGAGGACCGCCTGCAGACCGCGCGGCGCTTCTACAACGCGAACGTCCGCACGTACAACACGCGCCTCGAGGCCTTCCCGTCCTCGATCATCGCCGGCATGTTCCACTTCGAGCCCGCGGAGTTCTTCGAGATCCCGGACACGATCCGCGACGCGGGACCGCCGCAGGTCGACTTCGCGACGCCGCCGTCCGATCCGGCGCCGCCCGCGCCCCCGGCCGCACCTTCGGCGCCCGATACGCCGCCGGCGCCTCCGCCTCCGACCAGCTGACGGTCAGCCAGCGGGCGCCGTCGCCCCGGGAAGCTCGTACGCGTCGGGTGGAGGTCCGCCACAGCCGTCCATCATGGTGGCCCGCCGGACATCCGTCGTGAGCCACATCCAGACGACGGACCAGACGACGGCGACGCCGCCCATGACGACCGACGTCTCGCTGGGGCCGATCGTCTCGGCGAGCCACCCGGTCAGCACGCTTGACGTGCCGAACGTAAGTGTGACCAACATGCCGTCGAACGCGAAGATGCGCCCGAGGATGTGGTCGGGGACGATCCGCTGCAGCCCGTAGGAGGAGAGCATCCACTGCGCGCCTCCGCCGGTGTGCGCGAGCGCGACGGCGGGAAGTGCGAGGAGCATGCTGGGGACGAGGCCGAGCAGCGCGTACCCCGCCCCGAAGATCCCGAGTGCCACGCCGATCGTGAGGAACAGCCGGCGGTCCTTCTCTCCCAACGTGGCTCGGCCCACGAACGGTCCGATCAGTGCGCCGAGCCCCCGGGCGGCGAGCAGCAGCCCGATGCCGATCTCACCCGCGTGGAACCGTCCTCGTGCGAGCAGAGGGATGAGGACGAGGACGCCCCCGGCAAGGCCCCAGCCGAACTTCACGGCGAGGAGCGCCAGGACCCGGTGATCCTTGCGGGCGTAGGCGAGGGTCTCCTTCGCCGCCCGGCCGAGTGGCTCGGGCTTCTGGGCGCCTCGCGATTCCTGGAACGACCGCGTGATACGCAGGATCAGCAACGCCGACCCGGCGAACGAGAGGGAGTCGAACACGATGGCGAAGTCGCGACCGAGGACGGCGGTGATCACGCCGCCGACGGCCGCTCCCACCACCAGCATCGTTCCCCACAGCGATCCGGAGAGCGCGCTCGCCGTCCGCAGATCGTCCCGATCGACCAGGTTGGGAAGCGCCGCAGCCGACGCCGGCTCGAACAGCGCCATGAAGCACGCCATGACGGCGAGCAACGGATACGCGATCCAGATCAGCGCCTCGGTCTGGATCGCCAGGAAGCCGAGGCACAGCACGGCGCGGGCGACGTCCGAGATCACCATCAGTCGTTTCCGATCCATCCGGTCCGCCAGCACGCCCGTGAACGGCGACACCGCGAAGTACGTCAGGTCCTGCGCGGCGAGGAGGAACGCCACGGCGAGCGCCGAGTCGGTGAGGTCGAGCACCAGCCCGAACAACGCGACCAGCAGGAACCAGTCTCCACCGAGCGAGATGGCCGAGGACACGTAGGCCAGGCGGAAGTCGCGGTTGCGACGCAAGAGCGAAAAGCTCGCTTTGACCCCGCCGTCGGGGTTCCGTTGGGATCCAGGTTCGGCCACGATTTGCCAGACTACCGTCGAGGACGTCCGAGGAGGTCGATCTGTGCTTGATGGCGTCACGTGGTACCGCCAGGCCGCGTTCCGGTTCGCCGACGGGGAACGCTCGATCTACATCGACCCGTGGGGAACCGACGACACCTCGCCGCCGGCCGACCTGATCCTCATCACGCACGCGCACGACGATCACCTTCGGCCGGACGAGATCGCGAAGCTGTCGGCCGCGGGCTCGACGATCGTGGCCCCGCACGACGTTGCGGCCGGGCTCACCGGCGACGTGGTCCCGGTCGCACCCGGCGAGTCTCACGAGGTCGCCGGCGTGCGGTTCACCACCGTCCCTGCGTACAACACGGTGGAGGAGCGGCTGTACAAGCATCCGAGGGCGAACCGCTGGGTGGGCTACGTCCTGGAGCTTCCGGGCGGCTCGTACTACCACGCCGGCGACACCGACCACGTCCCGGAGCTCGACGAGATCAAGACGGATGTCGCCCTGCTGCCGATCGGGGGGACGTACACCATGGACGCGGCGGAGGCCGCCGGTCTGACTCGGTCGATCGCCCCGCGGATCGCGGTGCCGATGCACTACGGCTTCGTGGTGGGCTCGCCGGCGGACGCCGAGCGCTTCCGCGAGCTCGCCGCGCCGGTCACCGTCCAGATCCTGACGCCCGAGAACCCGTTCGAGCGGGAGTGATCGCCATGTTCGCGAACGGACCATCGCGCCGATCCCTGCATCTGGGCTCGTTGTGCGCCGCGGCGCTCGTGGTGGGGGTGGGGGTGTGGCTGGCCGCCCGAGCGTTCGGGGCCGGATCGTGCCCCGATCACGACGTGCTCCGCGTCGCGTCCAGCTGTCGGAACCTCGTGGGGAGCCTGGCGGTCCGCGTCGGCGCGCTGGCCGGGGCGGCGGTCGTCGTGATGGATCTCACATCGGCCGGTCTCCGGCGCACGGCCGAGTCCATGGACGAGGATCGCCGGACCGCGTCCAGCGAGCGCTGGGCGGCACCGGCTAGCATCGATCGCGACGACTGAGGGGAGGCGAAGGGATGATCGGGCTCGGGTACGAAGGCGACCTGTTCATCTTGGCGTTCGACCACCGCGGATCGTTCGTGAAGAAGTTCTTCGGGATCGAAGGCGCGCCATCGCCCGAAGACGCGCAACGGATCGCCGATGCCAAGATGGTGATCTACGAAGGCTTCCAAGGGGCCCTCGGAGGTGGGGTCGACCGGATCTCCGCGGGCATCCTGGTGGACGAGCAGTTCGGTGCCGAGATCGCGAAACGCGCGTCGGCGGAACATCTCACCCTGTCGATGCCGGTCGAGAAGTCCGGTCAGGACGAGTTCGACTTCGAGTACGGCGATGCGTTCTCCGAGCACATCGAGCGCTTCGAACCGACGTTCAGCAAGGTGCTGGTCCGGTTCAACCCGGAGGGCGACGGCACGCTGAACGCGCGTCAGGCCGGCAGGCTGAAGGAGCTGTCCGAGTGGCTGCATCACCACGACCGCAAGTTCCTGTTCGAGCTGTTGGTTCCCGCGGAGCCCCAGCAGCTCGAGTCTGTCGGCGGCGACGTCGAACGGTTCGACACCGAGCTGCGGCCGCACCTGATGCGTCTGGCGATCGCACAGCTGCAGGAGACCGGCATCGAACCGGACGTGTGGAAGATCGAGGGCCTCGACCTGCGCGAGGACTGTGAAGCGATGGTCGAGCAATGCCGGATGGCGGGACGCGATCACGTCGCGTGCGTGGTGCTCGGCCGCGGAGCGGACACGGCCGCGGTCGACCATTGGCTCTCCACCGCGAGCGGCGTTCCCGGCTACCAGGGCTTCGCGATCGGACGCTCGATCTGGTGGAACCCGCTGAAAGCGTTCGTGGACGGTGCGCTGGCCAGAGACGCGGCCGCGCGAGAGATCGGGGCGAACTACGCCCGCTTCATCCAGGTGTATCAGTCGCAGACGAGCTGAGGGAGGTACGCGATGTCTGTCATCAAGACGATCGATCTCGTGGGGGTATCGGACTCCTCGTGGCGCGATGCCGCGCAGCAGGCGTTGGCCGAGGCGGCCAAGACGATCCGAGGGATCGAGAGCATGGAGATCCTGGAGACCACGGCGAAGGTCGTGGATGGCCAGATCACCGAGTACCACACCCACGTGAGCATCCGCTTCCGCATCGAACGGTAGGCGGGACCGCCGACGATCGATCAGGCGTCGACGAGCAGTCCGCGCTTGCGGCGGATCCGGCGGTCGACGGTCCCGAACACCAGGTACTCGACCGCGACCCCGATCACCACGATCACCGCGACGGTCGCGACCAGCATGGGCACGTCGTCCTGCGAACGCTGTAGCAGCTGACCCAGTCCGGTGGCGCGGAGGCCGGCCGTGATGAGCTCACCGGCCATGAGCGCCTTCCACGCGAACCCCCACGCCTGGTCGAGCCCGGCGACGTAGCCGGGGAGCGCCGCCGGGAAGATGACCTCGCGGTAGAGCGTCCAGCCGTTCGCGCCGAGCGTCCGCCCGGCTCGCGTGAGGAGCGGCGGCACCTGTCCGAAGCTGGAGATCGTGGCCAGGGTCACCGACGGGAACGCGCCGACGATCGTCACGAACACCACCGCTCGCTCCGTGAACCCGAACCACACCACGGCGAGCGGCAGCCACGCGATGAACGGCGTGATCTGCAAGGCCACGACGAGCGGCCGCACCGACCGGCGCGCGAACTCGTTCAGCGAAAGCCCGAAGCCGAGTGCCGTACCGATCACGATCGACACGACGAACGAGAACGCCAGTCGGATCATCGTCTTGGCCGCCGCTTCGGGGATCGTGCCGTCGGAGACGCCGCGCGTGAACGCGCTCCACACCTCGCTCGGCGACGGCACGGTCTCCGACGAGACGAACGACGCCACGATCGCCCAGACCAGCACCAGGCCCGCGACGCCGGCGAGCGGCGGCCCCAACTCCTTCGCCAGGCGCCTCACGGGGAGTTCCCCTTGCTGACCTCGCCCATGAGCACCTCGTGGATCTCCGATACCACGCGCGCGACCAGGGCGTCGTCCAGGTTCCGCGGGCGCGGCGCGTGGATCCGCACCTCCTCGAGCAGCCGGCCGGGCGCGGCGGTCATCACCAGCACGCGATCAGCCAGGAGCGCGGCCTCCCGCACGTTGTGGGTGACGAACACGAACGTCTTCCGGCCGTCGCTCTCGACCCAGACACGCTGGACCTCGTTCTGGAGCAGCTCGCGCGCCTGCGCGTCCAGGGCGCCGAACGGCTCGTCGCCGAGCAACACGTCCGGCTCGCAGGCCAACGCCCGGGCCAACGCCGCCCGCTGCCGCATCCCGGCCGACAGTTCGTGCGGCTGGGCGTCCGCGGAGCCCGTCAGATGGACGTTCTCCAGCCACGACATCGCGCGCACGCGGCGTTCGCTCTCGGCGACGCCCACGTGCTTCAAGGCGAACTCCACGTTCGCGACGACCGAGAGCCACGGGAACAACGCCGGCTCCTGGAACAGGACGGCGCGGTCCGGTCCGGGCCCGGGGATCGGCTCGCCGTCCAGGAGGACCGTTCCCGAGGTCGGCTGGTCCAACCCGGCCAGGATGTTCAGGATGGTGGTCTTGCCGCAGCCCGACGGGCCGAGCAGGCAGACGAACTCCCCGCTGTGCACGTCGAAGCTGACGTCGTCCACGGCGGTGACGTCCACACCCGACGCGGAGCGGCGCGTCTTGACCAGGCGGCCGACCGCCAGCTTCGGACGGGGCTGGTCCCTTGCCCCCACCACCGCCACGGCGCCCTCCGATCGATCGGCCATCAGCGCAACCGGAACTTCTCGGCCATCTCGATCTGCACGACCTTGCCGTCCTGGATCACCAGCACCACGGTTCCGTACTGGATCTTGCGGACGATGTCGGCGACCTTCGCCAGGACCAGGCGCTCGTCGTCGGTCAGCTCGGCGATCCGCTCTTGGACGCTCTGTTCGGGTTCGCGCTCGTCGGCCACGCTCGGATACTAGGCGCCCGGCGTGCCGGCCAGGAGACCCGAGAGCAAGAAGCTCACCGGCAACAGGAACAGGATGCCGACGAACACGGCCAGCCGGCGGTTCGACGCGACGAGCCAGTCGTCCAAGCCGAGCACCGACCGTTTCACCGGCGTGTAGAAGAACGCGAGGATGCCGATGGACACGATCGTGACGCCGATGGCTTCGGCCAGGACGATCTGCGACGCGGCGGGCGTGTTCTGCATCATGGCGACCACCAGGGTGTCCGCCAGCGTCGTGATGTTCGCTCCCATGATGTAGGGGAGTGCGTCCTCTCGCTTCACGTATCCCTTGGCGGCCAGCGGGACCAGGATGGTGAGCGCGACCGACACGGAGAGCGTGAGCAAGGCGACCAAGCACCCCAATCCGAACATCATCCAGGGGTGCTTCAGCCAGCGCGCATGCTTCGAGATCGCCGTCTGGTTCCTCAGGTTGGGCAACACGCGATCCAGCAGGCTGAACGAGACGAGGATCACGCCGAGCCCGACGAGGAACAGCGCCCACCCCGGAACCCGCACCGAGACGAAGTCCACGATCGGCCCCCAGAGCTTGCCGAGCGTCGCCTCCATCTTGGCCGAGGCGTGCCACTGCATCCCATCGAGCAGCCCTCCGCGGATGATCGCGTACCCGATCAGCATCCCCGGCAGGTACACGATGGCCGTCATCGTCAACGCTTGGATGCCGATCCCGACGGATTCCCCGCGGGAGCGGTTCGGGTTCCGCATCGCGTAGAGGAATCCCGTGAGCAGCACGATGAACGACGCGCCGAGACGGCTCCCCGACAACATCGTGAACGTCTGGAGCTCGGTGATCGTCCCGGAGCCGAACAGGCTGATCGCCGTCGCGGCAACCGGCGAGCCCGAAAGGACGAAGTAGGCACCGAGCCATCCGGTCCCCAGCGTCGACACGCCGTTCGCGAACGGGAACTCCCCTTGGATCTGCGGCCCGACGGCGCTCGCCCCGGCCTTCATCAGCTGGATGGCGAGGATGAACAGGAAGATCGCAGGCAGGAAGAGCGCCAGCTTCTTGGCGATGTACCAGGCGCGGTGTCCGAGCGTCTCGATCGACTGAGCGTCGACGAGGTGGTGTTCACCGGTGCCGGGATGACGACGACGTCCGTATCCGGCTCGGCGAGCCCGCGGAACTCCTGCATGAGGTTCTCCCGTATCGAAGGCGAAAAAAAGCCGCAACGCGAAACACGCGTCGCGGCCTCCAGTCGTCTGGTCAGCTGCCCGGTGAACGTACCAAGCACGAATGAGCCGGGCAACCGTCCGAAGGACCCGGATGGGTACGCCTTTGGTCGGATGCGCCACGGTGGGAGAGGGCCGTTCCCCGCGTCCTCTAGACTGAGGCACGCCATGCCTGCCTCGATCGTGCTCGGGACCCAATGGGGAGACGAGGGCAAGGGCAAGGCGGTCGACTACCTGGCCGACCGGATGGACTTCGTCGTCCGCTATCAGGGCGGGAACAACGCGGGCCACACGGTGATCGCCGAGGGGCGCCTGCTGAAGCTCCAGCTCATCCCCTCGGGGATCCTCTACGACCACATCACATCCGTGATCGCCGGCGGCGTGGTCGTGGATCCTCGTCATCTGATCAAGGAGATGACCGAGCTCCGCGCGCTGGGGGTCGACGTGTCGCGGCTCGTCGTATCCGGCAACGCCCACCTGATCATGCCGTACCACCTGGAGCTCGAGAAGGTGACCGAGCGATTCCTGGGCAAGAACGCGCTCGGCACGACGAAGCGGGGTATCGGACCGGCGTATGGGGACAAGGCCGCGCGCATCGGCTTGCGTGTGCAGGATCTGTTCGACGCCAAGATCTTCCGCGAGAAGCTCGACGTGGTCCTGCGCGAGAAGAACCTGATCCTCACGAAGATCTACAACCGCCTGCCGCTCGATGCCGAGCTGATCGTTGAGGAGTACATGGAGCTGGCCTCGCAGCTGGAGCCGCATGTCGCGGACACCGGCGCGCTGCTCCACCGAGGCTTGCAGGACGGCAAGCACGTGATGCTCGAAGGAGCCCAGGGCACGCTGCTCGACCTCGACCACGGGACGTATCCGTTCGTCACCTCGTCGAACCCGGTCGCCGGCTACGCGCTGGCGTCGGCGGGCATCGGTCCCAAGGAGGTCGACCGCGTGATCGGCATCGTCAAGGCCTACGTCACGCGGGTCGGTGCCGGGCCGTTCCCGACGGAGGATCTCGGCGCGGACGGTGACCGCCTGGGAGTGCGCGGCAACGAGTTCGGGACGGTGACCGGACGCAAGCGCCGCTGCGGCTGGTTCGACGCCGTGCTCGGCCGGTACGCCGCCCGGTTGAACGGCCTGAGCGAGCTGTTCGTCACGAAGCTCGACGTCCTTTCGGGGTTCGACACGGTCAAGATCTGCACCGGGTACGGCGCCGACGGACAGGTGTTCGAGGACTTCCCTCCGCACCAGTCGCTCTTCCACAGGGCCGAGCCGATCTACGAGGAGCTCGACGGATGGATGGAGGAGATCGACGAGGCCACGTCGTTCGAGGACCTGCCGAAGGAGGCGCGCGCGTACGTCCAGCGGCTCCGAGAGCTGGTCGGTGTGCCGGTGTCCGTCGTTTCGATCGGTCCCGCCCGCGAGCAGAGCCTGCCGGTCGGATGAGGGTCCTGGTCGTCGGCGGAGGCGGCCGTGAGCACGCCCTCGCATGGCGGTTGGCCCAGAGCCCGCTGGTGGAAGCGCTGCTGGTGGCGCCCGGGAACGCGGGGATCGCGTCGGTGGCCCGCTGCGAGCCGGTGATGGCGGACGACCTCCCGGGGATCGTGGCGCTCGTCGAACGCGAACGCATCGACCTGACGGTCGTGGGACCGGAGGCTCCGTTGGTCGCCGGGCTGGCCGACCAGCTGACGGCGCGCGGTCGGCTGGTGTTCGGTCCCGGGGCGGACGCCGCCCGTATCGAGGGCTCGAAGTCGTGGGCCAAGCAGCTGATGGTCCGGCACGGGATCCCGACGGCGCACGCGGGCACGTTCACCGACGTCGGACCCGCCGCGGACTTCGTCGACCGCCTGGGCGGTCGGGCGGTCGTGAAGGCCGACGGGTTGGCGGGAGGCAAAGGCGTGACGGTGGCCGCCGACCGGGCGGAGGCGATCGCAGCGGTCCTGGGGGCGCTTCGCGAAGGATCGTTCGGGGCGGCGGGTGCCACGATCGTGATCGAGGAGGTGCTCGTCGGCCCGGAGGTCTCGGCGTTCGCACTGTGTGACGGGAAGACCGTGGTGCCGCTGGCGCTGTCGCAGGATGCCAAGCGCGTCGGCGACGGGGACACGGGACCCAACACCGGAGGGATGGGCGCGTACTCGCCGCTGCCGTGGGTCGACCCGCTGACCGAAGACGCGATCTGGGACGTCGTGCGCCGGTCGGTGGACGCGATGGCGCGCGAGGGCGTGGCGTACCACGGGCTGCTCTACGCCGGACTCATGTTGACCACCGCCGGGCCGAAGGTGATCGAGTTCAACTGCCGGTTCGGCGACCCCGAGACCGAGGCCGTCATCCCGCGACTGCAGACAGATGTGGCGGAACTGCTCCTCGCGTGCGCCGAAGGACGGCTGGCCGATGTGAAGGTCCAACTGCTGGACGAGGCGGCGGTCACGGTCGTCCTGGCGTCGGGTGGATATCCGGGCTCATACAGAACGGGGACCGAGATCCATGGGCTACCGGAAGCCGCTGCGCTGGAATCCGTTTCCGTGTTCCACGCAGGGACAACAGAGCAGGACGATAGAGTGGTCACGGCCGGAGGACGTGTGCTGGCGGTGAGCGCGCTCGGCCCGACGCTCGGTGACGCCCGCGATCGCGCGTACCGGGCGTGCGCTCTGCTCTCGTTCGACGGGATGCAGTACCGACGGGACATCGCCGAAGCAGCGGCAGGAGGAGCATCGAGGTGAGCGACGAAGCACCGAAGGTGGGGGTGCTGGCCGCATCCCCGTCTGAGCTGCCGATCATGCGGCAGGCGGGGCTCATCCTCGAGAAGTTCGGCGTCCCCCACGAGATCCGGATCATGTCGTCGTCGCGGAACCCCGACCTGGTCGACGAGTACGCGCGCACCGCGTCGGAACGCGGCCTCAACGTGGTGATCTGCTCCACCGGGATGTCGGGGCACCTGGCGGCGGCCGTCGCCGCTCGGACGATCCTCCCGGTGATCGGTGTGCCGATCGCGTCGTCACCCCAGATGGTGGGGAACGAGGCGCTCGCGATCACGGCGCAGATGCCCACCGGCGTCCCCGTCGCGACGGTGGGCGTCGACGCGGCCGTGAATGCGGCGGTGCTGGCCGCCGAGATCGTCGCGATCGGCGATCCCGAGGTGCAGGCCACGCTCTGGAAGTTCAAGGACGACCTGGGGGAGGGCCTCAAGCTTTGATCCCTCGATACAGCCTCCCCGAGATGGCCGCCGTCTGGTCGGACGAGGCGCGTCTCGCGAACTGGCTGGAGATCGAGGTGCTGGCGGTCGAGGCGTGGTCCGAGCTCGGCAGGATCCCGCCGGAGGACGCGCGCGCGGTTCGCGAACGCGCGGCGTTCACGGTCGACGAGGTCCTCCGCGTCGAGGTCGTCACCCGCCACGACGTCGCCGCCTTCGTCCAGGTCGTGGCCGACTCGATCGGAGCGGAGGGCCGCTGGGTCCACTTCGGCATGACGTCGTCGGACGTCTTGGACTCCGGATTGGCATTGCAGCTTCGCGCGTCCGCCGATCTGCTCCTCGACCGACTCGAGATCCTGCTCGGTGTCGTGAAACGGCTGGCCCTGCAGCATCGTGACACGGTGATGATCGGGCGCTCGCACGGCATCCATGCCGAGCCGACCAGCTTCGGCCACAAGCTCGCCGTCATGGCGTTCGAACTGGACCGCGACCGAGAACGCGTGCGCCGCGCGCGGGAGGCCGTGAGCGTCGGCGCCATCAGCGGCGTCGTCGGCACGTACGCGGCCGTCGATCCGCGCGTCGAGCAACTGGTCTGCGCCCGGCTCGGGTTGCGCCCGGAAGAGGCGAGCACCCAGGTGATCCAGCGGGACCGGCACGCCGAGTTCGTGACGGCCCTGGCCATCACGGCCTCGACCCTCGACCGGATCGCGACCGAGATCCGGCATCTGGCGCGGACGGAGGTGCGAGAGGTGCAAGAGCCGTTCGCCGAAGGGCAGAAGGGCTCGAGCGCTATGCCGCACAAGCGGAACCCGGTGGTCTCCGAGCGGGTGAGCGGCCTGGCGCGCGTCCTCCGGGGTTACGCGCAGGTGGCGCTCGAGGACATGCCGCTGTGGCACGAACGCGACATCTCGCACTCCTCCGCTGAGCGGGTGATCTTGCCCGACGCGACGGGCTTGCTCCACTTCATGCTGACCGACATGGCCTGGGTGATGGACGGGCTCCACGTCGATACCGCGCGCATGCGCGTGAACCTCGAGGCCGACGGCGGGCTGTTCTTCAGCCAGAAGGTGCTGACGGCGCTCGTGGACCGCGGGATGGCTCGTGACCAGGCGTACGCGGCCGTCCAGCGTGCCGCCACCGACGCCTGGGACCGCGGGATCGGGTTCCGCGACCGGATGTGGGACGAGATCGCCGGCACCGGCACGCTCTCCGAGGACGGGTTCGAGGCGGTGTTCCAGGTGGAGCCGTACCTGGCGAACCTGGGTGGCGTCTTCGAACGGCTCGAGAAGCTCCCAGTGGAGGCGCCGTGAGCGCCGACGCCGTCCTCCACGCGCGGGGCAAGGTACGCGACGTGTACGAAGCGGACGGCGACCGGCTGCTGATCGTCGCGACCGACCGCATCAGCGCGTTCGACGCCGTCCTGCCGACGCCCATCCCCGACAAGGGGCGCGTCCTCACCGGGCTCTCGCTGTTCTGGTTCGACCGGACGAGTGACCTCGTCGGCCACCATCTCGTGAGCGCCGACCCACACGACCTCCCGGACCGTCCCGAGGACGATCTGGCCGGCCGGGCCATGCTCGTCAAGCGCGCCGACGTCGTCCCCGTCGAATGCGTCGCCCGTGGCTACCTCTCGGGGTCGGGATGGAAGCAGTACGCGGCGGAGCAGGCCGTCTGCGGCGTCGCCCTCCCGGTGGGACTCGTCGAATCCGACCACCTGCCCGAACCGATCTTCACGCCGACCACGAAGGCCTCCGCCGGTCACGACCTGCCGCTCACGCTCGACGAAACGCGTGACCTCGTGGGCGTCGGGCTCGCGGAGCGGCTCAAGGAGCTGACGCTCACGCTGTACGAACGCGCCGCCACGATCGCCTCGGAGCGCGGCATCATCCTGGCAGACACGAAGTTCGAGTTCGGATTCTGTGACGGCGAGCTGATCCTGGTCGACGAGGTGTGCACGCCGGACTCCTCGCGGTTCTGGCCCGCCGACGGGTACGCCCCGGGAGGCCCGCAGCCGTCGTTCGACAAGCAATACGTCCGCGACTGGCTGGACGCCTCCGGATGGGACCGTGAGCCACCGGCCCCGGAGCTGCCGGACGACGTCGTCGAGCAGACCGCCGAACGTTACCGTGAGGCGTATGAGCGATTGACCGGCGAGCCGTTCGCGCACTATCGCCGAAGCATGGGTGTTCAGCCCGACGATCGACAGGAGCAGGAGTGACGTTCGTCTTCGAGGTGCTGGTCACGCTGAAGCCCGGATTGTCCGACCCGCAAGGCAAGGCCGTCGAGGGCGCGCTCCCGACGCTCGGGTGGTCCAACGTCCGCGACGTGCACGTCGGCAAACACATCCGCCTGACGATCGACACCGACGATGAAGCCGCGGCGCGGGCCCAGGTCGAGGAGATGGCGACCCGGCTGCTGTCCAACCCCGTCATCGAGGAGTACCGGATCCTGGAGACCGAGGAGGTCATGAGGCCGTGACGTCGGGCATCCCGCGGGTCGGCGTGATCACGTTCCCCGGTTCGCTGGACGACCGGGATGCGCTCCGCGCCGTCGAGACGATGGGCGGCGAGCCCGTCGGCCTCTGGCACGCGGATCCCGACCTGCACGGCGTGGACGCGGTCGTCCTCCCCGGCGGGTTCAGCTACGGCGACTACCTACGGACCGGCGCGATCGCCCGGTTCGCGCGCGTGATGGACGGCGTGCGGGAGTTCGCCGACCGGGGCGGTCCCGTGCTCGGGATCTGCAACGGCTTCCAGGTGCTCTGCGAGAGCGGACTGCTCCCCGGCGCCCTGATCCGCAATCGATCGCTCCGATTCGTCTGCCGCGAGGTGCACCTGCGCGTCGAGACCTCCCAGTCGCCCGTGACGATGGACATGACCCCCGGAGAGGTCCTCGACATCCCGATCAAGCACGGTGAGGGCCAGTACGTGTCCGACGATCAGGAACTTGCCCGTGTCGAGGGCGAGGGGCTGGTCGTGTTCCGCTACTGCGCGCCGGACGGCACGCTCGACGAGGCGCACAACCCGAACGGCAGCGCCAACGGCATCGCCGGCGTCCGCAACGATGCCGGCAACGTCGTCGGGTTGATGCCCCACCCCGAGCACGCCGTGGATCCGGACGTTGGCCCGACCGGCGGCCAACCGTTGTTCGCATCGCTCCTGACGCAGGCGCTCGCGAGGGTCTAGGGGAACGTGGCGGTCGTGGAGCAACCGTTGCACCGGGCCCTCGGCCTGACCGACGACGAGCTCGAGCGGATCGTCCAGACGCTCGGACGCGAACCGAACCGCAACGAGTTGGCGATGTACGGCGCCATGTGGTCGGAGCACTGCTCGTACAAGTCCTCGAAGGTCCACCTCCGCACGCTCCCGACGGAAGGCTCGGCGGTGCTGGTCGGGCCCGGCCAGGACGCGGGAGCGGTCGACGTCGGCGACGGGGTGGCCGTGGTCTTCAAGATGGAATCGCATTCGCATCCGAGCGCGATCGAGCCGTATCAGGGCGCCGCCACGGGGGTGGGCGGCATCGTCCGCGACATCATCTCGATGGGCGCCCGCCCGGTGGCGCTCCTCGACCCGTTGATGTTCGGGCCGCTTTCCGACGAGCGGAACCGCTGGCTGCTCGGCGGGGTCGTGGCCGGGATCGGCGGCTACGGCAACTGCATCGGCGTCCCGACCGTGGGGGGCGAGATCCATTTCGCCGAGCCGCATTCGGCCAATCCCAGCGTGAACGTGATGTGCGTGGGCCTGGCGGCGGCCGACGGCCTGATGACGTCGACATCGCACGAAGCGCACGCCGGGTCGCTGCTGGTCCTCTACGGCGCATCCACGGGCCGCGATGGGATCGGCGGGGCCTCGGTGCTCGCCAGCGCCACGCTCGAAGACGACGCGCAGGCTTCCCGACCGTCGGTGCAGATCGGCGACCCGTTCGCGGGCAAGCTCCTGATCGAGGCGTCACTCGAGTTGATCGAGGCCGGGTTGCTCGAAGGACTCCAGGACCTCGGGGCGTCGGGGATCACGTGCGCCGTCAGCGAGTCGGCGGCGCGCGCGAAGATGGGCGCCGACCTCGACCTGGACCTGGTCCCGCTGCGGGAGCGCGGGTTGGAGGCGTTCGAGATCCTGACGTCGGAATCCCAGGAGCGGATGCTGGCGGTCGTCGCTCCGGCACGGCTGCCCGAGGTGCGCGCGGTGTGCGACAAGTGGGGCCTGGCGTCCGCGGTGATCGCGACGCTCGTCCCGGACGGCATGCTCACGGTCCGTCACGAGGGCGACGTGGTCGCACAGGTCCCCGCCGCATCGCTCGCCGACGACGGTCCGGAGTACGACCGGCCACTGGCGCCCGACGACGTGGCCGAGACCCACGAGGATCCGGCGTTCATGCCGTTCGAAGGCGACCTGGGCGCGGCGCTCGTGACGGTGCTCTCGTCTCCGAACATCGCGAGCAAGCGGTGGATCTTCGAGCAGTACGACTCGTTGGTGCAGGGCCAGACCGTGGCGTCATCCGGCTCGGACGCCGCCGTGGTCCGCGTACCCGGAACGTTGAAGGGCCTGGCGCTGTCGAGCGACGGCAAGGGCCGGTTCGGCCACCTGGATCCGTACCTCGGGGCCGCGCACGCCGTTGCCGAGGCCGCTCGGAACGTGGCGGTCACGGGAGGCAAGCCGCTCGCCATCACGAACTGCATGAACTTCGGCAACCCCGAGCGACCGGTCGTGATGTGGCAGTTCGCCGAGGCGATCCGTGGGATGCGTGATGCGTGCCTGGCGTTCGACACGCCGGTGACCGGCGGCAACGTCAGCTTCTACAACGAGTCGGGCGATTCGGCGGTCTGGCCGACACCCGTCATCGGGATGCTGGGTCTCCTGGAGGACTACCGGCTGCGCGTCCCGACGGGGTTCGTGCGTGCCGGGTCGACGATCTGCGTGCTGGGCGAGACGTTCGCGGAGCTCGGAGGATCGGAGTTCGCCGACGTCGTCCTGGGCGTGGTGGCCGGGAGCCCGCCGTCGCTCGACCTGGAACGCGAACGCGCGCTGCACGATCTGCTGCACGAGGCCGCGGGCAGCGACCTGTTGACCGCTGGGCACGACTGCGGCGACGGGGGTCTGGCGGTCACGCTCGCCGAGCAGGCGATCCTCGGCGGGCACGGCTTCATCGTCTCCGTGCCCGGCGACCTGCCGCCGCACGTCGCGCTCTTCTCGGAATCCGCGTCGCGGGCCGTGGTGGCGGCGGCACCCGAGCGGGTCGAGGAGCTCGCCGATCTGGCGTCGGCCCGCGGCGTGCCGATCGCCGTCGTCGGGGAAACGGGAGGCCCCCGCGTGGTCTTCGACGGGCTGTTCGAAACGACGGTCAACGAGCTCCGCGACGTCTATGAGGGCGCCATCCCTCGGCTCCTGGGCGACGCGTGATCCAGGCGGTCACGTTCGACTTCTGGGAGACCCTCGTCTCCGAAGGCGCCGGCATCGATGCGGAAGAGGACGGCACGATGCGCGCGCGACAACTCCGGCGGTGGTCGGAGATCTTATCGACGGCGGGAGCGCCGGTGAGCGACGCCGCGATCGACGCCGCGTTCGACCGCAACTGGGAGGTCTTCCACGAGAGCTGGCAGACCAACATCCAGCACGGGCCGGCCGACGCCACGCCGCTGATCTGCGACCTCCTCGGCGTGAACCCCTCGCCGGCGGTGCGTGCCGACCTCCTCGCATCCTTCGATGAGGTCGGCCGGACCGCACCGCTCCGATTGGCTCCGGGCGTCGAGGACTGCATCCGGCGATTGAAGGATGCCGGCGTGCGGATCGGCATCGTCTGCGACGTGGGGATGACGGCGTCCCCGACGCTCCGCGAACGGCTCGACTCGTTCGGGCGTGCTGCGCTTCTTCGATCACTGGTCGTTCTCCGACGAGGTCGGATGCTTCAAGCCGTGGCCGGCGGTGTTCGAGCACGCGCTCGAGGGCCTGGGCATCGACGACGCGAGCAGTGTCGCGCACGTCGGCGACAGCCGGCGGACCGACGTGGCCGGTGCGCAAGCCATGGGGATGACCGCGGTGCGATACACGTACTTCGTGGACGCCCCCGCACACACCGGGCCAGAGGCGCATCACGTGCTGGACGATCACGCGAAGCTCGCTCCGGCGCTCGGGATCTCCTGAACGTCCCCTCCGGTCTTTCACGAACGAGCCTCCCGGTGCGTTGTTCCGGGTGACGGACGGAGCGGGAGGAGATGATGATGAGCGATCGATGGTCACGATGGCGAGTGACGGAGCCGGATGCGGAGTACGTGAGGACGTCGAAGCGGATCCGTCCGGGCTGCTCGCCGCTCCGGCGCAACGAGAGCGCGGCGGCAGACGACCCGGTGCGCTCGCTGTTCCGGCGCTGGCGGTGGTCGTGAGCTCCACCGTGCCACCGTTCCAGGACTTCCTGGAGGCGAACCGCGCCGCGGTCTACCGGTTCCTGACCGTCGCGGTCGGTCCGAACGACGCCGACGACTGTTTCCAGGACACGTTCCTCTCGGCGCTGCGCGCATATCCGCGCGTGACCCGCGGCGAGCGGCTGGACCGCTGGGTCATGCGCATCGCGTCGCGGAAGGCGATCGACCATCATCGAGCGGGGGCGCGGCACGCGGTGCCGACGGCCGACCCGCCCGTGGGGGCGGTGCCGGCGGCCGACCCGACCCCCGACGACGAGGTGTGGGACGCGATCCGTGCGTTGCCACCGCGTCAGCGAGTGGCGGTCGTTCACCGGCACGTGCTGGACCGACCGTATGCCGAGATCGCGGACCTGATGGGAACCACCGAGGAGAACGCCCGGGCGAACGTCTACCAGGGCACAAAGAAGCTGCGGGAGATGATGAGATGAAGCTCGAGGAGCTGAAGGAGTTGGCGGACCGGACGGAGGCCGACCGGCGTTCGCGCGTCGCGTCAGCGGCGTTGCCCGACCTGGCCTCAGCGGCGGGTCTGCTCGATGTCGCCGTCGCGGAGATGGACTCCCCGATCGGGAACCTGATGGTGGCGGTATCGTCCCGTGGTCTCGCTTGTGTGGCCTTCGAGGGCCAGCGGTATCGCGACGAGCTCCTGGGTCGGATCGCCCGTGAGATCTCGCCGCGGATCATGCCGTCGGCGAAAGCCACGGACGAGTGGCGGCGGGAGCTGGACGAGTACTTCGCCGCGGAGCGGACGACGTTCGATCTTCGCGTGGATCGCCGGCTGATCCACGGCATCGCCCGGGACGTATTGGTGCAGACCGGCAAGATCGGTTTCGGGGAGACGAACACGTACGGAGAGGTCGCGAAGAAGATCGGCCACCCCAGCGCCGCGCGCGCCGTGGGAAGGGCTCTGGGCTCCAACCCGATCCCCATCGTGATCCCCTGCCACCGGGTGATCGGCGCGAACGGCAAACTCACGGGTTACGCCGGTGGCCTCGACCGGAAGGTGCGCCTGCTCGAGCTCGAGGGCGTGCTCGCACCGGGCTGAGATCGCGGAGTCGCCGTGGCGTTCGGCTCACGACCGCCTGATAGGCTGAACGCCTCGTGGGGGCGGAGTCACCGAAAGACGAATGTGGACTCTTCGGCGTCTGGGCTCCCGGCGAAGACGTCGCTCGGCTCACCTACTTCGGCCTCTTCGCCCAGCAGCATCGCGGCCAGGAATCCGCCGGCATCGCGGTCAGCGATGGCGACAACATCCTCGTCTACAAGGACCTCGGCCTCGTCAGCCAGGTCTTCAACGAAGCCACGCTGACCACGCTCCACGGCGATCTGGCGATCGGCCACACCCGCTATTCCACGACCGGTTCGAGCACGTGGGACAACGCCCAGCCGGTCTTCAAGACCGACGGCGTCCGTTCGATCGCTCTCGGTCACAACGGCAACCTGGTCAACACTCGCGACCTCGCGGAGCTCGCCGGGCGACGGGGGAGCGCCACCACGGACACCGACGTGGTGACGGCCATGCTCGCCGAACAGATGGCGACGAATGGGCTCGAGGATGCCGCGCTCGGACTCCTGCCCACCCTGGCCGGCGCGTTCAGCTTCGTCTTCATGGACGAACGGAGCGTCTACGCCGCACGGGACCCGCTCGGGATCCGACCGCTGTCGATCGGCCGCCTCCCCAACGGCTTCTGCTTCGCCTCGGAGACGTGTGCCCTGGACATCGTGGGCGCCACCCTGGTGCGAGAGGTGGAGCCGGGGGAACTGGTCCGGATCGACGACCGGGGTCTTCACTCGGCGCGGTTCGCCGAGACACCGCGCGCCGCCCTCTGCATCTTCGAGTTCGTCTACCTGGCCCGGCCGGACTCCCGGCTGTTGGGGACCTCCGTGCACGAGGCGCGCCGCGAGATGGGGCGACGGCTCGCACAGGAACATCCGACCGAGGCGGACATGGTCATCGCCGTGCCACAGACCGCCCATCCGGCGGCGCAAGGGTATGCGGAGTTCTCGGGCATCCCGTACGGCGACGGCCTGATCAAGAACAACTACGTCGGGCGCACGTTCATCCAGCCGTCGCAGTCGCTCCGGGACCGAGGCGTCAAGCTGAAGCTCAACCCGCTTCCCGATTCGATCCGCGGGAAACGCCTGGTGGTCGTCGACGACTCCATCGTCCGCGGTACCACCACCCGCCAGATCGTGCAGGCGCTCCGGGAGGCGGGGGCGTCCGAGGTGCACATCCGCATCACCTCACCGCCCATCAAGTGGCCGTGCTTCTACGGGATCGACATGTCGACACGTCAGGAGCTCGTCGCCTCGGACCTCACGGTCGAGGAGATCTGCGCGTTCCTGGGAGCCGACTCCCTCGGCTACGTCTCGCTCGACGGCCTGGTCGAGGCCGCCGGCTCCCCGAAGGACGACTTCTGCCGGGCGTGCTTCGACGGGGAGTACCCGATCCCCATCCCCGAGCGCGCCGGCAAGTACGTGCTGGAAGAACAGCTCACGCTCCCGACAGCCTGAGCATGCCGTGAGCGACGCGTATCGCCGAGCCGGTGTCGACACCGAGGCGGCGGCGAAAGCCGTCACGCTGATCGCCGATCTGGCCGCACGCGCGAGGCGTCCGGAGGTAGCCGACGAGGTCGGCGGCTTCGCCGGGTTGTTCCGGATCGGGGAGGGACGGGTCCTCGCCGCGGCGACCGATGGCGTCGGCACCAAGCTCGAGATCGCCCGGCTGACCGGACGGATGGACACCGTCGGTATCGATCTGGTGGCCATGTGCGCCGACGACGTCGTCTGCACGGGGGCGGAGCCGCTGTTCTTCCTGGACTACCTCGCGGTTGGTCGCGTGATCCCCGAACGCGTCGCGGCGATCGTCGAGGGGGTGGCGGAGGGATGCCGGCGCGCGGGATGTGCGCTCCTGGGCGGCGAGACGGCGGAACACCCCGGGGTGATGCCGGACGACCAGTTCGACCTGGCCGGCTTCTGCGTCGGCGTCGCCGACGAGGCGGCGCTCCTGGGGCCGCACCGCGTGCGTGATGGCGACGTGCTGATCGGATGGCCATCGAGCGGACTGCACGCGAACGGGTACTCGCTGGTGCGGACGGTGCTGCTCGACCGGTACGCGCTCGACGCGACGCCGCCCGGGCTCGGACGGACGCTGGCCGAGGAGTTGCTGGAGCCCTGCATCATCTATGCGCCGCAGGTCCGGGAGCTGGCCGAGGCGGGGCTGCTCAACGCGGCCGCTCACATCACCGGTGGCGGGATCATCGAGAACGTCCCCCGTGCCCTTCCGCCGGGACTCGGCGCGCAGATCCGACGCGGCTCCTGGCCGGAGCCGGCGATCTTCGAGCTCTTGCGCAGCTCGTCAGGTGCCACCGAGAGCGACCTGTTCTCGACCTTCAACATGGGGCTCGGGATGGTGCTGGTCGTTGCCCCGGAGAGCGCTGAGGAGGTCCTGGGCCGCAACGCGGACGGAGCGTTCGCCATCGGCGACGTGAGACCGGGTGCGGGTGTCGAGCTCGTCTGAGGCTGTCTGCGTGACTACCCCAGATGGTCACGACTGGCTACGCCGCCATCACCCGTCCAGAGCGAACGCCACGAAGACCTAGGTCGTGCGCATGCCAACAGAAAGGGCAGTCTGGCCGATACAGCCGGGGCCTCGGGAAGCCGTACCTTCCTTCAGGTATGGAAACCACTACCGACACTCTCGATCACAGCGTCCTCGTCGTCGATGACGAGCCGCAGGTCGTCTGGGTCCTCCAGTACAGCCTGGAGGCCGAGGGGTACACGACGCTGTCGGCGCGCGACGGAGCTGCGGCTCTCGAGGCGGTCGACCTGTTCCATCCCCGGCTCATGCTGCTCGACATCATGATGCCGACGTTGGACGGGTGGAGCGTGCTCGAGCAGATCGGCAAGCTCCCCGACGCCAAGCGTCCCCGGGTCGTTGTCGTTTCGGCGCTCTCCAGCCTGCGCGATCGTGCGCGGGCCGCGGAGCTCGGAGCTGACGCGTTCTGCCCGAAGCCCTTCAACGTCGAAGATCTGATCGGAGTCGTTCACGACCTCGAGGATCTCGACGACCTGGACGCGCTGACCGGCCTGTCCGACTACACCGCGAGCTGATCTCGGTCACCGGGATGCCCCGGGGCTGACTAGTTCGGGCTCCCCCGGACGGATGGACCCTCGGCCGGTTCGCATAGCCCGGCGGGCCATGCGAGAAACCGCCCGGGCGGCCGATTCCGCCACCGGCGTTCCGCACGTACGCTCTGCGGGCTATGACGGACCCAGCGGCTCTCGGCACCAGCGTGCTCGTCGTCGACGACGAGCCCCAAGTCGTGTGGGTGCTCCAGTTCAGCCTCGAGGCGGAGGGCTACACCACGTTCGCGGCACGGGACGGCGCCCAGGCGCTGCTCGCGATCGCCGAGCATCATCCGCAGCTCATGCTGCTCGACATCATGATGCCCACGATGGACGGGTGGGCCGTCCTCGAACAGATGATGCAGCTCCCGCATCAGGACCGTCCCCGAGTGGTCGTGGTCTCGGCCATGGCGAACCTGCGGGATCGGGCCAAGGCCGCCGAGATGGGGGCCGACGCGTTCATGCCCAAACCGTTCAACGTCGACGACCTGTTGGCGGTGCTCCAGGGTCTGGAGAAGGCCTCCTGAGCGACCGCTAGGCGTCGCCGGATCCGTGCGCGACCCGCTGGTGATCCTTCGTCACGACCGTCGTCCCCACCGCGCGGCACACCAGGATCGGATCGTCCAGGAACTCCGCCGCCGACTCGCTCACGTCGCTCCGCGCCCCGCCGACCTTCCATACCTCGAACTCGCACGTGCGCGACGTGGTCCCCACGCGGACGATCCGGCCCTTCGCCTCGATCCAATCGCCCGCGTACAACGGCGCCAGGAACTCGACGGACTCGTAGGCCCGGAACAACCCTTCGTCCCCGTCGTACCGCATCGCCAGCTCGGTGATGAGGTCTCCGACGATCTCCAGTTGCTTCGCACCCGCTACCAAGCCGCCGCCGTAGTGCGCGTCCTCGCTCCCGAGGCGCCGGCGGATGAACGCGGATGGGAGCTCGCTCACGACAGTGGCCCTCGCGGCTTCGGGGGGGCGACCAGCTTGCCGAACCGGATGCCGCGCTCCGGCACCCGCACGACCTCACCGGTCTTCCGCCGTACGAAGTAGGTTTCAGCGCCCTCGTCGTAGCGTTCAAGCACGCCCACCACCTCGGACAGGAAGCCGTTCGGGAGCTCGAACTGGAACGTCACGCGCTTACCGATGTCGCCCGGCGTGACCAGGTTCACGGCTTCCATGCGCCGGAGGATACCCAACGCCGGGATGCCGCTATCCGGCGGGAAGGTCCAGGCACGCCTCGGCCGCCAAACGGAACAGCAGCTCCCTGCCGGTGGCATGCTCGTTCCAGCCGCGGTTGTCCCAGGCGTCCCCGGACAGGTCGTCACCCGCGTAGAGCAGCTGTCCGAACGTCACGCCGCGGAACGCGGCGACCGCGAAGAACGCCGCGGCCTCCATCTCGACCGTGAGGCACCCTTCAGCGACGCGACGGTCGATCTTCCCGCGGGTCTCGCGATAGAGGCCGTCGGTCGTCCAGGTCTTGCCGGTCACGTGGGGAACGTGATGCCGTTCGAGGGTTGCCACGATCGAGCGGACCGCCGCTGCCGACGGCTCCACCTCGCGGGCAGCGGGCAGGTAGTGGTAGGAGGTGCCCTCGTCCCGGATCGCCGCCGTCGGGACGATCACGTGACCGAGCGCGACGTCGGGAACCAGGACGCCCGCCCCTCCGCAGGCGATGAACGTCCGGCAGCCGCGCGCGATCAGCTCCTCCAGGAATCCGCCCGCGAGCGGTGCGCCGACGCCGGGGTGCAGGAGCGCCAGGCGTCGGCCGTCGATCTCCAGCTCGTAGACCGGGTTCTGCCCGATCTCGGAGACCACGTGGTCGATGACCCTTCCGCCGTGCTCGGCCACCACCTTCTCGATGACGTCCTGGAAGAAGCACAGGACCGCGTGCGGAGGGATGTCGATGGCGTCGATGTGGTCGGACGGTTCGATCACGGCCGTCGGCGAGGGGTCGAACTCCAGGATGGGGGCGTGGCCGAGATCGGGATCGGTGCTCACGCGTCGCGCTCCTTCCGCGAGGCGAGCAGCGCGCCGGCCAACACCAGCGCGACGCCGACGATCGAGAGCACGTGCACCGACTCGTCACGGAAGATCACGCCCAGGATCAGCGCGACGACGGGGATCAGGTACGTGGCGAAGGATGCGCGGGCGCCGACCCTGGCGACGAGGCGCCCCATCAGGACGAAGGCGACCCCCGTTCCCATGACGCCGAGGACCACGACGGCGAGGAACGACGGCCACTCGAACGTCGAGCCGGGGATGCTCGCGACGCCGAACGGCAGGGTCAGGATCGCGGCCATCCCGATGACCCGGGCCATGACGGGGAGCGATCCGTACCGCTGCGTGAGCGGGGTCACCAGGTTGATCGCCACCCCGTAACAGACGACGGCGCCCAACGCCAGCAGGACACCGATCGTCTCGCTGGACCCTTCGCCGAACGACGGCAGGGCGATCGCCACGATGCCCAGGAACCCGAGGGCGAGCCCGAGCGCCTGCGACCGCCCGGGAACGCGGCGCAGCATGATCGAGCCGAACGCGACCGCGAAGATCGGCAGCGACCCGTTGATCAGGCCGGTGATCCCGGATGAGATGTGCTGCTCTGCCAGCGGGAAGAGCGTGAACGGGATCGCGATCCACAGGACGGACACCGCGACCAGTCGGGGCAGGTCCTCGCGCTCCGTGCGCTGCCGAGCGGCCGGAACCATCCAGAGCGCTGCCGCTCCGAAGATGACCCGAAGCCACGTGACCAGCCCGGGCTCGAACGCGTCCAGGCCGATCGCGATCAACAGGAACGACGAGCCCCAGATGAGGCCGATCGACCAGAACAACAGCCAGTCGAGGGGGGTGAACGCGCCGAGGTGCGTTCCCGACGTGGTCGACATCACGCTGCGACGCCGGCCCGCGAGATCGGGTTCAGATGGTTCGATCAGCTCGCTCACTTCAGCCGGCTGATGGACGCGGCCGGCGGTTCCGGATAGGCCTCGGGGTGCACCGCCCAGGCCATGATCTCCAAGCCGTCCACCAGTCGCGGGCCCGGGCGCGAGAAGAACGACGTGGCGTCGACCGCGAACACGTTGTTGTTCCGTGCTGCCGGAGTATCGTCGAAGTCCGGATGGTCGAAGAGTGCGGCGCCCTCTTCCTCGGCTTCCTCCAGGTAGTAGCCGCACGGCATGAACACGATGACCTCGGGGTTCTCGTCGCGGATCTGGCGCCACGTGACGACCTTCGAGGGTTCGCCCTTCACGTTGAGCAGGTTCACGCCGCCGACCGCCTCCACCATCTCCGGCACCCAGTGCCCGGCGACGAACGGCGGGTCCGACCAATCGAGCGAGAAGACCCTGATCGTGGGGAGCCGCGTCGCGATCTCCTTCACCCGCGCCACCCGCGAGCGCAGGAGGTCCGCGATCTCGATGCCGCGCTCGGCCCGTCCGAGCATGGACCCGACGGCCTCGATCTGGCCGATCACGTCCTCGAGCGTGTGGGGGTCGAGCGAGACGACCTTCGCGCCGGGGACGCCCAGCTCGTCCAGCGCCCGCTGCACCTGCCCGCTCGGCACCGCACAGACCCGGCAGAGATCCTGCGTCAGGATCACGTCCGGCTGCTCTCGGCGGAGGAACTCTTTATCCAGGAGGTAGATGGGCTCGTGTGCGTCCATCCGCAACCGGACGGCCTCGTCGATCTCCCGTGAGGTCAGCGGACGACCCTGGGGGAGCGCGCTGCGGGACACGACCGGCTTCGTGACCGCGTCGGGTGGGAAGTCGCACTCGTCGGTCACGCCGACCAGGTCGTCGCCCAGCCCGAGGGCGTAGACCATCTCGGTCGCGGACGGCAGCAGGGACACGATCTTCATACGGGCAAGTCTCGCAGGCGCCCGCCGTCCTGCAGGAGTGCGACCAGGTCGGTGAGCGCCCGCCCGACCGCGGCGCCATCCAGGACGCGATGGTCGAACGTCAGCGACAACGTGCAGGCGGGCCGTGCGACGACCTCGCCGTCCACGACCAGCGCGCGGGGGTGGATCACGCCGAGCGCCACGGTCACCGCGTTCCCCGGGTTGAGCAGCGGCGTCCCGGCCTCCGATCCGTAGCTCCCGGTGTTGCTCACGCCGATCGTGGCCCCCCGAAGGTCGTTCGGCTGGAGGTGACCGTCGCGGGCGGCTTCAGCCAGTCGCCGGATCTCCGCCGCGATCCCCGCGATCCCCATCTCGTGCGCGCTCCGCAGGACCGGCACCATGAGGCCGCGTTCGGTGTCGGTCGCGATGCCGACGTGCACGTGGCGGGGGACGTGGATGCCGTCGTCGTGCCACGAGGCGTTCAGCAGGGGATGGCCCGCGGACGTTCTCGCCAACGCTGCGACGAACACCGGGAGCGGCGACACGTCGAGCTCGCGCCGGAACACCTCGAGCTCGGTGCAGTCCACCGTTCGGAACGTCGTGACCTGCGGCACGGCCGCCACCTCGGTCAGCCGGCGGGCGATCTCGCGGCGCACGGCCGAGATGGGCTGCACATCCGTGTTCTCGGGTCCCCCACCACCCGCGTTCAAGTCCTCGACGGTGATCCGCCCGCCGGGCCCCGTCCCCGTGATCGTCGCGAGGTCGATGCCACGTTCCTTCGCCAGCTTCCGGACCGCGGGCGTCGCGGCCGGGGGGGCGGTCGAGCCTGCGGGCGGTGGCGATGCGCTTGCGCCGGTGTCCGCGGGAGGGGAGACCGGACGCCCGGTGTCGGCGTGGCCCGTCGGCGCGGCCGCGTCGGTCCCCTCGATCGCGAACGTGACCAGCGGCGAACCGACGGGTACGGCGTCGCCCTCCGACCCGTGCAGCGTCGTCACCACACCGGCGAACGGCGACGGGATCTCGACCGTGGCCTTGGCGGTCTCCACCTCGACGAGCGGTTGGTTCAGGACGACGGTGGCTCCCTGCGTCACCAGCCACGCGACGATCTCGCCCTCCTCCAGGCCCTCACCGAGGTCCGGCATGGCGAACACGCGCGCGGCCATCAGTACTTCACCGTTCGCCGGACCGCCTCGGCGATCCGCTCGACGCTCGGCAGATAGTGCTGCTCCAGGGATGCGGGGGGGTACGGCACGTCCCACCCGGTCACGCGCGCGACCGGCGCCTGCAGATGGTCGAACGCCTCCTCCATCACGCGCGCCGCGATCTCCGCCCCCATGCCCAGGGTCAGCGGAGCCTCGTGCACCACCACGACCCGGCCGGTCTCCCGCGCGCAGCGACCGAGCAGCGGCACGTCCAGCGGCGAGAGCGACCGGAGGTCGACGAGCCGGACCTCGATGCCCTCGCCTTCCAGGGTGGCCGCGGCGTCGAGGCAACGGTGCACCATCGCGCCGTACGACACGACCGTGCAGGCGTCCCCTTCGCGGAGGATGCGTCCCTCACCGATCCCGGGACCGTCGACCGACAGCTCGCCGTCCTCCTTCGACCAGTAGCGCGCCTTGGGCTCGAGCACGATGACGGGGTCGGGATCGGCGATCGCCAGACGCAACAGGCGGTAGGCGTCGAGCGCCGTGGAGGGGACGACGACCTTGATACCCGCCGTGTGGACCCAGTAGGTCTCGGTGCTCTCGCCGTGGTGCTCCTTGCCGCGGATCCCGCCGAACGACGGGATGCGGATCGTGATCGGCATCTCGACACGGCCGCGGGCCCGCTCGCGGTACTTCGCCACGTGGCTCACCACCTGATCGAGCGCGGGGTACGAGAACCCGTCGAACTGGATCTCCACCACCGCTTTCCATCCCGCGAGCGCCAGACCCACCGCCGCCCCGACCATCCCGGCCTCGGCGATCGGCGTGTCGAAGACGCGGCCGGCGCCGAAGGCCTGCTGCAATCCTTCGGACACCCGGAAGACGCCGCCGAGCCGTCCGACGTCCTGCCCGTAGACCACGACGCGAGGATCCTCGGTGAGCGCGTCCCGGAGCGCGGCGTTGAGCGCCGCCGACATCGTCACCTCAGGCATCGCCGAGCGCCTCCGTGCGCTGGCGAAGCAGCGGTTCGGGCGGGTCCACGTACGTCCAGTCGAACATCCACTCCGTCGGGGGTGTCTCGGTCGCGATCACATCAGCGCGGATGCGGGAGACCTCCTCCTCGGCCGCGGCGTCGCATCCCCGGACGAACGCATCGTCGGCATGACCGCTCGCGAGCAGCCACGTGCGGAACCGCGCGATCGGATCGAGCCCCCGCCATCGCTCGACCTCCTCGTTGGTCCGGTACCGTCCGGCGTCGTCGGCGGTCGTGTGCGGGCCGACCCGGTACGTCAGGGCCTCGATCAGGGTCGGGCCCTCGCCGGCGTGGGCTCGCGCCACCGCATCCTTCGTCACCCGGTAGACGGCGAGCACATCGTTCCCATCTACGCGCACCCCGGGGAAGCCGTACCCCTCGGCACGCCTCCAGATCTCACCGGTCGTCTGGGACGTGGTCGGCACGCTGATCGCCCAACCGTTGTTCTGGCAGAACAGGATGGCCGGCGACCGGAACACGGCCGCCATGTTCGCGGCCTCGTGGAAGTCGCCCTCGCTCGCCGAGCCGTCGCCGAAGTAGGCGATCGCACACGCGGCGATGTCGTCCATCCGCAACCCCATCGCGTAGCCGACCGCATGCGAGATCTGCGTGGCCGTCGGGACGCAGATCGGGGCGAATCGGGTGGCGCGCGGGTCGTACGGTCCGCCGTGCCACGTGCCCCGGTGGTACTGGATGTACTGAACGGGGTCGACGCCGCGGACCAGCGCGACCGCCAGCTCACGGAACGACGGGAAGACGAAGTCGTCGGCTCCCAGGGCGAAGGCCGAGCCGATCTGGGCGGCCTCCTGACCCTCGAACGGCGGATAGACGGTGAGCTCGCCCTGCCGCTGAAGGGCCATGCACTCGCGGTCCAGGCGACGCGCCAGCACCATCCAGCGCAACAACTCTCGAAGGTCGCCGGGCGTCAGGCCGACGTCGGTGTCGCCGACCGCCGTGCCGTCGGGTGCGATGAGGCGGAACGGCTCGCTTCCGCCCCGCGGATCGATCGTGGCCAACGCTTCAGCTCCAACGCCGGGGACGCCGAGAGCATAGGTGATGCCGCCGTTCGCTAGACTCCGCGACGTGGTCCCCAGCGCCTACCTCCGTGTGTTCCAACCTCTCGACGGGTTCGAGCGCCTGGAGCAGCTCCACTGGGAGCGGTACCTGATCGAAGGCGCCCGCTCGACGACGCTCCGGCGCCGCTACGCGGACCACGAGACCAGTCCGGGATTGGGCGTGCTCGCGCCCGCCGAAGGGGAGCACGCCGAGATCCGGGTGATCGACGGCAGGACCTTCGTGAGCCCCTGGCGGATCCATCTCCGGGTCCTGGCGGCGCTGCTCTCGTTCTCGGCGACGAAGCCGCTCGAGCTGTCCGATCGGTTCGTCCCGAAGCAGGATGCCAAGCGTGCCGCCAAGGAGCTCGCCAAGCTCCGCCGCCGCGATCCGGCAGCGGTGGCGTTCGTGCACCAGAGCCCGTGGCACGTGCCGATCCGCTGGTTCGTGTTGTTCGACGACGGCGAGCGGTGGCTTGGCGAGGATGAGTTCGGGCGGACCCGGCTGCGATACCGCACGACCGCCCGGCGGGCGATGCGTCGCGCCGAACGAGCGGTGCCGGTCCTGCGCCGAACGGACCTGGGTCCGATCTCCGAGCTGATCCTGGACCTGCACCAATGGCTCGCCGGGTTCGATCCGGGCTCGCTCTGGAGCTCGACTACGCCACGCTCTGCGACTTCATGTCGTGGGACGAGTTGGACGACGATCGCTCGTCACGAGATCTGCACGAGGCACTCGACGCCTTGGAGCGCGAGGAGTTCCCACGGTCCGCGGACATCTACCAGGGTGTATTGACGCATTGGGCCGAGACTCCGCAGCCGCGAGATCCTGAACTAGCGCGGCTACAGCCGAGCGGTGGCGAGGGGCAGAATCGAACTGCCGACACCGCGGTTTTCAGCCGCGTGCTCTGCCATCTGAGCTACCTCGCCCGGTGGATCTGGCGCGGGTGACGGGCTTCGATCCCGCGATCTTCGCCTTGACAGGGCGATGAGGACTCCGGACTCCTCCACACCCGCGTGTATGAAATTGGTGGAGCGTGCCCCCAACGGGATTCGAACCCGTGTCGCCGCCTTGAAAGGGCGGTATCCTAGGCCGCTAGACGATGGGGGCTTACCCAGCTGCTCACGGCCAGAGAGGGGCAGCCGCCAGAGTATAGCGGGGCCGACGTCCGGGCCCTCGTGGGGCGAGCTTGGTAGCGTCGCGCGGTGGATCGGGATGGGTTCGACCGGTGGCTCCGGGCGTATTTCGCGGCCTGGGTCTCGAACCGGCCCGACGATGTAGCCGCGCTCTTCACGCCGGACGCGACGTATTCCGTCGGCCCGTTCGCGGAGCCGTGGAGAGGGCAGGATGAGATCGTTCGGCGGTGGACGAGCGGCATCCAAGAAGACGTCGAGTACGCCTACGAGATCCTGGCAGCCGAGCGAGATACGGGCGTCGCGCATTGGAACGTGAAGGCGCGCTCTCCGGGCGATCCGAACCGCAGCGAGTGGGACGGCATCCTGCTCATCACGTTCGAGCCCGACGGCCGGTGCCGAGATCATCGCGAATGGCTCGTTCGGAGGGAGCTGCCCGACGGCTGAGCCGGTCGCCCACCCGGACGTCCGCACCGACGTCGCACTCCATCACCAGTCGCGCGCGTCGACAGACCAGTATCCGTCGTACGGGCACCCGCACGACGCGGATCACCCGGAGCGACGCATCCAGGAACACCACGGTGATCGGATGACGCATGCCCACCGTGTGGATCGAGCGGCATCCCTCGAAGAGCATGGCCCGGTGCCGATCCGGCGATCGCCCTCGGAGGCCTCGGCGTCGTTCCCGGGAGGTGCTCGGGATATCGGTCAGCCAGATGGTGCCTCGCGGACCGACCAACACGACCTGGCGCACTGGTTCACGGTATCGGGGCGGACCGACACTGGATCGAGGGTCCAGGCATGCTGAGGACCCTCTGCGCCCGGCAGAGCTTCGATCCGTGGGCCTGGCAGGATTCGAACCCGCGACACGAGGGTTAAAAGCCCCCTGCTCTAGACCAGGCTGAGCTACAGGCCCAACCGCGCGATTGTACGGACACGGCTCTGGCTCGCGATGGGTCTTCGTCCCCGTGATGGAGCTCGATCTCTATCCCGACAACCGCATCCAGCTGCTGGCGCTTCCTCTCTGACAGATCGGAGGGCTTGGCGGGGAACCTCTCCCGAGGTCCTGCCCGTCCCACCCGGGTTCACCCGCCCAAGAGGAGGCCTACCGTGAAGCGCATCAGCTACATCTCGGCGGGTGTCGTGCTCGGAGCGATCGTGGCGTTGACGCTGCCGTCGCTCGCGCAGGACACCGGCTCATCCGACCCAGGGAACACCGATCGCAGCGTGACCGTGAACGGCACGGCCACGATCCGGTCGGCGCCGGACGAGGCGGTCGTGAGCCTCGGCGTGCAGACCCAGGCGAACACCGCACAGGGAGCGCTGTCCGAGAACGCCGTGAAGATGACCGCGTTGATCGCGACACTGGTCGACCGAGGCATCCGCGAGGACGACATCGCGACGAGCTACGTGAGCATCTATCCCACGTACGGAAATACCGGGATGAACATCACGGGCTATCAGGCCGACAACCAGGTGACCGTGACGTTGCATGACATCGCCACGGTCGGCGACGTCATCGACGAAGCCGTCAAGGCCGGTGCGAACCTTTCGAGCGGGATCACGTTCCAGCTCTCCGACGAGAGCCAGGGCGTGAACCAGGCCCTCGTCGACGCCGTGGAGGACGCTCGCGGGAAAGCCGAGACGCTCGCCGGCGCGGGCGACGCGCAGCTGGGACAGGTCGTGGCGATCCAGGAGAACACGTACGGATCGACGCCCCCCATCTACTACGACCGCGCCATGGCGGGTGGGGCCGAGGATGCGGTCTCCACACCGATCCAACCTCCGACGCTCGAGACGCAGGTGTCGGTGAGCGTGACCTGGGCCTTGGTGTAAGCCCCGGTCTACGTCGCCCCGTACCGGTTGGTGATCGGCAGCCGGCGGTCGCGCCCGAAGGCTTTCGGTGTGATCTTCACCCCGGGCGCGGCCTGCCGCCGCTTGTACTCGGCGCGATCGATCATCCGGATCACACGCTCCACCGTCGCCCGGTCGAACCCCCGGGCGACGATGGCGTCCTCGTCGATGTCGTCCTCGACGTAGGCCTCGACGATCGGATCGAGCATCTCGTACGGAGGCAGGGAGTCGGTGTCGAGCTGGTTCGACCGGAGCTCCGCGCTGGGGGGCTTCGTCATGATCCGCTCGGGGATCGGGCCTTTCCCGTGGTCTTGCTCGTTCCGCCATCGGGCGATCTCGTAGACGAGCGTCTTGGGCACGTCTTTGATGGGAGCGAACCCTCCGGCCATGTCGCCGTAGAGCGTGGCGTAGCCAACGGCGTACTCGCTCTTGTTCCCCGTGGCCAACGCGATCGAGCCGAACTTGTTGGACATCGCCATCCACAGGGTGCCTCGGATGCGTGCCTGCAGGTTCTCTTCGGCGACGCCCTCCTCGGTTCCGGCGAACAGGTCGGCGAGCGTCCGGCGATACGCGTCGAAGACATCGTCGATCGGCACGATGTCGATCCGGGTCCCCAGCCGAGCGGCGCAGTCCAGGGCGTCCTCGACGCTCGCCGGTGACGAGTACGGCGACGGCATCGCGAGCAGGCGGACGGCCTCCGGACCCAGTGCGTCGGTGGCCAGCGTGGCGACGAGCGCCGAGTCGATCCCACCCGACATCCCGATGACGACTTCGCGGAATCCGTTCTTCCGCACGTAGTCACCGAGTCCGAGTACCAATGCCCGATAGACCTCCTGGGGACCGGTAGGCCACGGTGGTTGCGGCGCACCGAGGCTGACCGACCACGTAGCGTCGTCTTCGAGGGGCTGCAGATCGAAGAACGCGAGGGCTTCCTCGAACATCGGGGCGCGAACCACGACCTCGCCGTCGGGTGAGACGACCATGGAGCCGCCGTCGAAGACCAGCTCGTCCTGTCCGCCGACCGCATTGACGTACACGAACCACGAGCCCGTCTGCAACGCCCGAGCGCGGCAGATCTCGACACGTTCGGCCCCCTTGCCGTGGTGGTAGGGAGATCCGTTGATGTTCAGGACGACCTGCGGACGCGTGCGCTCGTATTCATCGAACGGCGCGTCGTCGTGCCAGGCGTCCTCGCAGACCGAGAGACCGAGCTCCGACGATGCCAGTCGGACGGAGCACGCAGCGGTCCCCGGCACGAAGTACCGCTTCTCGTCGAAGACGCCGAAGTTGGGAAGTTGGACCTTGTGGTAACGCTCCTGGACATGGCCGTCGCGGATCAGCGCCGCGGCGTTGTGCAACCCCTTCTCCGAACGATCCACGAACCCGACCATGACCGCGCACGACGATCCGGCGGTGGAAGCCGCCAGCGCATCGAGCGCGGCCAGGTTGTCATCGACGAATCGGCCTCGCAGGACCAGGTCCTCGGGGGGGTAGCCGGTGATCGCGAGCTCCGGGAAGCAGATCAGGTCGGCGCCCTGGTCCGTGGCCCGCGTCGTCCACTCCACCATGCGTGCGACGTTGCCGTCGAGATCGCCGACGGTCGTGTTCAGCTGGCCGAGTGCGATGCGAACCACGAACGAAGCCTACGCGACCCAACGACCGGAACCCGTGGTGCGGAGCGCTACTCGGTCCCGCCGATGTCCACGTTGTAGGCCTCCCAGACGAGGTCGGCCCCCTTCTGTCGATGGCGGACGACCGCGCCGATCAGTCGCTGGAGGTCGTCACGTGCGCGATCGAGCGGCCATGCTCCCGAGGTGACCTCACCGGCCTCCAGCCGGCCCAGGAGCTTCTTGACCCCTTCGTCGATCGAGGGGTGCTCGTCCTGGAGCCGTTTGACGGTTCCCGCCAGCCGAGGGGCGCGCTCCATGATCTCCTCGTAGAGACCACCCGGCTTCTCGGTGACGATCACGTGCTGTTCGAACGCGTCGCGGACCCCGACGAGGGCTTTCGCGACCTGTCCGTTCCATTCCGGCATGCGGCCGGCCGCGGGGGAGCTGATCCCCATCTCCAGCTGCACGATCGCGTCGTGCAGGGTCTGTCGGCGTTTCCGGGCTTCGCCGAGTGCCGGCGTCAGCTCCTTGTCCCGGTCCATCCCCGCACTCTACGCATCGGCCGCGACGAGGCGCAAACCGCCGAGCTTCGGCACGGGTGGTCCGTTCGTGGCTCCGTGCGGTAACGTCCGCGGATGTCCGCAACCGCACGTTCGTCATGGACCAAGTCCGTGGTGGGGCTCGCGTGCGCCTCCGCCCTGGTGGTGACGCTCGTTGCTCCGGCGCAGGCCCGTCCGGTGGTCATCCGGGGTATCGCCCAGCGCTGGTCGCCTGCCACGGCGACCGTGCCGCGCGGAACCGTCGTGAAATGGCGCGGGGTGAGCAAGTTCCACGACGTCCTCGCGTACGGCGGGAACTGGACCTACAACAAGACGCTCCCCGTCGGCGTCACGGTCAAGAAGCGGTTCCGCGCCGCCGGGACGTTCCGGTTCCGGTGCACGTTCCACTCCACGCTGATCGGCACGAGCTGCACCGGGATGTGCGGGAGCGTCCGGGTCACGTCCTGACACGCGGGCAATCCCGGCACTCGGCCGTCCCGTAGTACCGGCATCATCGAGTCGAGAGGGAGACCCATGTCGACGCATCGCCCCCGCAACGCGCTGGTCCTCGCCGTGTGCCTGGCCGTCCTGGCCGTGACCGGAGCCTCGGCGCAAGGCCGCGTACCGGCGCGCGTGACGAAAACCGTTCGCGCGATCTCCTCGCAATGGTCGCCCACCACCGTTCGGATCGCCCCGAGCGACGTCATCAAGTGGCGCGCCGTCAGCGGCTCGCACACCGTCAGCGCGTACGGCGGCAACTGGGCGTTCAACCGGCAGCTCTCGACCGGGGATGTCGAGCGCCGCACGTTCCGGCGTGCGGGGACGTTCCGGTTCCGGTGTCAGTTCCACTCGACGCTCTCGGGCGGTCGCTGCACGGGGATGTGCGGGAAGGTCGTCGTCAGGGGTTGAGCTCTTCGAGCCGCGTCCGGATGTCGTCGACGAGCACCACGATCCCTTTCCGTTCGAAACGCTCCTGCGCCTCCAGGTACGCGGCGTGCGCCTGGGCGTTCATGCCCGCGCGCACGTAGACGTGTGCCAGGTCCAGCCGGGAGTTGCCCTGTGACTCGGTCTCCTCGGTCTGGTCCGTCAGGTCCACGGCCGTCAGCGCCATGGCGATCGCCTCGTCGTGCTTGTCGTGGATCGAGAGCAGCCTCGCCCGGAACTGGCGCCACAGGAACTGCGACGTCAGGTCATCCGGCGCTGCCGTCTCCTCGCTGAACGTGACGAAGCCGTCGGCCTCCTCGTACTTGCCCTGCAGGAGCAATGCGAAGGCTAGGTACGCAGCCGTCGTCGCGATGTAGTTGCGTTCGCCCATGGCATCGAGCGTCTCGAAGTCGCGCCGCAGCTCGTTCTCCGCCCCGACGGGGTCCCTGGCCAAGAGCTCGACGGAACCGGAGTCGATCGAGGTCAGCGCCGCGAACAGGTTCCAGCCGAACTCCTCCAGCGTGGCCCGGCTCCGTCGGTAGAGCTGGCGCGCCTCTTCGAAGTTGCCCCGCATGGCCTCCAAACGCGCCAACGATGCCCGGATCAGCGCGTCCGCCTTCTGGTCGCCGCCCACCTCCTCCAGGAGGTGATGACAGCGGGCCGCCGCCTCGTCGACCGGGGTCGGACCGTAGGTGGAGCACGTCGCGAGCGCGGGAAGGATGCGGATCTCGCGGGTCCGGTCTCCGACCGCCCGCGCGTGTTCGATCGTCTTGAGCGCCGCCTGTTCGGCCGCCCCGTGGCGGCCGGCGGTCCAGTGCATCAGGAGCAGCAGGTGCGACGCGCGGATCAATCCCATGTGATCGCCCGCCGCCTCGAACCTCCCGACCGCGGCCTCCACATCCTGCAGGAGCGTGCCCTCCGGATCCTCGCCCTCCGTCTCGTAGTGCAAGCGCATCCGGACGATGCGGGCGCCCTCCGACGCGATCGTGTCGCCCCGCGCCATCGCTTGGTCGATGGCCGAACCCAAGATCTCGTCCGCCTGGGCCAGCTCACCCAGGTCCACCAGGGCCTCACCGGCCTCGACCAGGAGCTCGACGGCCAGCGGATCTCCGTGCGGGAGGGTGGATGCCGCACGACGCAACAAGCTGTCGGCCGCCGGGAGGTCGCCGCGCGCGAGCGCGCGGCGACCGGCTGCGCCCAGGTACGAGGCCGCGCGTCGTCCGAGCGCCTCGACATCCACGTCGGGCACGCCCAGCTCCGATCGGATCCGGTATGCCTGCTCCAGGTGGTATCCGCGGATCTCCTCGTACTCCAGGATGCGGTCGCCCGCCGCCGACTCGACCCAGTCGACGAAGCCCACGTGGAGCTCGGCGCGCGTCCGTTTCAGGAGGCCGCCGTAGGCGGCATCACGGATCAGCGCGTGGAGGAACCGGAAGCTCTCCTCGCCGACCATGGACTCCTCGGCGGGTCCGACGAGCTCTTTCACCGTGAGCGTCTTCAGCGCGTGTGCCACGTCGGGTTGCACCTGAGGAGGGACCAACGCCTCGACGGCCCCGCGGTAGAAGACCTGTCCGATCACCGAACCGCGCTCGATGACGGTGCGCTCGGTGGAACCGAGCCGGTCGAGACGCGACGTGATGAGCGCGGCGATCGTCGGAGGGATCTCGACATGCGAGAGCTCCTCGGTCGTCACCCACCGACCACCCTCGTGACGGATCGCGCCCTGGTCGATCAGCATCTGCAACATCTGCTCCAGGTAGAGCGGATTCCCGTCGGCGGCGACGGTGACGCGTTCGACGATCGAGGCGTCCAGGTCGATCACGCCCAGGAGGTTCTGCATCACGCGGGCGCTCTCGTCGGCGGCGAGCGGTTCGAGGGTCAGGGTGCTGAAGCGGTCGAGGTTCACGTCCCACTCGGGGTGCTCCTCCAACAGCTCGCGTCGCGACGAGCAGAGCAGCAGGACCGGCGCCCGACACTCGTCGACCACGAAGCGGAGGAGGTCGAGCAGCGTGCGCTCCGCCCAATGGATGTCGTCCACCAACACCACGAGAGGGCGTCGCTCGGCGGAGATCTCGAGCGCGCGCCTGATCGCCCAGAACGTTTCCTCCGCCGAGAACGACTCCTCGATGAGCCCGATGGCCGCTCCGACGCGTTGGGTCACGTCCTCGTGTCCGGGGAGCATCGCGGCGAGCTTGACCCGGGCTGCCTCCAGCCCGTCATCGGCGCCGATGCCGGCGGCCGCCCGGACCACCTCGCCGATCGGCCAGTACGTGACGCCCTCGCCGTACGAGAGGCACCGGCCCTTGAGCGTGGTGGCATCGCTTCCCACCCGTTCGAGGAACTCCTTGAGGAGTCGGGACTTGCCGACTCCCGCCGGTCCGAAGATCGTCACCATGTGGCAACGGTCCTCCGCGACCGCCGCGTGGAACGCGTGGTGGAGCACGCCGAGCTCTTCCTCCCGGCCGACGATGGGCAGGTCCAGGCGGCGCGAGTAGCCGTCGTCCTGAGCGGAGACGCCGAGCAGCAGGTACGCGGGCACCGGCTCCGCCTTGCCCTTGAGGGGGAGCGGCTCCACCTCCTCGACGATGACCGCGTCGCGGACCAACACGAACGTCGACTCCCCGATCAAGATCTCGGCCGTCGGCGCGTTCTGCTCCAGGCGCGCGGCGGTGTTGACGGTGTCGCCCGTGACCAGTCGTTGTCCGCTGGAGACGTCGCCGGCGACGACCTCGCCGGTGTTCACCCCCGTCCGGTTCTCCAGGCGTACCCCGTAGCGCTCGAAGATCATCTCGTTGACGTCGACGAGCCGTTCCTTCATCTCGAACGCGGCCCTGACGGCACGGACGGCGTCGTCCTCGTGCAGCCGTGGGAGCCCGAACACGGCCATGATCGCGTCGCCGATGTACTTCTCGACCCGGCCGCCGTGCCGTTCCAGGACCAGGCGCATCTCGTTGAAATAGAGGTTGAGGACCTCGCGGAGGTGCTCGCTGTCCAGGCGCTCGCCCAGCGCGGTGGACCCCTTCAGGTCCGAGAACACGATGGAGACGGTGCGCCGGACCTCTTCGACGGGGACCTCGGGAGCGAGCGAGGTGCCGCAGAACCCGCACAGGCGGAAGCGATCCGGATTCTCCTCGCCGCAATTCGGGCAGATCTGCACGTCAGGGAGTCTACGCCGGGCCCTTCCGGGCCCGGCGTGACCCCGAAGATCAGCCGATCAGACGCGACCCTTCGGGTCGCCTGCCGGCGTCCGGAACTGCACGGAGACGATGCTCCCGTCGTTCCATCGATCCACCACGCACGGCGGATCGTTCTCCGAGCTGGAGGACTCGATGGTGAAGGACGGGTACTCGTCGACGGTGCAGTCGGGCAGCAGCCCGAGGAAGACGGTGTCACCCTCCCGGTCGGTGAACGCCGTGTCCGACTCGAAGCACACCTGGAAGTCATCGGGATACAAGGAGTACTCATAGTCACCGAACCCCGTGTCGAAGGTCATGGTGACCTCCTTCTCACGCGACGACGTCACGTTGAACGTCAGGGTCGCCGACTGCTCCGTGTAGCCGTCGCAGTCGATGCCGCCGGGAGTCAGGGACATCGTCAGCACCGGCGCCGACTCATCGGCCAGAGCGTTCACGGTCGCGCCCGTGTCGTCCTCAGACAGCGTTCCGACGCAATCCTCACCCGGCACGCACTGTTCCACGAGCCCGGCGATGTTGAACGCGCTGGACTCGACCGAGCCGAGCCCGGCCGTGGCCACCAGCGTGTAGCCGTCCCCGGGCTCGTCGATCGACAGGTTCGCGAACGTCGCGATGCCCGCCACGGTCGCCGCTGAGGTCGTTCCCCCGAGCGTGTCACCGCCGGGGTTGTTCCCGATCGCCAGCGAGATCGAGGTGGCCGGGCCGCCCGTGCGAAGGTTGTTCGCGCCGTCGTAGACGCCGACCTGCACGGGAGGACCGCCCGGATCGGAGGCGACCGACGTGATGATCGCGCCGGGGCCGGTGTCGGCGGGCTGGGTGACGAACTGCAGGGAGCAGCTACCGGTCACCGCGGTCGAGCGATGGCTCAACGGGCTCAGCAGCAGGAACGCTGCACCCGTGAAGTTGGCGCCCGTCTTCGCGGCAGCCGACCAGACGTTCCCCGCGCCGGGTGCGCACGCCGCGACCGCCGTGACCTTGACCGTGAACGACTTCAAGAACGAAAGGTTGAGGTTCCGCAGCCTCACGGTGTTCCCGACCACGGTCGCGGTTCCCTTCGACGTCAGGACGGTGCTGATCGAGTAGGCGGCCGGGACGGCGAGATCGACCGACCCGAGCTTCTGGAGCCACCAGTTCTTGATCGTGGCGGTGAACTGCTTGCTGACGCCGGCGACCGAGGTCGACGGCGACACGGTCATCGTGAACGGCTTCGGGATCACGATCGTGGCGTTCGCGGCGGGGGCCATCAGCCCCACCATGAGCATGGCCACCAAGACGGTTGCGATCCGCAACCGGTACTTCGACGAACGGGTACGGCGCATCGGGGGGATCCTCCTCATGTGCTCGGCAACCTTGTGCGGCGTCTTCCCGCGGAGGCCGGGCCTCCGCCGAAAGGCTTAGGAAGCTTCAGCCACGGTGCCGCCGAAAGTCAATCAGTCGGAGGTAGGAGTTCACCGGGATGTCGGAGTTTCCCCCCCGGACGTCTCACGTCAGGCCGTCTCGATGTCAGATCCTTCCCTTGGGATCGTTCCCATCGACCAGGAACGTGATCTGCCACGCCCCACGGGAGGTCGTGAACCTCCAGATGATGCACGGCATCTCACGGCCCTTCTTGGGCCCACAGTTCGGGACGGGCACGCCGTCCTTGTACGCGATCGCGTCCTGCGCGCTCCCGCCATGCGTCAGCTGCGGAGCGTTCACGACCTTCACCCGCATCTGTTTGATCGCCGACGGGTTGCTTACGGCCCACTCGATGCCCTGCCCGATGCACACGTTCCCGCCGCAGGTCGCGTCGGTCTCGCCCGGGATCCCGAACAGCGACGCCGTGACCTCGACCTCCTGGCCGGGACCGGGCTGCGGAGGGATCTTGATCTTCGCCGTCGTGCCGACGTTGGCGGGACCCTCGGGGTTGATCAGCAGGATGCCCCCTTCCGAGGTGTCCACCACCAAGGAGAACTGTGGCTCGCCGCCGCCCGTCGGGGTGAACGGCGCAGAGGCCTCCGACGGCTCCGAGTCGCCGTTGACGTTGTGCGCGGTGACCGTGCACGTGTATTCGACGTCGTTCGTGAGCCCCGACACCACCGCGGAGGTCGCACCGTCCGTCGACGCGGTGTGCACGTCGTCCGGCCCCGCGACGCACGTGACCGTATAGCCGTCGATCTCGCTGCCGCCGTCGGAGTTCGGGGCGGTCCAGGTCACCGTCGCCGAGGCATCTCCGGGAACCGCGGTCACGTCGGTCGGGGCCCCGGGCACATCGGTCGGCGGCTCGGTCGTGAGGCTGCCCGCTTCGATGAACACGGCCGAGTCGAAGGAGAAGTCGCCCACATCGGCGATCGCGAGCTTCATCGTGTTCGTCTGGTTCGCCGTGACCGGCGCAGTGCACGTGAGGACCGTCGTGAGACCGTCCATCTGGGTGTCGATCGTGGGTGGGCCCGGGTCGTTCGGGTCGTTGTTCCGGTACAGGGATGCGTTGCTGGGGTTGGTCCCGAAGGGGTTCCCGCCGTTGATCGTGTCCACGGACACGGGTTGGCCGCCCACCGTGGCGCAGTTCGTGCCGTTGACGAAGAACGCGAACACGTCGTTGAAGCCCTCACCGACGAACTCGTTGTACTCCTCCGAGGAGAACACGTACTTGAACGTCACGCTGGATGCGTCCGGAACGAAGTCGAACGTCAAGGACGCGGCGTCGTTGGTCGACTGTCCGACGGGCAGCAGCGCGTTCAGGGACGCATCGCCCGGCTGGCCGTTGCTGGTGGTGGCGTTGTCGGCGTTGTTGGGACCGACGACGTTGGCGATGGCGCCGGAGCTGAGCACGGCTCCCTGTTCGAAGCCGATGATCGCGCCCGCTCCCGTCCCGCCGCCGGAGAACGTCCCGCCCGCGATGTTCGCGCCGGTGAACTGGGCGTTGGAGACCGTGACGCCCGTGCCGACGAGCGCTCCGGCGAGCTGCGCGGGTGTCAGATCGGGGCCCAGGCTCTGGGTCAGGATCGCCGCGTTCGCGGCCGGTGCGGTGACGAGCATCCCTGCCAGCACGGCCAACGTGGCGAGCGAAGTGAGGGCAGGTCGGCGGAGCCTCGAAGACATGGGTTCCCTCCCGGACGTCGAGTTGGGCCGAGCTTCGTGGAGGTTTCCGGCCACGTCAACCCGACGAAAGTCGGTGAGCGCTACAGGATCGGCAGGTAGCGGTCCGTCTCGTACGGCGTCACGTAGGCCTTGTACCCGTCCCACTCCTGGCGCTTGTTGCGGATCAGGAACTCGTGGACGTGCTCGCCCAAGGCGTCGCGGAGCACGGTGGAGTCGGCGGCCAGGCGGATGGCCTCGTGGAGGTCCTCGGGGAGCGATGCGATCCCGGCGACATCGCGCTCCTCGCCCGACATCTCGTAGATGTTGTTGGAGGCCTCGGGCGACAGCTCGTACTCGCCCTCGATCCCCGCGAGGCCGGCCGCCAGCATGGCGGCGAACGCGAGATACGGGTTGCACGCCGGATCCGGCGAGCGGTACTCGATCCGCGTGGCGCCTTCCTTGCCGGGCTTGTAGAGCGGGACGCGCACCAGCGCGGAGCGGTTGCGTCGCGCCCAGCAGACGTAGACGGGCGCCTCGAACCCGGGGATCAATCGCTTGTACGAGTTGACCCATTGGTTCGTGACGAGCGTGATCTCGGGCGCGTGACGCAGGATGCCGGCGATGTAGGCCTTCGCGGTCTTCGACAGGTGGTACTCGTCGGTCGCGTCGAAGAACGCGTTGCGGTCGCCCTCGAACAACGACTGATGCGTGTGCATGCCGCTGCCGTTCATGCCGGCGATCGGCTTGGGCATGAACGTCGCGTAGATGCCGAACTCCTGCGCAACCTCTTTCACGGTGAGGCGGTACGTCATGACGTTGTCCGCCATGGTCAGTGCGTCGCTGTAGCGCAGGTCGATCTCGTGCTGGCTGGGCGCGACCTCGTGGTGCACGTATTCGACGGGGATGCCCATCGACTCCAGGTACATCACGGTGCGCTTGCGGTAGTCGGTGGCGACATCGAGTGGCGTCTCGTCGAAGTAGCCGCCTTGGTCCAGCGGCGTCGGGTCGTCGACGCTCTTGAAGTAGAAGTACTCCAGCTCGGGGCCGACGTAGAACGTGAAGCCCAGATCGGTCGCCCGTTGCAGCTGGCGCTTCAGCACGCCGCGTGGATCGCCGTCGAACGGTGTGCCGTCCGGGTCGTAGATGTCGCAGAACATCCGCGCGACGGCCTGCTCGGTCTGCCACGGGATGATCTGGAACGTGGCCGGGTCGGGGACGGCGATCATGTCGGACTCCTGGATCCGGCTGAACCCCTCGATCGAGGAGCCGTCGAACCCCATCCCTTCGGCGAACGCGCCTTCCAGCTCTTGCGACGTGATCGTGAACGACTTCAGGAAGCCGAGCACGTCGGTGAACCACAGACGGATGAACCTGATGCCGCGCTCTTCGATCGCGCGCAGGACGTAGTCGGCTTCGGCGGAAAGGGCCACGAGCTTCACCGTACGGGCTGCGTGCGACGTCACGGTTACGGCGGGGTAACAAGTGCCGAGGCCGGGCTGACCTGCGGCTACGATGCGTTGGTGCTGACCCCGGAGGTGCTCGGTCGAACGCTCGCGGAGGCGCCCGATCCCGAGCTCGCGCGGGTGGCGATCTCTCGGGTCGGCGATGACCCAACGGCGCGCGAGCAACTCGCCCGTCCCGACGTGCTCCCGGTCGCGGTGCGGCTCCTGGGGTTCTCGACCGCCGCCGCGGATCTCTTGGTGCGCCATCCGGAGGAGGTGGCGACGCTCGCAGACGTCCGTGCTCGCACGCGTGCCGAGCTCGACGCGGAGCTGGCCCGCGACATCGAGCGCGCCGGTGCCGGCGACGGCCTCCGACGTGTTCCGCCGGCGCGCGATGCTGCGGGTGGCGGCGCGCGATCTGGTCGGCTCCACGCTCGAGGACGTCGTCCAGGAGATCTCGTACGTGGCCGAGGCGTGCCTGGAGGCGGCGTGCCGCCTGGCGGCCGGCGACGTCCGCCTGGCGGTGATCGGCCTGGGCAAGCTCGGCGGCGCCGAGTTGAACTACGCGAGCGACGTCGACCTGATCTTCGTGCACGCGGATGCCGGTACCGAGGCGCAGGACGTGGCCGAACGGGCCGCCGCGACGCTGATCCGCTCGCTCGCGGAGCCGACGGCCGAGGGCATCGCGTTGCGGGTCGACCCGACGCTCCGCCCCGGAGGACGCGGAGGCGTGCTCTCGCGAAGCCTGGAGGCGACGCTCGACTACTACGAGCACCAGTCGGCCACGTGGGAGCGCCAGGCCATGATCAAGGCGCGGCCGGTCGCCGGCGACCCGTGGATCGGTGCGGCGTTCGTCGACGGCGTGGCGCCGTTCGTCTATCCGGAGGACCTGGAGCCGCGCGCGATCGACGACGTCCGGCGGACGAAGGTGCGGCTCGAGGAGTACATCCGTCGTCGCGGCAAGGAGCTCACGGAGGTCAAGCGCGGGCGCGGGGGGATCCGCGACGTGGAGTTCGCGGTGCAGCTGTTGCAGATCGTGCACGGGCGGCGCGACCCGGAACTGCGCGAGCCGAACACCCTGCGCGCGCTGGCGACGCTGGCCGAAGAGGGATACGTGGCGCAGGCCGACGCCGACGCGCTCGCCGACGCGTACCGGTTCCTGCGGACGCTGGAGCACCGCCTGCAGATCGTCCGCGACCTGCAGACCCACGACCTGCCGGGCGACCCGCATGCGCGGACGACCCTCGCTCGCTCGCTCGGCCTGCCGGATGCGGCGTCGCTGCTGGAGGCGTACGAGCGGCAGACGGAGCTGGTGCGCGGGATCCACGAACGCCTCTTCTACCGACCCCTGCTCGAGGCGTTCGCGGGACCGGTGGCGCCGAGTCCCGGCGTCGACCGGCCGGCCACCGAGGAGCTCCTGGCGGGACTCGGGTTCGGGTCGGCCCCGCAGTCGTTCGAGGTGTTGCGGCGTCTGGTGGACCCGGCGACACGCATGGGCAAGGTGCTCGCGCACGTGTTCCCGGTGATGGTGCCGGCGCTGGCGCTCGCGTCGAACCCGGATCAGGCACTGGTGCGGCTGGAGCGGATCGCCGAAGCCGTGGGGGACCGGCACGGCCCGGCGGATGCGCTCGCCGCGGATCCTGCCGCGGCGCTGCGGCTGGCGCATGTGGCCGCGGCGAGCGCGTTCGCCACCGACCTCTTGGTGGCGGCTCCGGAGCGGTTGACGGCTCTGTCGGACGACGGCGGGGACGTGGACGCCCAGGGTGCGCTGGTCGCCGCGGTGGCGCGCTACGCGTCCCGTGAACTCCAGCCGCGGGAGACGGGCGCCGCGCTGGCCCACGTCGCCGACCGGGTCGTCCGCGAAGCGGTCGAGGCCGCCGAGCCGGACCTGCCGTTCGCGGTGATCGGCCTGGGCAAGCTCGGCGCGCGTGAGCTGAACGTCGCCTCGGACCTGGACCTGGTGTTCGTCTACGACGGTGAGGGGTCCGAAGACATGCAACGGGCGGTGGGTACGGCGGAACGCGTGATGCGCGGCATCCGTGACGCGGGGTGGGAGCCGGACGCCGACCTCCGTCCGGAGGGCCGCAACGGGCCGCTGGCGCGTTCGCTCACCGGGTACCTGGAGTACTGGCAGCGGTACGCCGACCTCTGGGAGTTCCAGTCGTTGTTGCGCGCGCGGCACGTGGCGGGCGACGACCAGCTCGGCCGGCGCTTCGTGCTGAACGCGGCGGACTTCGCGTACCCGTCGGACGGCATCACGGTGGATCGCGTGGCCGAGATCCGCCGGATGCGCGAGCGGATCGAGCGCGAGCGCGTCAAGCCGCCCGAGGCGGCGAAGTTCCACTTCAAGCTCGGGTACGGATCGCTCGCCGACGTCCAGTTCGCGGTCGAGGTGTCGTTGATGCGGTTCGGCGGGTCGGATCCGGCGCTGCGGACGAACCGGACCCTCGAGGCGATCGAGCGGCTGGCCGAGCATCGCTACGTCGAGCAGAGCGTGGCGCGCGACCTGGGTGAGGCGTTCGTGTTCCTGTCGGACGTGAAGAACGCGCTCGAGGTCGATCGCCGCCTGCACGCCGAGGCGGTGCCGGCAATCGCCACAGGAGCAGACGGCACTCGCCAGGCGTCTGGGGTACGAGGAGTACCCTCGGCAGGGGTTCATCGACGACTACCTGCGCGTCACCCGGCGCGCCCGTCGCGCGATGGAGCGCGTGTTCCACGAGGAGGCTTCGTGAGCGAACGACGCACCGCCCTGATCACGGGAGCCTCCAGCGGGTTCGGCGTGGAGTTCGCGAAGCTGTTCGCGGCCGACGGCTTCGACCTGGTGTTGGTCGCGCGGACCGAACCGCCGATGCGCGAGCTGGCGGAACAGCTCCGAGGATCGCACGGCGTCACCACGACCGTGATCGGTACGGACCTGGCGACGGAGGGCGCGAGCATCGCGCTCGTCGACGACCTCCGCACCCGTGGCATCCACGTCGACGCCCTGGTGAACAACGCCGGCTTCGCCCAGTACGGACCGTTCGTCGATGCCGATCCCGAGGTGCTCCGTCGGATGGTGGCCGTGAACGTGCTCGCGCTGACCGAGCTCACCCGCGCGCTGCTGCCCGCCATGATCGAACGACGGTGGGGGCGGATCGTGCACCTCGGCTCGGTCGGTTCGTTCGTGCCCGCTCCCATGACGGGCGCGTATGCCGCCACGAAGGCGTACGTGCTGTCGCTGTCGCTGGCGATGCACGAGGAGCTCCGCGGGACCGGCGTCACCGTCACCGCGCTGTGCCCCGGCCCGACCGCGACGGGCTTCCAGTCGCGCGCCGAGATGGCCGATTCGAAGCTGGTCGCCGGGCGGGATCTGGACAGCGCCGAAGATGTGGTGCGCGTTGGGTATGCGGCCATGAAGAAGGGCCGTCCGTACGTGGTCACCGGGACGAGCAGCAGGCTGTTCGCGTTCGGCAGCCGGTTCCTGCCGCGCACGATGTCGGCGAAGATCGCCGGCGGCGCCCAGCAGCGGATCACCGGCTCGGGCTGAAGTCTCGACCCGTCGGATGCCGATACGTTCGGCATGAAGGTGCTCGCAGACGCCGGCGTTCGTTCCCACATCCGCGAGCACGGCGGCATGCTGTTCGTCTGGGTGAAGCGCCCCGGCCGGTCCGTGGCGCGCTGAAGCTCCTCCTCACGTCGACCGAGCCGCCGGCGGACGCGCTCGAGTGGCAGCGGGTCGAGGTCAAGGGGTTCCTGGTGTTCCTCCCTGCAGGTCTGCGCCCGCCGAAGGAGCTGCACCTGGTCGTCCGCGGATCGTTCCGGCGCCGGGTCGACGCGTTGTGGGAGGGGACGGTTTTCGCGACGTAGCTATGCTCGGGGGATGATCAAGGAATTCCGGGAGTTCATCACCAAGGGCAACCTGGTCGACCTGGCGGTCGCGTTCATCATCGGCGTCGCGTTCGCCACCGTCGTCACGTCGTTCACGGACGTCGTGCTCGGTGCCGTGAGCTACGTGTTCGGCGGGGACGTGTCGTTCGACCAGCTGGGCGTGGAGCGGGACGGGGTCGTGGTGATCCCGTACGGCGCGTTCCTCACGGCGCTGATCAACTTCGTGATCGTCGCGTTCGTGCTCTTCCTGGTGGTCAAGGCCTACAACCGGATGCGCAAGGCGCCCGACGCGACCACGAAGACCTGCGCGTTCTGCGCGACCGACATCCCGCTCGCGGCGACGCGATGCCCGAACTGCACCAGCGAGCTGCAACCCGCCTGAGGCTCAGGCGCTAGATCCGCTCGATGCTCCGGACCTCCATGCGAGGTCCGAACGCGGGGGCGGCGATGCCACCGGCCTCCAGCAGTGCTTGCACGCGTCCGCGATGACCGCGGTACGGCTCCAAGAGCTCGAGCATCCGCTCATCGGTCCCGCGCGGCTCGCGTGCGAGCGCCCAGCACACGACGTTGGGCAGGTGGAAATCGCCGACCGAGACGGCATCGGCGTCGCCCAGGGCCATCCGCGCGACCTCGGCGACCGTCCAGGGACCGACGCCGCGGATGGCGAGGAGGCGGGCGTTCGCCTGGTTGACCGACGTCGTCGCGCCCTCCTCCAGCGCCGACGCGCGTGCGCAGGCCGCCCGGATCGTCTCTGCCCGCCGCCGTTCGACCCCCCAGGGGTGGAACGCGAAGTACGGCTCCTCGGCGAGCCGGGCGGGATCGGGCGGCAGGTGGAGTCCGACGTCGCCCGGGGCCGGCTCGCTCGTCGCGAGCACCATCGCCCGGTAGGCGCGACGGGCCTCGACCCCCGTCACCTTCTGCTCCAAGATCGCGGGGATCAGCGACTGCATCACGGCGCCGGACCGGGTGATCCGGACGCCCCCGTACCGGCGATGCAGCTCGCCGATCACCTGATGCCGCGGCTCGAAGCCGGCATCGTCGTCCAGCGCACCGACGAGTCCGGGGGCGGACTCGAGCGCCCAGTTCGCGCCGTGCCCCCACGCCTCGGCCAGGATGTCGTGGCCGAGCGACCGGACGTGGAGCGTCGCCGGCCCCTCAGGGGTGCGCATCGCGCGGTAGGCGTCGGCGTGGGTGATCCGCATCGTGGGATCGCCCGAGCCGCGGCACAGCGGGAACAGGGTCTTGGCGAGGTCGATGTGGAACGGCGTCGCGATCGATCGCTGCGGCATGGCCGGGGAGACTAGCTGGTTCGTCCCCGCGTGCGGCCTACCCTGAGGGGTCGCGACGTTCGACCGGCAGGCCCGCATCGCGCCACGCCTCGAAACCGCCGACCACGTCGGTCGCGCGATGGAGGCCGAGCGACTGCAAGCGCGCCGCGGCCAGGCTCGAGCTGTAGCCCTGCTGGCAGAACACGATCACGCGGACGTCATGGCCGGTCGCCTCAGGGATGCGCCATTCGCTCGCGGGGTCGAGACGCCACTCGAGGACGTTGAGCCCGATCGGGACGGCGCCGGGGATGTCGCCGTGCTCGGCCCGCTGCTCGGAGGTCCGGGTGTCGACCAGAAGCGCGCCGTAGGCCAACTCGTCCTGCGCCTGCCGCGCGCTGATGCGATCGAGGGCGGAGCGCGCTTCGGCGAGCAGTTCGTCAACGGTCTTCGGCACGTGGTCATCGTAGGTCGTCGAGTGGCTCGCACGGACACGCGAGCGGGGCCGCTCGCACACGGCGAACGACCCTGCTCGGATGTCATCCCTCTACGCGTGTAGTGCCAGTCGACCACGTGGCTGCCTAAGACTCGCCGCCTTCTCCGCCGCCTTCTCCGCCATCGCAGTCAGTCACCCAGAACGTCTTGTGCTTCGTCTCCGCGCCGATCGAACCCTGCGCTTCGACGGTGAGCCTGATGTGGAACCCCTGGTTCGGGTGCGCAGTGAGTCCGGAGTCAGCGATCGGTCCCGACAGGTCGACGAAGAGCGATGCATCGAGGTCGGTCCCGCCCCCCGCAGGGTCTTCACCGATGAAGGTCGGAGCGACCAGCAAGACGTCGTTCCCGGTTGGAGGCCGGAGCTCGAAGGTCGCCGTCCCGGTGAGGTCGCCCTCATCGAAGCCGAAGAAGTTGATCGCGAACGCGCATCCCGCATGCGGCTCGTTGCCCTGAGACGCGCCGAACGGTGCGCCGTCGACCTTCACGGTGCCGTTGTTCCCCGGTGGGTCGCTGTCCGCCATCGCCGAGCCTGCACCGGTGACCAGCAGGCACAACGCACTTCCGATGACGAGCGTCGATCGCCATGAACGCATGCATCCCTCCTTCTCTGCCCGCCCACAGGGCGGGTCCTCGGGGTGCCGACGCCCAGTCCTTCCGGTCGAACGTCGATCTCGTCGGGTACATCGTGGGAACGAGCGAAGATGTTCGACCGTTCGGGCAAGTCTCGGTGGAAACGAGCCCAAGGGCTGTCGGGCGCGGCGTTCGGCGTCCGTCGAACATCCGACGCGGACGGACCGGCTCACCGATCAGCCGGTTTCCTGCCGGTGTCGGCTCAATGGCCTCCGCCGACCGGCCGATACAAGGTCCGACATGCCAGATCGCGAGACACCTCTACTGACGTCCGTGAAACTTCAGGGTGCCGCGAACATTTCCGCGGTCTCACCCGATATCCAGGAGACGATCGGTGACGTTCGGTCACTCGACGTCGTAGCTCGCCTGGTGGAACGGGCGAAGGACGGAGACAAGGATGCGTTCGGGCAGATCTTCCGGCTCCATCGGGACGCGATCCTCCGCTTCGCTCGTCTCCGGCTGGGAGCCGAGGCCGATGAGGTGGTCTCCGAGGTCTTCACCAGAGCGTGGGTCACCCTCAACAACTACGAATACACCGGTCTCCCGTTCGTGGCCTGGCTCTACGGGATCGCCCGGCACGTGGTCGCCGACGAGCTCCACCGGCAGTCCCGGACGCAGCCCCGAGGCCGATCTCCCGAACTCGATCTCTCGATGGGCCGAGGATGACCGGCTGGATCTGTTCGCCGCGATCGAGCAACTCCCGACCGAACAGCGGCAGATCATCGAGATGAAGTACTTCATGGGCATGCGCAATCCCGAGGTCGCGGACGTGCTGAACACGTCGGTGAACGCGGTCAACGGCAGGCAGTGGCGCGCGCTCGCCGCACTTCGCGATCGCCTCGAGGAGGGGTCATGAGCCTCCAGGACGATCTCGTGCGTTGGGAAGCGGGAGATCTTTCCCGAGAGGACCTGCTCGCGTCCTGTGTCTCTGCCGAGCGGAACCTCGCGGAACCCTGGGAGCGGAACCTGGACAAGAAGTCTCGAGCGGAACCTGAACAAGAACCTCGAGCGGAACCTCCGACACGGAACCTCGAGCGGAACCTCGAGCCTGCCGTCGATGAGGCTGCGATGCAGGTGGCGCTGGCGGCGATGCTCGACCTCCACGAACAGCTCTCCGCCATCGGCGAAGAGCCCGTTCCGTACCACGAGTCGGATTGGGAGCAGCTCAAGGCCAGCCTGCCGGATCGGATCACCCAACGTCGGATGTTCGGCACCGGGCGGATCACGCGCCCGCTGATCGCGGCGACGATGGCGGTGGGCTTGACGGCCGGCGCGGCGGCTGCGTCACCAGCCGTGCGCGAGCGCATGGTGTCCGTTTGGCAGGGCATCCAGCGCATCGCCTTGGTCGGCGACCCGAGCGCCGAGCAGCGACGCCCATCGATCACTCCTCCGATCGTCCCCGGCGCCCAGGCCGGAGGCGGTGCGAACGACGACGCCGGCAACTCCGACGGCACACCCGGCGGTGGCAACTCGGGCAGTCCGGGCAACTCCGACGGCACGCCCGGCGGCGGCAACTCCGGGCAGTCCGCGGCAACTCCGACGGCACACCCGGCGGCGGCAACTCCGGCGAGTCCCGGCAACTCCGACGGCACACCCGGCGGTGGTAACACGGGCGGCTCCGGGCAACTCCGACGGCACGCCCGGTGGCGGCAACTCCGGCAGCCCGGGCAACTCCGACGGCACACCCGGCGGCGGCAACTCGGGCGGTCCCGGCAACTCCGACGGCACACCCGGTGGCGGCAACTCGGGCGGCTCCGGGAACTCCGACGGCACACCGGTGGCGGTAACTCCGGCGGTCCAGGGAACTCCGACGGCACGCCGGGTGGCGGTAACTCCGGCGCAGGGTCTCGGCGGCAACTCCGGTGGCGGTAACTCCGGCGAGGAACTCCGCGCACGCGGGCGGCGGCAACTCCGGCGAGGATCCCGGCACCCCCGAGGACACGCCGGGCGGAGGAAACTCCGGCGAGACCCCCGGCAACTCCGACGGGACCCCGGTAACTCGGCGGCGGCAACTCCGGCGAGGGCACGAGCGGTCCCGGCCTCGGCTAGCGGCTCGCCCGACCAGCCCTCCAGCCGTAGGCTCCTGAGGTGCCTGTCTTCCTGATCGCGCTCGCTTCGGTGGTCGTCGTATGGCTGGTGGCCGTCGGGCTCCTCGCCGTGATGGGTCGTCGGTCGCAAGCTCGCGAGCTCGCCACCTTGATCCCGAACCTGTTGATCCTCTTCAGGGGACTGCTGCGCGATCCACGGGTGTCGAAGGGGAGCAAGGCGTGGTTGTGGTTCGCCGTGGCATGGCTGGTCTCACCGATCGATCTGATCCCGGAGTTCATCCCGGTGCTCGGTCCGCTGGACGATGCAGTCGTCGCCGCGTTGGTGCTCCGCCACGTGGTGCGAACGACGGACCGATCCGTGCTCGACGTGCATTGGCGAGGCGATCCGTCGACGCTCGATCGCATCACGCGTCTCGGAGGACGTAACCGCGGACCGAGGATGGGCCGCGCGTGAGCGAGGAGGACGCCGTTCATCTCGAGGTCTGGGGGGCGGGAACTTCGCCGTTGCTCGAGCTGCTGATGGGTGACCCCGCGATGACCGAGCATCTCGGCGGGCCCGAGAGTTCCGAGAAGCTCGTCGAGCGCCAGGAGCGCTACGAAGCGTTGGCCGATTCGCCGACCGACCGCATGTTCAAGATCGTCGACGAGGAGTCTGGCGAACCCTGCGGCTCGGTCGGGTTCTGGGTTCGCGAGTGGCAGGACGAGCAGGTCTACGAGGTCGGATGGTCGGTGATCCCGGCCTTCCAGGGTCGGGGCATCGCGGCCGATGGCCACCGCGCTCGCGGTCGAGCGGGCGCGCACTGAGCACGCGTGCCGGTTCATGCACGCCTACCCGTCGGTCGACAACCCGCCGTCGAACGCGATCTGCCGGAAGCTGGGGTTCACGCTGCTCGGGGAGCACGACTTCGAGTACCCGCCGGGCAACCTCATGCGGTGCAACGATTGGGTCCTCGACCTGGACGCTGATCCCTAGCTCGAACGCCGGATGACGGTCTCGCATCAGATCGCCCAGGCGTTCAGGAACTCATCCCATTGGGTCTGGGCCGCCCAGTCGGTGTTCGGGTAGTACGACCAGTTGATCCACGAGGTCGTCTTGTCGGCCGCCTTGGCGATGTGGAAGACCGTGATGCCGTGCGCGTCGGCGTACTGGCTGACGTGTCGCTCGTAGAGCACCACCGGACCCATCGCCGTCATCACCGCTTGGGCTTTCGACTTGATGTTCGCGTCGCTGACCCTGCTGTTGATCTCGAAGGCCATGTCGTACAGGTCCTTGTCGACCGGGGCCTGCCACATGCTCTTCGTGGCGTTGAACGCCTTGGTCATCGCCTGGCGGTTCGCCGCGGCCCCGTTCTTCATCGCGATCCCGAAGTTGTCGACCGCGGTCCGCAACGCAACCCACCGAGCGTCGACCGCGACCGCCGAGAACGTCTTCTCGTTCACCGCGCTGGCAGCGGTTGCCACGCCCACCTGATCGGCAGTCATGTTCGGGTTCGCTGCGAGTTGGTTGAGCACCACGTTGTATTCGATGCCGTCCCAGCCGACCCATTCCTGCGATGCGGCCAGCACGGTGGCGTGCCCGTGCCAGAGACTCTGGATCTCGATGGACGCCATGTTGCAACCGTCATAGCCGACGACATCGATGAAGCCCAACGTGTTCATGATCGGCTTCATCTCGTGGTAGTCGAGCGAGCCGGCGTTCGTGTCGTCCTGCATGACGACGCCGGGATGCCACGACCACCCGTGTCCCCAGAAGTAGAGCGCGTAGTGGTCCGCCGGATAGTTGGTCTTGGACCAGCTCACGAAGTCGACCAAGGTCTGCGGGTTCCCCATGTCACGCTCGCCCCAGTCGGCGACCGCGCTCGCGGGCAGGGCCGTCATCCCCGGAGTCACGTGGAACAGCTTCGTGGACTGCCAGTCTCCATGGCTCCTGTCGTATCCGGGGCCGCGGTCGGCCAGGGCCACGACCTGGACGTTGGCGCTGGACCCCGGCACCGCGAGCTCGGTCTCGAGGTCCTTGGAGATGAACTCCTCGAGGTTGTTGTCGCCCGACATGTAGACCATCACGGTCCACTTCGCTTGCGGGGCTGCGGCCCCGGCGCTCCCGGTGCTCATCGCGACCATCCCGGTCAGCAGGAGGATCGGTACGACGATGCGGATCGTCCGGAGCATGGCCCCCACCCCTTTCTCGTCGACCGAGCCTTCCCCTCTCTCCGAGGCCCGGCCAGGTTCGCGGACACGGTATTCCGCCTGTGGCACCGGGTCGACCATCCGAAGGGGCCATATCGGGACGCAGATGTGACCGCCGGTCAGATCGACATGCTCAGGCTGTTCCGGTCCGCACGACGAGGGGCGGCGGATCGAGCATTCACAGCGGAAGGAGCCTGGTCGCGGCCTGTTGACCAGGCGTTAGATGAGCGGTTCAGAGCCGATCGCGCGAGCTCAGTGGCCTCCGCACATGCAGCTGCCGCCGCAGGCGCATCCGCCACCTGAGGGCGCGGAGCTGCGGAAGCCGCCGCTCGACGTCGAGGCGGCGAACATCGAGATCCGTCGCATCACGTGCTCGGACTCGCACGTCGGGCATGCCGGCGCATCGTCGCTCATCGAACGGAGCCGTTCGAAGAGGTGCCCGCAGGCTGAGCATTCGTACTCGTAGAGCGGCATGGATGGAGTGTACGGGTCGACGGTGACCCGTAGGCTGCAGATCGGTGGAAGAGGTTCGTGCGTTCCGGTCTCGATTGCTCCGCTGGGGCGAGGAGCATCGGCGGTCGTTCCCGTGGCGCGAGACGGACGACCCGTTCCGGGTCTTGGTCGCGGAGATCCTCCTGCAGCGTTCGCGAGGGAAGACCGTCGCGACGGTCTACGAACGCCTCTTCGGCCGGTGGCCGACGCGCCGACGCCCTCTCCAGGGCCCGCGTCGACTCGATCGCCTCCGTCGATCCGACCGCTCGGGTTGGTGAGGCGAGCGGCGACGCTGAAGAAGCTCGCCCGAGCGGTAGCGGGGCGCGGGAGCGTGCCCGATCCCCTGGACGAGCTCGATGGACCTGCCGGGCGTCGGTCGGTACGCGGCGAGCGCCACGCTCGCCGTCGCGTTCGAGCAGCGTGCCCCGGTGGTCGACGGCGTGAGCGCCCGCGTCTACCGCCGGTACTTCGGTCTCGTGGCGGTCGCCCCTGCCGCTTCGGACGGTCGAGCTCTGGGAACTGGTAGCGGAAGCGACGCCGCGTCGAGCGCATCCGGGAGTGGAACTGGGCGGTGCTGGATCTGGCGGCGTCGGTGTGCCTGCCGAAGGTTCCACGGTGCGAGGAGTGTCCGCTTACGGACGCGTTGTGCCTGGTCACTGACGGTCGGTTGATCGAGTCGGCGGCAGCGTGCTAGAGTCGCCATCGGATCACAGTGATCGTCATTCATTCCCCCCGAGCGAACTCCCCAGGAGGACTGGCTGGCAGGTGAGCCAAGAGGACGACGCGCACCAGGGCAGCGCGAATCGAGTCGTTGAGTTGTTCGCCGGCGTCGGTGGATTCCACCTGGGGCTGCGCGAAGCGGGCTGGGACGTCATCTGGGCGAACCAGTGGGAGCCGTCGACGAAGACGCAGCACGCCTTCGACTGCTACCGCGCGCACTTCGGCTCCGACATGCTCGTCAACGAGGACATCAACACGGTCCTCGACCAGGTGCCCGAGCACGACCTGCTGGTCGGCGGCTTCCCGTGCCAGGACTACTCGGTGGCGAAGACGCTGAACCAAGCCGCACGGCATCGAGGGCAAGAAGGGCGTCCTCTGGTGGGCAGATCTACCGGATCCTGGAGGACAAGCGTCCCCGGTTCGTCTTCCTCGAGAACGTCGACCGGCTGCTGAAGTCGCCGGCGACGCCAGCGCGGACGCGACTTCGCGATCATCCTCGCGTGTCTGTCGGACCTCGGCTACCTCGTGGAGTGGCGCGTCGTGAACGCCGCCGACTACGGGTTCCCGCAACGTCGCCGGCGCGTCTTCATCGTCGGTCGACCATCTCGGTGAGCGACAGCCGACGTGGGGGAGTCCGTTCCAGTGGCTCTACGAGCGAGGGCGCGCTCGCTCGCGTCGCCTGAAGCGTGTGGCCGTCGGATGACGTCGATGTGCATCTCGACGATGCCGGACCTGGAGTTCCGCGAGCACCCGTCGCGAGATCACGCAGGAGTTCGGCTGGGGCAACAAGGTCACGCCATTCCACAACGCCGGCGTCATGTGGGACCGGCAGGTCTGGACCCGGACGGTCGACCCCTCCTTCGACGGGAAGCACCAGACGCTCGGCGACGTTCTCCTGCCGGACGACGAGGTGCCGGAGTCTTCTTCATGCCCGAGGCGCAGGTCCCGCAGTGGGAATACCTCAAGGGCGCGAAACGCGAGGAGCGGACGTGCCGCGAACGGCCACGAGTACTTCTACACCGAGGGTGCGGATCGCGTTCCCGGAGCCGCTCGACCAGCCATCCCGCACGATCCTCACCGGCGAAGGTGGCTCGACGCCCGTCGCGGTTCAAGCACGTCGTCGAGACCGAAGCGGTAGGTTCCGTCGACTTGCGCCGGTGGAGCTGGAACGCCTCAACGGCTTCCCAGACGACTGGACCGCGACCGGTATGCCCGACGGACGACGCGCCTTCATGATGGGCAACGCCTTGGTGGTTGGGCTCGTAGCCAAGGTTGGTGCCTCGCTTGGTTAGCTGTCTGCCGTCTGGGACCTGTTTCCCGCTCCCGTTCCCCTGAATGCATCAGTCGGCGCCCAACCTTCGGCGTCGAGACCAACTACGAGGATGGGGACTGGCATGATCGGTTTCATCATCGAGAGCCAGGCTTGAGCCACCTCGAAGGTGCCAACAGCACTATCCATCCTCTTGACCAGCCCTTGTACATGGACCCAGTCCTCGACCGTCGCACTCGGAAAGCTCGTCCGCGACACCAATCCGGCGCTCCTTTGTGACCGCCCGGACCCAGTCGTCCCGGATGAAATCGTTGGTCGGCGCGACTGGCTCCCAGTAGAACCGCCTCTGATCGGTTGAACGACGACCTCCACGCCGATTCGGCCAGGTGCTCGAAGAAGATGAACATGAATATTCAGCTTGTCTCTGACTGTTGCCGGTCCCATGTCTCCAGCACCAGCTGGTTGAAGTCAGTCGTCGAGATCACGGAGCGTTCCTTCACGCGCATACCGCGCTAGGTGCTCGCAAGGCACCCCTGTTCAGCTGCGCTCCCGACCACCAGCAGGGAAGTCCGCCTCCCGTCGCGGTTCGCCGAAATGCCGAAGGGCGCTCGATCGCGGCGCCGACCTCGCCCTTCCCGCGTCTTCGCCTCCTCGGTCGTGAAGGCGCGACCGGCGATATCGCCAAGCGAGCCGGTCTTCGAGGAGCGAAGCCCGGCAGGTGGCTCCCTGTTCGCCGTCCGGTAGTCGAAGGACGGGTCGGGTTCGAGAAGGAGAGCCAATGCGTTGGAGGCTACGTCTCTCCGGCCGATGCCGCGAACTCGCCCTTCACGCCGAGCAGCCGCACCTTCCGATCGAGCTCGAATCGGCTCGAGCGCTGCGAGCGCTCCGGCTTCGATCGCCGCGACCTCCAGGGTCGGCTCCGCGAGCTTCACGCTCCGCTGCTTCGTGAAGAACGGGACGAACCGCACCTTCACGGTCACGCGGATCACGGGGCGGCCGTCGCGTTCCAGGTCTTCCATCAGCTCGTGCGTCAGTCGGACCAGCTCGCGGCGGATCTCGTCCGGATCCTCCAGGTCCTGTTGGAACGTGCGTTCGCGGCTCACCGCCTTCGCCACCCACGGCTCGGCGCTCACCGTCCGAGCTGCCCTCGCCGGTCCCCAGCTCCCGCAGCCACGGACCGGTCTTCGGGCCGAACGCCGACGCCATCGTCGCCTCGTCGACCGCGGCGAGCTCCGACACCGTTCGCACGCCCGATCGACGCCAGCTTGCGCGCCGTCTTCGTGCCGATGCCCCACAGCGCGTCGGTCGGCTGGCCGCCCATCACCTCGTCCCAGTTCTCGCGCGTCAGGCGGAACACGCCTCGAGGCTTGGCGAACCCGCTCCCGAGCTTCGCGCGGAGCTTCGTGTCGCCGACCCCGATCGAGCACCACAGCTCGGTCCGCTCCACGACGGCGGCCTGCACGTCGCGCGCGAACGCCTCGGGATCGTCGGCCTGGATCCCCATGAACGCCTCGTCCCAGCCCCACACCTCGACCACCGCCGGGAACGACCGGAGCACGTCCATCACGCGACCCGACGCCTCCAGGTACGCGGGCGCGTCCACCGCCAGGAACACCGCGTCGGGGTTCCGCTTGTACGCGGTCCGCAGCGGCATCGCCGAGCCGATCCCGAACTTCCGCGCCTCGTAGTTCGCGGTCGAGACCACGCCGCGCTTCGTCGGGTCGCCGTCGCCACCGACGACCACCGGCTTCCCGCGGAGCTCGGGACGGCGCAGCATCTCGACGGCCGCGATGAACTCGTCCATGTCGACGTGGAGCACGGCATCCATCGGACCAGGATGCACCGAACCACCGACGATGTCGGGCGCTACGGGATCAGGCCGAACACGGTCGACGGCGCCCCCGAGCCCTCCCGGTTCCTCGGGCCGCCCCACACGATCCAGCTCCCGATCGCCGGCAGCGCTCCCAGGTTCGTCAGGTTCTCCAGCGTGAAGCGGTGCTCGTGGAGCGTCAGCGTCGTCTCCCGGTACTTGAAGTCGTTGCCCGGGTCGGGGCCGAACGTATCCGTCCCCAGCAGGCCGCGGTTGCCCAGCACGCCGGCGTCGACGAGCCAGCGCACCGACGCGAGCGAGAAGCCCGGTTGGTGGAACCCGCCCTTCCCGCTGCCGCACGTGTAGTAGCTCTCGGTGCCGGGCCCGCGATCGGGTCCCCAGAACTCGTCACAGCCGGTCCACAGCAGCACCGCGGCCTCCTGCGGCATCGGGCCGTGCTCGGCCACCCACGCCTCCAGGTCCGCCACGGTCGCGCGGTAGTCGACGTCGGCCGCCGCCTGCTCGCGAACATCGATGACGACCGCCGGGAGGACGAAGTCGCCGGCATCGAGCTCATCGGCGCACAGCTCGTCGGTGTGGAAGTGGCACGGCGCGCTGTAGTGCGTGCCGGTGTGCTCGCCCTCCTTCACGTACTGCATGTAGAAGCCGTCCATGTCCACCATGAACGCGGTCCGCAGCCGGAACGCGGGGTCGCCGGGGAAGCCCGGGGTCACCGATCGGATCGTTCACGTGGCTGAGGAAGACGACCTCGCTGAACCCCGGCAGCGTCGTGTCCGTGCCCGCGCGCGACGGTCCGCGTGATGACGCCGCTCCGGCAGCGAAGGCGGCGGTCGCGACGATCGCCACGACCGAGACGAGTGCGAGCAGCTTGCGCATGACAGTCCCCTCCCATGGTTGAGCGTCCGTCACATCCTGCGCACTCGCGGAAGCGCGAGCAAACTCACGTTCAGTCTTGGGGGTTCGGAACCAACACGCCGAAGCGGGCGAACCGCGCGAGCCTCGCCCGGTCGCCATCGTCGTCGGTGCTCTGCTCGAACAACGCCTCGCCGGCCGCGATCTCGGCGAAGCCCGCCGCGACCTCGCGGACGAACGCGCCGATCTCGACGTACCGGCTGAAATGGGCGACGTAGACGAACGCCACGCCGTCCGCCAGCTCGGCCATGCGCGCCGTCGAGCGCACGAACGCCGCGACGTCCGAATCGGGCAGGTGCGCGTAGATCGGGCCCGTGTTGTACGTGTCGCCCCCGAAGAGCAAGCCGTTCTCCTCGTCGAACAGGCAGATCGAGTCCGGTGTGTGTCCCGGGGTATGGAAGACCTGGAGCGTGCGTCCACCCAGGTCGAGCCGATCACCGTCGTTCAGGAGTCGCGTCGGGATCGACGCGGGGATCTGCCAGCGAGCGAAGTCGAAGCCATCGGGCAGAGGCCTGGGTGTCGTCTCGTCGCTCAGGAAGCCGAAGAACTCTTCATCGGTCACGCGGAACTCCCCGACGCGGTCGAGCATCCGGCGCGAGTACGCGGCGTAGGGCTCGAGCTTCGCCATGTCCGGTCCGCGCTGGAGCTTCTCGGCGCCCAGCTCGTGGATCGAGATGTCGTCGAACGCAGCGTTCCCTCCCGAGTGATCCCAGTGGTAGTGCGTGTTGACCACCATCACGTCGAGGTCGGTGAGCTCACCGACGGTGCCGCGGATATCGCCGATCCCCAGACCGGTGTCGATGAGCATCGCGCGTTCCTCACCCGCGACCAGGAAGCAGTTCACGTGCGGCGGCGCGGCCACGAGCCACACGCCGGGTCGGTGCTCGCGCGTCGCGAAGAACGAGCCGCTCGTCATGGGAGCGGAAGTATGCTCGTGCCCCCATCCAGGGTCAACGCGGAGGGCCGATGGAGCAGCGATACACGGCGGCGGCGGTCCAGGTCGCACCGGCGTTCCTCGACCTCGACGGATCGCTGGCGATCGCCGTTCGCCAGATCGAAGACGCCGCGTCCTCGGGTGCGAGGCTCGTCGTGTTCCCCGAGACCTGGCTCCCCGGATATCCCGTCTGGGCGGATGCCGGGATCCCATGGGAGGACGATGCCGCCAAACGTGCCTTCGCTCGTCTGCACCGCAACGCCGTCGAGGTTCCTGGGCCGGCGACCGACGTCTTGTCCAACGCCGCGCGCGCGAATCGCGTCCACGTCGTGATGGGGATGACGGAGCGCGACGCGCGCTTCTCGAACGGCACGCTGTTCAACTCGTTGATGTTCATCTCGGACGACGGGACGATCCTGGGAACCCACCGCAAGCTCGTGCCGACGCACTCGGAGCGGGTGATCTGGGGTCGCGGAGACGGCAGCACGCTCCATGTGTTCGACACATCGCTGGGACGCCTCGGCGGCCTGATCTGCTGGGAACACTGGATGCCGCTCGCGCGCTTCGCGATGCACGCGAAGGGCGAGCAGGTGCACGCGGCGGTCTGGCCCGACGTCCCGGAGATGCATCTCGTCGCGAGCCGGTCGTACGCGTTCGAGGGCCGGTGCTACGTCGTGTGCGCCGGGTTGACGCTTCCGCTCGACGCGGTGCCCGACGACCTCGAGATCCGTGATGCGATCGCCGACGTCGCGAAGTCGAACGACGATCCGACGCTCGTGCTCGCCGGCGGGTCGGGGATCGTGGGGCCGGACGGGGAGTGGTTGGCCGGACCGGCCGCCGGCGGGGAGCGCTTGATCTGCGCCGAGCTCGACCTGGAACGGATCGCCGAGGAACAGCAGTCGCTCGATACGGCCGGCCACTACAACCGTCCCGACGTCTTCCATCTGCGTGTCGATGAGACCCCCCACGATCAGGTGACCTGGCACGTCGACGAGGCAGAGTCCCGCCCCTAGCGGTCGTGATCGAGGACCGCCGGGTCGGCTCCGATGAAGCGCAGCAGGCTGCCGAAGATCGCGAACAACGTGAACACGGTCGCCGCGATCAGGATGAACACGACCGCGACCGCAGCGATCGTCGGCGTGAATCCGTACCGCAGGCTGTTGAACACCTTGACCGGCAGCGTCTCGACGGAGAATCCCGCGACCAGGAACGCGATGATGTATTCGTTGAGGCTGAGCACGAAGGCGGCCGCGTAGCCCGTGATGATCGACGGCACGAGGAGCGGCAGCGTGATGGTTCGGAACGTCTTCCGTGGGCTGGCGCCGAGCGTCTGGGCGGCCTCGCCGATCGATCGGTCCATCTGATCCATCGCGAGCGAGATGGTGACGAGTGGGAGCGTCGAGAAGAAGATCCCGTGAGAGATGATGACGTTCTCGATCCGCTGGAAGTACCCGGTGGACAACCAGAAGACCTGCGCTCCGATCGCGCTGATGACCGGCGGGAGCATGAACGGCAGGATGCCCAGCGCATAGAAGACCGGCGCGAGGCGGATGTCGTAGGCACGCAGGACGTACGCGAGCGGCGTGGCGATCAGCACGGCGATCGCGCTGCTCCCCGTCGCGACGACCAGGCTCCGGGTGATCGCGTTGCGCCAACCGGTGTCGTTCAGCAGCTCCGCGTACCAATGGAACGAGAACCCGTCCGGCGGGAAATCCATGTACCGGTTCTGGTTGATGGACACGACCGCCACCACGACGAGCGGAGCGACGAGGAACCCGATCACGACGGCATTGACCGTCCATCGCATCACCCGCATCAGGTCGCGCTCCTCGTGCGGGATTCGATGAGGATCACGATCCCGACGACGACGAGCGAAAGGACCGTCAGGAAGAGCGCCATCGCCGCCGCGAACGGAACGTTCGCGTTGAACGACGCCTGATCCGAGATGAACACCGACAGCGTCCAATGCTCCGGCCGCCCGAGGATCGAGGCGATGAGGTAGCTCCCGAGCGTGAAGACGAACACCAGGAGGAACCCGGCGACCAACGTCGGGCGCATGATCGGGAGGACCACCGTGCGGAACGTCCTCCACGGCGAGGCGCCGAGCGTTTGGGCAGCCTCGGTGACTTCTCGGTCCAAGCGCGAGAGCGGTGGATAGAGGGTGAGGACGCAGAAAGGGAAGGCGATGTAGCTGAGCCCCAGGAGCACCGCGACGAATCCGGGCTGGTAGGAGCGGGGTTCGTCCATCAACCCGAGCCAGACCAGGATGTTGGAGATCCCCGCCGCCCGCCCCAGGAGGACGCTCCACGCGAACCCGACGATGACCTCGGAGAGGCTGAGCGCCGAGAGCACCAGGATGAGCAGGGCGACGTGGGGGCGCCGGCGCATCCGGGTCAGGAAGAAGGTGAACGGGAACGCCAGAGCGATACACACGGCCCCGGCGACCAGCGAGATGAAGATGGAGAACGCCGCGCGATCCAGGAAGACGGGCTCGAAGAGCCGCCGCCAGCTCGCGGGGTCGAACGCCGGCTGGTAGAACCCACCCTCGATCCGCCGGTAGAACGAGTAGGCGATCATGATCCCGAACGGCGCCACGAAGAAGATCACGAGCATCAGGAGTGGGAGAGCGAGCACCAGGTAGGCGCCGCGGGTGGGCCTGCGCCGCTCGCTCACGTCTGCTCGCTCCCGCTCACCACGACGCACGCTTCCGCGGGGAACGAGACGCTCACCTGCTGCCCCTGCTGCACCTCCACGCGCTCACGCGGAGAACCGGCCACGACGACGTTGGCGTCCAGTCCGCAGTCCACGTAGCACTCGAACATCTCGCCGAGATCGCGAACGAACACGACCGTTCCCGGGAGGGCGTTGCGTTCGGGCGGGTCGCCCACCTGTAGGTGCGCATCTTCGGGCCGCACCGAGATGACGACGGCATCGGTCGTCGTGTCGCCCGAGACGTCGAACGCGCGACCGGCGACGCGCAGGACGCCGTCGCCGTCGCGGGTCGCCGTGAGCAGGTTCGTCGTGCCGATGAATCGAGCGACGAACGACGTGGCGGGCCTTCGGTAGACGTCGAGCGGTCCACCGATCTGCTCGATGCGTCCCGCGTTCATCACGACGACCAGGTCCGACATGGTCATCGCTTCGCGTTGATCGTGCGTCACCATGATCGTCGTGATGCCCAGCTTCTGCTGGAGGAGCCGAAGCTCGACCTGGAGCTGTTCGCGGAGGTTGGCATCGAGAGCCGAGAGCGGCTCGTCCAGCAGGAAGATCCGCGGTTCCAGCGCGAGCGCCCGGGCCGTCGCCACCCGCTGTCGCTGTCCGCCAGAGAGCTGCGAGATCCGGCGGTCGGCCAGGCCCTCGAGGGATACGAGCGTGAGGAGCTCGTCGACGCGTTCACGGATCCGATCCTTCGGCACGCCGCGGATCCGCATCGCGTAGCCGATGTTGCCGGCCACCGTGAGGTGCGGGAACAGGGCCAGGCTCTGGAAGACCATCCCCATGTCGCGGATGTGGGGCGGTTGATCCGTGATGTCCTCGTCATCGACGAGGATCCGGCCCTCCGTCGGCTCTTCGAGACCGGCGACCATCCGCAGGAGCGTCGTCTTGCCGCATCCGGAGGGCCCGAGGAACGAGATCAGTTGCCCTGCCGGGAGCTCCAGGTCGACTCCGTCGACAGCAGCGACGGCATCGAAGCGCTTGACCAATCCCTGAAGCTTCAGACCCCCCCTGGCACCCACCGAGTCAGGACAGGATCATCTCGGTCCACTGCTGGTCGATCCAGTCCTCCCACTCGTCATACATCTCGTACTTGGGCCGAAGGGCTGCGTCGGGGCCCGGGCCGCCCACGGCCTCGTACTCGTCGTCCGTCAGATCCATCGACTCCTTGGTGGCGGTCGGGGTGGTTCCGAGCGTCCGTGCCAGCTCGGCCTGGATCGAGGGCTGGCACATGTAGTCGACGAACGCCTGGCACGCGGCCGCGTTCTCGGTGGTCTTCGTGATCGACCAGAAACCGGAATCGAGGATCGCACCTTCCGTGGGGAACACGCTGCGGAGCGGTTCCCCTTGCGAGGCAGCGTACGTCGTGATGTCGTGATAGAACTGCCCGAGCGAGACCTCGCCGGTGTTGTAGGCCTGCTGTGCGGTGGCCTCGTCCCGGAACCACATCTTCACGTTCGGCTTGACCTCTTGGAGCTTCGTCAGCACCTCGATCACGCCCTCTTGCGTCTCGAGGATGTCGTAGCCGCCGAAGTAGCACGTCGCGCAGATCTCGATCAGGTAGGAGTTCGCCGCGTTCTTCAGTAGCGCGAGCTCATCGCTCCACTGTCGGATCCCAGAACGCGGTCCACGAGTCGGGGCTCTCGGCGACGCGCTCCGTGTTGGACACGATCGTGATGTACCACGACACGGCGCCCACCCCCGCGACGGCGCCCGAGTCGTCCGTGCGGATGTATCCCTCCGCGATGAACTCGTTGTTCGGGATCGCGGACAGGTCGTACGTCGCGAGGATCTCACCGTTGATCGCGCGCTGGAGTCCGACGCCCGAAAGCATCGAGATGTCGGCGGGCGGCGGGGTCCCCGCCTCGACGGCGTTCTGCAGCTGGACGACCCAGACCTCCGACGTGGGCTCGGGAAGGGACTCCACCTCGACTCCCGTCGCCTCGGTGAAGGCGGGATACATCTTCTTGAAGTTGTCCTCGAAGAAGCCGCCGTACGTTGCCACCTTGATCTGGGCACCCTCGATGCTCTGCGGGGACTGCGAGGCGACGCTGCTGCTCCCCGAGGCCGGCGCCGGTGCCGGTGCCTCAGGGGCGCACGCGGCGAGGAGCGAAGGGAGCACGAGACCCGTGCCCGCCAGAACCCCGCCGCGTTTGATCAGATCACGTCTGGTGATGGGTGTGCCGGCGTCCATGGAACCCCCCTCGTCGTGAGTGACCGTAGGCTACGTCTGGCCAACGGGCCAGAGCAAGGCAGCCCCAGCATGAGCACCTTCCTGCACGCGCGCGCTCATGAAGATTGACCGGCGGTTCAGTCTCGTCGTACGGTCCGCGCATCTCACAGAGGGGGCAGGCGATGAAGGCACGCGGGGTTCGACTGGGATCCATGCTGTTCGCGATGGCGCTGTTCGCGGCGGCGTGCGGGAGCGATGACGGAGGTGGCGACGGCGGAGACACCGGCTCGACCGGCGTGACGGGAGCGACGGGCGAACCCGCCGTCCCGCTCGAGGATCAGTCGATCGTGTTCGGCAACTTCGGGGCGTACACGCCCGACGGGCTTCCTCGAGGACTTCACCGCGGAGACCGGCGTCGAGGTCGACGATCTCGGAGTTCTCGACGAACGAGGACATGCTCGGCAAGCTCCAGGCCGCCGGACGGCACCGGCTACGACGTCGTGATGGTCACGGGCAACTACATGCAGACGCTGGTCGACGCCGGCTAGGCGGCCGAGCTCGACCACGCGCAGATCCCGAACATCGCGAACCTGTATCCCGAGGCGACCGAGCTCGCGTTCGACCCGGGCAACGTGTACTCGGTCCCGTACACGTGGGGCACGACCGGGTCTGTGCTACCGCTCCGACCTGGTCGACACCGCGCCCGACAGCTGGAACGACCTGCTCGAACCCGTCGCCCGAGCTCGAGGGCAAGGTGACGATGCTCGGCACCGAGCGCTGGCTGCTGCAGCCCGCGTTGCTCGAGCCTGGGGTATTCGATCAACACCGAGGACCCGGCCGAGATCGAGGAGGCGAAGGAGCTGACGATCGCAGGCGAAGGACGATCTGCTGCAGTTCAACGACACCGACTTCTACGCGCGCCTGGACGACGGCAGCGCCGCGATGGTGCATGCGTGGGACGGCTGGTGCAACTACGCCACGAACAAGAACGTGGAGTTCGTGGTGCCGAGCGAGGGGAGCGACCTGTTCGCCGACGTGATGGTCGATCATGGAGTCCTCCGAGAACAAGGAAGCGGCGCACGCCTTCATCAACTTCATGCTGGAGCCGGAGAACCACCTGAAGGTCGCGGAGCTCGTCCTGTACAAGGTGCCGAACGCGCCGGCGATGGACATGCTCGACCCGGCCCTGATCGAGGCGTATCCGAACCTGGGGATCCCGCCGGCGGAGCTGCTCGGCTACGAGGAGGACCTGCCGCTCGGCGCCGACGGGCAGGCCCTCTGGACCCAGACGGTCGCGGAGATCAAGGCGGCCTAGCGCCCTCGGCGGCGAGGGCCGTCGTCGGACGCCGTTCGGCGAACGGCTCGAGAGCCACCGGTGAACGGGGCCGGTGGCTCCAGCGCGCCGTCTTCCTCGGCCCCGGCCTTCGATCTACTGGCTCGTGCTGTTCGTGGTCCCGGTCGGGCTGATCCTGGCCTACAGCTTCTTCCAGCGGAGCGCGACCGGCGGCATCGACTACACGTTCACGCTGGACAACTACGTCGCGGGCGATGGACCCGCTCTTCCTGAAGGTGCTGCTCTTCTCGCTCCGGACCGCGTTCGCTCACCACGGTCGATCGCGCTGGTGCTCGGCTACACGGTCGCGTACTTCATCGCCACCCGGCTCGGAGCGGTGGCGGACTCCCGCTCCTGGTGCTGATCGTCCTTCCGTTCTGGACGAACCTGCTGATCCGCACGTACGCCTGGATCGTGCTGCTGAACAACGAGGGCTTGGTCAACCGCGTCGCTCCGCGGGCTCGGCCTGATCGAGGGCTCGCTCCCGCTGCTGAACAACGAGTTCGCGATCGTGGTCGGGCTGCTCTACGCCTACCTGCCGCTGATGATCCTGCCGCTCTACGCGTCGATCGAGCGTCTGGGCCGATCGCCCCGCGAGGCGGCCGCCGACCTGGGCGCGGACCCGATGGCGGGGTTCTTCCGGATCACGTTCCCGATGACGCTCCCCGGCGTGATGGCCGGGTGCATCTTCGTGTTCGTGCCGAGCCTCGGGCAACTTCATCGTGCCCGACCTGCTCGGCGGCGGGAAGGCGATCATGGTGGGGAACCTGATCCAGAGCCAGTTCTTCCAGGCACGCGATTGGCCGTTCGGTGCGACGCTCGCGCTGTCTGGTGATCGCGGTGACGACGGTCCTGCTGGTCGATCCAGGCGTGGATCCTGGGCCGCGAGCGGAGGTTGGTGGCCCGTGGCGCGTGAACTCGGGCGCACGCGCGATCGCGTGCTGGGCGCCGGCTCGCTCCTGGTCTACGCGTTCCTCTACGTGCCGATCCTGGTGCTGATGGTGCTCTCGTTCAACGAGATCGGGCAGCACGTCCACGTGGGGCGGGTTCTCGACCCAGTGGTACCGGGAGCTGTTCGACAGCCAGGAGCTGTTGGACGCGCTGAAGAACACGGTGTTCGTCGCGCACCGTCGTCACGGCGATCTCGGTCGTGCTCGGCACCCTGCTGGCCCTCGGGCTCGAGCGCACGGTGAGGAGCTCGCGCGCTCGACCGGCGGTGTTCCTGCCGGCCGTCGTGCCCGACATCGTGCTGGCGATCGGGCTGCTGTCGTTCTTCACGCTCGATCGGCGTCACGCTCGGGCTGCGGACGATCATCGCCGCGCACGTGGTCTTCGACATGATCTTCGTGGCGGCGATCGTGCGGACGCGGCTCGGGTACTTCGACCGATCGATCGAGGAGGCGGCGCAGGACCTGGGCGCCAGTCGCCGGGCCACGTTCCTCCGGGTCACGTTGCCCGCTGATCGCGCCCGGGATCGCGGCGGGCGCGCTGGTCGCGTTCACGCTGTCGTTCGACGAGTTCATCATCGCGTTCTTCACGTCGGGACCGACTCGGCGTGACGTTCCCGATCCGCGTGTACTCGCGGATCCGGTTCGGCCTGACGCCCGTGATCAACGCGGCCGCGACGGTCCTGCTGGTGATCAGCTTCTCGCTGATCCTGATCGCGGTTCGGTTGAACGGGCGAGCGGCGCGGCGAGCGCTGGAACGCGTCGAGCTAGGAGTAGACCCAGAACACCTTGCAGTCAGGCGATGGATCCCACCCGATGCGCGCGCCCTTGGGGAAGGACGCGATGTCGCCGACCGTCAGGTCGAGGGGTGGCCGGCCGTCGACGCCGACGCGGACGGAACCCTCCAGCACCAGGATGGTTTCGCGGAGCGGGATCTCCACGTCGGGAGCGGGGCCGGGCGGGTCGTCGGCATCCGCGCGCCACAGTCCCACGGTGGAACCGTCGGCCTCCTCGAAGAGCAGGTGCGCCGAGCCGCCCACGTCCTGGTCCTTCACCCAGTCGGCGGTGTCGATCCTCGAGACGTAGACGCCGTCGGCCGGTTCGGGACTCATGGACTCACGCGTCCGCCATGACGGACTCGAGCAGTTCGGCCCCTCGAACGTGCCCGGGGTCGGCCTGGATCGCCTTGGCGTTGGCGGCCATGCGGACCTTCAGGTCGTCGTCGGCGAGCAACCGGTTGACCGCGCCGATCAGCTCGTCGTCGGTCCAGTCGTAGGTCGCGAGGCGTTCGCCGAACCCCGTCTCCCGCAGTCGTTGTGCGTTGTCGTACTGGTCCCAGAACAGCGGGAGCCCGATCATCGGCAACCCGAAGTGGAACCCCTCGCACACCGTGTTGTTGCCGCCGTGGGTGATCAACAGGTCGCTCTGCGGCAGGATCGACGGCTGCGGCAGGAACCGATCGCCGTACATGTTGGGACCGAGCGTCATCTGATCCTTCAACGGACCCATCGAGACGATCGTGCGATGTTCCGTCTTCGCCATGGCGTCGATCAGCCGCTGCATCAATCCCACGTCCATGCAGCCGAGCGACCCGAGCGACAGGTAGACCACCTTGCCGTCCCCCGGGACCTGCTCCGCGACATCGAACGGCGGGTCGCTCGTCCGAACGGTGGAGTTCAGCCGGTGCCACGTGTCGTCGAGCGGCCGTGAGCGCGGGTAATCCGCGATCTCGGGGAACAGGTACAGGTTGGCCCACGGCGAGTTCGTGTTGAACTCGTCGAGGGGACACGGGTCGACCCCTACCGACGCGCGGAAATCGTTGTGCTCCTTCAGCAGCTCCTCATGCTGCGCGTGGTACTCCGCCCGGAACGCCGCCCACTCGCTCCGATCGTCGACCGGCAAGCCCGAAAGGACCGGCGGCAGCTCGGGGTCGCGCATCTCCAGCGGGTTGGCCGAGACGAACCGGACCCACGGACATCCGGCCAGCTCCACCGCGGGATATCCGGTGACGTTGTCCGTACAGACCACGTCGGGACGGATGTCCTCCCAGATCTCCATGATCCGTCCGTGTGAGTACTGCTCGCCGGCGACCAACGCCTCCCAGATGGGCTTCGTCACCGTGGAGATCTGCTCGATCGTCGGTGTGCGGAACTCGGGCGCGGTCACCCGGATGAACTCGGCCCAGGGGTCGGCGGTGGGGTCGGCGTTCTCCTCCGGCGGGGCCATGCGCATCATCCGCTCCTCGAAGCCGCGCTTGACGAGCTCACCTTCGAATGACTCGTCGACCACGAACACGATGCGATGCCCTCGCTCGGCGAGCACGTTCGCGATCGCGACGCAGTTGTTCGTAGGGCCCCACGCTCCCGGCTCCGGGAAGAACGCGATCGTCTTGCGGTCGGTCATGGGGCGATCTCCCTTCGTTCAGGAACGTCCGTCGAGCGCGTCGAGCGCTCGGCTGACGAAGGCTACGATGCGCGCGGCATCCACGCCATCCGGGTCCAGATCCGGGTTGTACGTGCCCGCGCTCCATCCTCGGCAGGACGGGCTGGAGAGCGCGGTTCCGATCACGGTGACGAGATCGCTCCACGTGATCCCTCCGCCCAGAGGGAAGATCACCGACCCGATCTCCTCGTTCGACAGCACGTCCCAGTCGAGGTGGAGCCAGAAGCCACCGGCCGCGCGAGAGATGCGATCCACGGCCTGGCGCGTCACGCCGGCCGGATCGGCGCGAACCTCCCGGTCGTCACGGAGGAAGCATCGGTCGCGGAGGCTCGGGACGCCGTGGTCGTCGAGCTCGGGCCGGTCCCGAGCCCCGACGATGGCGAGCCCCGAGGCGGCGATCAACGGTTGCGAGGCGGCGAGCGCCGCGTCCCACGAGAACGGCGCGAGTCCCAGCGCGAACCCGACCTCCGAGTCGGCGCTGTCACCGGTGGGGGAGTCCGCCGGTGGATACGCGTCCTCGTGACCGTCGACGTGCAGCAGACCCGATGCGGCGCTCCCCATGAGACCGCCGAGCAGGATGGGACAGTCCCCGCCGATCACCAGGGGGAAGGCGCCGTGATCGATCGTGGCGCGTGTCTCGCGGGCCACCGCGCGGATCATCGCCGAGAGCGCCGCGGGGTGCACGACGTGGGATGCGGGATCACGTGTCGCGTGGGGCGCCGTGAGCGTGACGTCCCCGCGATCCGTCACCCGGTGCCCCGCTTCCGCGATCGTGGGAAGCAGTTCCGCGATCCGAAGCGTGCCCACGCCGCGCGCCACGCCGTCGACCCGGCCGCCCGAATGGAACGGCACTCCGATCACGTCCACGCGGGCCATCGCCGCGAATCATAGGTCGGGCACGCGAGAGGCCGGCCCGAAGGGCCGGCCTCTCGAGGCGCTCGCAGCGCAGATCGCGGACCTACATGTCGTAGTACAGGTGGAACTCGTACGGGTGCGGACGCAGGCGCACGGCGTCGAGCTCGTGCGTCCGCTTGTACTCGATCCACGTGTCGATGACGTCCTGCGTGAAGACCCCGCCCTCGAGCAGCCACTGGTGGTCGTTCTCCAGGTTGTCGAGCACCTCCTCGAGCGAACCCGGCACCTGCTTGACCTTCGCCTTCTCCTCGGGCGGCAGGTCGTACAGGTCCTTGTCCATCGGGTCGGGCGGCTCGATCTTGTTCTTGATCCCGTCGAGCCCGGCCATCAGCATCGCGCTGAACGCGAGGTACGGGTTGCACGTCGGGTCCGGCGTCCGGAACTCCAGCCGCTTGCTCGCCGGGGTCTTCGAGAACACCGGGATCCGGATGCAGGCCGAGCGGTTCCGCTGGCTGTACACCAGGTTGATCGGCGCCTCGTAGCCCGGCACCAGCCGGCGGTACGAGTTCGTCGTCGGGTTCGTGAACGCGAGCAGCGACGGCGCGTGCGCGAGCAGCCCGCCGATGTAGTAGCGGGCCATGTCGCTGATCCCGGCGTAGCCGACCTCGTCCCAGAACAGGTTCTCGCCGTCGGTCCACAGGCTCTGGTGGGTGTGCATGCCCGAGCCGTTGTCCTGGAAGAGCGGCTTCGGCATGAACGTGACCGTCTTGCCGGCCTTCCACGCCGTGTTCTTGACGACGTACTTGTACTTCAGCACGTTGTCGGCGGTCTTCAGCAGCGTGTCGAAGCGCATGTCGATCTCGGCCTGCCCGGCCGTGCCGACCTCGTGGTGGTGCACCTCGATCTTGATGCCGACCTGCTCCAGGTTCAGCACCATCTCGGCTGCGCAGGTCCTGGTACTGGTCCATGGGCGGGAGCGGGAAGTAGCCCTCCTTGTAGCGGGGCCTGTAGCCCAGGTTCTTCCCGCCCTGCTCGGCTCCCGAGTTCCAGACGCCTTCGTCGGCATCGATGTGGTAGTAGCCCTCGTGCTGGTTCTGGTCGAACCGGATCGAGTCGAAGATGTAGAACTCGGCCTCCGGTCCCCAGTAGCTGATGTCGGCGATGCCGGTCTGCTTCAGGTACAGCTCGGCCTTCTTCGCGACGTAGCGCGGGTCGCGGGTGTACATCTCACCGGTCACCGGGTCCTTGACGAAGCAGTTGATGTTGAGCGTGCGGTGCTGCGTGAAGGGGTCCATGTACGCGGTGTCGGGGTCGGGCACCAGGAGCATGTCCGACTCCTGGATCTCCTGGAACCCGCGGATCGACGAGCCGTCGAACCCGATCCCGTCCTCGAAGAGGTCCTCGGTGAGCTCGGACGCGGGGACCGAGAAGTGCTGCATCAGGCCGGGCAGGTCGCAGAACCGGAAATCGACGATCTCCGCCCCGCTCTCCTTCAGCATCGTCAGGACATCTTTCGGTGTGGCCACGGATCCTTCCCCCTCATCGCTCGACGTCTGCTTGAAGCGTAGGAGCGGGCGGAGGGCTCCGTGTTTCCTGGCCGTTAACTCTGCGTAACGCAGGGCCGGAACGAAGGGTTCCGGGAACGAAGGGACCCCGGCGCCGGAGGCGCCGGGGTCCTAGGTTCTCGCCTGTGGTCTTCGGAGGTGCGGGTCCTGCTCGCTTCGGTGGATCGGCGGTGGAGGGCCCCCGAGAAGGGGGAGGTGCCGCGGGGACCCTCCTCGCCGATGTCTGGCCTACCAGCCCCTGCCTGGTGCTCGCCCGACGCGGATCGGGACGAGCACCGGCCGGAGCCGGAGGACCGAGCTCAGGATCGCGAGACCGAGGGGGAGGGGTCCCATCCAGAGGATGAGATTCGCGGTCCTGAGCACGTTGGCCATGCCGACATCATCGGTCCTGAGATGCCTTCCGGGCCAGACTCAGTTGGGATGGTTTCCTGCTGGTCATGTACCCGTGTTCAAGTAGGACCTCCGCCCTGAGCCCGCTGCCGCGGGGTCAGTCTTCTGCGTCAGCCGCTCGGTACCCGACGCTGCGGACGGTCTGGATCAGGTGCTCGTGCTCGGGGCCGAGCTTGGCCCGCAGACGGCGTACGTGGACGTCGACCGTGCGCGTCCCGCCGTAGAAGTCGTATCCCCACACCTCGCGCAGGAGGGCCGGGCGTGTGTACACGCGGCCGGCCCGGGAGGCCAGGAACCGCAGGAGCTCGAACTCCTTGAACGTGAGATCGAGCGGACGCCCCTGGGCGGTCACGCGGTAGCTCTCGGTGTCGATCGATAGGGCACCGAGGCGGATCGTCGAATCGTCGCTCACCCCGGCGCGCCGTCGGAGCATCGCCACGCGCATCCCGACCTCCGCCGGCGGCGCGCCGGGATACACGAACTCGTCGACGACCTCGTGCCACGGATATCGCTCGATCGCCTCCCGATCGACGACGGCGAGGGTCGGGATGTGGAGCTCCGCCGCCTGGATCGCCTGTAGGACCGACCACGCCTGGCCCGGGTTCTCGGCCGCATCGACCAGCAGCGCGGCAGGCTCCAGCCCGCGGACGTGATCGAGCGCGCCCGCTGTCAGCGCGTCCACCTTCAGGTCGAAGCGCAGGTCCGACAGGGCCGGACATACGGCCTCGGGAGCACGATCGGAGAGCAGGACCAGGAGAGCCATCGGCATCGTCACCTTAGCCGGTCGGCATCGACGCCGGTACGCTTGACCAGCGATGACGACCGTGCAACTCGCGCTCTCCCATCACTGGCGTGTGCCGGCTCACGCGTTCGCCGTCCGCACACGAGACGACGTGCTGATCGTCGGCACGCGGCTCGGTCGCAACGACGCGGACCGGCCGGCCGTCGTCTTCGTCCATGGCCTCATGGGCTGGCACGCCAAGCCGAAGTTCGCGGTCTTCGCCGAGCAACTGACGGAGTGGTTCACCGTCTACGCGTTCGACATGCGCGGCCACGGGGGCTCGGGGGGCGTCTCGGACTACGGCGGCGCCGAGGTCGATGACGTCGACGCGGTGGTCGCGCTCGCGCGACGGGAGGGCCACGCGACGGTCGTGTCGATCGGGACCTCGCAGGGCGGGATCGCGGTCCTGCGTCACGCAGCGCTCCTCGGCGGGGTCGACACGGTGGTGGGCATCTCGTCCCTCGCCAGCTGGGACTGGCGCGACGGCGCGGAGCCGTCGGCGCGCCGCCAGCTCGACGCGCGCATCGGCTCGCGGTCCGGCCGGGCGGCCCTTCGCGCCTGGGGGGTTCGGCTCCCCGACGCTTGGGACGAGCCCGAGGCACCCGAGGACGTGGTCGGCAAGATCGCGCCGACGCCCGTCGTCATCATCCACGGCACCGACGATCATCTGTTCACGCCGGATCACGCGCGTCGCCTGTACGAGGCGGCCGGTGAACCGAAGCGGCTGCTGCTCGGCGATGGCTTCGGTCACGCCGAAGAGGGCCTGACCCCGGCGTTCGGACGGCGGCTGGCGCGCGTCGTCCACGAGGCTTTGGAACGACCATGGTCCGAGTGAGGCTGTTCGCCGCGCTCCGCGAGGCCGCCGACACGGCGGAGGCGGAGGTGCCGGGGAAGACCGTCGGCGACGTGGTCGACGCGCTCTCCGATCGGTTCGGCGAACGGTTCGCCGCCGTCGCGGCCGTGTCCTCGTTCGTCGTCAATGGCGAGCGCGCCGCGCGTTCTACGCCGATCGCCGAGGGCGACGAGGTGGCGCTGCTGCCGCCCGTCTCCGGTGGCGCACCGCGAGCGAGCTGATCACCACGGCATCTGGCGCCCCGGCGACATCCGCGCATCGAGTCCCGCGACCGATTCGAGGTACACCCGGCGCGACTGGGGAGCGACGAGCTCGAGCGCATCGAAGACCTCTCCGACGCTTCGTCTCGCGTGCTCCAACCGCCTGTGTCCGGTGACCGTGAGTCGCGCCGGCCGTGCACCGAGATCCGCCGGGAATCGATCGATGAGATCCGCGCGTTCGAGCTGCTTCAGCAGCCCGTGAGCGGACTGCCGCGTCATACGGAGCCGTCGGCCGAGCTCGCCGGCGTACAGGTTGGGTCGCTCAGCGAGGTGTTCCATCACCTCGTACTGCGCGTACGAGAGCCCGATGCCTTCGAGCGCCTCGTCCAGTCGTGTCTGGAGCCGCCGCGCGAACCGCCGCGAAGCGGTGACGATGTCGCGGCCATGCGGGTCCGCGTCTGGCCACCTGTCCAACAACACCGGACGTTCATACCCGGCACCACCGACATCCAGCGACACACCCGCGCACGGCACAGGGTCGTACCGTCGCCGTCTCACGGGAAGCACGCGGGCTCCATGTCAGGGTCTTGACGGTCGGCAGGTGAGCCGGCGGCCCTTCGTGTCAGGAGGCTGACCAGATCGACCTGCGGGTTTGTTGTCAGCCTCCTGACGTGAGGGGTCAGCGACGGCGCCCGAACCCGTCAAGCTCCTGACGCGGAGCCACCTGACGCGGGCACCTGACGTTGAGCCAGCTGACGCGGAGCGCCCCGACCCTGCTGCGTCATCAGCCTCCTGACGTCCCCCCGGGCCGCGAGCGGGTCGCCCTGTTCGACCGACAGCAGGTTCTCCGACCCCCTGCCATACTCGGCGCAACCCCACCATGCGTTTCCATCGCGTCCTCCTCATCGTCAACCCCGTCGCGCGGACGGTGTCCAAGCCGACGCTCGCCGTCATCGAGAAGGCACTGTCCGCCGACTTCCGGTTGGAGGTCGCCGAAACCAAGGAACGCGGGCACGCGAACGAGCTGGCGGCCCAGGCGGTGGAGGGAGGCATCGATCTCGTCGTCGTCTTCTCAGGCGACGGCACGATCAACGAGGCGGTCAACGCGCTCGCCGGGACGGAGACGGCGCTCGGCATCATCCCGGGCGGCGCCACCAACATCCTGGCGCGCGCGCTCGACCTGCCGACGGACCCGGTCGATGCCACCGGCGTCCTCATCACGAAGGCGCTCGACGACGAGGCGTTCCGTCTGAACCTCGGACGCGCCGACGGCCGGTACTTCGCGGTCAATTGCGGCGCGGGGGTCGACGCCGCCGCGATGCGCCGCTTGGACGCGAAGTTCCCCAGCACGAAGGCGAAGTTCGACCGGGTGGCGTTCCGCGCCGTGGCGTGGGAGCTCCTCGTCGGCTACGCGGGTCGTTCGCCGGACCTCGAGGTGAGCATCGACGGCGCCGTTCCCACCCCCTCGCTGTCCGTGATGGTCGGGCGGACCGATCCCTACACCTACTACAAGGACCGCGGCCTCCGGATGACACCCGAGGCGTCGCTCGACTCGGGGCTCGACGTCCTGTCGGTCCGCAAGCTCGCACGCCGGAGCGTCCCGCGGATCGCCTGGCAGGTCTTCGGCTCGGCTCGGCACGTGACCGGTCGAGACATCGACTACGTCCACGACGCGAACCACGTCCTGGTCACCTCGAAGGATCCGTTCCCGGTGCAGGTCGACGGCGACTCGCTCGGCGACCATCGCCGCCTGGAAGTGCAGCTCGCGCCCGAGGCTCTCTGGGTCGTGGCCTAGCCCGAGGGCGGCGCGGCACCGGCCTGCGCCGGATCCGCCGGACCCACCCCGTCGGGCGTCACCTGGATCCCGCACTCCCACTTCGACAACCCCGCCCAGCGACCCGCTCGCTCCGGCTCGTCGGGGAGACGCATCCGCGTGCACGGCGCGCATCCGATCGAGCTGTACCCCAGGTCGTAGAGCGGGTTGTGGGGGAGGTCGTGCTCCTCGAGATAGGCCCTCACGCTCTGCAGCGACCATGCGGCCATCGGGTTGATCTTCACGATCCAGCGATCGGCCTCCAGCTCGTACTGCTGGACGAACGGCGCGGTGGCGCGCGTCGGTGAGGACTCCCGCCGGAACGCGGTGATCCACGCATCCAGTTCCCGGAGCGCCTCGAACATCGGCTGCACCTTGTTCAGGTCGCAGCAGGCCTCGGGATCCCGCTCGTAGAGACGCGGACCCATCACTTCCGCCTGCCGCTCCACCGTGTACTCGCCCACGAGGTCGACGACGTTCAGCGCTAGCCGGTCGGCCAGCTGTTCCTTGAACGCCAGCGTCTCCGCGAACTGGTAGCCCGTCTCCAGGAACAGGATCGGGATGTCGGGCCGCATCTGGGTCGCCAGGTGCATCACGATCGTGCCCTCTGCCTGGAAGGCCGACGCGATCGCGATCCGCTCCAGGCCGGAACGGTCGAGCGCCCATGCCAGGATCTCGCGCGGATGCGCGGTTTCGAATCGGTCGTTGAGCGCGACGAGTTCGTCGGCCGACAGGAGGGTGTGCATGCGGGGCCGCCCTTGGGTTCGGGTGGGGTGTGTGGCACCGGGAGTCTACTGAAGACCCGTTTCGTATGCTGAAGCGACCCGACCCCTATCGAAAGGCCGCATCCGACCATGTCCGACATCGACCAGATCGCTCCGCACGGCGGAACCCTCGTGAACCTCCTCTCGACCGGCGCGGACGCCGAAGGCCTCCGCGCCGAAGCCGCCAACCTCCCCAAGCTCGCGGTCTCCGACCGCGAGCTCGCCGACCTGGAGATGATCGCGGTCGGCGCCCTCTCGCCCCTCACGGGCTTCCAGGGCGAGGCCGACTACCACTCGGTCCTGGACTCGATGCACCTGACGAACGGCCTGCCGTGGTCGATCCCGGTCACGCTCTCGGTCGACGACGACGGCGCGCACCGGCTGGGTGGCGCCGCCGCCGTGGCGCTCACCGCCGGCGAGGGCGGCGAGCCGCTCGCGATCCTGCGGATCGGCGAGATCTACGCTCGCGACAAGGCGAAGGAGGCCGTGTCGGTCTACCGCACGGACGATCCGGAGCACCCGGGCGTGGCCGCGGTCAACGCCGCCGGCGACAAGTGCGTCGCGGGCGAGCTCCAGGTCATCGCGCTCCCGCCCCACGACGACTTCCTGCCCTACCGGCTGACGCCCGCCGAGACGCGCGCCGCGTTCGCCGAGCGAGGCTGGAAGACCGTCGTCGGGTTCCAGACGCGCAACCCGATCCACCGTGCACACGAGTACATCCAGAAGTGCGCGCTCGAGATCGTCGACGGCCTGCTCGTGCATCCGCTCGTCGGCGCGACGAAGGGCGACGACGTTCCCGCGGACGTGCGCATGCGGTGCTACGAGGCGCTGTTCGAGGGCTACTACCCGAAGGACCGCGCGATGGTGAGCGTGTTCCCCGCGGCGATGCGGTACGCCGGTCCTCGCGAGGCGATCTGGCATGCGATCTGCCGCAAGAACTACGGCTGCACGCACTTCATCGTCGGCCGTGACCACGCCGGCGTCGGCAGCTACTACGGCACGTACGACGCGCAGCAGATCTTCAACGAGTTCGAGCCCGGCGAGCTGGGCATCCAGACGTTGAACTTCGAGCACTCGTTCTGGTGCAACCGTTGTGAGGGCATGGCGTCACCGAAGACCTGCCCCCACGGCGAAGAGGATCGCGTCTCGCTCGTCCGGCACGAAGGTGCGCGACATGCTCCGCGCGGGCGAGCGTCCGCCGCAGGAGTTCAGCCGTCCCGAGGTCGCCGACATCCTGATCGCCGCGATGAGCGAACAGGCCGGCTAGCGGACCAGCTCCTCCGCCAGCAACCCCATCAGGTAGGAATCGACATGGTGTCCGTCCATGTACTCCGACCGCCGTGCCGTCCCTTCCAGGACGAAGCCGATCTTCTCGTACGCGCGCTTCGCGCGGGCGTTCGGCTCGAACACGTTGAGCTCGATCCGCTGCAGGTTCATATGCTCGAAGCCGAACCGGCAGATCGTGCGGACCGCGTCGGTGCCCAGACCGGCGTCCCAGTACGGCTTGCCCAGCCAGATGCCGAGGACAGCCGTCCGCGGCCGCTCCCGGACAGAGAAGAACGAGCAACTGCCGACCGGGACCGACCCCTCGATCCGCTCGATCACGAAGATCACCCGGGTCGGATCCTTCTCGTCGTCCAGGAAGGCCCGGTAGCCGGCGATCGCCTGCGGTGCGGCCATCCCCACGCCCTGGCCGACGTCCGGATCGTTGAACAGATCGTTGAGCGCGGCGATGTCCGCCGGCTCGTGGGCCCGGAGCCGGACCAGCGTGCCCTGCAGGGCGGGAACGTGCTCTTCCACGGACGGGCAGCTTACCCACGCTTCCCGTGGGCCGGTCGTTCCGCCGGGGTTGAGCCGCTCACGGGGGCACTGGTAGCCTCCGAAGAGCCGTCCGAAGACCCGTACGGGCGCCGGATCAGGAGGCAGACGACCTGAGGCAGGTCATCCCCCGCGCGTCCTTGCGCGTCATCGTCGCCATCGTCGCCCTCTCGGGGGTGCTCATCGCCATCCCCGCGCAGGCCGACACGAAGGACGATCTGGACGCCGCTCGCGAGGAGTTGGCGTCGAAGCAGGCCGAGCTCGACGCGCTCACGCTGCAATGGCAGCAGACGGAGACCGCGTACGCCCAGGCGGTGGAAGCCGTCCGCGAGGCGCAGGAGCTGATCGGCACCCTTCAGACGGAGCTCACGAAGATCCAGCGACAGTTCGACAAGCAGGTTCGGGCCGTGTACATCTCCGGCGGGAACGAGGCGATCGGGGCGCTGTTGGGGTCGGAGTCGTTCTCGGACTTCGCCGACCGGCTGCGGTTCGCGCAGAACATCGCGCAGGACGACGAGGACCTGGCCACGTCGGTCGCCGTCCAGTCGGAGCGCTTGCGTCGCGAACGCGAACGACTGTCCGAGCAGGCCGATGCACAGGCGAAGGCCGCGGCCGAGCTGCAGGCGCAACGGACGTCGTTGGACGCCCGCCTCGACGATCTGCAAGCCACGGTGAGCGAGCTGTACGACACCTACCAAGACGAACAGGCCCAGCTGCAGATCGGACTCCCGTCCCAGGGAGGCTCAGGAGGTTCGTTCCCGGTCACGGGGTCCGGTGCCATCGCGACGTGCCCCGTCGCCGGCGCGGTCTCGTTCGTCGACTCGTTCGGCTGGCCGCGTCCGGGACACTCCCACCAGGGCATCGACATGATCGCGGCGTACGGCACGCCGATCGTGGCGGTGCACAGCGGCAACGCGGTGCAGACGTCCAACTCTCTCGGCGGCCTTGCGGTGAACGTCTATCACGACGGGTCGAGCGACTTCACGTACTACGCCCACTTGAGCTCGTACGGCTCGTCGGGGCACGTCGGGGCGGGGCAGGTGATCGGGTACGTGGGCGCCACCGGGAACGCCGGCGTGAACCACCTGCATTTCGAGTACCACCCCGGTGGTGGGAGCGCCGTGAACCCGTACCAGGCGCTGGTCGCCGTCTGCTGAGCTGCAGGCGCGTAGGATGGGCGACGTGAGCGAGCAGACGACCGGCAACCGGCGGATCGATCGGATCCGCGATCAGGCCTACGTCAGCGAGATCGGGACCCTGTCGCTCGACGACCTCCGAGGCCGTCGCGACGAATGCCTGGCCGAACGAGAATACCTCTCGCTCCTGCGACGCTTGGTGCAGGGCCGGGCCGAGATCCTGCGCGCGGAGCTGGACGCCCGGGGCTCCGGTACCGATCACGGTCCCTTGGTCGACCGGCTCGCGACGATCCTTGCGGGCGACGAGCGGCAGACCCCATCGCGCGGCGAGGCCGTCAAGATCGGCCTACCCGAGGAGGAGATGCTCCTGGCGCGCCGCCGCATCGAGCGCTTGGTCTCCGACGCCGGCATCTCCGATCCGAGCGTCCTGGACGACGCGAACCTCGCGAGCGCCGTCGAGCTGCTGGCTGCCGAGGAGCGCGAGGTCTCCGGCGCACGGTCCGACGTGATCCGCGTGCTGGACACGCTGCAGGACGAGCTGAAGCGCCGGTACCGCGAGGATCCAACGCTCGTCTTGAGCTGAACCGGTGGGCGCCGTTCCCCTGATCCGCGTGGTCCGCGGTGGTCTCACCGAATCGATCCACACCGGAGACGTGGCCGTCTGTGACGCCGACGGCCGGCTGATCGCCTCGGCGGGCGATCCCGATCGCATGGTGTTCGCCCGCTCGTGCATGAAGCCGCTGCAGGCCGCCGTGTCGTTGACCGCGATCGACCTTCCGCTCCCGGACCGCGAGGTCGCCATCATCGCCGCCTCGCACAACGGCGAGCCCGTCCACGTGGGCACGGTCAGAGCGGTGCTCGAGCGGGCGGGGCTGGACGCCGATGCGCTTCGCAACCCGCCCGGCTGGCCCCTCGATCCCCGATCGATGGCGGCCTCGCAGCACAAGCACAAGCTGCTCCACAACTGCTCGGGCAAGCACGCCGGCATGCTGCTCGCGTGCATCCGCGCGGGGTGGGACGCGGCGACGTACCTCCGGGCGAGCCATCCGTTGCAGCGACGGGTCACGAGGGCCGTGGGGCGGGCGACGGGACTCGAGGACCTGGAGATGGGTATCGACGGGTGCGGCGTGCCGGTGCACGGCATGCCGCTGCGGTCGATGGCGACGTTGTACGCGCGTCTCACCCGTCCCGAGGGCCTGGCGGGCGTCGCGCCGGCCGCCGACCGTGTCAGGCAGGCGATGCGGTCAGAGCCCTACCTGGTCGGCGGCCGCCACCGCGTGGACACCGACGTCATGCAGGCCACGGACGACCTCGTGGTCAAGTCGGGAGCCGAGGCGTTGGAATGCGCCGCGGTCGAGTCGTCCGGTATCGGGGTCGCGGTGAAGATCCAGGACGGGGGGAGCCGCGCGTCCGCACCGGCGTTGATCCACGTGCTCGACCAGATCGACGCACTCTCCGACGGCCAGCGACGAGTGCTGGCGCGCTATGTCTCGCCGCCGGTCTCGGGTGGCGGCAAGCGCGTCGGGTCGCTCGAAGCGGTCTTCGACCTGCGCCGCCATGGCCGAGGCACCGGCAAGCGGTCGTAACCCCCAACGTGACTCCACGCGTACCATCGCTGTATGGGCAAGCCACGTGTCGCCGTGCTCTCCGTACACACATCCCCCATGGATCAGCCGGGCTCCGGAGACTCCGGGGGCATGAACGTGTACATCCGGGCGGTTGCCGAGCGTCTGGCCCAGCACGACGTCGAGGTCGACCTGTTCACTCGATGTCGCGGCGCCGACGGCCCGGAGATCCTGGACATCGGATCGGGGGTACGGCTGGTCACGATCAAGGCCGGGCCGTGTGCCCCGGTCCCGAAAGCCGATCTGCCGCGGTTCCTGCCGGAGTTCCTGGGGGGCATCCTCCGCCGAGCGAGCGCCGACGGGCGTGGCTACGACATCCTCCACAGCCACTACTGGCTCTCGGGGTGGGTCGGCAGGTCGGCCAAGGACATCTGGGGGGTGCCGCTCGTCGCCTCCTTCCACACGCTGGGCAAGGTCAAGAACTACTCGCTGGCACGGGGCGAGGCGCCCGAGCCGCCTTCACGGCTGCAGGGGGAGGAGCGCGTGATCGCCGGCGCCGACCGCATCCTCGCGCCCACGCCCGCCGAGGCGGCGCAGTTGGTCGGCCTCTACCGAGCCGATCCCGACCACATCCGCATCGTGCCTCCGGGGGTCGACCACTCGATCTTCTTCCCTCGGGAACGCGCCGCCGCGCGTGAACGGCTGCACCTGAGCGGTCTCCGGCTGGCGCTGTTCGTCGGACGGCTCCAGCCCCATAAGGGGCCGGACATCGCCGTACGGACGCTGGCTGAGGCCGTGACGCAGGATCCGGAGCTCACACAGGACCTGGTGCTGGTGATCGTCGGCGGCCCGAGCGGCACCGGGCACGGCGCCGAGGTGGCCAGGCTGATGGAGCTCGCCGCGGCGCTCGGCGTGAGCGATCGGGTGATGCTCTTCCCGCCGTTGCCACAGACGCGGCTGGCCGATGTCTACGCGGCTGCGGACGTGGTGCTGGTCCCGTCGAGGTCGGAGTCGTTCGGCCTCGTGGCCCTGGAAGCGCAGGCATGCGGCACGCCCGTGGTCGCCGCGAGCGTGGGCGGGTTGCGGTTCGTGGTCCGTGATGACCGGACGGGGTACCTCGTCGAGGGGCACGACCCGGCGGATCACGCCGCGAGGATGCTGCAGATCCTGCGGGACCCCGGATTGGCCGATCGGCTGGGCGCCGACGCTGCGCGCGAGGCGCTGCGGTTCACGTGGGATGCCACGGCCTCGGAGCTGGCCGGCATCTACCGGGAGCTGCTCGCGAGGGGCCGATGATCCAGGGAGGACGGGTGACGCTCCGCCCGGTCGAGGAGGCCGACTACCCGCTGATCCACACCTGGCAGAACGACCCCGAGGTCTGGTGGCTCATGGACTACGAAGCGCCGTTCTCTTTGTCCGATATCGCGGAGAGCGAGAAGCGCGCCGCGGAGGAGGGGTTCCCGTTCATCATCGAGGCCGAGGGACATCCGATCGGCCGGATCGGCATCAACAACCTCCGCCGCCGCGACCGGATCTGCTCGCTGTACATCTTCATCGGCGACCGCAACGCGTGGGGGAAGGGGTTCGGAACGGAGGCCGTCGACGCGCTGCTGGCGCACGTCTTCCGGCGGTTCGACCTCCATCAGGTCGAGCTCTGGTCCCTCGCCGAGAACGAGCGCGCGCTCCGCGCCTACGCGCACTCGGGGTTCCGGGAGGAAGCGCGGCTCGCGGAGCGCTCGTGGAAGGACGGACGATGGGTCGATCGGGTCCTGATGTCGGTCACCCGCGAGAACTTCGAGCGCGCCCGCACTGCCCGTGAGCAGCGAGAACGCTGATTTCCGCCGTCCGTTCGCCGAATTGTCACTCTTTCGTTCGACCCCCTGACCTGCGGATATACCCCCTGACCTGCAGAAACGTCAGGTTGACCCCGGTCCGACCGGCCGATACATTTCGCCTCGCTCCAAGCAGTCGAAGCAACTGACGCGAAGGAACCGGACGGGGCAGCGGGGAAGCCGCAAGGCGGAACCGAGGTCCCAGACTCGGGAAGGCCGCAAGGCAACAGCGAGTCGGTCGGGAAGGTCGCAAGACCGGAACGGCGGTCCAGATCGCGGACGAACCCGCAAGGGGGAGTCGGGTCGGGGCCCCGCCGCCGGACGAAGCCGCAAGGTGGAGTCCTCGGTGGCGGACCGTCTGGAGAGCCGCAAGGCGATCCTGCGGGGTCCGGAGGTCCGCGCGACGGGCGCGGAGGTTGCTTGGAGCATCAGAGCCCGAGGGGCTGACGGTGGCTGAGAGCTTCGGTTCTCGGCGAGCCGGAGGTCCCTCGGGTTCTTCTATTTCCGCTACTGTCGCGGCGCCATGGGGTCCCGCAGTCAGCGTGCCGCCGACGCCGTAGCGCGTCGCGAGCGGATCGTCGAGGTCGCGATGCGGCATTTCGCCGAGCACGGGTACCGGGGCGCCCGGGTCGAAGACATCGCCAACGAGGTCGACGTGGCGAAAGGCACGGTGTTCCTCGACTTCTCCAGCAAGGAGGGGCTCTTCCTGGCCGCGTACCAGCGCGCGGTGTCCAGCTTGCCCGCCTGGCTGGACGCGCCCGAGGACGTGGTCGCGAGCGGCTTCTGGGCCACGCTCGACTGGTGGCTCGAGCGGACCGAGGAGTTCGGGCGGCAGGACTGGGTCGCCAACCGGGTGGCGATGATCGGCCGGTACGACACCGGGTTCGGGCTCCGTCGTCCGATCGACCGATTCATGCGGAGCGAGGACCCGTACGGCACGCTCGAGTTCGTGGAGTTCGGCGTGTGGCGCGAAGAGGTCCGCAGCGACGTCGACGTGGAGATGCTCGCCTCGATGATGGATTGGCTCGCCGAGCGCTTCCAGGACGCCCTCGTCTCAGAGGACCTCGATCCCGGCCTGATCCACCGGACACCCGAACGGCGTTCCATGCGGATCCGCGAGTTCGTGGAGGTGCTCCGCGGCGGCATCGAGGATCGTCATGACGAGTAACGGATGACGCTGTCGACGTCGGTGGTCCGGCCGCTGATCCTCGGCCTGGCCGGGTTCCCGTGGTTCCGGCGGTTCGCGACCGAGACCCGGCCGGGGCGCGCCGTGGCGTCGCGGTTCGTGGCCGGGGAGACGTTGGATCAAGCGATCCGGGTGGCCCGCGATCTCGACCGGGCGCGGATCGCCGCCATGCTCGATCACCTGGGGGAGAACGTGGAGACGCCCGCGCAGGCGGCCGATGCGCGCGGCGCCTACCTGGCCGCCCTCGAGGCGATCGAGACGGACACGACCCTGGACATCGCCATCTCGCTGAAGCTCACGCAGCTCGGGCTCGATCGCTCGGTCGAGGAGTGCCTCTCGATCGTCCAGCCGATCCTCACCGCGGCCGACCGGGCGGCCACCCTGGTCATGATCGACATGGAGGCGCATCGGTACGTCGACCGAACGCTCGAGGTGGTGCGGAGGATCCACTCCGATCACCCGCGCGTCGGCGTGGCGCTGCAGTCCTACCTGCGCCGGTCGGCCACCGATGTCTTCGACCTCCCGGTTGGCATCCGCGTCCGGCTGGTGAAGGGCTCGTACCTCGAGCCGTCCGACGTGGTGTTCACCGAGAAGGAGGAGGTCGACGAGAGCTTCCGGCGGCTCTTCGCGACCCTGTTCGCCCGAGGGCACCAGATCGATGTGGCCACGCACGATCCGACGATGCTCGAGGGCATTCGCCGCATCGTGGATGGACGCGAGGACGGCTGGCTACGGGTGGAGTTCCAGATGCTGTACGGTGTGCGCCGGGATCTGCAGGCCGACCTCGCGCGGCGCGGGTACCCGGTCCGCGTCTACGTCCCGTACGGCACGGAGTGGTACCCCTACCTGACGCGACGGCTCGCCGAGCGGCCGGCGAACATGTGGTTCTTCGCGTCCAACCTGGTGCAGCGCCCGCGATGACGACCTCGGAAGCGAGAGAGCGATGACGGCCAACGAGATGGGGAAGCGGGTGGCGTTCCTCGGCGGCGGCAAGATGGCCGAGGCGCTCATCTCCGGCCTGATCCGGTCCGGCGGCCGGACGGTCGACGAGATCATGGTCAGCTGCCGCCGTGAAGAGCGGGCACAAGAGCTCGCCGGGAAGTACGGGGTCACGGCGACCCTGGACAACCCCGAAGCCACGCGATGGGCGAACGTGCTGGTCCTGATGCCCAAGCCGCAGGACATGGAGGTCCTCCTGTCGCAGATCCGGGCCGACGTGACCCCGGACGATCTGGTCGTGAGCTTCGCCGCCGGCATCCGGACGTCGTTCGTTCAGAAGCACCTGGCGGACGACGTGCCCGTGGTCCGGGTGATGTCGAACGTGCCGGTCATGGTCGACGAGGCCATGTCCGTGATCGCGGCCGGATCGCGCGCCAGCGACGAGCACATGGCCACGGCCGAGGAGTTGCTGGGCTACGTGGGCAAGGTCCTCCGTCAGAAAGAGGTGCACATGGACGCCGTGACCGCGACCAGCGGCAGCGGCCCCGCCTATTTCTTCCTGCTGGCCGAGGCCATGATCGAGGCCTGTATCCTGCTAGGACTGTCGCGCGACGTCGCGACCGAGCTGATCATCCAGACCATGCTCGGTTCGGCGAAGATGCTGCGCGACACCGGCAAGCATCCCGTGGAGCTCCGCGAGATGGTGACGTCGCCCGGCGGCACCACCATCTCGGCCATCCGCATCCTGGAGGAAGCGGGCGTGCGCGCCGCGTTCCTGAACGCGATCGACGCCGCCTGCAAGCGTGGCATGGAGCTGGCGCAGGGCGGCGATGACGACGAGGAGTAGCTGATGGGCAGAGGAGACCTCGCCAAGGTCCGTAACTCGAAGGACCGGCAGCGTGAGAAGAAGGCTCGCGACAAGCGCCAAGCCGCGGCGCGCGGAGCGGCGCGGAAGGCCGCGAAGAAGAAGTAGCTCCCCGCGGGATCAGGCCTTGCCGGTCCTGGCACGCGTGATCTGGTCCGCATGTGTCAGCCCGTGATCGGCGTAGATCTCTAACCACCGATCGATCGAGTACGGGCCGGAGTCGCTGTGGGTCCCCGCCCGGCTCCAGTCGTCCTCGCCCACGAGGTCGAGCAACTCGCTCGAAGATTCGCGGACGGAGTGGAACACCGCCAGCGAACGCTCGATGGGCCGGTCGTAGTGGAGGACCCGCGCGAACTCGGCTTCGTCGTATCCCTGGATCTGCGGGACGTCCTCGGCGAGCAGCTTCCGCAGTCGCACGTACGAGTTCGTCTCGGAGTCGGCCAGGTGGTGCACCACCATCCGGGGCGACCACTCGCCTCCCGGCGCCCGATCCAGCTCCTCCGCGGAGATCCCCTCGAGGGCCCGATCGACCGCAGCCGATCCGGCGCGGTACTGCTCGATCAGTTCCATGCGCCGGTCGCGGTCCATGGGCGGATGCTAACAACCCCTCGGCTCGCCACGCGGGGAAAGCCTTCCGACCGCATCGTGCTTGGATCTTGGCGAAGGCTCGCTGGTCAGCGGGGCGAGAGGCGGTTGCGGAGCGTGCCGATCCCCTCCGCGGCCAGCTCGATCCGCGCACCGGGCCACAGACGCCGGGAGGGGTCGAGGTCGGCGCTCCCGAAGGGCCCGAGCGCGAACGCGTCGCCACGCTCCAGCGTCGCGACCCTGGACGCGTCACTGATCAGCGCGTAGAGGTTCTCGGCCGCCCCGTTCAGGTTGCCTTTGGCCAGTTCCTCACCGTCGATCGTGACCTGCATGACCACCAGCTGCGGATCCAGGTCGTCGGCGGTCACGACGCACGGACCGATCGCGAGCGGGAGTCCCTCGGAGGTGGAGAGCGGGTCGCCGCTCGCCCCGTGCGCAGACCAGTCGTTCACCAGTGTGAAGCCGAAGATGTTCGCTCGGACGTCCTCGCGCGCGGTGTCCGACGTCTCGAGGCCGAGCACCGCAGCAACCTTGGGCTCGTAGTCGACCCACGCCGCGCCGGCCGGCCAGGGAACATCCTGCTCCGGCCCGATGATGCGGCGCTCGACGCCGTAGGCCTCGGGGGTGAGCAGCGACGAGGGGAAGAGCGGCGGCAGGACCCGTGCCTGCTTGACGACGTGTTCCGCCGTTTCGTCTCGTTCGAGGGCGGCACGGGCGGCATCCATCACGGATCCGCGACTGCTCGCCACCAGGGCCTCCAAGGTGGTGGGGAAGGCCGGGTGCCCGACGACGTCGGGCAGGTCGACTACCTCACCCCCGAGGATCGCTCCCAGTCGCCGGCGCCCCCTCCGGTCATAGGTCACGAGCCTCATCAGGGAGCCGAAGCATACGCCCGCTCACCTGCGATTTCCGGCTTTCGACCGACGAACTGCGGGTCAGTCATGGTTGGACGTTGCCAAGGACCGGGCGGCCGGTCACGCCGGCAGCGCGAACGTCGTCCGGAGGTCCTGGGTCTGCCCGGTCTCGGCCGCGCGGTAGCCCGCTTCGACGATCTCGATGACGTGCCGCGCGTGCTCGGGCGTCACCGGCGTCGGCGTGCCGTCGCGGACCAGGCCGACCAGCTGCATGATGTCCTCGAACACATGTGCCTCGGGGATGTCCCGATGAGGTCCGACGACGTGCGGCAGCACGCGCATCTGGGCGTCCCAGTCCCACGTGGGTCGATCGGTCGTCAGCTCGCGTCTCTCGAACTCGATCGGCTCGCCGTTCAGCAGCAGACCGGTGATCGTCCCCTCGGTGCCGAAGTATTGCGCCGCGGCGAAGTCCTCGATGAGGTTGCCGGCGGCCGTGCCATAGACGACCACGTGCACGCCGCCGCCGAAGTCGAGCAGCTGGATCGTGTTGTCGTCGACCTCGGTGACGATCTCGGCGCCGAGGAACGTCCGGCTCGGAACCACCGTGCCCGACAGGGCGGTCACACGCCGTGCCGGTCCCAAGACGCTGGTCAGCTGATGCAGCGCGTAGACGGTGACGTCGTACATCGGTCCACCACCGGGCTGCCGGAAGTACCAGCTCGGGTCGGCGGGGAGGCCGCCCGGCATCGAGGTTCGCTCGGCCTCCTCATCGCTCTCGTGATAGCTGCCGAGCGAGCAGCCACAGATCCCCCAACAGAGTTGGCCGATCGCTCCCTGCGCGATCAGTTCGCGGATCGCCCGCAGTTGCGGACGAAGCACCTCGCCCGGCGAGGCCACGATCGACAGTGATCGAGTCGTTGCCAGTGCGATCAGCTCGTCGGCTCCAGCGGTCGTCGTCGACATCGTCTTGTTGACGTGGACGTGCTTGCCGGCCTCGAGCGATGCTTTCGCCTGTTCGAAGTGCAGGCCGATCGGCGAGGCGATCGAGACGGCGTCGACGGATGGATCGGCCAGCAGTTCCTCGAACGACTCGTAGGGCGTCGTGATGCCGAAGCGCTCGGCCGAGGCGGCGGCGCGGCCGGGCGCGGGGTCACACACGGCGACGAGCCGCACGCGATCACGCACGTCGTCCTGGCTCAGATGCGGCAGGATCCCGCGCTGGGCGATCATCCCGGCGCCGACGACGCCGATGCCGATGGGGTCGCTCACGTGTCCTCCTTGCGTTCGTGGGTCAACCGGGACCGAGCGCGGTCTTCAGCTCGACGACGATGCCGTCGGTGGCCGACCGCGCGGCCGCGTACAGGATCTCGATCACGTGGATCGCGTGATCGGCGGACAGGGCGGGGGATAGGTCGCCGCGGATGCGATCGACCAGGTGCTCGACACCGAGGATGTGGTCCGGACCGCCCGCGGGGCGACCGGTCTCGACCTCGATCGTCGACCACGTTCCGTGGGTATCCAGGACGTGGATCGGGGCCGAGACATCGAGCAAGCTCAGGGCGATGGTGCCGGACTCGCCCATGAGCTCGAGTTCGGCGGCTCTCGTTCCGTGGGCGGTGAAGTTGGCCTCCACCGTCGCGAGCTGCGACCCGCCCATGTCGAGGGTCACCGCCCACGCGTCGTCGACGTCGACCGGCACGCGCGTGCCCGACATCGGCCCCTCGACGACGTCGAATCCGCCTCGCGTGCGAACGCTCATGGCCGAGACCCGACGCGCCGGGCCGAGCAGGCCCGTGATCGCGTGCAATGGATACACGCCGAGATCCACGAGTGGCCCCGCCCCCGTCGCGAAGAAGGGCCCAGGATCTGATGCGTAGCCTTCCCACGGCGGCACGCCCCCGAAGCCCAGGCCGCGAACCGTGTGCACCGCGCCGATCGTGTCCTCGGCGAGCAGTCGGCGCGTCCGCTGGACCTGCGGGAACAACAGCACGCTCGGCGCGGCCACGAGGACGAGTCCGCGAGCATCCGCCTCATCCCGAAGTCGCACGGCGGCATCGACGGAGACGCCGAGCGGCTTCTCCGAGTAGACGTGGAACCCCGCCTCCAGCGCAGCCATGGTGGTCCGCTCGTGGACACCGATGGGCGTGAGGTTCACGACGGCATCGATCTCGACCGCCTCGGTCATCGCGGTCTGGTCCGTGAACCACGGGACACCGAGAGACTCGCCTGTCGCCCGTGCGCGCTCCTCACCCCGACCGCACACGGCGACGACCTCGGCGCGATCGGCGATCCGATGGAACTCGGGAAGGTAGTCGCGATGTGCGACGTCGCCCGGCCCCAGGATCGCGAGCCGAACGGGTGACCGATCGTCGGTCATGAGGGCTCCGTGCCGGTCGTGGGCTCGGCGTGGGGAAGCGCGCGGTGGTCCGCCGCGAGCGCGGCGCCGATCAGCACGGCGTCGGCACCCAGAGCGGCGTCGAGGATCGGGGTCGACCGGCTGGTCGGCGCCCAGATGTGTTCGGCGAGGGAGGCTTCGAAGCGGTCACGGTAGCGCCCGGGTGCCAGCCCGAGCCCGCCACCGATCACGACGGCCTCGGGGTCCAACACGTTGATGAGGCTCGCCACGATCGAGCCCAGCATCCGTCCCCCTTCATCGACGATCTCCCGCGCGCCGTCGTCCCCGGCGTCGGCGGCCGCGAGCACGTCCTCCGCGCGATCGAACGACGCGTCGGGGCGGCGGTCCCGCATGCGCCGCACCATGCCGAGCCCGGACGCGACGTCCTCGGGCACCACCTCGACCAGCTCGCCGCAGTGAGGGCACGTGGTGGAGAACGTGCCGCTGGCCGCGACCAGCGCGCTCCCATGCATGCCCGCGTAGGGTTCGCCGCCCAACACCAGCGTGGAGCTGACTCCGGTGCCCACGGACACGTACACGAACGGATCGACATCCCGTCCGGCACCGAACCGAGCCTCGGCCGACGCTCCGGCCCGCACGTCCGAAGCGACCGCAGCCCGTCCCACTCCTGCCAGAGAGCCGACCACATCGAGATCGCGCCAATCCACGGTCTGTCCGCTGGTGATCGCACCCGATGGGTCGACGAGCTCGCAGATGGCAACGCCGAGCTGCCGCGGAGTCGAGGCGTGCGGCATGCTGTCGCCGAGCCTGGACGCGATCTCCACGACGTCGTCGAGCACGCGGTCGCCGCCGCGTTCGGCCCCGGTGGGCGTCTCGACGCGGTTCTGCACAGCCCCGTCGCCGACATCCACGATGCCGCCGGCGATCTTCGTGCCTCCCACATCGATCCCGATGACGAGGGAGTCGTCGGCCATCGGCACCGCGCGCTAGTCCACCGTGAACGAGGGCGCCACTCCAACCATGACCGCGGTCTCATCGGCGGTCACGTTCCGCAGCTCGTAGCTCGCGCCCTCAGGCACGAAGAAGCCGTCGTCGGGACGAAGCTCGAACCAGCGTCGCCCGTTGGAGTCGGCTCCGTCGGTGAGCAAGACGTTGAGCGTCCCGCGCAGGACGTGTATCGCGGCGTCGCCACCGTGCCGTCGCGTGTCCGAGTGGCCCCCGGCTCGGATCGTGATCTTCTGGACGGAAAGGTGCTCGGTGCTGGCGAACGTCTGCACGAACGCACCGTCGCCTTCGAGGCTGTCGAGCGTGTCACCCGTTCCCATGACGTGGAGGCGTGCGGTCTGGTCTCGCTCGTCGGCCGCCATGGGCCACCGTCCGTTCCACCGGTCGTCGCGGTAGCGCGGGTCGCGCAGGAAGTCCTTCGTCCGCGCGTACGCGCTCGACGTACCCGTCGCGGGCGGAGGCGCGAAGAACTCGAGCACGCGGAGCTGGTCGGCGCCGAAGCTCATCGCATGGTGCCAGGTGTCGCGCCGGAAGAACACCGCCTCACCCGCCTCGACACGTCGAACCTCGCCGTGCTCGGGGTCGATGAACACCACGGTTCCCGTCAACACGTAGAGCACCTCGTCCGCGGCGAACACCGTCCGGAAGCCTTCGGAGTGGCGGAACATGCCACCCGGCGGCAGCGCGAACACCAGGTGGTGGATCTTGTCGCTGGACACGTAGATCCAGTCGGCCACGCGGCCGGAGTCGTCGTCGCCCCACAGGTGCAACGTGGCCCGGTCGTACGGGATGAGGGTCGGCTCATCGAAGCTCGGCCGCGGCGAGCCGGCCGTTCCCAAGGCCGTGACGGGCGTCGCCGCATCGTGGTGGAGACCATCGCTCATCGTGTCGACCATCATACTCAGGAAGCGGCAGCGGGGAAGACCAGTAGTAAGACCAGTTAGGTCACTGGGATCCTCGGACAGCTTGGTTCGGAAACGGTACCGGTCCCCTCGGTACACGATGCGGGAACTCTCCACGGGCCGGTCCGCCTGGTCGAACGTGGTCTGGCGCGACACCAGGACGGGCGAGGCAGGTTCGAGGTCGAGCAACGGCGCGATGATGGAGCCCGCTGATGTCGCCTCGAGCGTGCAATCGGCGTACGTCGGCGTGATCCGGGCCTTCGTGTGGAGGATCTCGTATACGGAGTCCACCGTGAAGTCGGCGTCGGCCAGCGCCGGACATTGACCCAGTGGGATCAAACAGTGGTCGACCGCGACCGGGAGCCCGTCGAGCAGCCGGACCCGCTCCAGATCCAGTACCTCCGCACCGGGCGCGACCTGCAACGACTCGGCCTCATCCATCGAGGCATCGCGGATCTCGTGGCGAAGCACCCGCGCGCTCGGCTCCAAGCCTCGGGCTCGTGCGAGTGCCGTGAAGCTCAGCAGGGCGTTCGGCGGCTCGCTGAGGTGTCCATCCGAGACGAACCACCCCCTGCCCGGCGAGGCCTCGATCAGGCCCTCGTCGACCAACGCCGCCAACGCGCGGCGCGCGGTCACGCGGCTGATCTCGAACCGCTCGCAGAGCCGTCGCTCGGAGGGCAGCTGTTGCCCCGGCACCAACCGGCCCGCAGCGATGTGCTCGGCGATCGCGTGCTGGACCTGTTGGTAGAGGGGGATGTCCTTGTGCGCCGGATCGAGCGCAAGGGGAACCGAGGCAGCCATGGTGGCATCCTCCGCGCCTCGACGCGGGGGTGTCAAGGACTGGTCTTATGCTGGTCTCATGACCAGCATGGCGCCGTTGGTCGTCGACGGACCCGACGAGGTTGGCGAGAGAGCGGCGGGCGTGTTCGCGGACCTGATCGCGGTTCGACCGAACGCCGCCGTGGTCGTCGCGACGGGGCGCACGCCGATGAGCGCGTATGCGCGTCTCGCCGTTCGCGCCCGCGCCGGGCTCGACATGCACGCGCTCCGCGTGTTCCAGCTCGACGAGTACATCGGCGTCGGCCCCGACGATGAACGGTCGTTGGCAGGGTGGATGGACCGAAGTTTCGTCGAGCCGCTGGGTATCGACCCGGCGTCGGTGGTTCGGCTCGATGGCAACGATGATGACCTCGCCGCGGTCTGCGCGGCCTATGAACGCGCGGTGCGCGCGGCCGGCGGATTGGACCTGGCGTTCCTCGGGTTGGGTCCGAACGGTCACCTGGGATTCAACGAACCGCCGTCCGATCCCACCTCGCGCACCCGGACGGTCGATCTCTCGGCGGCGAGCGTGGAGTCCAACGAGTCGTACTGGGGCCCGGGACGCGTGCCGCCGCGGGCCATCACCGCCGGCATGGACGTGCTCCTCGGAGCCACGTGCGTCGTGCTGGTCGTCACCGGCGAGAGCAAGCGGGAGGTCCTGCGCCGCGCGGTACGCGAACCCCCCACGCCATCGGTGCCCGCGTCGTTCCTTCAGCATCACCCCGATGTTCGCGTGATCGCCGACCGCGCTGCCTGGGACGCGTGAAGGTGCCACACCCGGCTCATCGCGCGTCTACGACAACGCTCCCAGCAGCGTCGTCGCGCCGATCATCATCGCGACCCCGATCCACTGATGGCGCATCAAGCCGCTCGTGCAACACGGCCGCCGCCAGGACGACCGCGATCGTCGCAGAACTGCGCGGCGACGACGGCGACCACGGCGACCGGTCCCAGGTCGAGCGCGGACGTGAACGCGACGAAGCCCACGGTCTCCAGGGCCGCCGCGGCGATCACCACGCGGAGCATCCGGCGATCGAGTACCACCGAACGGCGCGAGACGAGCGCGATCGGCAGCAGCACGACGATCCCGGTGAGGCGATAGGACGCGACCGACCACAGTCGGACCGATGCGTTCGGTGGCCGAGGCCAGGCTCACCGTGTAGCAACCGAGCAGGACCGCGGCCAACACCGCCCACCACACGCCCTTCGCGGTGCCGGCCTTCGTGAACGTGGCCAGCACGACGCCGGCCACCGCGACCGCCGATCCCGATCAGGCCGAGCGTCGAGAACCGCTCTCCCAACAACACGATGGCGATGATCGCGCCGATGCCGCCGCTGATCGCCACCGTGGGGGAGACGATCGACAACATCCCGTCACGGAGCGCGAGCCAGTAGGCGTACGACCCCGCGAGTCCCACCAGGGCGGGCGCAACGGCTATCGGCACATCGCTCGCATCCGGCAACGGACCCGAGAACGCCGCGATCGGCAGGATGAACATCGCCCCGAGGAGCATCAGCCACAGGCCGAGGGTCACCGCGTGGAGCCCTTTGGCCGCGCGGATCATGAGGAGCTCCGTGGTGCCCCATGCCAGGGCCGTGACGAGCGCGAGCGCGACGGTCACCCGGACTTAGCCCATGACCTGGTGTTCGCCCCCGTCGACCAGGACCGTGGCGCCGGTCACCCAGGAGGCGCGCGGCGAGGCGAGGAACGCCACGACGTTCGCCACCTCTTCGGGGCTCCCGAGGCGTCCCGACGGGATCCGCGCGACATGCGCGGCGAAACCCTGGGGATCGGCATCGCGCACGTCGGCCCACCAACCGCCCTCGAACCAGATCGCGCCGGGACACACGGCGTTCACGCGGATGCCTTCGGGGGCGTAGGCGACGGCGGCGTTCTTCGTCCACGCGAGCAGGGCGGCCTTCATCACCGAGTACGCGTGGTGTGGCGTCCCGCCGGTCATGCCGTCGATCGACCCGAGACACACCATGGAGAACGGCGTCCCCGCCTGCGCGTTCCGAAGCGCGTCGGCCAGGCGCACCGACTGCATCAGGTCGACGGCGAACGACTCCGCGTAGTCATCCTCGGTGGCTCCGACCGATCCGGCCGTGGCGTTCGCGACCACGACATCGATCCGGTCGTGGCGCTCGACCACGCCACCGACGAGGTCGGCGGGGCCGTCCGGCAACGAGAGATCCACGGCGAAGGTGTCGACACGGTCGGGCCCGAGGTCCGCTCGGGCGTGGGCGAGTGTCTCGGCGTTCCGGCCGCAGATCGTGACCGAGGCGCCCTCGGACAGGAAGACGGCGGTGATCGACCGGCCGATGCCGCGGCCCCCTCCGGTCACGAGGACCCTGGCTCCCTCCAGACCGAGGTCCACGATCGCCTACGTCTCGTCGGAGCGAGGCAACGTGACATCCGCCCCGCTCTCCCACGACGGCGCGACCTCGGCTCCGATCGGGAACACCGGCCCGGTCGAGACCTCCGCCTTGATGGCCTCCTCGATCCCGGGCACGGCGATGCGATACGACGATCCCGTGCCGCGGAACGAGACGTCGCGAACGGTGCCTCTGATCGTCGCGTCCGGGCCCCGGTTCTCGCACCGCGATGACCTCGGGTCGCAGGACCAGCCATGCGGGTCCCTCGACGGCGTCCGACCCAACCGTGATCTCGTGATCTCCCAGTCGCGCGCGCATCCCTTCGGCTCCGCGTTCGACCACCACGGGGATGACGTTGGCATCGCCGACGAAACGAGCGACGAACGGCGTCGCCGGCCGGCGGTAGACCTCGTTCGGCTTACCGACCTGTTCGATCCTGCCGGCATCGAAGACGACGACGCGGTCGGAGAGCGCCAGCGCTTCCCGTTGGTCGTGCGTGACGTAGACGAAGGTGGCGCCCGTCTCTCGATGGAGCCGTCGCAACTCGATCTCCATGTCCAAACGGATCCTCAGGTCCAGCGCGGACAGCGGCTCGTCCAGGAGGAGGACCTGCGGCTTGTTCACCAAGGCGCGTGCGAGCGCCACCCGTTGCATCTGCCCTCCCGAGAGCTCGTAGTTCTTCCGGTGCTCGTATCCGTCCAAGTCGAACGAGCGCCAGCGACTCACTGACCCGCGTGCGGATCTCGTCTCGAGAGACCTTCGCGATGCGCAGGCCGAAGGCCACGTTCTCGAACACGTCGAGATGCGGGAAGAGCGTCGGGCGCTGGAACACCATGTTCGCCGGGCGCCGGTACGGCGGCGTTCGCGTCACGTCGACGCCGCCCAGCAGCACCCGCCCCTCCGTCGGCTGTTCGAAGCCTGCCACGATGCGCAGCAGCGTCGTCTTCCCGCATCCCGAGGGACCGAGCAGCGTGATGAACTCGCCGTCGTGCACGTCCAGGCTGACGTTCGACAGCGCCGTCACGTTGCCGAACCGGTGGGTCACGCCGTCGAGATGCACGCGAGGCTCGAGATCCGTGCTCACGTCGGTACTCCCACCGCGTCGCTGAGTATGTCGTCCTGGCCCTGCCTCCGCCCGCCGCGGAGCGTCAAGACGAACGCGACCGTGAACATCAGCAGGGTCGACGCGAGCAGCAACGTCGAGATCGTGTTGATCGTGGGGTTCACCGTCCGACGCAGGCTGGACCAGATGAACATGGGGACCGTCGACTGTGGGCCGATCACGAAGAACGTGATGATGAACTCGTCGAAGCTGAGGGCGAAGGCCAAGCTGGTGGCTCCCAGGAGCACGGGCCAGACCTGCGGCAGCGTGACCCGCCGGAACACCGTCCACGACGTTGCCCCCAGGTCGGCAGCCGCCTCTTCCAATGCGATGTCGAGCCGGTCGAGCGCCGCGATCGCGATCAACAGGAAGTAGGGGATGACGTACACGAGGTGCGCGATCGCCACGCTGGTGAGCGAGAGCTTGAACTCCACGACCTGGTCGCTGACCAGATTGAAGAAGACCAGGAGCGAGAGGCCGATGAACAGGCCGGGGAGCGTGAGCGGGAGGAAGAACAGCAGCGCCAGCGGCCCACGCCAGCGGGCGGAGGTCCGGCTGAGTCCGTAGGCGGCGAGCGTCCCGAGCACCAACGAGACCGCCGCGGTGGCGGTCGCGACGATCAGGCTGTTCCGAGCCGTCTCCCTGATCTCCTCCGAGGCGAACACCTCGCGGTACCACCGCAAGGAGAAACCCCGGAACGGGAAGGAGAGCCCCGAGGTCTCGTGGAACGAGAAGAGGACCACCACGATCAGCGGCACGAACAGGAACACCAACGCGGCCACCGTGATCGTTCCGGTGATCGGACCGCGCTGCGAGCGCTCCATCAGTTCACGAACCTCACGTCGCGCAGCCCGGCGAGCCGAAGGACGAGGGCGGAGCACACGTAACACGCCAGGAACGCCGCCAGCATCAGGAACGATGTGGCCGCCGCGAGCGGCCAGTTGCCCAGCGTGATGAAGTTCGTCTGGATCTGGACCCCCAGCGTGGAGCCCGACGTGCCGCCCAGGAACTGCGGCGTGACGTAGTCGGCCGACGACAGGATGAAGACGAACAGGAACACGCTCGCGGCCGGCGCGGCCGCGAGCGGCAAGACCACGCGCCTCCACATGACCGGCCCCTTCGCGCCCAGATCCTGGGCGGCCTCGATGATCCCCGAGCCCAGTGGTCCCATGGCGGCGTAGAGCACCAGGACCGCATACGGCAAGTAGATGTGGACGAGCGCCACGGTCACGGCGAACAGGCTGTACAGGAGGAACCCGAGCGGCTCGTCGATGAGACCGAGCCGCTGGAGCCCGCTGTTGATCAGGCCGTTCCTTCCCAGGATGCTGCGCCATGCGTAGATCCGCACGAGGTAGCCGGCGAACAACGAGGCGGTGATCAGGAACAGGACGGGGAGCCGCAGGCGTCGCGCGCTTCGACGGAGCCAGAAGGCGATGGGCAGGGCGAGTGTCACCGTCACGACGGCCGTTCCCAGGCCCACCAACGCGGAGTTCTTCGCCAGACTGATGTTCACCGGGGACGTCAGGGCGTCCCGATACCCGTCGAGCGTGAGCGGGAGTTCGACCTCATACAGGCTGTTCGTGAGGAAGCTGTAGACCGCGAAGACCACGAGGGGGATCAGGAAGAACACGACCATCCCGGCGGCAGCCGGGATGGCGGTGAAGGCCCCGCGCCTGCGTCGTGCCGACCGAACCGCATGCCGTTCATCGACGGTTGTCGCCACGGTCTGCCCGATCGGCGGCGCCCCGGATCAGGCGCCGGCCTTGATCTCCTGCCAGGCGTCCGTCCATTCCGTCTGCGTCACGAACTCGTCGGACTCGACGGGCGGGTTGTTGTAGAGGGGAGCCAACTCCAGGTAGCCGGCGATGTCGTCGTAGGGGTACAGCGCCTTCGTCTCCTCGTTCAGGAGATCCACCGCCGCGTCCACCGTGACCGCACCGACCAGATACTCGGCGTTCTGCGCGTTCACGACCGGGTCCAGGAGCATGTTCATCCAGGCGTGAGCGGTGTCGACGTTGTCGGACCCCGTCGGGATCGCGAACATGTCCGCGAACGTGAAGGAGCCCTCCTCCGGGAGGTTGGTCTTGATCGTGGTCACACCCTCCGCCGCGGCGAAGCTGTTCATCGCGGCCCAGCCCTGATAGCACGCCACGATCTCGCCCGCCACGAGCTTGGTGGTCATGTCGCCGAACGACGTCGAGATCGATCCGCACTGGGCCACGAACTGGCTGGCGAGGTCGACGACCGATCCCAGCTCTTCTTTCGGGGTGGCGCCCGGATCCAGGCCGAGGATGTGGGCCGTGAGCGTGAACTGGCCCACGGGGTCGTCGGGAAGGGAGATCTTGCCCTTCAGGCTGGGGTCCAGCAGGTCGTACCACGAGGACATCTCGTCGACCTCGGCCGAGTCGTACGTGATGCCGATCGATCCGAACGTCCACGGTATCCCGGTCCGGGTGCCGTCCTCGTCGATCCATTGGTGCCTCGGGTCGTTCGACCAGAACTCGTTCAGCCCGGCAAGGTTCGGGATCTTGTCGTCATCGATGGGCCCGAGGATCCCGAGCTCCGTGTAGAGCGGCTTGTACCCCTGGTAGTACGTGATCAGGTCGAAGCCCTCGGAGTTGTTGCTGGCCTTCAGCTTCGCCTGGATGTCGTCGTGGTTCCCGATGTAGCTGGAGTTGAGCGTGACGTCGTTGTCTTTGAGCCAGGTCTTGGTGGCCTTGACGGGGGAGTCGTAGCCCTCCCACGAGTAGTAGTCGAGCGTGCCGGTGGCCGGCGGAACGCTGGGAGAGGCGGCGGGACCGGAGGCGGTCGGGCCGGTGGGCGACGCGCCCGGTTCGGCAGGTTCGTCGCTGCCGCACGCGGCGAGGATGGAAGGCGTCGCGCCCACCGTGACCACCGTCAGCCCGGCTCGACGGAGGAACTGACGCCGGGAAAGGTCGGCAGGTGCTGCCCGCTTCTTCATGCTGCTTCCCCCTGTCTGTCGCCGTGCTCAGCGTCGATCGCGCTCGTTGACACACCCGAGAGGCGGATAGATACCAGTATCCATACCGCCCGGGCGCTGATGCTAGGCTCGTGCCCTCGTGATTGCAAGAGACCCTTCTTCGGATGGATACGTCGTTGGCGAACGCTGAAGATCGAGGGTCGGGCGTGGGCGTCGGGATCATCGGCGCCGGCAACGTGCTCTGGGCGTACCTGCAGGTGTTGGATCGACTCATCCCCCGCGGTCTGGCGTGGGAAGGACCGATCTGCGCGCGGAGGCGCGATACGTGGAGCGGCATCATCGGTCGTCGCCCTCACGCCGATCTGGTCCCCGAAGCCGAGCAGGTCCTGACGTCCGACGTGTCCGTCGTGGTGATCATCACGCCGCCCGATTCGCATGCCGGCTACGCCCGTGCCGCCCTGGAAGCCGGCAAACACGTCGTGTGCGAGAAGCCGGTGGGCATGAGCCGGGCGGAGGCCGAGCCGGTCTTCGACCTGGCGGCGTCGCGAGGGCTGCGGTTGCTGGCCGCGCCGTTCGTCCAACTGTCCCCGACGTTCCGGGAGCTGTGGACGCGCGTGCGCGACGGGGAGATCGGACAGGTGCACAGCGCCAGGGGCCTGTACGGCAACCCCGGGTCGACCTGGGCCTCGTGGTTCCACGAAGGCGGGGTGGGTCCGCTGGCGGAGGCCGGCGTCTACAACCTGAAGAGTCTGACGGCGCTGGTCGGTCCGGTCACGGAGGTGTTCGCGGCCGACGCCGTGGCCGTGCCTGTGCGCGAAGCGGAGGGGAGACGCATCGAGCACCCCGACCCCGACGTGTCGCATGTGATCCTTCGCCACGTCGACGGCGCGCTGTCCTCCGTCACCTCCGGTCAAGCGGTCCAGCGGTATCGCCGGCCCGGTCTGGAGCTGTACGGCACGGACGGGACCGCGAACCTGCTGGGCGACGACTGGGATCCGACCGGTCTGGAGATCTGGAGGAACCGCGACGCTGCGTGGACCTCCATCGATCCGATCGATGCGACGTGGCTGTGGGCAGATGGTCTCCGGGAGGCGGTGGTCGCGCTCACGGAAGATCGTGCGCCGCTGACGAACGCCGAACACGACCTCCATCTCTTGGATGTCATCGATGCGGCGCGAGTCTCGGCGAGCGAGAACCGTCCGATCCGGGTGACATCGGGCTTCGGTCCGCTGGACCTGCGCGTGCCACTGGGCGCGGCGCGCCACCACCTGCACGACCACACCAGACCGGCGGATGAGCAATGAGGAGCGCCGCAGCCAAGCCGGCTAGCCGATCAGCGCGCGCGGCTCGATCCCCTCGGCCGCGCAATGCTCGAGGTACAGCCGCTGCCGACTACGCATGTCGTCCTGCTGGATCAACCGGTCCTGATCGTCGAGGTACTGGATCACCCCGTGCACGAAGAAGAGCGTGATCATCTCCTGGTCGCCGCGCACCTCCAGCGTGTGCACGTCGCCCGGCGGCTCCCACACATAGCTGCCCTCCTCGGCGACCCAGTCGTGCTCGAGGTATCGCCAGCTTCCCTTCAGGACGTAGCCGTGGACGGATCCGCCGGTGTGCAGATGCCTCGAGATGTGCCCACCGGGCGCCACACGGATGAGGTTGACCCACATACCGGTGGACGGCGAGTAGTGAAGGGGCTTGAACGCCAGCCCCTGACCATTGGGAACCCACGGAAGATCGCGTGCGGTGACGGCCAGGTCGTCGAGGTCTGTCGGGAGCGGCTGTGCGTTGAAGTGCGGCATTGCGCCCATGATGCCGCCGACGGTAGCTTCGCACGATGTCCCGCGCAACCTCACATGAGCCGCAGATGGCGGGCGCGTTGACCCGACACGACAGGAGCAGACAGAGATGCTGATCTACATCGAGTTCATCAGCCGCCGTCCCGGGGTCGGCCTGCACGAGTTCCATGCGGTGGCCGGTGCCGGACAGACGGGTTGGCAGGGGGAGTACGACGACGACATCGCCGTCCTGAACGTCGGACGTTCGTGGCGTGTCGGTCCGGAGCCCGAGTACCTGTGCGCGTGGTACAGCCGCAACGCCGGGATGGAACGGATCGACGACTGGGAGCGGGTGTTCCGTTCGGGGGAAGCCGACCTGTTCGAAGAACCGTTCCGACTCGCCGCACGGATCGACGCGGCCGGATGCTACGAGCCGTTGCTCGAACCCGTGGTCGGCAGCAAGGGTCGCTACTACGCCGAATGGTTCGACCTCGCTCCCGGTGCCGATCACGACGCGGTTCGGTCCTCGTTCGAGGCACGCCGGCAGGCGCACGCCGACCTGGAGTTGAACCTGCTCGTGGACCGCATCGGCAAGCTCGGCCCCGATCCGCGGGGATTGGCCGTCTGGGGCGTCCCGTCCTGGGCGTCGGTGGAGGGGATCGCCCGCGACCTCGACGACGTCGACGACCCGATCCGGCTGGTCACCGCCTCGTTCTACGCGGACTTCGGTCAGGAGCAGCTGTGACGCGAGGCGCCGGCCGGTTCGCCGGCCGAGCCGCCATCGTGACCGGGGGATCGTCGGGGATCGGGCGCGCGATCGCCGAGCGCCTGGCGGACGAAGGCGCGGATCTCTGTCTCGTCGCCGCCCCGCACGACGCCGATGCGCTCGAGGGGGTCGCCACAACCCTCCGGAGCACGGGCGCCGGCGTCGTCTCGATCGCCGCGGACGTGGGGGACCCTGAGACGGCCGAACGCGCCGTGACGAACACGCTCGAAACGTTCGGACGGCTCGACCTCCTGGCCTCGAACGCGGGGTTCGCCTACTTCGAGGAGATCCTCACCGCGCCGCTGGAGCACTTCGACCGAACCATGCACGTCAACGCGCGCGGCATGTACCTGATGATCCACGCGGCGGCTCGCACGATGGCCGGGCGCGACGGAGGCTCGATCGTCTGCACCGCCTCGACCGCCTCGTTCATGGGCGAGGAGCATCAGGTCGCGTACAACGTGTCGAAGGGCGCGGTGAGCCAGCTCGCGCGATCCATGGCGATCGACCTCGCTCCGTTCGGGATCCGCGTGAACGCCGTGGCACCCGGCTGGGTGGACACCGCGGCAGCGCACGAGTTCCTCGCCGACGACGAACGGTGGTCCAAGTACCGTTCGAACGTCGCGATGGACCGGGCCGCCGATCCGGCCGAGATCGCCGCCGTGGTGGCGTTCCTGCTCTCCGACGACGCGTCGTACGTGACGGGTTCGGTGGTCGTCGCCGACGGAGGCATGACGGCGGGGTTCCGAACCAGCGACTGGTCGGCGGTCCCGCAACCCCACGCGGCACGAGGAACGAGGAGGCTGATCTGACGATCTCGCTCGGCGTCGACACGCTCTGCTGGCACATGCGACTGGAGGCACGCGCCATCACCATCGAGGAGGTGTTGGCCGATGCGGCGTCGCTGGGAGCAGGTGTCGTCGCCGTCAACCTGCATCACGTTCGGGATCGATCGCCGGCGCAGCTCGTCGATCTGGCGTCACATGCCGCATCGTCGGGCATCCGCTTGCTTGCGTCGGGTGACTTCGTGGGTTCGCCGCGGCACGGCGATGAGCCTCGCGTCGGCGTCGAGCGTATCGAACGCTGGCTGGAAGGAGCCGTGGCCTTGGGCAGCCCGACGTTGCGGCTCGCCTCCGGGTTCTACCGTGCGGATCTCGCGGGGCAGCCGGAGCTGATCGAGCTGGAGCGCGAGTACGTGACGGAGGTGCTGCGCGGGGGGTCGAGCGGTGCCGCGGCGGCCGGGGTTCGGTTGATCCTCGAGAACCATTCGGATTTCACGATCGATGAGTACGAGCGCATCGTTCACGAGGTCGGTGCCGACAAGGTCGGTGTGTTCCTCGATCTGATCAACCCGATCATGACGTTCGACGACCCGTTCCGCGCGATCTCGACGCTCGCACCGCTCGCGAAGAGCGGGCACATCCGCGACTACGAGCTGCTGTCCGTGCAACAGCCCGACGGGTACCACCGGCGAGGTTTCGACGTTCGGTACCGCTATCCGGGCGAAGGGGTCGCGCCCATCCGTGCGCTGATCCAGGCCTTGAACGACACGGTGGGCGATCGCCCCTACGACCTGTTGGTCGAGGGCCTCGACAGCCAGGCGGATGTGGACGACCAACACGAACGACTGGCGGCGGCGCTGCCCCACCTTCGATCGATGCTGCAGGACGTCGCTGCGTGAGGGCCGTGGTCTTCACCGGCGCCGGCGGCAACGAGCAGGTGACGGTCTCGGAGCGCGACGCCCCGGAGATCGCCCGCGACGAAGTGCTCGTCGACGTGACCGCGGCCGGGCTCAACCCTGCCGATCTTCAGCAGCGGGAAGGGCGTTACCCCGCACCCGCGGGGGTCGTGCAGGACGTCCCGGGTCTCGAGGTCGCCGGCACGGTGGTCGAGGTCGGCGAAGGCGTCACGAACTGGTCTGTGGGCGACCGGGTCTTCGGACTGGTGGCGGGCGGCGGCCTCGCTTCTCGTGTCGCCGTGCACGAGCGCTGCGTGACCCGCGTTCCCGAACGTTTCGATGACCACGAGGCCGCCGCGATCCCCGAGGTGTTCATCACCGCGCACGACGCGCTGACGACCCAGGGGGCGCTGCGCGCCGGCGAGACGGTGCTCGTGCAGGGCGCATCGGGAGCCGTGGGGTCGGCCGCCGTCCAGATCGCGCTGGCGCTCGGTGCCGACGTCCTCGGCGTCGTGCGCAGCGACCGAGCCGCCGAGCGTATCCGAGCGCTCGGCGCTGAGCCGGTCGACGCCGGAACGTTCGGCCCTCAGGTCCTCGAGCACACCGGGGACCGAGGGGTCGACCTGGTGCTCGAGCTCGTGGGGGCCTCGAACCTCGCGCACGACCTCGACATCCTCGCGCTCCGCGGACGGATCATCGTGATCAGCGTCGCGTCGGGATCGACCGCCGAGATCGACCTGCTCCGGTTGATGGTTCGCCGCGCGACCGTCCGTGGCACGGTGTTGCGCGCTCGGCCCGTCGAGGAGAAGGCCGCCGCGGTCGAGGCGTTCGCACGCGAGGTCGTCCCGCTGCTCGAGGACGGCCTGGCCCGGCCGCTCGTGGACTCCGTGTTCGCGGTCGACGACGTCAGAGCGGCGTTCGATCGACTCGCCGAACCGGGAAGGTCCGGGAAGGTGCTCGTGAGGTTCTGATGGAAGGACCGCCTACCAAAGGCCGCCGAGCGCCACGGTCAACGCCTCCCCGTTCACGGCCGCTGCCTCTTCGGAGGCGAGCCAGGCGATGACGCGCGCGACCTCCTCGGGCTGGAGCACCGAGCCGCGAGGATATTCGGCGTCGTGCTCGGCCCACATCGCCTCCAACGTGACGCCGCGCTCATCGGCCTCACCCTGCACGTAGACGTCGGCCATCGTTGTCTTGACCCACCCCGGCAGGACCGCATTGCACGTGCCACCGAACGTGCCGACATCCTGGGCGACCGAGCGCATCAGCCCGAGCACGCCGTGCTTGGAGGCGCAGTAGGGCGCCATCGACGGCGCGCCGATCTCGCCGGCGGTCGAACTCACCATCACGATGCGACCCCAGCCCAGCGCGCGCATCTGCTCGGAGCAGGCGCGCGACAGCAGGAACGGGGCGTCGAGGTTGATGGCCATGGTGGCGCGCCAGCCTTCGAGCGACTCCTCCCAGATCGGACGATCGGCGTCGGCGCCTCGGCCGGCGCTGTTCACCAGGATCGAGACCGGACCCAGCCGCTCGGCCGTGCTCGCGACGACGGCGCCACAGGTGACGGGATCGTCGAGCGCGGCGACGATCGTCTCCACCCCCGTCTCGTCCGCGAGGGTCCGCAGCCGTTCCTGATCGCGGCCGACCCCCATCACGCGGGCGCCTCGCTCGGCCAGCAGCACCGCCGTCGCACGGCCGATGCCCGAGCTCGCACCCGTCACCAACGCCACACGTCCGTCCAGGTCGCTCATCCGCTCTCCTCCTCGGGAACGAACACGGTCTTGAGAACGCGGAACTCGGACCGTCCGCGCAGCGCGTCCTCGAGGTCGTCGAACGAGCATCGCGCCGTGACGAGTTCCTCGAGCGGGAGCGCCCCCGAGGCGATGATCTCGGCGGCTTCCCTGTACCGGTCGCGCTGTTGGTTGGGTGGCGCACCGATCCATTCGCTGCCGACCAGCGTCAGCTCGCGGTAGTGGATCGCGTTGACGTCGACGGACACGATCGGCCGGTCCCCGAACCCCGCGAACAGCACGACCCGGCCGCCGTTCGCACACGCGTCGATCGCGGGTGCGATGAGGTCGGGGTCTCCGGCACAGATCATCACCGCGCGCGGCGCCCCATCGGTGCGAACGCGTTCGGGCCATCCGTCGGGATCGATCGCCTCGGTGGCCCCGAAGCGCTCGGCGAGGTCGCGGCGTTCCGGTTGCGGCTCCACGGCGGTGACCCGGGCGCCGACACGGGCGGCGACCGCGATCATCTGCAGGCCCATCGACCCCGCGGCCACCACCACGACATGGTCACCCGAGCGGACCTGCCCCTGGTCGATCACGGCGTGGAGACAATCGGCGAGCGGTTCCAGCAGCACGGCACGTTCGACGGGGACCTCATCGGGCATCGACGTCGGCCCGCACGACCATGGGCCCGCATCGACCGCGATCGTGACGAACTCCGCGTAGCCGCCGTACGTGTCGCCGTAGACGCGCTGACCCGCCGACCATCCGTCGACACCATCTCCGAGCTCGACGACCCGGCCGACCCACTCGTGTCCGGGGTTGAACGGGTACGTGCCGTCGTTGACACCCACCCGGTACTTGCGCGCGTCGGTCGCGCAGACGCCGTTGGCCTCGACCCGGACCAGCAGCTCGCCCGGCGCGGGTACGGGCACCGGGATCCGTTCGACGCGCAGGTCCTCGATGCCGTGCAGCCGACAGACCCGCATCATCTCCGACCGGGTCATCGGGCCTGTTCCATCGCCAGCGCGTGGACCGTCGGTGCCAGCGCACCGTACAGTTCGCGGTAGGCCTCGAGGAGTCCCGCGAAACGCGCATGCCGTTCGGCGTCCGGCTCGACGCGCCGGGTCGGCAGTTCCGGGAGCGCCACCTCGAGCGCACGGAGCGCCGCTCGAGCCGCACCGCCCGCCTCGTCCAGATCGACGGCCAGCATCGGCTCGCCGATCGCATCGGCGGTCGCCCGGAGCCACGTTCCGTCACGGACCCCGCCCCCGGCGACGAGCCACGGACGAACCTCCGCTTCCGATATGTGCAGTCGGTCCGCCAGATCCGCGGCCGAGAGCGCGACCGCGTCGATCGTGGCTCGATACAGCTCCGCCGCCGTCGTGGAGGTCGTGAGACCGACGAAGGCGCCGCGGGCGCCGGGATCCCACACGGGAGCTCGTTCCCCGTCGAGGTAGGGCAGTGCCAGCAGACCACCGGCGCCGGGGGAGAGCGCGGCCGCCTCACGTGCGATCGCCTCATGCCGATCGGCCGGGAACAGCCCGAGCCACCATGCCAAGGCCCGTCCGGCGGCCTGCGTCCACCCGCCCACGAACCAGCCCTCGCCGGCGTGCCTCGACGCGCGCGATCCCGCCGGCGCGTCGTCGGTCTCGCGGACCGCGCCGACGATCAGGGTGCTCCCCAGCAGGATGCCGCGGTCGCCCGGTTCCATGACCCCGATGGCCGCGAGGTCGATGAAGGAGTCGTACGTGCCCGCGATGACCGGCGTGCCGGCGACGAGGCCGAGCGTGGTCGCCGCCTCGTGCGTGAGCTCCCCCGCCACCGCGAACGGGTCCATCGCCTCTGGTTGCCGGAGCGCGGGCCAGCCACCGGGGACCACATGGTCGCCGGCCGTGATCCGATCGAGCACCGGCCTGCCCACCAATCCCGACACCAGGAAGCCGCACACGTCCACCAGCCACTGCGCCCGGTCGACGATGCCCGGATCGCGTGCGGCCCACGCGAGGAACGGTGCCGTCGCGTCGTGCGGGAACAGGTGTGCCGGCCCGAGCGGCTGCAGTGCGTCATCGAGGAGCAGGGGCGCGGGACCGAGCGCTCCGATCCCGATCGCATCCACCGTACGCACGCCCGCCTCCGCCAGGGCCATCCTGGCTGCCGACGTGGTTTCGTCGAACCAACCTGAGGGGTCGTGCTCCAGACCGCCGGCGACCGTCCGGACGTCGAGACACGTTGCCCGTCCTCTGCCCAACACGCGCCCGTCGGACGTCATCACGGAGGCTCGAGCACCGCTGAGCCCTTGATCGATGCCGAGAACCACGGGATCGGTACGCACGGCGTAAGCGTACGCGGACGCGAACGGGCCTCTACGGCAGGCTTGGCCACCCGGGCTAGGCGACCGTCGAGGACCTTGGCTAAGCTACGGACGGCATCCAGCAGGTTCCTCCCGCGTCCAACGGAAAGGGGCGACGCTCCCATGGCAGAGAAGTTCCGCGTCACCTACGCGACCATGTCGGCCGACAACGAAGAGCTGCAGAGCAAGTACGACGAGGCCGCCGAGCGCATGAAGGGCGAGCTCGGCAAGGAGTACCCGTTCGTCGTCAACGGCGAAGAGCGATGGACCGACGAGAAGTACGAAGAGCCCTCGCCGATCGACAGCGACATCATCATCGGGCGCTTCTCCCAGGCGACCCCGAAGGACGTCGACGATGCCGTGGCGGCCGCCAAGGCGTTCCAGCTGGAATGGGACCGGATGGGATGGCAGGCGCGCGTCGAGATCATGCGCAACGTCGCCGACATCATGGAGGATCGCCTCTTCGATCTGGCCGCGCTGATGGCCTACGAGGTCGGCAAGAGCCGGCTCGAGGCGCTCGGCGACGTCCAGGAGACCGCCGAGCTGATCCGCTGGAACGCGGACGAGATGGACAAGAACGAGGGCTTCCGTACGCCCATGAGCGGCATGGGCGCGGCCGGCGACTACTACGACGTCCTGCGCCCGTACGGCGTGTGGGCGGTCATCAGCCCGTTCAACTTCCCGATGGCGCTCTCCGGCGGACCGTCGTCCGGCGCGCTCGTCGCCGGCAACGCGGTGGTGCTGAAGCCGTCGAACCAGGGCGCGCTGATGGGCTACAAACTCTACGAGTGTTACCGCGACGGCGGGGTGCCGCCCGGCGCCTTCCACCTGGTGAGCGGCCGCGGCGTGAACGCCGGCGACCATCTGTGGAAGCACCCCGACGTGGGCGGCATCACGTTCACGGGCTCGTACCCGGTGGGCATGGACATCTACAAGCACTTCGCGACCGAGATCCCGAAGCCGGTCATCTGCGAGATGGGCGGCAAGAACCCGGCCATCGTCACGAAGAACGCGGACCTGGACAAGGCGACCGACGGCGTCCTGCGATCGGCGTTCGGATTCGGCGGCCAGAAGTGCTCGGCGTGCTCGCGCGTCTTCGTGGAGCGCGAGGTGTACGACGATTTCCTCGGCCTGCTGAAGCAGAAGACCGAGGCGATCAAGGTGGGCAACCCGATCGAGCGCGACGTCTACCTCGGCCCGATCATCAACGAGCCTGCGATGGCGACGTTCGAGGAGGCCGCCGACGAGGCGCGGAAGAACGGGACGATCGTGACGGGTGGACACCGCCTCACCGACGGCGACTTCGCGCGCGGGCTGTTCGTCGAACCGACCGTGGTCGAGGTCCCCGACGACAACTGGATCTGGAAGAAGGAGCTGTTCGTCCCGTTCGTCGCGGTCGGCGCGTTCGACGAGCTCGATGACGCGATCGAGCGAGCGAACGATACCGAGTACGGCTTGACGGCCGGGTTCTTCAGCGAGGACCAAGCCGAGATCGACGAATGGCTCGACCGGATCCAGGCAGGTGTGGTGTACGTCAACCGCCGGGCCGGCGCCACGACCGGTGCGTGGCCGGGTGTGCAGCCGTTCGGCGGCTGGAAAGGCTCGGGCACGACCGGCAAGGCCGGCGGCGGCCCCTACTACGTGACGCTGTACCTGCGGGAGCAGTCGCGGACGGTGATCGCGGAGTGAGCCTGGAGGATATGGAGCTCGAGGGCCTGGCGAACGCCGAGGCGCCGAGGCTGATCACCGACGTGCCGGGGCCCCTGGCGCAGGAGGTCCTGGAGCGGGACCGGCGCTTCACCAGCCCGTCGCTCCCGCGCGCCTACCCGTTCGTGCCGAAGCGCGGCGCCGGGTCGGTGGTCGAGGACGTCGACGGCAATCGGTTCCTGGACCTGAACGCCGGCATCGCGGTCACGTCCACGGGACATTGCCACCCGCGGGTCGTCGAGGCGATCCAACGTCAGGCGGCCGAGCTGATCCACTACTCGGCGAGCGACTTCTTCCTGCCGATCTACTCCGAGGTCGCCGAGCGGCTGGACCAGATCGCCCCGATGTCCGAACCGGTCCGGTCGTTCCTGACGAACTCCGGGACGGAGGCGGTCGAGGCCGGCATGAAGCTCGCGCGATGGGCGACCGGCCGGCAGTACATCATCGGGTTCTACGGCTCGTTCCACGGGCGTTCGTACGGCTCGGTCTCGCTCACGGCGTCGAAGTCGGCGTACCGGTCCGGCTTCGGGCCGCTGCTGCCGGGTGTGCTGCACGCGTACTACGGCGACGGCCGCGACATGCAGATGGCGCCCGGGTCGGCCGAGGACGGGTTCCCCACGATCGACTACATCGAGCACTTCCTGTTCAAGAAGATCGTCGGCGCGCACGAGGTGGCGGCGATCGTCGTCGAGCCGGTGCTCGGCGAAGGTGGTTACATCGTTCCGCCCGACGGCTGGCTGATGGCGCTCCGCGAACTGTGCGACCGCCACGGCATCTACCTGGTCTGCGATGAGGTGCAGTCGGGGATGGGTCGCACCGGCCGGATGTGGGCCGTGGAGCACACCGGCGTCGAGCCGGACATCCTGCTCGCCGGCAAGGGCATCGCGAGCGGCATGCCGCTGGGCGCGATGATCGCGAAGGACTCCAAGATGACGTGGACCGTCGGCACGCACGGTTCGACGTACGGCGGCAACCCCGTCTCGTGCGCGGCGGCGCTCGCCACGCTGGACGTCATCCAGCAGGAGCACCTGTTGGAGAACGCCGACAAGGTGGGCGACGTGATGCTGAACGGATTGCGGGACATGGCGGTGCGCCACGGCAGCATCCGCGAGGTGCGCGGGCTCGCGCTGATGATCGGCATCGAGTTCCCCGACCACGATTTCGCCGCCGAGGTCGAGCACCGGGGATTCGCGAACGGGCTGCTCGTCCTCACGTGCGGCGACAACGCGGTCCGGATGGCGCCGCCGCTGGTGTTCCGCGAGGACCAGGCGCGCACCGCGCTCGAGATCCTCGAGGAGACGGTCGCCGATGTCGAGAACGCCGGTTCGTAGGTCCCGACGATGACGTTGTCGGTCGACACGCTCACGATCGATTGTCACGACCCGAAGCTGCTCGCCGACTTCTGGTGCGCCGCGCTCGGTTATCGATTGGACGAGATCGACGACGCGGACGCGGTCATCAAGCCGGCCGCCGGGGCGGGGTGGACGATGCTGTTCCAGACCGTCCCAGACGAGAAGACCGTGAAGAACCGCCTCCACCTGGACGTCCGGCCCAGTAGCGTCCATGGCCTCCGAGGTGGCGCGCCTCGAGGAGATCGGCGCCACCGCGATCACCCGCGTGGACGAAGGCGGCAGTTTCTGGACCGTGATGGCCGACCCCGAGGGCAACGAGTTCTGCGTGCTGCGTGGCCCCGAGGACGGACGGTCGGGTGAGCTCTGACAAGGTCGCGACCATGCACGACGCCGTGGAGGCGCTGGTGCGGGACGGCGACACGGTGGCGATCGAGGGCTTCACGCACCTGATCTGTTTCGCGGCGGGACACGAGATCATCCGGCAGCGTCGTCGCGACCTGACGCTCTGCCGTCTGACCCCCGACGTGGTCTACGACCAGATGATCGGGGCCGGCGTCGCGTCCAAGCTCGTCTTCTCGTGGCTGGGCAACCCCGGCGTCGGCTCGCTCCACGCGATCCGACGGCGGATCGAACGGTCCGACCCGGCTCCGCTGGAGATCGAGGAGTACTCGCACTTCGGCATGGTGTGCCGCTACGTCGCCGGAGCGTCCAACCTGCCGTTCTTCCCGATACGCAGCTACTACGAGTCCGACATCCCGAAGGCCAACCCGAACATCCGGCCGATGGTCTCGCCGTACGACGACGCCACCGAGGTGTTCGTGGTGCCGCCGCTCCGACCGGACGTGGCGATCGTGCACGCGCAGCGCGCGGACGCCAGCGGTGACGCGCAGATCTGGGGACTGCTCGGCTGTCAGAAGGAGGCGGCGTTCGCCGCAGACCGCGTGATCGTGGTCTGCGAGGAGATGGTGGAGGAGTCGGTGATCCGCGCCGACCCCAACCGCACGGTGATCCCGGGCGTGATCGTGGACGCGGTGGTCGAGGAGCCGTTCGCGTGCCATCCGTCGTTCACGCAGGGGTACTACGACCGCGACAACGCGTTCTACCTGGCATGGGACCAGATCGCCCGGGACGCAGCCTCACTTGACGCGTGGCTCGACGAATGGGTCTACGGGCTGGCGAATCACGCCGAGTACGTCGACAAGATGGGCGCGCGGCTGTGGGACTCGCTGCGGCCCGCGCCGGCGATGTCCGGCGAAGTCAACTACGGACGGTACGCGTGAGCGACACCGCCGCCGCCGACCTCGTCTATTCCAAGTCTGAGATCATGATCGCCGCAAGCGCTCGCCAGTTGGATCGCGTGCGCAACTGTTTCGTCGGCGTCGGCCTGCCGAACATCGTCTGCAACCTGGCGCAGCGGACCGTGTCGCCTGATCTGCAGCTGGTGTACGAGTCGGGCGTGTTCGGCGCTCGACCGGAGCGGCTGCCGCTGTCGATCGGCGACCCGACGCTCGTCACCGGCGCAACCGCGGTGACGTCGATGTTCGAGCTGTTCGCGTACTACTTGCAGGCCGGCCTGATCGACGTGGCGTTCCTGGGCGCGGCCCAGATCGATCGGTTCGGCAACATCAACACGACGGTGATCGGGGACTACGGTGATCCGAAGATCCGACTCCCTGGATCCGGCGGCGCGTGCGAGATCGCGATCAACGCCCGGCAGGTCATGGTGATCATGCGGCAGGGCACGCGGTCGTTCGTCGACACGATCGATTTCCGGACCTCGCCGGGGCATTCGGGCGATCCGGCGCACGACGCCGCGCGGGGCTGGTGGGGCAGCGGACCGACCAGCGTGGTGACCGACCTGGGCACGTACACGTTCGACGACGCGACGGGGGAGATGACCTTGGTGACGCTCCACCCGGGCGTCACGCTGGAGCAGGTGCGGGAACAGATGGGGTGGGATCCGAAGGTCGCCCACGATCTGGGTGAGACGCCCGCGCCGACCGCCGAGGAGCTCCGACTGATCCGTGAGGAGCTCGACCCGGGCGGCGCGTACACCAAGTAGGCCTCAGGCGATACCGTGTCCGTCATGCCGGAGCGTGACCAAGGGCACGAGCCCTCGCCGTGGGCCGATCCCGCGGAGATGCGCGAGCCCGAGCCCGACTGGGCCAAGGAGATCCGCGCTCGCCGCAAGGCCGAGGCCGAGCGGCTGCGCAGGGTCTTCGACGGGTTCGATGGCCACCTTCCCAGGAAGCCGCCTGCCCGGGAACGGAAGCCCCCTCCGGGGGATGCGCGATGAGTCACATCTTCCCGCGCGTCCTGAACCGGTCGCTCCCCGCGGCCGTCTCGGCCGAGGGATCGTGGATCGTCGACGCGGACGGGAAGCGCTACCTGGACGGAGCCGGTGGCGCGATCGTCGTCGGCGTCGGGCACGGGGACCGCGCGCTGATCGAGGCGGCGACCGCGCAGCTGCAGACCACGCAGTACGTGCACGGCACGATGTTCACGACCGGCGTGCTCGAACGGTATGCGGACGAGCTCGCGCCGTACCTCCCGCTCGATGACCCGCGCATCTATCCGGTCTCGGGCGGCAGCGAGGCGGTCGAGACGGCGATCAAGATGGCCCGCGCGTATCACCTGGCCCGTGGAGACGATGTCCGTACCACGGTGATCGCTCGTCGGAGTTCGTACCACGGCAACACGCTGGGCGCGCTCGACGCGAGCGGGAAGGAGCCGATCCGCAAGCCCTACACGCCGTGGCTCGGCCGGTTCCTGCACGCACCGGCGGCGTACGAGTACCGATGCGGCAACCCGCAGCATCCGGAGGGGTGCGGCGCGTGGCACGCCGTCGAACTCGAGCGGATGATCTCGCTGGCCGGTCCCGACACGGTCGCGGCCTTCATCGCCGAACCGGTCGGTGGGGCGACGCTCGCCGGCGCGGTCCCCACCGACGACTACTGGCCGGCGATCGTCGACGTGTGTCGTCGCTACGGGATGCTCGTGATCGCCGACGAGGTCATGACGGGGTTCGGCCGAACCGGCCGATGGTTCGGGTCGGATCACTGGGGCGTGCGACCCGACATCCTCACCGCGGGCAAGGGCACGACGAGCGGCTACGTGCCGTTCGGGTTCGCGGCGGCGAGCGGTGACGTCTTCGACACGGTCGCCTCCGGCGGGTTCGTCCACGGATTCACGTGGTCCCACAATGCGCTCGGTGCCGCCGTGGGACGCGCCGTGGTGCGACGGCTGATCGACGATGACCTGGTCCAGCGGAGCGCCGACCTGGGCGAGCGCATCCGCAAGGATCTGACCGTGGCACTGGACGGGGCGCCGTTCGTCGGAGACGTGCGGGGGATCGGCATGATGATCGGGATCGAGCTCGTCCGTGACCGGGAGACGAAGGATCCGTTCGCGCGAGCGGATCACGTCTCGGAACGCGTCCTCGCCGCCGCCCGAGAGGCCGGCCTCCTGCTCTACTCGAGCACCGGCCACGTGGGCGGGACGAACGGGGACCTCGTGATGTTGGGTCCGCCGTTCACGCTGAGCGACGAGGATGCCACGACGCTCGTGGAGCTGACGGCGGCCGCGATCCGCTCGGTTCGGTGAGCGATCGCGTCGGACTCGTGCTCTGCCCCGCCGCGAGGATCTACGACCATGGACCCCAGCACCCGCTCCGGCCGCAGCGGGTCCTGCTCACGTGGGATCTGATCCGTTCGCTCGGTCTGGACGTACTCCCGAACGTCGAACGTCTGACGAGCGAGCACCCCGCGGACGACGCCACGATCGAGCTCGTTCACACGCCCGACTACGTGGAGGCGACGCGCCGGGCAGGCGACGGTGAGGACGGGGACTGGCGGCGGTACGGCTACGGGCCGGGCGACAATCCCATCTTCGACCGGATGCACGAGGCCGGAGCGCTGGTGGCGGGGGCGAGCGTCGCGGCGGCCAGGGCCGTGTGGTCGGGAGGCGTGGAACACGCGTTCAACGCCGCCGGCGGCCTGCATCACGCCATGCCGGCGCGCGCGTCGGGGTTCTGCGTCTACGACGACCCGGCGGTGGCCATCGCGTGGTTGCTGCGCGAAGGTGCGGAGCGGGTCGCCTACGTCGACGTCGACGTGCATCATGGGGACGGCGTGCAGTTCATCTTCTACGACGACCCACGCGTGCTGACGATCTCGATCCACGAGTTCGCGCCGTGGTTCTTCCCCGGCACCGGTGACGTCACGGAGCGTGGGGGGCGCGGGGCCGAGGGGAGCGCGGTCAACGTGCCGCTGCCTCCGTTCACGAGTGACGACGCGTGGCTCGACGCGTTCCGCTCGATCGTGCCGCCGTTGGTCCGGCGGTTCGCACCCGACGTGCTGGTCACCCAGCTGGGCTGCGACACCCACGTGACCGATCCGCTCGCGCAGATGCAGCTCACCACGCAGGCGTACCGCGAGACCGCCGCGGAGCTGCACGCGCTGGCGCATGAGGCCACCGGGGGTCGCTGGGTGGCCACCGGCGGCGGCGGGTACCAGTGGGCGCGCGTGGTCCCCCGCGCGTGGACGATCGCGTTCGCCGAGATGGCGGGTGCGGTGCTCGGCGATGAGCTCCCCGAGAGCTGGATCGAGGAGGCGGAGCTCCAGGTCGGCGGCGAAGTCCCGGCGACGTTCTCGGAGCCCTCGCCCGGCCCGGGTGAGGGCGACGCCCTGGCGCGTGGCGTCGCTGCGGACGTTCGGTCGGCCGTCGGACTCGGGGGAGTCGCGTGAGCACCCGGACCAAGCTCGTGTGCACGCTCGGTCCCGCGACGAACACGCCGAAGTTCATCCGCGGTCTCGTGACGGCGGGCGCGACGATCTTCCGGATCAACTTCTCCCATGGGCGGCCGGCCGACCACGCGCGGGCGGTCGAGCTCGTCCGCTCCGTCGAGGCCAAGGGCGACCGGGCGCTGGCCGTCATGGCCGACCTGCCCGGCCCGAAGGTCCGTCTGGGCACGCTCCAGCCGGACCCGTGGAAGCTCGCGCCCGGCCAGGCGTTCGTGCTTCGTCCGGACGGAGAGAGCCGCGATCCGGGAGCGGCCACGACCTACGAGGGCCTGGCCGATGACCTCGAGGTGGGCGACCGCATCCTGCTCGCCGATGGGGCGGTCGAGCTGACCGTCACGGCGATCGAGGGCTCGGCCGTGCGGACGGAGTGCGTGCGCGGCGGCACGATCCGGTCCGGACAGGGCGTCAACGTCCCTGCGGAACGGTTGCGCCTGCCGGCGGTCACCGATCGCGACCGCGAAGGGCTCACCCGTGCGCTCGATCTCGGCGTCGACCTGGTGGCGCAATCGTTCGTCCGCGGCCCCGACGACATCAAGCAACTGCGGGCCTTGATGGAGGATCGTGCCGTCCCGATCGTGGCCAAGATCGAGACCAAGCCCGCCGTCGAGGACATCGTGAAGATCCTGCGCGTGACGGACGCGTTGATGGTCGCGCGGGGCGACCTCGGCGTCGAGCTGCCGATGGAGGAGATCCCGCTCCTCCAGAAGGACCTGTTGCGCGCGGCCCGTGCCGCGTCGCGGCCGGTGATCGTCGCCACGCAGATGCTCGAGTCGATGATCCGCGCGCCGCGGCCGACGCGCGCGGAGGCGACCGACGTCGCGAACGCCGTCCTGGACGGAGCCGACGGCATCATGCTGTCCGGCGAGACCGCGATCGGCCGGTTCCCGTTCGAGGCCGCCGCGGCGGCCACCCGGATCGCGACCGCCGTCGAGTCACGCGGCGCGGAGTACCGGGCGGCGCAGCCCGCGTGCCGTCACGCCGGCGAAGGTCCGGCCGTCGCCCATGCCGCCGCGGCGGTCGCGAACGAGGATCGCGACGTCGTCGCGGTCACGTGTTACACGGAGACGGGGCGGACCGCGCGGTTGCTCTCCGCCGAGCGCCCGGGCTGCCCCGTGTACGCGTTCATCCCGGACGAACGGGTTCGTCGCGCCAACACCATCCTGTGGGGGGTGATCCCGTTGCCGGCGCGCAAGCCTGCCGATACCGACGAGATGATCGCGCTGATGGACGAGGGGCTCCAGGCCTTCGGGCTGGCCGGCCCCGGCGACGCCGTCGTCATGGCCGCCGCTTCCCCGGCGGGGAAGACCACCACCAACATGCTCAAGGTCCACCGGGTCGGTTCGCCCGTCCGCTGACGAACGCCTCGGTCCGCCCCGACGATGGCGTCGTAGGCTGCCGGGGTGACGTATTTCCCGCCCACGCAAGGCCCGGGTCGGCCGTTCGGCGAGCCCACTCCGCGCATCAACGAGCAGGAGTTGCGGGAGGAGGCGCAGCGGCATGAGGCCGATGAAGAGCGGCAGTCGCACGACGCTCCTCGGCCCGGCTTCTTCACCCGCCTGTTCCGTAAGCGGCCGAAGGCCACGTCTTCGGAGACGGACTAGACGGGTTCGAGCACCTCGACGATCCATCCCACCAGCCACGTGAGGTAGCCGTAGAGTCCGTACGACGTCGCGCGCGGATCGTCGGCGGGAACGTCGTCCTCCGTCGTCTCCTCCGTGATCTCCAGGCGGACCCCCAGCACCAGGCGCAGATCGTTCAAGACGCCCAGCCACGACACGAGCTGCTCCTGGGTGAGGCGTTCCGCGTCGATCGACGACTCCATCGTGGCGATGGCGGCGAGCCGCTGCGACGTGAGGTCGTCGCCGGCCAGACGTTCGAACTCCAGGTTGCGGATGGGATCGTCCTGGTAGGCGGGCGGATAGAGCCGTGCCATCGCCGGGTCGCTGGTCGGATCCTCGTTCTCGATCAGGCTCCGGAGCTGGTCCGGGAGCCCGCGCAGGATGTCTCGTTCCGCCGGCTCGAGCCGGAGTTCGAACCCACCCCGTCGTGCGGGTTTGAACGGTCCGCCACGCGCCACGCCGTCAGGCGTCCTTCTGCATCGTGGCCCACAGCCCGTGCGCGTGCAGGCGCGCGACGTCGAACTCCGCCTTCTCGCGCGTGCCGTTCGACACGACGGCTTTGCCCTTCAGGTGGACGTCCATCATCAGCTTCTCGGCCTTCGCGCGGGGGTACCCGAAGAGCTTCTGCAGGACCCACGTCACGTACGTCATCAGGTTGACGGGGTCGTTCCAGACGATGACGACCCACGGCGGGTCGGGCGCCGGGACGTCGTCGCTCGCAGGGCGGTCGATCCTGGTGGGAGCCGTGGTCGTCTCGACGGAGATGCTCATGCCTTCGGGTTGCGGCCCGCGAGCTCGTCGATCGTGCGCTTCACCCGCCGCGCGCGGGTCTCCGGCCTCTTCGCCTCCTTGATGTACCCCACGTACTCGCGACGGTGCGACGGCGCCAGGTGTTTCCATGTCGCCGCGGCGAGCGCGTCGTGCTCCAACGCCTCCGCGAGGATCTCCGGCTCCTTGTCGTCGCCGCGCGCCGCCGTGTCGAGCGTCATCACGACGGTGACCGTGTCGCCGGATGCGAGGCCGGCGGCGTCGACGTTCGCCTTGTGCACGCCCAGGAACCAGGCGCCGCCCATCGTCACCAGGTTGCTGCGGAACTGACGTCCGTTCAACGTGCCGGACACGCGCGACATGTGCTTCGCGCCGATGGACGCCGCAGCGGTGGCGTCAACCGCGATCGCGTGGCCGCCGCCCCGCGCCGCGAGCAGTTCGCCGTTGAACGCGACCTCTCCCGTGGTCCCTGGCGTCATCCGTCCGCCGCTTCCGTTCCCTTGAGGCCCATGTCGCGGCCCTTGCGCACCCCCCAACGGTACAGCGGAGGCGTCAGCACGCGGAAGGCCTGCAACGGGCTGATGTATCGAGGGACGGAAAGCTCCGGGGCGATGTCCTTGCGCACCACGCGCACGACCGCCCCCGCCACCTTGTCCAAGGTGAGGATCATCCGAGGGTCCATGCCCACCAGCGGGAAGCCCTCGGTCCGAACGAACCCGGGATTGACGGCCGTCACGAGGACGCCCTGGTGCTCCACCTCGTAGAACAGGGATTCCGAGAACGCGACCACCGCGTGCTTCGACGCGCCGTAGACGGCGGCGCCAGGCGTGGCGAACCGTCCGGCGAGGGACGCCACGTTCACGACGTGGCCGTGTCCCCGTTGCAGCATCCCCGGCAGGAACGCCCGGGTCCCGTTCATCACGCCGAGAACGTTCACCTTGATGATGTCCTCGATCTGCTCGTACGTGAGCTTCGCGAACACCCCCCCACCGGGAACCCCGGCGTTGTTCACCAGGACGTCGCAGCGCCCGAACGCCTCCTCCACGACCGCGGGCAACGCGGTCAGTCGCTCGCGATCGGTCACGTCGCAGCGGACCGCGAGGGCGGTGCCGCCCGCCCGCTCGATCCGATCGGCGAGGACGTCGAGCCGTTCCTTGCGGCGCGCGGCCAGCACGACCTTGGCGCCTCGTTGTGCGAGCGCCACCGCGACCGCTTCGCCGATGCCGGACGACGCTCCGGTCACCACGGCGACGGCGCCCTTCAGTTGCATACCTGCTCCTCTACCCTTGAGTGATGGACGTTATCGAAGCCCATGCCCGGCGTCTGCCGGTCGTCGACGACCGCTTCACCCCCCGACCGTACCCGCGTGAGCAACTCGTCCGCGCGCTGGAGGAGGGTCGCGTCGCCGGCGTCGCGACCCACCCGCTCGACAACGTCCGTGGGAACGCCCGCCTCCTGCTGCAGGGCGACCCCGACAAGCAGTTCGGCCTCACGGGCCTGCAGGATGGCCTGGTCCTGCAGGACGTCCTCGACCTGGTCTCCGAGGGTGCGGGTGCGCGGATCGATCCCCTCGAGGATCTCGGCGACGTGCTGATCGCGGCCGAACCCATCCTGGTCGCGTGTGAAGCCCTCGGCCGGCGGTTGGCGCTCGCCGCCGCAGGCGGCGAGCGCCTGCTGATCGCCACCGGTCACCCCGGCGGACTGGATCTGCTCTACCGCGAACTGGAGCGACTGTTCCTGGCCCACGGGGGTCGCGTGATCAAACCGGGTGACGGTACCTCATGGCGCGACGCGCGGCTCGATCACGACTGGTCCATCGGATACCTCTCGGGCGTGGGTATGCAGACCGACGGCCGCGTGCCCCGCCACACGCACCGGCCGGACGCCATGCGCCTGATGTTGGCGGCCGAGCGCCCGGACCTGGTCCTGGCCGACCACGGGTTCGCGGGCGCGGCCATCGAGGCGGGCGTGGACACCGTGTCGGTCGCGGATGTGAACGACCCGGCCCTGCTCGTGGCCAAGGCCCAGGGCCGCACGGACGTGGTCGTCGTGATGGACGACCACGTCTCCGCGGATGCCTACTGGCCCTGCTTCCAGGCGGCCGCGTCGGCGTTCCCGCAGGTCACCGGGTAGGCACAAGGGAGGGCTATCCCGCCAGGGCACCTGTCACCTACAATCCGCCCATCGTGAAGAGAGAACCATTCACCGAGGCTCGGCTGTTGACCGTGAACGAGGTCGCTGACCTCTTGCGCGTATCCAGGATGACCGTCTACCGGCTGATCAAGACAGGGGAGATGTCCGCCTTCAGGGTGGGAAGGGGCTATCGGCTCCGTGAGGAAGACATCGATAGCTACCTGACCGAGCGCTACACCGAGGCCGGATAACCGGCAGAGCGCTCTCGCGTATCACGCGGCGCCGAACCTCCGTGCATCGACGGAGGGGGGTCCGTGAACGAGCACGACCGGCTCGTCGACCGAGCCGCGCGCGACGCCCACACGGTCCTGTTCGTGGGGGGGCTCGACGCGGGCAAGAGCACCCTGGCGCGCGCCGTCTCGGCCTACGCGCTCACGCTCGGGCGTTCGGTCGTCTACATCGACGGCGACCTGGGGCAGAAGACGGTCGGCCCGCCGGGCACGGTCGCCATGAAGCGGCTGGCCTCGGCCGACGACCTGACCCTCGATCGGCTCGCCGACGCCGACGCGTTGTCGTTCGTCGGCTCGCTCTCACCGCAGGGACACCTGCTACCACTCGTGACCGGCATCGCGAGACTGCACGATCTGGCGCTCGCCGAAGGCACCGATCTGGTCGTCGTCGACACCAGCGGGATGGTGTCGGGGATCTACGGTCAGCTCGTGAAGTACCACAAGGTGGAGCTGCTCCAGCCCGACCTGGTCGTGGGACTGCAGCGCGGCGAGGAGCTGGCGCCCGTCCTGGGCGTGATCGAGCGGTTCTTCAGCGTCGACGTCGTGTCCGTGGGCGTGCATCCGTCGGTCGTGCCCACGAGCGTGGAACAGCGCGCCGAGCACCGACAGCAGGCCATGGCCCGCTACTTCCGGGGCGAGCTGAACCGCTTCCGGATCCGTCCCACGGTCTTCATGCCCAGCCTCCCACCGCTGTTCGACCTGGCGCAGCTGGATCGCCTGCTGGTCGGGCTGTCCGACGGCCAGGGGGCATACACCGGGGTGGGCTACCTGGAGTTCGTGTCCGAGGACGGGGCGTTGCGGCTGATATCGCCGGTGGCAGATCCTCCCAAGGCCCTTAGACTGGGGTCCGTCCGTCTGGAGGAGAGCTACCGCGCCAAGCGCGTCGACCTCCGGAACCTGTTCGGAACCGAGTGAGTCGACCGAGAGTGAGGAACGCTTGCCGTCGCTGATCAAGAAGCGCCGCAAGAAGATGCGGAAGAAGAAGCACAAGAAGCTTCTGAAGCGGACGCGCCACCAGCGGATGAAGCTGGGCAAGTAGCCCGCTTCGAGGTCCGTGACCCGTGCGCCAACCGGCTCGCCTCAGGCTCGGTCTCCCGATCGGCTCGTTGGCCGTTGCCGCCCTCCTCACGCTTGCGTCGTGCAACCAGGCCGAGGCGATCCGAGAGGAGGCGCTGGCCGACTCAACGGCGGTGTCGTTCGAGTCGACCGACGGCGTGCAACTCGAGGGCCGCATGTTCGGTCCCGAGGGCGCGACGGCGGGGATCGTCCTGGCCCACATGCTGCCGGCGGACCAGAGCTCGTGGTTCGACTTCGCCCACCAGCTGGGCGAGCTGGGGTACCGCACGTTGACGTTCGACTTCCGCGGCTTCTGTCCCGGCGGCGACGCCGGGTGCTCCGAGGGCGAGATGGAAGCCTCCGCGATCTGGCAGGACGTGGGCGGAGCCGTGGGGCTGCTGCGGAGCGAGGGCGTCCGCCGGATCGGGCTCGTCGGTGCCAGCATGGGTGGGACGGCATCCCTGGTCTTCGCGGCGCAGGACGGATCGGACATCGACGCGGTGGTGACGTTGTCAGCGCCCGCCGCCATCGACGGGCTCAAGGCCGGTCCCGACGTGATGCAGACGGTGACCGCCGCCAAGCTGTTCCTGGCCGGGAACGTGGACGCGACGGCCGCCGCGACGGCGACGGCGTTCTACGACGAGACGTTGCAGCCCAAACGCGTCGAGATCCTGACGACGGACGACCACGGGACCGACATCCTCGAAGGGAACCAGGCGGAGATCGCCAGGAACCTCATCGTCGGCTGGCTCGGCCAGCACGTGTCGGTCACATGACCCGACCCATCGTGTTCCTGACCGACTACGGGATGACCGATGAGTTCGTCGGTGTGTGCCACGGTGTGATGGTGGGGATCGTCCCCGATGTCCGGGTGATCGATCTCACGCACGCGGTTCCGCGCCAGGACGTGATGCACGGCGCGCTCACGCTCGGACGAGCGACGTCCTACATGCCCGTCGAAGCCGTCTACGTGGCGGTCGTCGATCCCGGCGTCGGATCGGGTCGTGGCGCGATCGCCGTCCGGGCCGGGTCGGGCGCGCTGCTGGTCGGACCAGACAACGGGCTGCTGTCACTGGCATGGGAGGCGCTGGGCGGGGCGGATGAGGCGGTCGAGGTCACCTCCGACGACGTGGTGCTCCAACCGGTGTCACGCACGTTCCACGGACGGGACGTCTTCGCGCCGGCCGCGGCCCATCTGGCGGAGGGGATGCCGCTCGACGCGCTCGGTCCTTCGCTCGACGTTGCGCACCTCCGCGTGCTGGAGCTCCCGGCGCCCATGGTGGCGGCGGGCGCGATCGGCGCGCGTGTGACCGGGGTCGACGGGTTCGGCAACGTGCAGCTGAACGTCGGCCCCGACGACCTCGAGGCGGCAGGTATCGGACCGGTGCTGACGATCCGCGGACGGACGATCCCGCGCGTCGGCATCTTCGCCGACGTTCCGCTGGGCACGCTCGCGGCGATCATCGACTCGCAGGCGCAACTCGCCCTGGTCGTCAATCAGGGGAGCGCTGCCGAGACCCTGGGCCTGTCCGTGGGCAAGACCGTCGTCCTCGAGTAGCACATCGGGGACGAACGACGGCTCAGGGCGTCGGGCTCACCGACAGGCTCGGGAGCTGCCCCGGGCTCGTCGGGCCTTCGAGAGGCTCGCCGTCACCGGACGCGATCAGGAACTGCGCGAGCCCCGCTCCGAGCAGGAGCAGGAACAGGACGATCAGGATGATGAACGTCGGCCTGCGCATGCTCGTCCGGGCTCGTGGCCGTTAGCCGGCGCGGCGCCGGTCGAGCGGCACGGCGAGGCGTTGCTCCACACCCTCACGCATCCGGATCATGATCGCGCGCAGCTGGTCGGGATCGGTCAGGTAGCGGCGCAGGTCGACCTCGAGCGAAACGGCGCCTTCATACTCGCTCCTGACCAGGTCGTCCAGGAACGAGCCCAGCGGCAAGATACCTTCGCCCGGCGGGAGGTGGGAGTCCCACCCCTTACCGGCGTTGTCCGACAGGTGCACGTGCCGGATCCGGCCGTCGAACCGGCGACGGAGGTCGACCAGGTCGTGCTCGGCGACCGCTGCGTGGCTGGTGTCCAGCACCAGGTCGGGAAGGCCCTCGAGGTCCTCCAGGTCCTGGTTCGCGTGGAACGTCATCTCGCGTCCCCCGACCCGGACCGGGAACATGTTCTCGACCGCGACCGTCACGCCGGTCTCCGCCCTCAGCGCGGGGAGTCGGTCCTCGAGCCAGCGGCGGAACGAGCGTTGCCACCGGTAGGGCGGGTGCACGACCACCATCGGGACGTCGGCATCGGCCGCCACCTCGATCGCTCGCTCCACCTTGCCGATCGGGTCCGTTCCCCACACCCTGCGGGTGAGCAGCAGACAGGGGGCGTGGATCGCGCCGATCGTCAGGCCGTGCTCGGCGGCGAGGGCGTGCATCCTGACGGGGTCCTGGCTCGAGGGGTCTTTCGTGACCATCACCTCGGCACCCTCGTAGCCGGTCTCGGCCAGCAGACGGAACGTCGCCGACAACGGCCGCGCGAAGAATGCGGCAGACGAGAACAGGACCCTGGGGGAAGGCATGCCATCCATCATACGGGCGAGTCGCTCGCGGGGCTAGGGTGACCGATATCCTCCCCGCCATGTGGATCTTCCCTCTGGTGGCGGCAGCGGTCGCGGCGGTGTTCGCCGCGTTCCTCATCCGGCAGTACGTCACGCGGCGGCGGTCCCACCAGCTGCTCTGGGCGATCGCTCTCCTGATGTACGCGGCTGCGTCGGTCGCCGTCGCGGTCGGCGCACTGAACGGATGGGGCCGGCTGGAGTTCGAGGTGTACTGGTTGTTCGGGGCCGTCCTCAACGTCCCGTTCCTCGCGGCGGGCGAGCTGCAGCTGCTGATCCGCAACCGCACCGTCGAGCTCGCGATCGACGTGGTCCTGGTGTTCCTGGTCGCGTACTCGATCTCGGTGGTCCGCGGCGCGGCCTATGACGCGGCCGCGCTCACCCAGCAGCTTCCGTCCGGGAAGCATGTGTTCGGGGTCGGCACGCCGGCCCACCGGCTGCCACAGCTGATCTCGATCCCCTCGTACCTGATCCTGGTCGTCGGCGCGCTCTGGTCGGCGTGGCGGATGCGCGGCCGGCCCGAGCTGAAGGACCGGTTCATGGGGACGCTCCTCATCGTCCTGGGGGCGACCATCATCGCCGGCTTCGGCTCCGCGTTCGCGGCGACGGGCAAGCTGGCACCGTTCTCCGCCTCGCTCCTCGTCGGCATCTCGGTGATGTTCTGGGGCTTCCTGCGGGCATCGACGCCGTTGCCCGCACCGGCGAGCGACGTCGCCGTGCCGAACACGCCCTGATCCGGCTCCTTCCGCGATCGCCACGACCCGCAACCCGCTCCGGAGTGATCCAGCGTCGCCGGGCCCGCGAAGCATGCGCGTACCGCCCCGCTGGAGGAAGGAGGGATGCGGCAGACCCTCGGCGGGCACACCGGCGAGGACGCGCGGGCGGACCACGACGATCGCACCAACCAAGCGAAGGATCGAAAGGAGTCACCCTTGTCAGGGCAACGCATCCGCAACAAGGTGCTCGCGGCAACGACCGCGTTGGTGGTCGGAGGTGGCCTGTTCGCCGGGCTCGCTCCGCTCGCCGGCCGCGCGTCCAGCCACCGCGAAGCGCCGCTCACGTCTGCGGATCCGCAGATCGACAACACGGACGTCTATGCGTTCGTGAGCCCCGATCGGCCGGATTCCGTCACGCTCATCAGCTCGTGGATCCCGTTCGAGGAGCCGGCCGGTGGGCCGAACTTCTACCTCTGGGCGGAAGACACGAACTACGACATCAACATCAGCAACGACGGCGGCACCAACGCCGACATCACGTACCGCTGGAGGTTCACGACCCATCACCGCAACCCGAACACGTTCCTGTACAACACGGGTCCGGTCACGTCGCTGAACGACCCCGACCTGAACATCTACCAGACGTACGACCTCTGGAAGATCTCGAAGGGACATCGGAGGCTCCTCCTCAACGACGCGAAGGTCGCACCGAGCAACGTCGGCGCCGCTTCCATGCCCGGCTACAACGACGACCTGTTCGACGCTGCCACGACCCAGATCGGGGGATCGAACCCGTCGTTCAGCTGGGTGGGTCAGTCCGACGATCCGTTCTTCCTCGACCTCCGCGTGTTCGACCTCCTGTACGGGGCCGACCTCACGGAAGCCGGCGACGACACGCTGTCCGGATTCAACGTGAACACGTTCGCGCTGCAGGTGCCGACGAAGGACGTCACCAGGGGTGGCGAGACGACGATCGGTGTGTGGAGCACGGCATCGCGTCCGAGCATGCGCATCGAGAACGGTGACGGCAGCCAGACGTTCAAGGGCAAGAACGTTCAGGTCTCGCGCCTGGGCAGCCCGCTCGTGAACGAGGTCGTCGTGCCCGTGGGATTGAAGGACTACTTCAACTCCTCCAAGCCCAAGGCCGACGGCGCTGCCTTGCCGCTGGTTCAGGACCCCGAGCTACCGCATCTGCTCAACGCGGTGTACGGCACGGATGTGCCGGACTCGGACCCGGACACGGCGGGGATCCAGCGGGCGGACCTGATCCAGGTCTTCCTGACGGGCGTTCCCATGCTGAACCAGCCCGCGAACGTCAAGGCCAGCGAGATGTTGCGTCTGAACACGGCGATCGCGCCGTGCACGACCGACTGCTCGGCCTTCGGCGTGATCGGCGGCGACGTGGCCGGCTTCCCGAACGGTCGCCGGCTCTCCGACGACGTCATCGATGTCTCGCTGCGGGCGGTGCTCGGCGTGCTGTTGACGGACCACCAGCCGCTGGCGGACACGATCGGCGACGGCGTCGACGAGAACGACGTCCCGTTCCTGGACGTCTTCCCGTACGTGGCGTACCCGTTCTCCGGATCGGACACGTCACCGCACAGCTGATCGGCGGCATCTGTTCGACCGCACCCGTCGGTTGGTCGAACGCAGACGGGAACGGGGTCCGGCCCCTCGGGCCGGACCCCGCACCCACGACGGAGCGATGAGGAGCGAACGGATATGAAGCGAGTGGCTCGGATCGGCGGCGCGGCCGTCCTGTCCGTCGCACTATTCGTCGCCGGCGGGATCGGGCTCTTCCGCTCGGACGACGACGGTGCGCAGGTGCAAGCCGCCCCGGCCGTGACGGCGAACACCCTGCTCGCGCCCGCGGTGAACGGATCCATCGAGCACATCATCGAGACGCTCCAGTCCCGCCTGCGCGCGTTGCCGACGGACTGGCAGGCGTTCGCCTCGCTCGGACTGGCGTACGTGCAGCAGGGCCGCATCACGGCGGATCCGAGCTACTACCCGAAGGCCCAGGGCGTGCTGCGACGCTCGCTCGCGCTGGAGCGGGACGAGAACTTCGCGGCGATGGTCGGCATGGCCGCGCTCGCCTCGGCACGGCACGATTTCGCCGCCGCCCTGCGATGGGGCGAACGAGCCAAGGCGATCAATCCCTACAACGGCAACGTCTACGGCGTGATCGGCGACGCCCAGGTGGAGCTCGGACGCTACCGGGAGGCGTTCGCGACGTTCCAGACCATGGTGGACACGCGACCCGGGGTGGCGTCGTACGCCCGTGTCTCGTACGCCCGCGAGCTGATGGGCGACGTGTCCGGCGCGATCCAGGCGATGGAGGCGGCGCGCGACATCGCCGGCACGCCCGCGGACACCGCGTGGGCGAGCTTCCAACTCGGCGAGCTTCACTTCAACCGGGGGGACCTGGCCGCCGCGCAGGCCGCCTACGCGTTCGGGGCCCGTACGGACGTGAACGCTGTGCCGTCGTTCGCGGGCCTGGCCAAGGTGGCCTGGGCTCGCGGTCATCTGCGCAAGGCGATCGTCGGATACACCGATGTGGTCGCGAGGTTCCCATCACCCGAGTACGTGATCGCGCTCGGTGACCTTCACGCGTCCCTCGGGGACGCCGCACGCGCGGAACAGCAGTACGCGCTGGTCCGCGCGGAGGAGAAGCTCTCCCGCGCGAACGGCGTCAACGTCGACCTGGAGCTGGCGCTGTTCGATGCGGCGCACGGCGATCCGGACGGGGCCGTGCGCGCTGCGCGCGACGAGTGGGCCAAGCGGCAGAGCGTCCACGTCGCCGACGCGTATGCCTGGGCTCTCTACGCGGCCGGGGACTACACCGAAGCGTCCGTCTACGCCCGCGAGGCGATGGTGCTCGGTTATCGCAACGCCCTCTTCACGTTCCACGCCGGGATGATCCAGCGAGGCGCTGGGGAACGACGACGAAGCACGCTCGCTGCTGGCGGCGGCCCTCGATCTCAACCCGCACTTCTCGATCCAGTACGCACCGATCGCGCGAGCGACACTCGCGGAGCTCGGGGGCGCGGCATGAGGCGGGGCGTGCGCCGCTCGTTGATCCTCCTGGCGACGATCTCGCTCGCGGTCCTGTGGCCGGCCGCACCGTCCTCGGCGCACCCGCTCGGGAACTTCACCGTGAACTTCTACAGCGGGATCCATGTGGTGCCCGGCGAGATCCGGATCGACTACGTGGTCGACATGGCAGAGATCCCCACGTTCCAGGAGATGCCGTCGATCGACACGGACGACGACGGGACGGTCTCGCCCATCGAGGCCGGTCACTGGGCCGGGGCGGAAGGGTCCGATCTGCTCGGGAACCTGCGGCTGACGGTGAACGGCCTGACGGTACCGCTCGAGGTGCGCTCCGTGGACGCCCGCCTCCGCGACGGACAGGGCGGTCTGCCGACCCTGCGGTTCGAGGGGCTGTTCGCGGCGGCGATCGACCGAACGGGTGAGATCACCTATCGCGACGGCAACGACGCCGGCGGCATCGGATGGCGCGAGATCACCGCCGTCGGCGAGGACGGGGCGGCGCTCCGGGGATCGAACGTCCCGGCGGAAAGCGTCAGCGACGCCCTCCTGGCGTACCCGCAGGATCTGCTGTCGAGCCCGCTCGACGTCACGTCGATGCGAGCCTCGTTCGCTCCGGGCGCGTCGGTGGGCGGTTCGGCCGAGCCGGCGGACACGACCGAGGTGGCGCGACCCGGCGTCGACCTCGGCGCGTTCGCCTCGCTCGTCGACAACCACGGCATCGTTCTCGTCCTGCTGGCTCTCGTGCTCGCCGTGGCGTTCGGCGCGTGGCACGCGCTGCTCCCTGGTCACGGGAAGACGTTGATGGCCGCCTACATGGTGGGCTCTGAGACGAAGGTGCGTCAGGCCGTCGCCGTGGGCTCGGCGGTCGCCGTGATGCATACCGCCTCCGTGCTCGGCCTCGGCCTGCTGGTGATCACGCTGGAGCAGACGTTCCGGCCGGAATCGCTGTACCCGTGGCTCGGGCTGCTCTCCGGCCTGGTCGCGATCGGCCTGGGCGCGTCCCTGACGATCGGCAGGCTCTCCGCCTGGTCGAACGCTCGTCACGAAGCGGCGCACGCCCTCGAGCACGCGGCGAGCGATCACCACGACCACGAGCACCACGGGCACGGGCACACCCACGGGCTGCCCAACGGCGTGTCGCTCACGTCGAGACGGGGCCTCATCGCCCTGGCGTTGGCCGGCGGCATCTTGCCCTCTCCGAGCGCGCTGATCGTCATGCTGGGCGCGATCAACGCGCATCGCGTCGGCTACGGGATCGGACTCATCCTCGCGTTCAGCGTCGGCTTGGCGTCGGCGTTGATCGTGGTCAGCCTGGGCGCGCTGCGGGCGCGGACCACCATGGCCGACCGCCTCTCGTCGTTCTGGGGGCGGCTGGTGCCGGTGCTCTCGGCGTCGGCGATCGTCGTGGTCGGTCTGTTCCTGGCCGTGCGAGGGGCGACCCAGATCTGAGCTCGCGACCGGCCGAGGCCGGAGATCGTCAGCTGGCCGTCTGCCAGACCGCGATCTCGGGAGTGTCCGGCGTGGACCCGGCCGGCTCCACCGAGATCAGGATGCGGTCGTAGCGGTGGGGATCGAACTCCAGCTCGACGACCATCATCCCGGGCTCCGGAACGAAATCCGTCGCCCAGGTCGCCTCGGTCCCCGACACCAGCCACACCCGGTAGACCGAGCCTTCGGGCGGCGTGGGCACATCGCTGCCGACCAGATAGAAGCGCTCGGTGCCGGGTCGAGAGATCTCGGTGATCGGTTCGGTCTCCGCGTCCGTACCCTCGATCTGCACCATGGAGGCTTCGGGGTTGCGAGCGAAGTCGAACGCCGAGCGGATGTCGTCGATGCGGGACTGCGTGTCGTTGACCCGCATACCCTGGCTGACGGCCAGGCCCGCGAATCCGACCACCGCCACGACGCTCGCCGCGACCGCGAAGATCGCGACCGGGCGCCGGCGGCGATCCTGCTCGCCGAGATCACGGTGCAGGCTCGGCAGCAGGGTGTCCGGTGGTGTGAGGGGCGTCGCTTCGAAGGCCAGGTCGGCCGACACGGCCTGGAAGACCGCGAGCGAATCCCGGCACGCGGGGCAGTGCGGCACGTGATCGGAGAGCAGATGGTCGGCCCGAGCGGCATCCTCGCCCGAGAGGCTCCGCAGGACGTAGCCGACCAGCAGTTCCTCGATCGCTTCGTGGGTCTCCGTCAAGCTAGTCCTCTCGGTACAGCGCCCGGCGGAGCTTCCGCATGGCCGCCAGCGTCCTGGTCTTCACCGTCCCGATCGGGATCCCGAGCTCCTCCGCGATCTGGGCCTGCGTGTACGCCTGGAGATACGCCATCTCGAGCACCTGTCGTTGTGGGTCCGGGAGCGTCTGGAGGGCCTGGCGGACCTCCTGGCGGCGGATGCCGATGAACGCGTCGTCCACGACATCCTCCGCAGGGTCTTCGACGGTCAGCGGCTCGAGGTTCGCCGCTCGCTCGGTTCGTTTGCGGATCCGTTCCTCGCGACGAACGGTGTCGACCGCCCGATGGTGCACCAGGGACAGGAAGAACGTCCGGAACGCGCCGCGGGCGGGATCGAACGCCTCGGGAGCGCGCCACAGTGCCATGAACGCGTCGTGGACGACATCTTGGGCCAGCATCTGCTGGCCGGTCAGCCGGTAGGCGAGCCCGTACGCGGTCGGTGAGTACCGGCGGTAGAGCTCGTCGAAGGCGCCACGGTCGCCTGTGGACAGCCTCCGGTGGAGCTCAAGGTCGTCGACATCGCCGTTCGTCATCGCCGTCCAGTTGTATCACCGGTCGCGGATGGCCTTCCCCGGAGCGGCTTCGGCCGCGGGTAGCATCCGCTCGATGCGCGTGGTCCTGTATTCGCGAGCCGGATGTCACCTGTGCGACGTAGCCAGGGAGGTCCTCCTCGCCGAACGAACCAGCGTCGCGTTCGACCTGGTGGAGGTGGATGTCGGGGGCGACGACGACCTGGAGCGCGAGTACGGGATCCGGATCCCCGTGGTGAAGATCGACGGGGAGGAGCGGTTCGAGTACGAGGTCGATGTGGCCGAGCTGCGCTCGATCGTCCAGGCCGGCTGACGCCGGGCGCGTCAGGCGGACGGCCCCAGAGCGCTTGTGCACTTGAGAACGCCTGGGCAGGTGGATTACGCTGCACCGATGTCGGCCGGGCCGGTGTGCGCATGACGAAGGGCCGGCCCATCCCCGAGGCGACGGTGGGTCGGCTGCCGATCTACCTCCAGGCCCTGGTGGACATCGCGGAATCAGGTGCGTCCACGGTGTCGTCCGAGGCTCTGGCCGAAGCGTCCGGCGTCAACTCGGCGAAGGTGCGCAAGGACCTCTCGCACCTGGGGTCCTACGGAACGCGGGGGGTCGGGTACGACGTCGCGTACCTGATCCATCAGATCCGCCGTGAGCTCGGCCTGACGCAGGATTGGCCCATCGTGATCGCCGGCATCGGCAATCTGGGTCACGCGCTGGCGAACTATCGAGGTTTCCCTGAGCGAGGGTTCAGCGTGGCCGCGCTGATCGACGTGGACCCGGCGAAGGTGGGGCAGCGCGTCGGGCGCGCTCACGATCCACCACGTGGACGACCTGCCGGAGCTCGTGCGCTCGCTCGATATCGCGATCGGGGTGATCGCCACGCCTGCAGGTGCGGTCCAAGAGGTTGCCGATCAGCTGGTCGCAGCGGGCATCCGTTCGATCCTCAACTTCGCGCCCGCGGTGATCGCGGTTCCCGAGGGAGTGTCGGTCCGCAAGGTCGACCTGGCCGTGGAGCTGCAGATCCTGGCCTTCTACGAGCAGCGGAAGGCGACGCTCGCCGAGGTGCGCCGTCGCGGGCGCGCCGTCGCGGATCTCGACCGCTGACCTACTTGGCGATCGTCACCCACATCAGGAACAGGACCGCGAGGACCATCAAGCCGAACAGGATGAACTGGATGCTCCCCTGATCGAGGAGGGGGATCGCCTCTGTCCGAGCATCGTCGTCGAGTCTCCTTCTTCCGCTGGTCTAGGCCGGGCCGTACCACGCGGGCGCGCTCCCGCCGGTCAGGAACGCCTTGCGCTTCTTCTCGGCGCGATCGAGCAAGCGGCAGATGGATCGCGAACAGCAGCAGCGATCCCACCATGAACATCAACGAGTAGCGCGGGACGCTCCCGGAGTCGTGGTACAGCGCCATCGTCGTGAGCGGCCCACCGCCGACGAAGTGCGCCTGCACGACCGCGAGCGGCGTCTTGCCGTCCTCCGCGGTGGCGAACGACACGCGATCGACGTGAACTGCGTGCCGGTGATGGCGGTGTGCCCAGCGGGTCGAGCTCCAGCTCCGCATTCGCCTGCGCCGCGAGGAACGACGTCGCGGCGCTGCTCACGGATTGCACGGACGGAGTCTGCCCGGGCGTCGGCGCCTGCCACTCCTCGCCCGGGTACTCGTCGAACGTGGTGAACCGCGCCTCCGACGATGTCCAGGCCGGCCTCGAGCACGACCCAGGCGGCTCCTGCCCACGCGGTCCCTGGTTGGTCGGCGTGCCCGGGCCCTGGGCCCAGAACCCGAAGTACCACAGCGCCGATTGCAGGATGACCCACCCCGAGAAGCACACCGCGAGCACCAGGTAACCCATCCACTTGCCGAACACGAGCGAGAGCATCAGGTACACGCTGCCGACGAACAGGATGATCGCCATCACGGTCACGCCGGCACCTTTGAACAGCGTGCCGCACTCGATGTGGAACCCGAGACAGGTGTGGACCTCCTGCGCGAGCATCAGGCGGTGGCTCCCGTCGCGCCGGTCGGTCGCACCCCGTCGCCCGGTGGCGCCGCTCGTCTCCTCCGGCGTGGCCGACGGCGAGTTGACCGCCTTGACCGCGTCGGGGTTCGATGCAGATGTTGTCCTCGTACGGGACGTTCTCGGAGCTCATGAAGCACCAGGTAGTTCACGATGTCGTTGATCTGCTGGTCGTCGAGCGCGCCCTGGTACCGGATGCTCCACGACGGCATGTGCGCCGCGTCCCTGCTCGATCGTGTCCTGGATGTCGGTGACCGACTTGATCAGCGGGTGCCCCGTCGACGGGCCCGCCGCAGATCGTGGTGAGGTCGGGGGGTAGGCATATCCGGTCCCGACCGCGATGACGCTGCCGCGCAGCTCCGGACCGTGGCACCGCACGCAGCCGACGCCGAGTTGGTTCTCCTCGCTGAAGAGCTCGACCGAGCGCCGGCCGCGATCGATCGCCTGGGTCTTGAGCATCTCCTCCTGCTTGAGGTTGGTCGACGGCTCGATCAGCCAGTTGTAGGGGAGCCAGACCACGAAGAACGCGACCAGCACGACGCCCCAGCCCTGGAGCTTCTGCAGGAGCGGCGTCTCGAGCGCGGGGTCGGACGGCCCGGGCTCCATGGCCGGCGGGATGTCCGGCGTCGGCTCGCGGGTGACCCGGCTCCGCAGGATCAGCGCCGCCTGCCGCCGGCCACGACGAAGACGACGCCGAGGACGAGGAGGATCACTCCCGCGGTATCGCTCAGCGCCAGCATGTCGTCGTTCCGGTCCTCTCGCTCGCTATCCCGGGGCCACGCAGAACGGGCCCTGCGGGGGTTCGTTGATCGTGTCGGTGCCGCGCGGCGGTCCGAGGACCACCTGTCGACGTGTCCACCATGACGTTGCCGTTCTCCACCGTGACCATGAACCGGTCCATGCCGCGCGGTGCCGGACCCAGCTTGTACTCGCCGGCGAAGTTGTACTTCGAGCCGTGGCACGGGCACTCGAACCATTGCGACGATGCCGCAGAACGGCACCCGGCAGCCCAGGTGCACGCACCGCTGGTACAGCGGCATGATGCCCGTCGGTCGTGACGCCGCCGGAACTCGTAGTCGCCGTCCGGCCGTCGACGTCGCCGTCCCACGGCACGATGTAGAACCGGCCGGCGCCGTTGTAGACGGGCTGGTCCGTCGCCCGATCTGCGACTTGATGTCGGAGACGGCGCCGGCGTTGATCACCGAGCCGAAACCGCCCTTCAGGCTCGGCCACAGGAACGCGATCGTCGCCCCGCCGAACTGTGCGCCGAACACCAGGAGCGACGTCAGGAGGGACTTGCGGAAGAAGTCGCGACGCGACATCGCCGGGGCCGGACCGGCGGGCCGCCGGACGCGCCGTCGGCCGCGTCCTTCTGCTCCTTGGCCGCCCGGGCGAACGACAACCCGAACACGATCGCGAAGATGTCGAGCACCACGAAGACGATGATCGCGGCGACGACCCCGGTGGAGAGCGCGAGCGTCATAGGTCGAAGAACACCCCTTGCGCCCACGGCCAGACCCAGTTGTAGCCGGGACCGCGGAAGAAGCACCCGATGATCGTGAGCGTCGCGCCGAACGCGAACAGGATCGTGAACATCGACATCGCGATCTTGCGGTCGCCGGGCTTCACGCTGGGGTTGCGGTCGACGTAGGGCACCGCGGCCAGGCCCACCAGGATGAACGTGGGGATCGTGATGCCGGCGATCATCGGGTGGAAGTAGCGCAGCAGCTCCTGCAGACCCAGGAAGTACCACGGGGCCTTCGACGGGTTCGGCGTGAGGTTCGGGTTGGCCAGCTCGCGCAGCGGCGCCATCAGGAACGTCGAGAAGACGAGGAGCCCGGCCGACAGGATCAGCATGGCCACGAACTCCTCGATCAGCAGGTGGGGCCAGACGTTCACGCGGTCGCCCTGCTCGCGCTCGACCCGCTGGATGCCCTCGGGCGGGACCAGCGCCAGCAAGCGGTGCTTGTCGTCCGTGCCCTTCTTCGGTGTCGGGATGTTGCCGGTCGGCAGCGGGGCCGTCCGCACCGGCGTGGTGACCGGCGCGGCGACCGCGACGGCGGCGGCAGCCGCGGCAGGCGCGGCGGCCGCAGGTGCGGCGGCAGCGGCAGGGGCCCCGGGGGCGGCAGCGGCAGGTGCTGCCGCCGCGCCGCCGCGGGAGCGTGCGTCGCCTCCTCCTCCGGGTGCGCCGCCTTGTAGGCGCGCACCGCCGCCGAGCGTGCGCGCCCTTCGGCGACGCGACGGTCCGCGCCCTTCTCGAGCTGGTCGGCCAGGGTCGCGTCGAAGACGGCTTGGTCGAGCGGCGTGTCTTCTCTCGCCATCGCTCCGTCCTCCTACAGCGGTCCCGAGATGCCGCCGTCCTTGCGGATCCGCCAGAAGTGGACCGCCAGGAAGATCACCAACACGAACGGCAACGCCAACACGTGGAGCACGTACCACCGCAACAACGTGTTCGGTCCGACCACGACGCCGCCGAGCAGCAGGAAGTTGGCCTGCTTGGCGATGAACGGGGAGTAGCCCGCGAGCGACGTGCCGACCGTGACCGCCCAGATCGCGAGCTGGTCCCATGGCAACAGGTAGCCCGTGAACGACAATCCGAGCGTGAGGAACAGCAGGATCACGCCGACGACCCAGTTGAACTCCCGCGGAGGCTTGTACGCGCCGGTGTAGAACACCCGCGCCATGTGGAGCGTCACCGAGAAGACCATCAGGTGCGCGCCCCATCGGTGGAGGTTGCGGACCAGGTCCCCGAAGAACACGGTGGTGCGGATGCTCTGCATGTCGGCGTACGCCACGGCGCCGCCGATATCGGCCATCGGCCGGTAGAAGAACATCAGGAAGATGCCGGTGACGGTCAGCAGGATGAACAGGAAGAACGACAGGCCGCCCAGGCAGAACGTGTAGGTGAGCTTCAGGCCGTGCCGCTTCACCTTCACGGGGTGCAGGTGGTACAGCACGTTGTTCATCGTGGCGAGCGCGCGGTCGCGCGACGTGTCCTTGTAACCCCTCCGGAAGATCGAGCCCGGCCGGAAGATCGACTTCCAGACCTCGGTGTCGCGCAGGCGGTCGCCGAGTTCGCTCGGCGACGGCGGCTTGAGCTTCACCCGGCCTTCCCTCCCCTTCTCAGCTCGATCGCGTTCGCGCCAGGCTCACTCCGCCGCGGCCTGCGACAGAGGAACCTCGGCCATCGGGCGTGCTCCACCGGTCGAACCCTCCGGCAGGCGCGCATAGTACAGCGTGTCGGTGGGGCACCGGTCGACGCACACCGAGCACCGCGTGCACGCGATGTCGTCCACCACGAAGATCGCCGTCGCGCCGTGCACCTCAGCCTCGACCGCCGGCTCCTCTGCCCCGTCCACGATGTCGGTCGACAACATGTAGATGCAGTTCCACGGACAGACGTCCTCACACGCGCGGCACAGGATGCAGTTGTCGGGATCGAGCATCAGGTGCTTCGGCGACTTGACGCCCGGCGGAGAGCCACGCCGGGTCGACGGCCTCCACGACGTAGTCCTCGTGGATGTCGACCTCGGTCTTGGTGAACACCATCGTCGACCCCTACCGGTATCCGCCCGTGGGACGCACGTCGCCCGACTGTCCGCGGAGCTTCCTGCGCCAGTTCTGCATGATCGCCGCGCCCACCAGGATCACGATGATCGGCACGGTCGTGAGGCCCATCGCGACGGCGTCCCGCAGCTGCATCAGCCAGAAGCCGTTCGGTCCGGCGCCGCTCCACTTGAGCTTCTGGTCGGCGAAGTACAACCAGAACGAGGGGATGACGGAGGTGGTGATCAGGATGAAGAACGTGAGCGCCACGGAGAAGACGATGGCCGTGGTCCACGTCCATTCGAAGGTCTTGAGGAAGCCCTCGGCTTGCTGTTTCCGATGGGAGAGCCGCGCCTTCGTCTTGGCGAACCGAGGCGTCGTTCGTGACCTCGACCTGGCTCATGCCGGCTTCGTCTCCATGGGCGGGGCGATTATAGCCATGTGCCGTTTGCACCGGACCGGACGCGTCGGGCTTGTGAATCGCTTCACGAACTATCACTATGCCGCCCGCGAGCGTCCGTCGCAACCCACATCCCGTCGCTCGTGGGGCGGGCTCCGCGGCCCATAGACTGACCGCGCTCCCGGACCTCGACGGAGCCCGGAGGCATCGATGATCGGCGACATCGTCCAGACCGGCCTCGCCTCGTGGTGGGCGCCCGCGCTCGCGTTCGTGGCCGGCCTCGTCTCCTTCGCGTCGCCCTGCGTGTTCCCGCTCGTCCCGGGCTACGTGTCGTTCGTGACGGGGGAGCGCGTGGTGGACGGCGAGACCGAACGTCCGCTCCTGCCGATCCTGCTGTTCATCGCCGGGTTCACCATCGTCTTCACGCTGCTCGGGGCCTTCGCATCTCGGTTCGTTCCTCTCTTCAAAGGAGACGTGGGCCAGTGGGTGGGCGGCAGCATCGTGATCGCGATCGGTGCGTTCATGATCGCGTACGCGCTGCGGCGCGGCCCGCTCGTGCTGTACGCGGAGCGCCGGCCGCTCCTGTCGAAGGTGCGACCCGGCACGATCGGAGCCCTGCCGCTGGGCATGGCGTTCGCGGCCGGTTGGACGCCCTGTCTCGGGCCGGTGCTGACCGGCATCCTGGCGATCGCGGTCACCCAGAGCACCGCTCGTGGGGTGCTGCTGCTCCTCGCGTACAGCATCGGCCTCGGGGTGCCGTTCCTGCTGGTCGGGCTCGGCGTCCAGCGCTTCATGGGCGCGATCGGCTGGGTCCGCACGCACTACGCGTGGATCGCCGGCGTGTCGGGCGCGCTGCTCGTGGTCGTGGGCGTGATGATGGTGACCGGCATCTTCACCAGGATCGTCGCTCCGCTGGCCCGCTTCGCGCCCGGATTGTGAGGGGCCGAGCCGGGGCCGCGACCGGGACACGATGGTCCGACGTCCGACCGTAGAATCCTCGCGAGCCCCCATGCCCTCCTCCAGCCGGATCACCTTGCGACGGTCGACGGCCCTGGTGTGGCGGACGCTCCGCTCCATGCGCACCGCCCTGATCCTGCTGCTGATGCTGGCCCTGGCGTCGGTGGTCGGGTCCCTGGTGCCGCAATGGCCCAACTCGCCGGAGCGCGTGGTCCGGTACCAGATCGACCATCCGCTGCTGGGTGCGTTCTACGGGCGAGCGGGGCTGTTCGACGTGTACGGGTCGTGGTGGTTCGTCCTGATCACGACCCTGCTCTTCATCTCGCTGGTCGCCTGCCTGCTCCCGCGGACCCGCGCGTTGGTGCGCACGCTGCGGCAGCGGCCGGTCCAGGCGCGCGAGATCGACGCGTTCCGCCTCTACGAGGAACGGGTGGTGCCGGCGGATCCCGCCAAGGTCATCGACGGTTCGAGGCGCGTGCTGCGCCGACGCCTGTTCCGCGTCGCCCGTGACGGCGACGGCCGACCGGCCCTCGCCGCCGAGAAGGGCGCGCTCCGCGAGGTCGGGAGCCTGCTCTTCCATTGGGCGTTCCTCCTGATCGTCGTCGGCGTCATCTTCGGCAAGGGCACGGGGTTCAGCGGCAGGGCGGTCGTCGTGGAGGGGAAGACCTGGATCGATGCGCAGGCGAACTACGACGGCGAGCTCCGCACCGGCCGGTTCTTCGACGGAGACTTCAGCGGCGTCGGCCTGCATCTGCGGGGCCTTCGAGGACACGTACCGGCCGAACGGCCAGCCCGAGGACTTCGTGTCGCACGTCCAACTGCTGGACCCGGAGGGGAACGTGGCGCAGCGGACCGACATCCGGGTGAACAGCCCGGCGTCGATCGACGGCGTGGAGTTCTTCCAGTACGGCTTCGGATGGGCCCCCGTGGTCGAGGTCAGGCACGACGGGGAGCTGATCGCGTCGGAGCCCATCACGTTCGTGCAGGACGCGGCGCCCGAGGGCGTCCCGCAGCTCGCGATGCCGTGGCACGGCATCCTGAAGCTGCCGTCGCTCCAGCCGCAGGCGGGTCTGACGCTGGAGCTGTGGCCGGACAGCCGCGCGTGGCTGCAGCTGCAGACGACCGGCGAGCCGGCGGCCATGATGCACGCGTTCCAGCCGATCCTGTTCTACAAGGTGTTCCGCGGAGACCTGACGGACACGTCGGCGCGGTCCCTCGATACGGGTGTCATGCGCCGGACCGGACAGGGCATCGTCGGCGCCGAGCAGACCGTCGACCTCCGCACGGGCGCGGCGCTCCCGGACGGTGCGACCCCGACCGGGCTGACGATCGCGTTCCCGGAGCTCCGGCAGTACAGCGTGTTCCAGGTGAGCCGCGATCGTGGCGTGCCCTTGGTGTTGTTGGCCGCTATCCTCGTGCTGCTCGGGCTCCTGCCCGCCCTCTACACGTCGCGACGCAAGGTCTGGGTGCGGGCAGAGCCGAACGGTGACGGGACCGTGCTCAAGGTCGGGGGATTCGCCCTGCAACGCAAGCCGCAGTTCGATGAGGAGTTCTCGAAGCTGGTGGATGCCATGGCTCGCGCCGCCGGCGTCGGCGCCGGCCGTCGAGGAGAAGGAGCGGGTGAGCTCACCGTGACGGACCTGCAATGGGGCCGGGTGTCCAACGACGCCTTCAACGTGGCGCTGTTCGCCTACGTCGCCGCGATGGTGAGCTACTTCGCCTACCTGGCCTTCCGCAGGACGTCGCTCTGGGCGATCGGACGCACCGTGGCCACGCTCGGATTGGTCGCGAACGTCGTGTGCGTCGTCACGCGCGGCCTCGCCGCTGACCGGGTGCCGTGGGGCAACATGTACGAGTACTCGGTCCTGTTGGCGCTCCTGGTCGTGGCCGCGTACCTGGTGATCGTCGAGGGCTACTACAAGATCCGGACCCTCGGCGGGTTCGCGTTGATGTTCTCGGTGCTCACCATGGCCGTCGCCGTCTCGTTCCTCTACGTGGGGCCGGGGCCGCTGGTACCGGCGCTCAACTCGTATTGGATCAAGATCCACGTGGTGGCCGCGATCTCCGGGTCCTCGCTGTTCGCCCTGGGAGGCGGCGTCCTCACGATCATGTTCCTGGTGCAGGACCGCCGGGAGCGGCGACAGGTCGCGACGCTCCGGGCGCAGGAGCCGCCGCCGATCATGGGCGCGTCCCTCGACGTGGACGCTCCGCCGGACTTCGCACCCGACGCCGATGAGCCGGCGGCCGGGGCCGCCGTACGCAGGGGAGTGCTCCCGACGGCCGCCACGCTCGACCGCATGGCGTACCGCGTGATCGCGTTCGCGTTCCCCATCTGGACGTTCGCGGTGATCGCCGGCGCGATCTGGGCGCAGCGAGCATGGGGCCGGTACTGGGGATGGGACCCGAAGGAGACGTGGTCGTTCGTCACGTGGGTGATCTATGCCGGGTACCTCCACGCGCGGTCGACGTCGGGGTGGAAGGGCCGGCCCGCCGCGGTCATCGCGTTGGTGGGCTTCGTGTCGTTGTTGATCACGTACTACGTGGTGAACCTCTGGATCGTCGGGCTGCACTCATATAAGGGGTTCTGACAACCCTGTCATCGCCGATCGAGCGGCGAAGGGGACGGTGGTACAGTGCGCCCGGCCCGGCGCCCGCACCGGCGCCGGAGCGCCAGTACCGGGGAGGCAAGGGAGACTTGCGGAAGCGGCTGCTCTGGGTCCTGGGCCTCGTGGCCCTCGGCCTGACGCTTGCGTCGTGCGCGTCGGATGCTCAGCAGGATTCGCTCCAGCCGGCCGGGCCCTACGCGCAGGAGATCCACAACCTGTTCGTCCCGGTGTTCTGGGTCGCCGTGCTCGTCTTCGTGATCGTCGAGGGCGGGATCGTGCTCCTCATGGTCAAGTACCGGCACCGCAAGGGCCGCGACGCGATACCGCCGCAGATCCACGGCAACACGCGACTCGAGATCGGCTGGACGATCCTGCCTGCGGTCGTCCTGGCCTTCGTGACCGTGCCGACGGTGGCCACGATCTGGGACCTGGCGCGCACCCCGCCGAGCAGCGCGCTCAACGTCACCGTCAGGGGCCATCAGTGGTGGTGGGGCTTCGAGTACACCGACGACGACATGACCACGAGCTACGCCGAGAACCAGCAGATCACCATCGCGGACGTGCTGGTGATCCCGGTGGACCGGCCGGTCTATCTGGCGTTGGAGGCCGTGGGAGGGCTGATCGGCGGGACGGACGAGCAGCAGGACTACGCGGTGATCCACTCGTTCTGGATCCCGCAGCTCGCCGGGAAGCAGGACGTCGTCCCCAATCGGACGAACCACATCCTGATGCAGGCCGACGAGCCCGGCACCTACTTCGGCCAGTGCGCGGAGTTCTGCGGGCTGCAGCACGGCAGGATGAAGGTGCGCGTCGTCGCGTTGTCGGCGAGCGACTGGGAGGAGTGGGTCGCGAACCAGAAGCTCGAGGGCGTCGTCCCGACCGACCCCCTCGCGCGCAAGGGCATGGACCTGTTCATGAACCCGCTTCCCAACGGACAGGGCCAGTGCACCGCGTGCCACTCCATCGGCGGCATCGTGAGCGGCGTGAACGCCGGCCCCGACCTGACGCATTTCGCCGATCCGACCCACCAGTGTTTCGCCGGTTGCAACTGGGAGACCGTCGATGAGGAGGCGCTCGAGGCGTGGCTGCGCGACCCGAACGCCGTCAAGCTGGGATCGAAGATGCCCGACTACCAGCTGACCCAGGGCGAGATCGACGCCTTGGTCGCCTACCTCGAGAGCCTGACATGACGGAGATGCGCTAGATGGCGAGCATCACCATCACCGCGGACAAAGGGCGCGGTATCCGCCGCCCGTCGTCGCTGACGGGGTTCTGGAGTTGGTTCACCACGGTGGACCACAAGAAGATCGGGCTGATGTACGGGGTCACCGCGTTCGTGTTCTTCATCGTCGGCGGCCTGGAGGCGCTGTTGATCCGCTCGCAGCTCGCCGGTCCGGACCAGACGGTCCTGAACGCCGGCCAGTACAACGAGATCTTCACGATGCACGGGCTCACGATGATCTTCCTGTTCGTGATGCCGATGTCGGCGGCGTTCTTCAACTACCTGATCCCGCTGATGATCGGTGCCCGGGACGTCGCGTTCCCCCGGATCAACGCGTTCAGCTACTGGCTGTTCCTCTTCGGCGGGCTGTTCCTGTACTCCAGCTGGTTCCTGGGCGGCGCGCCGAACGGCGGGTGGTTCGGATACGCGCCGAACTCCACGACCGATCCGACGAGCGGCATGACGTACTACGCCCTCGGGTTGCTCCTGACGGGCATCGCGTCCACGGCGGGAGCGGTCAACCTGGGCGTCACGGTCATCAACATGCGCGCGCCGGGCATGTCGTTCTTCCGGCTCCCGGTGTTCGTATGGATGGGACTCGTCGTGCAGCTCCTCCTGGTGTTCTCGCTGCCGATCATCACGGTCGGGTTGTTCGAGCTCCTGTTCGACCGCCGATGGGGAACGCACTTCTTCGATCCCACGTCGGGCGGCGACCCGATCCTGTGGCAGCACCTCTTCTGGTTGTTCGGACACCCCGAGGTCTACATCCTCATCCTGCCGGCGTTCGGCATCTTCTCCGAGGTGCTCCCGGTCTTCAGCCGCAAGCCGCTGTTCGGCTACCAGTTCGTGGTCTTCTCCGGCATCGCGATCGGCTTCATCGGCTTCGGCGTGTGGGCGCACCACATGTTCGCCGCGGGGCTCGGACCGGTGGCGAACACGGCGTTCGGCATCTCGACCGCGATCATCGCGATCCCGACGGGCGTGAAGATCTTCAACTGGATGGCCACGATGTATCGCGGCGACATCCGGTTCACCGCCGCCATGCTGTTCTCGGTGGGCGGTGTGGCGATGTTCGTGATCGGCGGGCTGTCGGGGGTGACCCACGCCGTCGTGCCGAGCGACTACCAGCAGACCGACACGTACTACATCGTCGCCCACTTCCACTACGTGATCTTCGGCGGCGCCGTCTTCGGCCTGTTCTCGGGCATGTACTACTGGTGGCCGAAGGTGTTCGGCCGGATGCTGTCCGAGGGCATGGGCAAGGTGCACTTCTGGCTCATGATGATCGGGTTCAACCTGGCGTTCGGACCCATGCACGTCCTGGGGCTGCAGGGCATGATCCGCCGCAGTACACGTACCCGGAGTCGCTCGGCCTCACGTTCTGGAACCAGGTCTCCACGCTCGGGGCGTTCCTGATCGCGCTGTCCGTCCTGGTGTTCACGATCAACGCGATCAAGACCCAACTGCGGCACCGGCCCGTCGAGGTCGAGGATCCGTGGGACGCGCGCACGCTGGAGTGGATGACGTCGTCGCCGCCTCCCGTGCACAACTTCGACGAGATCCCGACGGTGCACGCGCTCGACGACTTCTGGCATCGGAAGTACGCCGAGGACAAGAGCGGCCGGCTCGTGCCGGTCCAGGCCGGCGCCTCGGATCACGACGCCGAAGAGACGCACGGCCCCGCGCGCACGATCCATCTTCCGAGCCCGTCCTACTGGCCGATCGTCGCGTCGCTCGGGTTGCCGATCATGGCCTACGGCGTCATCTACTCGTGGTGGCTCGTCGGCGTGGGCGCGGTCGTCACGCTCGTCGGGATCTACGGGTGGGCCCTCGAGCCCTCGGTGGCGGAGTAGTCATGGCGGACGCCGCGATCGCGCAGGGGCACGACGAGCACGAGACCACCACCGGCCTGCCGCACACCAAGCTCGCGATGTGGCTCTTCCTGTCATCGGAGTGCCTGCTCTTCGGCGCGCTGATCACGACGTACGTGCTCTACCGCAACGCGAGCACCGTGGGGCCGTATCCCGCCGAGGTCTTCGACATCGGCTACACGTCGGTGTCGTCGTTCGTCCTGCTCGCCAGCTCGCTCACCATGGTGCTGGCGCTCGCGGCGGCGCAGAAGCGGGACTTCATGCGGATGCGCCTGTGGCTGGTCACGACGGCCATGCTGGGTCTGACGTTCGTCGGCGGCCAGGTCTACGAGTTCACGGTGTTCTACCAGCATGACGGGCTGGCGATCGACACCAACCTGTTCGGCACCACGTTCTACGTGCTGACCGGGTTCCACGGCGTGCACGTCACGGTCGGCATCCTGATGCTGCTCTCGCTCACGGGGATGTCGTTCGCGGACCGGCTCCCCGACGATCCGGCGTTCCCGGTCGAGATGGTTGGCCTGTATTGGCACTTCGTCGACATCGTGTGGATCATCATCTTCACCGTGGTGTACCTGGTCCCGACGGCTCCGGGAGGGGCATAGGCCATGGCCGACGTTCATCGCCGCCGCCGAGAACGAAGCGCACGGAACCTCGCACGCCGGTCACCCCAGCGGCCGCGAGTACGTCCGGATCTTCTTCATCCTGGTCGCGATCACGGCGGTCGAGGTCGCGATCTACTACGTCCGCGAGGAGATGGGCGGCTGGTTCCTGCCGGTGCTGTTCGCGCTGATGATCTCGAAGTTCGTGATCGTGATCCTGTGGTACATGCACCTGAAGTTCGACGACCGGCGCTACTCGCGGTTCTTCGTGATGGGTCTGGCCGGCGCGGCCACGCTCTACCTCGTGGTCCTCATCTCGTTCCAGGTCTTCCAGAACTGACGCCATGACGCTGCCCGCCTGGCACCCGCATCCCGACGTCTGGCTCCTCTTCGGCTCGATCGTCGCCGCCTACCTGATCGCGGGACGGCGCCATGCGCGGGAGAGCGGAGAAGCCGTCGACAGCACGGAAGACCCGGTTCTTCCTCGCCGGCATGGCCGTGCTGTGGGTCGGCGCCGACTGGCCGATCCACGACCTGGCCGAACGCTACCTGTATCACCAGCACATGGTGCAGCACATGCTGTTCACGCTGATCGCGCCGGCCCTGCTGATCGCGGGGATGCCGCCGTGGCTCCTGCGGCGCCTCGTGCGCTCCCGGCCGGTCGCCACGGTGTTCGGGTTCATGACGCGCCCGCTCGTTGCGCTCATCGTCTTCAACTCCGTCCTGCTGTTCGTGCACTGGCCCGCGGTGGTCGCACCTGTCCGTCAGCTCGGAGTGGGCGCACTTCGGCCTGCACGTGCTGCTGGTGTCGAGCGCGCTGGTGATGTGGTGGCCGGTCATGTCGCCCCTGCCCGAGTACCCGGCGCTCCCGGCGCCCGGTCAGATGCTCTACCTGTTCGTCCAGTCGCTCGCCCCGACGATCCCGGCGTCGTTCCTGACGTTCGGCGACCACCTGCTGTACCCGGTGTACGGCACGTTCCCGCGGATCTGGGGGGTCGACGCGTTGTCCGACCAGCTCCTGGCCGGGCTGATCATGAAGCTGATCGGCGGGGCCATCCTGTGGGTGTTCATCACCGCGATCTTCTTCCGTTGGTTCCGCCAGGAGCACGGCGAGGAAGGCTGGGACGCGTCCCGGTACCGTGACGTCGAACGCGACATCCGTGTGGAGCTGACCCGATGACCGAACAGATGACGAAGGAGCAGGCGCCGCCGCCGCCGCCCGCGGAGCCGCACCCGGAGACGCCGCCAAGGGCTCCTGCTGCCGATCGCGATCCCGGTCGGCACGTTCGTGATCATCGGCCTCGTGCTCTTCGGGTTCTCACGCGTCCTCCTGTCGGTCACGGCGTCGGCGGCGACCGTGCTCGCCTTGGTCGTGGCCGTGGCGATCATGGTGGTGGCGACGATCGTGGCGACGCGGGAGCGGCTGTCCAACAGCACGCTCTTCGCGATGATCGGCGTCGTGGGCGGCGTCGCGATGCTCTCCGGCGGGATCGCCATCGTGGCGATCGGCACGGGCGAAGGATGAGGGCGGCGAGGCGCAGGTCGTGACGTTGGCGGCGCCCGAGGGCGCGGCGACCACGGGCTTCGACCCGACGACACTCTCGGTCGTGGCGAACGAGCCGATCGAGCTCGACTTCAAGAACCAGGACCCCGGCATCCAGCACAACGTCGTGATCTTCGAAGAGGATCCCGCCGACAGCCCCGACGCGGCTCCGCTCTTCTCCGGCGAGTTGGTGGCGGGCGTGGTCGACAGTCGTCTACCCCGTGCCGCCGCTGCCGGCCGGGTCGTTCTTCTTCCACTGCGAGGTGCATCCGACGACGATGATCGGAACGATCGAGTCCGCGAGGGCGAGGGAGGGCGGCGGTGAGGGCGGTGGCGGCCCCACCGTGATCGCCCAGGCCCTGGCGTTCGACACGGAGGAGATCGATCTGCCCCCCGGCCGACCGAGCACCCTCACGTTCGACAACGAAGACGCCGGCGTGCTGCACAACATCGCCATCTACGTCGACGACTCGCTGTCCGAGAACCTGTTCCAGGGTGAGCAGTTCGCCGGGATCGACACCCGGGACTACGAGATCCCGGCGCTCGAGCCCGGGACGTACTACTTCCACTGCGACGTCCATCCGACGATGGCCGGCGACGTGGTGGTGGGTGCGGGACCGGACGGCAGGGCGGGGCGGCGAATCGCCGCCCGGAAGCGACCGGCGCCACCGACGGTCCCTCCGGCTGAGTCCTTCGCGCACCCCCTGTTAGCGTGGTCGACATGGCTCGCCGACGCGTTCCGCCGACGGCGGCCCTCTTCGTCTCGTGCTCGCGACCGCCTGCACGGGCGGAGGCGCGGGCGACGCCGAGGACCCGCTCGGCGCCAGGCGATGAACGAGCCCGCGCCCGCGTTGGCCGGCGAGACCGTGCAAGGGCGGCACGGCGGCGCTCGCCGACCTCCGCGGCATCGTGGTGGTCGTGAACTTCTGGGCGACCTGGTGCGATCCCTGTCGGGACGAGCAGCCCGAGCTGGTGGAGCTCGGCGAACGACTACCGCGCTCAGGGGGTCGAGTTCCTGGGCGTCGACGAACGGGACGACACCGCCAAGGCGCGGGCGTGGGTCGAGGAATTCGACGTCCCGTACCCGAGCATCGTGGACGAGCCGGGCGCGTGGGCCGACGACTTCGCGTTCTTCGGGCTGCCCGACACCTACGTGATCGACCGCTGACGGCACGATCCGCTGGGCGGTCTACGGCCAGACGGACGCGCGACAGCTCCGGGAGCTCATCGACGAGCGTGCTGGCGCTGCCCGCGTCTGATCGCGCTCAGCGGCTGAGCGGGACCAAGGCGTCCAGGGCGACCGAACCGAAGAGCGGCGGCCAGATAGACGATCGAGTACGTGAAGACGCCCCAGGCGCGGTCGGCGTCGGGCTCGCGCCACAAGCGCAGCGCGCGGTAGACGAAGACGCCGCCCAGGACGATCGCCGTGGAGAGGTAGATCGGCCCCATCCCGCCGATCGGATACAGCAGGAGCGTCGTGCCGAACAGCACGAGCGAGTACAGGAAGATCTGCCGACGGGTCTCGTCCTCGCCCTTCACGACCGGCAGCATCGGGACGCCGGCCGCGGCGTAGTCGCCCTGGAACCGGATCGAGAGCGCCCAGAAATGCGGCGGGGTCCACACGAAGATGATCGCGAACAGGATCCAGGCGGGCGCCGAGAGGCTCCCGGTCACGGCCGCCCACCCGACCAACGCCGGCACCGCGCCCGGCCGCGCCCCCGATCACGATGTTCTGCGTCGTGGTGCGCTTCAGCCACATCGTGTAGACGAAGACGTAGAAGGCGATCGCCGAGAGCGCCAGCGTCGCGGCGAGCACGTTCACCGTGATCGACAGGAAGAAGTACGAGAACGCACCCAGCACGAATCCGAACCGGAGGGCGCGGTCGGGCTCGACCGTATGCGCCGGCAGCGGCCGGCCTCTCGTCCGTCGCATGATCTCGTCGATGTCGCGGTCGAGGTACATGTTGATCGCGTTGGCCGAGCCGGCGGCGATCGTGCCGCCGACCAGCGTCGCGAACATCAGTCCGATCGGCGGCATCCCTTGTGCGGCAAGGATCATGGCCGGAACCGTGGTGATCAGCAGGAGCACGATGATCCGCGGCTTCGTCAGACGAACGTACGCCGTGATCGTGTCCCGCCACGACGCGCCGCCCGCCGGCTCCGCGTCGCCTCCGGCTCGTCGCCGTCGGACGTGTCCGGAGGGATGCCGCGTGCGCCGAGAGGCGTCTGGACACGGTCGCCAGCGCGACGAGCGTCGCCCAGATCAGGACCGACAGACGCCACGTGGAGCACGACCGCCCACGGCCGCAGCCGCGACCAGACGTTCATGGCGCCCGACACGATCTGACCCAGGAAGAGCCCGAGCGCGATCGTGGAGAGGACGACCAGGTCCTTCGAGCGGGACGCCATCGTGCGCGCGCGGATCGCGACCCAGAGCACCAGCAGGAACACGCCGGCCGCCAGCACCCGGTGCGCGAACATCGCCGTCGCCGCGCCGCCGAGCGCCGGGACCAGTCGTCCGTCCATCAACGGCCAATCGGTGAACGCGAGGCCGGCCGATCGAGCTCGAACGTACGTCCCGACCAGGAGCAGCGCGGCCGTCGCGCCGGCCGTGAACAGCGTGAGCCCGGCGAAACCGGGATCCCCGCCACGCACGTCGACGTCGCGCTTCTCGGGCAGCTTCACGACGCAGAACGCGTTGGCGGCCACGACGACCACGTCGGCGACGAACGCGAGCGCCACGGCGAAGTGCGCCGTGACCCACCACGGGTTGAGGTCCGTGGCCACCACGACGCCGCCCAGGACCGCCTGGCCCAGGACCAGCGGGATCGCGGCGGTGGCGGGCCAGACCAGCGAGGGGATGTGGCGGTACTGCCGCCACGCCATCACGGCGGTCGCCACGACCAGGATGGAGACCACGAACACCAGGAACCGGTGTGAGAACTCGATCAGCGAGTGGATGGAACCAGACGGGAAGAGCGTTCCCGGCGTGCACTCGGGCCACGTGGAGCAGCCGAGCCCCGAACCGGTCCCGCGGACCAGACCGCCGACGGCGAACAGCACGACGGTCGCGGCGGCGGTGGCGACGGCGAGCTTCTGGAAGCGGTTCATGGGAGTCGGGTCATGCCCGGCTGCATGATATCCGCCGGGGAACGGAGCGGGGCTTGCGATACTGATGGCCATGTCGGTCGATCCCACGCTGCAGGTGTCACCCGACCTCGTGGCGCTTCGAGCCCGCATCGATCAGACCCTCAACGACTTCCTGGCCGGTGTCCGGGAGGACCTCGTCGCCGTGCGCTCCCGACGGGTTGCTCCCGCTCGACGAGGTGATGCGGCTGATCGCGGCCGGCGGCAAGCGTCTGCGTCCGGCGTTCTGCTACTGGGGGTACCGGGCGGCCGGGGGCGTCGACGGCCGAGCGATCGAACGAGCCGCGGCGGCCCTCGAGCTGCTCCACACGATGGCGTTGATCCACGACGACCTGATGGATCGGAGCCCGGAGCGCCGTGGTGCTCCCTCGAGCGCCGTCCAGCTGGCCGAGCAGGCACGACGGCGCGGCTCGCCGGATCCGGAGCGGGCGGGCGCATCGCTGGCGCTCCTCGCCGGCGACCTCGCCGCCGTGCTCGCCGACCGGCTCCTGCTGGAGTCGGGGTTCGGGACCGTGCCGTTGGTCGCCGCGCTCGACCGCTATCACCGCATGCGGACGGACATGGCGCTGGGCCAGGCGCTCGACGTCTCGGGCGCCGCCACCGGCTCGGCGCTCGCCGCCAGGCTGCGGGGCGGGTCCTACACCGTGGACGGGCCGCTGCTGATCGGTGCCGCGTTCGCGGAGGCAGACGTGTCCGTCACCGGCACGCTGCGCGCGTACGGCGCGCCACTCGGTTTGGCCTTCCAGGTGCTCGACGACGAGCGCGACGGCGACGCGACGCCCGTCCCCGGGCGGGTCGCAGATCTGATCGCGGACGCCCGAGCGGCGCTCGACGCTCCCGGGCTCGACCCGGATGCCGTCCGGGCGCTCTCCGCGCTCGCCGACCTGGTGGCGGCCGGATGACGGGGGACCTCGAGTTCCTCCGGCGCGCGTTCCGGGACGTGCTCGGCTGCCACGTCTCGACGCTGGATCCGAGCGGGGCGCCCCACGTCGCGCCGCGGTGGTTCGTCTGGATGGAGGACGGGCTGTTCGTCGCGACCCGACGCGGCGACGCCACCTGGGAGAACGTGCTCCGGGACCCGCGGGTCTCGGTGGTCGTCGACCGAGGTCGTGACTGGACGGAGCTCACGGGCGTCCGCGTGGACGGCGCGGCCGATGCGGTCTCCGCCGAGCACCCCGACCTCCGCGGCGTGATGTCGGCCTGGCACGAGAAGTACCGGTCGATGTTCGCCGGCGACGGGTTCGAGCGGCTGACGAGGACGGTGCCGAGCCTCGGGTTCCTCCGGGTCAAGGTGGCGAACGCCGACGCATGGGACCACCGGACGGGTTGAGGGAACGCCCCGGGTTTGGCCTGACGACGGGAGCGGCGTAGGCTGCTTTGTGAAGCCCTTCACATGCCGGTAGCCTGACCTTGTGAAGTCTTTCACAAGCTCGCCGAGGGGGACCGCGTGAGCCGGTTGGAGACGGACGTCCTGGTCGTGGGTGCGGGCCCCGGTGGGTCCGCGACCGCGTATCACCTCGCGCGTCACGGCATCGACGTGACCATCGTCGAACGCTCGGCGTTCCCTCGGGAGAAGGTGTGCGGCGACGGACTGACACCTCGCGGCGTGGCCGCGCTCCTCAAGATGGGTGTCGACCCCAGCGAGCCGGGGTTCGAACGGGTCAAGGGTCTCCGGGTCCATTCGCGTGAGGCCATGATCGAGCTGCCGTTCCCGCACCTGCGAACGTTCCCCGACTACGGCCTGGTTCGGACGCGCCACGACTTCGACGCGCTGTTGGTGCAGCGCGCGCAGAAGGCCGGTGCCCGGCTGATGGAGCGGACCGAGGCGCTCGCGCCGCTCATCAGCGACGGCTGGGTCCGTGGAGCGACGATCCGGCCCGCGGAGGAGAAGGACGCGGAGCCGACGGAGATCCGCGCGCGCTTCGTGGTCGCGTCGGACGGCGCCGCGTCCCGCTTCGGCAAGCCTGCCGGCATCACGCGCGACGAGAGCCGCCCGCTCGGTATCGCCGCGCGTCGCTACTACCGCACGGACTACCACCCCGGTCCCTGGCTCGAGTCGTGGCTCGACCTGTGGGAGGGCGACCTCCTGCTCCCGGGATACGGATGGCTGTTCCCGGTGGCGGGCGGCACGATCAACCTCGGCGCCGGCCTGCTGAACACGTTCAAGAACTTCAAGGACGTCTCGGCGCAGCGCCTGTTCAACGCGTTCGCGACGATGCTGCCGCCCTCGTTCGGCGTCTCGGAGGAGACGGCCGAGGGGCGCCTGCTCTCCGGGCCGCTCCCCATGAGCTTCAACCGTTCGCCGCAGGCCGTGCCGGGCATGCTGCTGGTCGGCGATGCCGCCGGTGCCGTGAACCCGTTCAACGGCGAAGGCATCGCGTACGCGATGGAGACGGGGGAGATGGCGGCGGACCTGGTGCACGAGGCGTTGGTGCAGCACCGGCCCGGCTTGACGATGATGTATCCGAACGCGCTGCGTCAGCGCTACGGCCCGTACTTCACGATCGGGCGCGGGTTCGCTCGTGCGGTAGGCAAGCCGACCATCATGGGCCTGGCCACCCGGTTCATGCTGCCGCGCCCGCTGGTCATGAACTTCGCGCTGCGGGTGATGGGGAACCTGAGCGACGGGCGCGACGGCGACGCGCAGGACCGCCTCTTCTACGTGTTAGAGCAGGTCGCGAGGGCGCGCTCGTGAACGCGGAAGTAGGATGCCGCCCGTGCTGATCGCGTACCTCCCGATCCTGCTCCTCGCCATCCTCGCCCTGGTGTTCGCGGTCGCCTCGCTGACGGCATCGTCCACGCTTCGGCCCCACCATCCGAACCCGGTGAAGCTCTCGGCGTACGAGTGCGGCAACGACCCGGTCCGCCTGCCCGGCGGCGAGAAGTTCTCGGTCAAGTTCTACGTCGTCGCGATGCTCTTCATCATCTTCGACATCGAGACGATCTTCCTCTTCCCGTGGGCCGTCGCGTTCCGCGACCTCGGGTTGTTCGGCCTGGGCGAGATGGCCGTGTTCATCGCGCTCGTCTTCGTCGCCTACGTGTACGTGTGGCGCAAGGGCGGTCTCGACTGGTCGGTCGTGACGCCGGTCGAGGAAGAGGCCGGGCTCGTCGACGTCGGAGCCGCCCTTGGAGGTCGTCGGTGCCCGTTGAGCGCCTGGAGGGCATCCACCTGGGCTCGACGCCCGAGGAGATCGAGGAAGAGGTCGAACGGGGCGTCCTGCTGACCACCCTGGATCGCGCGGTGGGATGGGCTCGGAAGCAGTCGATGTGGCCGGCGACGTTCGGCCTCGCGTGCTGCGCGATCGAGATGATGTCGACCGGCGCCGGCCAGTACGACCTGTCGCGCTGGGGGATGGAGCTGTTCCGTGGCTCGCCGCGCCAGGCCGACCTGATGATCGTGGCCGGCCGGGTCTCGCAGAAGATGGCGCCGGTGCTCCGCCGGATCTACGACCAGATGCCCGAGCCTCGGTGGGTCATCTCGATGGGCGTCTGTGCGTCCGCCGGCGGCATGTTCACGAACTACGCGATCGTCCAGGGCGTGGACACGATCGTCCCGGTCGACGTCTACGTCCCCGGATGCCCGCCCAAGCCCGAGATGCTGATGCACGGGATCCTGAAGCTCCAGGAGAAGGTGCGGACGTCGGAGACGTTCAAGTGATCGCGACCGAGTTGGCGGAACGCCTGCGCGGCCACTTCACCGATGTGCTCGTCGCCCGTGAGGAGGTCACCGCGATCGTCGGACGTGACGACCTCCATCAGGCGCTGTCCACGCTCCGCGACGACGCCGACCTGTCGTTCGACTTCCTCTCGAGCCTCACCGCCACCGACTGGCCGAACCAGGACCCGCGCTTCTGGGTGGCGTACGAGCTCCGCTCGATGTCGGCGAACCACCGGGTCCGGGTGAAGGTGGGCGTGCCGCTGTCCGATCCGCACGTGCCGTCGGTGACGTCGTTGTTCCCCACCGCGAACTGGCACGAGCGCGAAGTCTTCGACTTCTACGGGATCGTGTTCGACGGCCATCCGGACCTGACGCGGATCCTCCTGCCGGACGACTGGGAGGGGTTCCCGCTCCGCAAGGACGAGGAGTTGGGAGGCGTGAACACCCGGTACCACGGCGCATCCATCCCGCCCGTCGACCAACGCATGACGACCTAGCACGATGCCGGGAACGCCGACCGACGCCCCGCTCCGCGACTCCTCCGGAGAGATCCGGCAGGAGACCATGATCATCAACATGGGCCCGCAGCACCCGTCGACGCACGGCGTGTTGCGGCTGCTGCTTGGAGCTCGACGGCGAGACCGTCGTCACGTGCAAGCCGATCATCGGCTACCTGCACACCGGCATCGAGAAGAACACCGAGTACCGCACCTGGATGCAGGGCATCACGTACGTCACGCGCGCCGACTACCTGTCGCCGTTCTTCAACGAGCTGGGGTACTGCCTGGCGGTCGAGCGCCTGTTGGGGATCGAGGCGCCGGTCCGCGCGCAGGTGATCCGCGTCCTGTTCTGCGAGCTCAACCGCATCTCATCGCACCTGGTGTGGCTGGCGACGGGAGGACTGGAGCTGGGTGCCGTGAGCGTCATGCTCTACGGCTTCCGCGAGCGCGAGGTCCTGATGGACGTGTTCGAGTCCGTGACCGGTCTGCGGATGAACCACGCGTACATCCGGATCGGCGGCGTGATCATGGACATCCACGAGGAGGGCATGGACAAGATCCGCGAGTTCCTGCGGGTGATGCCCGGCCGGATCGACGAGTTCGAGTCGCTGCTCTCCGAGAACCCGATCTGGATCGAGCGCAACCGCGGCGTCGGCATCCTCTCGGCCGAGGACGCCCTCTCGTTCGGCGTGACCGGGCCGATGCTGCGCGCGGCCGGCGTCGCTGCGGACCTGCGCAAGGACATGCCGTACGGCGGGTACGAGACGTACGACTTCGACGTCCCGATCCGGTCCGAGGCCGATGCCTACGCGCGCTACATCATCCGCCTGGACGAGATGCGGCAGTCGATGCGCATCGTCGAGCAGTGCCTCGAGCGGCTCGAAGAGCCGGGGCCGGTGATGGTCGAGGACCCGAAGGTCCGCTGGCCGGCGCAGCTCGAGGTCGGCCCCGACGGGATCGGCAACTCCGACGGCGTACGTGCGCCACATCATGGAGGAGTCGATGGAGGCGCTGATCCACCACTTCAAGATGGTGACGCAGGGCGTGGAGGTGCCGCCGGGCGAGGTCTATCAGGCGGTGGAGTCGCCGCGCGGGGAGCTCGGCTTCTACGTGGTCTCCGACGGCGAGCACCGGCCGTACCGGGTCAAGATCCGCGATCCGTCGTTCGTCAACCTGCAGGCGACGGCGACCATGGTCGAGGGCTACCTGATCGCCGACGCGATCGCCGCGATCGCGAGCATCGACCCCGTGATGGGGGGCGTGGACCGCTGATGACCATCTTCGACGGCGCCACGCTCGGAGAGGCGCGAACGATCATCGCGCGCTACCCGGTCGGCCGCGAGCGCTCTGCGGTGATGCCGCTGCTCTACCTCGCACAATCGATCGAGGGTCGCGTGACGCGCGACGGACTGCAGGAGGTGGCGGAGCTCCTGGGGGTGACGACGGCTGAGGTCGAGGCCGTTGCGAGCTTCTACACGATGCTCCGGCTCCGCCCGACCGGCCGCCACGTGGTGTCGGTCTGCACCAACCTGTCGTGCGCGCTGCGAGGGGCCAACGCCGTGTTCGACACCGCGCGGGAAGCGGCGGGCATCCCGCACGGCCAGGAGCTGTCCGAGGACGAGGTCATCACGCTGCACGAGGAAGAGTGCCTCGGCGCGTGCGAGAAGGCTCCCGTCGTCTCGATCGACTTCGTGTACCACGACGACGTGACGCCGGAGCGCATGCGCGAGCTGATCGCGATCGCTGCGGGCCGGCGAGGTCCCGGCTCCGTCGCGCGGCGAGCCGATGCGCGACTTCCGCGCGGCCTCGCGCGCTGCTCGCCGGGCTGCCTCCACAGCAGGAGGTGGACGCGTGACCCTGGAGTTCGAGCGCGTCATCACCGCGAACTGGGGCGACGACAGCGTCCGGTCGCTCGACGGCTACGAGGCGAAGGGCGGCTACGCGGGGCTCCGCGCGGCGCTGGCGATGTCGCCGAACGACGTGATCGCGGCGGTGAAGGACTCCGGGCTCCGCGGTCGAGGCGGCGCCGGGTTCCCGACCGGGATGAAGTGGTCGTTCGTGCCGCAGGACACCGGCAAGCCCACGTACGTCACCGTCAACTTCGACGAGTCGGAGCCGGGGACGTGCAACAACCGCGAGCTGATGGAGCGCGAACCGCACCAGATGCTGGAGGGCGCGATGATCGCGGCGTACGCGATCCGCTGCCACACGGTGTTCGTGTACTGCCGTGGCGAGTTCCTGTGGCCGGGCACGGTCGTGCAGCGCGCGATCGCGGAGCTCTACGCGAACGGCTATGCGGGCGAGGGCATCCTGGGCTCCGACTACGACCTCGACATCGTGCTGCACCGCGGCGCGGGCGCGTACATCTGCGGCGAGGAGACGGCGCTGCTCGTCGTCGCTGGAGGGCTTCCGCGGCCAGCCGCGGCTGCGTCCGCCGTTCCCCGCCGTCGAGGGTCTCTACGAGTCGCCGACCGTGATCAACAACGTCGAGACGCTCTGCAACGTGCCCCACATCCTCAAGCGGGGCGCCGAGTGGTTCAAGAGCCAGGGCACCGAGAAGTCGCCCGGGACGAAGATGTTCACGATCTCCGGCAAGGTCGAGCGCCCCGGCAACTACGAGCTACCGCTCGGCACGCCGTTCCGCGTGCTGCTCGAGGACTACGCGGGCGGCATGCTCGGACGGCGGCGAGCTGAAGGCGTGGACCCCCGGCGGTTCGTCCACGCCGATGCTCACCGCCGAGCACATCGACGTCGGGCTGGACTTCGAGTCGATCGCGGCGGCGGGCTCGCTGCTCGGTACCGGGGCGTGCATGGTCATGGATCAGACGGACTGCATCGTCGAGGCCGCGCGCCGGCTGCTCGAGTTCTACGCGCACGAGTCCTGCGGCAAGTGCACGCCGTGCCGCGAGGGCACGTGGTGGGCCGAGCGGGTCCTGGGCCGCATCGAGGACGGCTACGGACGCCCCGAGGACATGCCGCTGCTGTCGGAGGTCGGCGGCAACATCCTGTTCCGCGCGTTCTGCGCGCTGGCCGACGGCGCCGTGTCGCCCGATCTCGTCCACGCTGCAGTACTTCATGGACGAGTACGAGGCGCACGTCGAGCTGGGCCGCTGCCCGCTCGCGCCGGAACCGGCAGCGGTCGAGGTGGCCGCCTCGTGAGCGCGCCGATGGTGACGCTCACGATCGACGGCAAGGAGGTCACCGTCCCCGCCGGCGACGCTGATCATCCGCGCGGCCGAGCAGCTCGGCATCGAGATCCCGCGGTTCTGCGACCACCCGTTGCTGGAGCCGGTCGGCGCCTGCCGTCAGTGCTACGTGGAGATCGAGGGCCAGCGCAAGCTGCTTCACGTCGTGCACCACGACCGTCGCGCCGGGCATGGTCGTGATGACGCAGAACACCAGCCCCCAGGTCGAGGACGCGCAGGTGGCGAACCTCGAGTTCCTGCTGCTCAACCACCCGCTCGACTGTCCGATCTGCGACCGCGGCGGCGAGTGCCCGCTGCAGGACCAGGCGCTGGCGTTCGGGCCGGGGGAGAGCCGCTACATCGAGGCGAAGCGGACGTACCCGAAGCCGCTCGCGCTCTCGCCGCTCGTCGCGCTGGACCGCGAGCGGTGCGTCCTGTGCGCCCGGTGCACGCGGTTCTGCGACCAGATCTCGGGCGACCGGTTCATCGAGCTGTTCGATCGCGGCGCCGCGGAGCAGGTCGCGATCGCGCCGGGCGAGGACTTCCGCTCCCCGTTCAGCGGCAACACCGATCCAGATCTGCCCGGTCGGCGCGCTCACCGCCACGCCGTACCGGTTCGTGGCGCGGCCGTTCGACCTGTCGTCGGTGGACACCGTGTGTCCCCATTGCAGCGCCGGCTGCAACATCAAGCTCGACATCCGGCGCGGCGAGGTCGTCCGGCAGCTGGCCCGCGACAACCTCGAGGTCAACGACGCCTGGCTGTGCGACAAGGGCCGGTTCGCGTTCCGGTTCCCCGACGCGCCCGAGCGGGTGACGACGCCGCTGATCCGCGACCGGGGGCTGGAGCCGGCGTCCTTCGGCGAGGTGCTGACCGTGATCGCCGGATGGTGTGCCGGCAAGCGCGTCGCGTTCCTGACCGGCGGGCGCCTGATGGACGAGGACTACTACGCCATGTCCAAGCTCGCGCGGACGGTCTTCGGCACGAACGACCTGGACCATCGGCGCGACGGTGGCGCCCCCTGGCTCGTGGAGGAGATGGTGGCGGCCCGCGCCACGCGTGAGGAGTCGGTCACGTACGACGACATCGAGCGCGCGAAGGTCATCCTGGTCGCCGGGCTGGACGCGGAGCAGGAGGTGCCGATCCTGCACCTGCGCCTGCGCAAGGCCGCCCGGCGCGGGGCGAAGATCTACGTCCTGCATCCGCGACGCACCCGCCTCTGGGACGTCGCGGAGCACATCCTGTGCCGCCCCGGCGAGGAGCAGGACGTCGTCCTCCGGCGGCGCCCGGACATCGACGAGGCGTTCCGCGCCGCGGGAGCCGACGGCGTGATGCTCGCCGGTCCCCGGCTGGCCGACGGTGGGAACCAGGCGTGGGGCGTCGCCGAGCTCGCCGGCGTGACCGGAGCGCGGTTCGCGTACGTCACGCGCCGCGCCAACGATCGAGGGGCGCTCGTCGCGGGCGTGCATCCCGCGCTCCTGCCCGGCGGCCGGCGGTTCGGCGATCGCCGGAGGATCGGACGGAGGTCGAGACGCTCTGGGGGCCGATCATCGTCGGCGACGATGGGCCGGGACTGCCCGGGGCATCCTGCAGGCGTGCGCCGATCGCGAGATCGACGTGCTGTTCCTGGTCGGCGTCGATCCGCTCCGCGACTTCCCCGACGCGGCGCTCGCCGTGCGCGCGCTCCAGAACGTGGATCGCGTGATCGTGCAGTCGCTCGAGCTCGACACGCTGGAGCCGTTCGCGGACGCGTTCCTGCCGGCCGCCGCGTTCCTCGAGAAGGACGGGCACGTCACCACGTGGGAGGGTCGGAACCAGCGGATCCGGCCGATCCGCGGCGCGGCGGGCATCGCGCTCCCGGACTGGGAGATCTTCGCGAGCCTGGCGCTGGCCGCGGGTGGCGACCTGGGCTTCGAGACGCTCGATGAGCTCCACGACGAGATGGGCCGATTGCTGGCTCCGCGCGAGCCGCGCGAGCGCATGCAGCGCCGGGAGCGCGCCTGGCCCGCAGTCGATCCCGGAGGGTTCGCTCCTGTTGTTCACGTACCCGCTGCTCGTGGACGAGGGCCGGCTCTCCGAGCGCGCCGACGAGCTGAAGGCGGCGCTCGAGGACGAGCCGTTCCTGGAGATCCACCCGAACGACGCCCAGGCGCGAGGCGTGATCGGAGGGAGGCCGCGCGATCGTCCGCACCGCGGCCGGGGAGGTGGAGCTCCCCGTGCACGTGACCGACGGCGTCGTCGAGGGAGCGGTGTTCGTGCCGTTCAACCAGCCCGGGTTCGCCGCGAACACGATCCTGCAGGGTTCGTTCTCGATCGCAGCGGACGTCGAACCGGCGACGGCCGGCGAGGACGAGTTCGCAGACCGCCGCAGCCGCGGGTGGTGAGGCCTAGGTGGACTGGCTCGACTGGCTCCTGCTGATCGCTCGGGTCCTGGTGGTGTTCTTCGCGCTGCTGATCTCCGTCCTGCTCTACGTCTGGATGGAGCGCAAGGTGATCGCCGACTTCCAGACCCGGAAGGGACCGATGCGCGCCGGTCCGCGCGGCATCCTGGTGACGCTCGCCGACGGCATCAAGCTGTTCTTCAAGGAGGGCATCACTCCGACGAACGCCGACCGGCCGGTGTACGCGATCGCGCCTGTCCTGGCGATCCTCCCGGCGTTCCTGGCGTTCGCGGTGATCCCGTTCGGCACGTCCGTCACGCTGTTCGGCCGCACCGTGCCGTTCCAGCTCGCGGACCTCGACATCGGCGTCCTGTGGGTGCTCGCCATGACGTCGATCGGCGTCTACGCGGTGGTGCTCGCCGGCTGGTCGAGCGGCTCCAACTACCCGCTGCTCGGCTCGATCCGCTCGACCGCGCAGATGGTGTCGTACGAGGTGGCGATGGGCCTGTCGCTGGTCGCGGTCCTGCTCTACTCGGGCCACCTGCGGCTGTCCGAGATCGTCGCGCAGCAGGACACGGTCTGGAACGTGATCCCGCAGTTCCCGGCGTTCGTCGTGTACCTGATCTGCGGTCTTGCCGAGACGAACCGACCGCCGTTCGACCTGGCGGAGGCCGAGACCGAGCTGGTCGCCGGGTTCCACACCGAGTACTCGGGCATCAAGTTCGCCATGTTCTATCTGGGCGAGTACGTCAACACCGTGACCGTGTCGGCGATCGCGGTCACGCTCTTCCTGGGCGGCTGGCGGGGTCCGGCGCCCGACTTCCTCCCGTGGCTCTGGCCGTTCCTGTGGTTCCTGTTCAAGGTCACGGCCGTGATCTACGTCTACATCCTGGTTCGCGGGACCCTGCCCCGGATGCGCTACGACCGACTGATGAACTTCGGCTGGAAGCGGCTGATCCCGTTCGGCCTGGTGTGGGTGCTCGTGACGGGCTTCGTCGTCGTCGCCCCGGACCACCTGAGTCGCAAGGAGCTCTTCACCGGGGCCGCGGTCATCCTCGGCGTTCTGGTGCTGGCGATGCTGATCGCGCCGGTCTTCGCGTCCAAGCCGAAGGAAGAGGTGACGTCATGACCGACATCGACGACGGGCCTGATCGGGATCCGCAGGGCCAGCCGGGCGGCATCATCGACGGCGCCATCGCCATGGCCAAGGGCATGGGCACGGTCTGGAAGCAGACGTTCCGCCGCGACAACACCGAGCAATACCCGACAGAGATCGTGCCGTCGCCGGAGCGGTCCCACATCGGACGCCACCTGCTCAACACGCACGAGAACGGCCTGGAGAAGTGCATCGGCTGCGAGCTGTGCGCGTTCGCGTGCCCGGCCGACGCCATCTGGGTGGAGGGCGCCGACAACGACCCCGAGGAGCCCGACGTCCCCGGGCGAGCGCTACGCGAAGGACTACCAGATCAACTACCTCCGATGCATCATGTGCGGCCTCTGCGTGGAGGCGTGTCCGACCCGCGCGCTGACGCTGACGAGCTACTACGACCTCGCGTTCACGACCCGCGAGGACGCCATCTGGACGAAGGAGCAACTGCTGCAGCCGCCGCCCGAGCTCGGCTCGGACCCGGTGGACCGGGAGGGCCGGTAGTGCAGGCGGACCTCATCCTGTTCTGGGTGTTCGCGCCGATCTCGGTCGCGAGCGCGCATCGGGATGCTCCTGATGCGCAACGCCGTGCACGCGGCGCTGTTCCTCATCGTGAACTTCTTCTGCCTGGCGATCTTCTACCTGGTCCTCGGCGCCCCGTTCCTGTTCGCGGTCCAGATCATCGTGTACGCGGGCGCCATCATGGTGCTGTTCCTGTTCGTGATCATGCTGCTGGGCGTCGACGGTCGCGAGGATCTCCGCGAACGCCGGCTGATCGCGCAGCGGCCGCTCGCGATCGCTGCTGGGCGTGGCGTTCGTCGCTCGAGGTCTTCTTCGCGGTCCGCGCGGCGATCGGCTTCTCAGCGCCACGTGCCCGATCGGGTTCGATGCCGTCAACGAAGGCGGCAACACGCGGCGCTCGCCAGGGTGCTGTTCAGCAAGTACTTCTTCCCGTTCGAGGTGACGTCGATCCTGCTGATCATCGCGGCGATCGCGGCGATGGTGCTGGCGCAGCGGAAGGCGCGCGCCGATCACGCAGGCCGAGATGGAAGCGCACAACGCCGCGCTCGAGCCCCGGGCGCGGCGGGGCCGGTCGGCATGAGCGTCCCCATCGCGTACTTCCTGGTGCTCTCGTCGATCCTGTTCGCGATCGGCACCGTCGGCGTGCTGGTGCGGAAGAACGCGCTGATCATCTTCATGTCGGTCGAGCTGCAGCTGAACGCCGTGAACCTGACGCTCGTCGCGTTCTCCCGGATGCACAACAGCCTGGACGGCCAGGTCCTGGCGTTCTTCTCCATGGTCGTCGCGGCCGCCGAGGTCGTGGTCGGCCTCGCGATCATCGTGTCCGTCTACCGGCGGATCCGCTCGGTCAACGTCGACGACGCCGAGGCCCTGCGCGGATGAGCGCGAGCGGGTCGCTCTGGCTGATACCGGCGCTGCCGCTGGTCGGTGCGGCGATCGACCTCTTCGTCGGAAAGCGACTGGGCAGGTCGGCCGGCGTCCTGGCGACCGCGCTCGTCGTCGCATCGTTCGTCGTCTCGATCGCCGTCGTCGGGAGCCTGGTCGCGCTGGGCGCCGAGGAGCGGGTCCACACGCAGCATCTGTTCGAATGGATCCGGGTCGGCTCGTTCTCGGTCGGCGCGGACCTGCGGCTCGACGCGCTGTCGGCCGTGATGATCCTGGTGGTGACGGGGATCGGTTCGTTGATCCACGTCTACGCGATCGGCTACATGCACGGCGACCCCCGGTTCGGCCGGTTCTTCGCGTACCTGAACCTGTTCGTCTTCTTCATGCTGGTGCTGGTCCTCGGCGACAACCTGCTCCTCCTCTACCTGGGCTGGGAGGGCGTCGGGCTCTGCTCGTACCTGCTGATCGGGTTCTGGTTCGAGAAGACGGAGAACGCGAACGCGGCGAAGAAGGCGTTCGTCACGACCAGGATCGGCGACACCGCGATGCTCATCGGCCTCGCCCTGATCGTCGTGAAGTTCGGAACGCTCGACTTCACGGTGATCTTCGGCGCCGCCGCCGGAGCACGCTGACGAAGGGCGGCCGCGACCGCGATCGCGCTGCTGCTGTTCGCCGGCGCGGTCGGCAAGTCCGCGCAGGTGCCGCTGCACGTCTGGCTGCCCGACGCCATGGCGGGCCCCACGCCCGTCTCGGCGCTGATCCACGCGGCGACGATGGTGACCGCCGGCGTGTACCTGGTGCTGCGGATGCACGTGATCTTCGAGATCTCGGGCGTCGCGCTCACCGTCGTGCTCGATCACGGGGTCGTCACGATGCTGTTCGCGGGCACGTGCGCGTTCGGCCAGGACGACATCAAGCGCGTCCTGGCGTATTCCACGTCAGCCAGCTCGGCTTCATGTTCCTGGCGGCCGGGATGCGGGCGTACTCGATCGCGCTCTTCATGCTGGTCGCGCACGCGTTCTACAAGGCGCTGATGTTCCTGGGCGCCGGCTCGGTGATGCACGGCATGCACGACGAGACGGACATGAAACGGATGGGCGGCCTGCTCCGGAAGATGCCGGTCACGGGGTGACGTTCATCCTCGGCGCGCTGGCGCTCGCCGGCGTCTTCCCGTTGTCCGGCTTCTTCGCCAAGGACGAGATCCTCGAGGTGGCGAACAACACGGGTCCGGCCGTGGCTGTACGTCCTCGGGTCGGTCGGCGCGCTCGATCTCCGCGTTGTACATCGGCCGGCTGGTGTTCCTCACGTTCTTCGGCCGGCGCCGGTCGGAGGAGGCCGAGCACGCGCACGAGTCGCCCGGCCGTCATGACGGTCCCGCTCGTCTGCTCGCGATCGGGGCGGCCGTGGCGGGCCTCCTGGATCACGTCGACCGAGGCGTCTGCTCTCGCCGTTCGTGGAGCCCGTCGTCGGGCGGTGCCCGAGGGTGCACGCCGGTCATCGCCAAACCGTTGCTCGTCGGGATCGCACTCGCGATGGTCGTGACCGGACTGTTCATCGCGTGGTTCGTCTACGGGTCCGGGAAGATCGACTGGCTCGCGCTCCGCGTGCGGATGCAGCCCGCCCAGCGCGTCCTGGAGCACGGGTGGTACATCGACAACTACTACTCGGCGCTCCTGGTCACGCCCGGGAAGGCCGTGGCCGCGTGGTTCGCGTACGTCTTCGACGCGCGGGTCCTCGACGGCGTCGTGAACGGGATCGGCGCGGCGTCACGCGGCGTCTCGCCCGCAGCGGACGTCGGCTGCAGACCGGCCTCGTCCGCACGTACGCGCTCGCGTTCCTGGCCGGCGCGATCGGACTGCTCGTCTACGTGGGGTTCCGGCTGTGACCGACCACCTGCTGACGATCGTCACGTTCCTGCCCTGGTGGGCGCCGTCGCCTTGATCCTGTGGCGGAGCGCGCCCGACAACTCGGCCCGGTCGCTCGCCATGCTCGCCACGGTGATCACGTTCATCGTGTCGCTGGCGGTCCTCGGCAAGTTCGAACGTGCCGACACCGGGTTCCAACTCGTGGAGCGCGCCACGTGGGTGAAGGGCATCGGGTTGCAGTACCTGGTCGGTATCGACGGGGTCAGCCTCTGGATGCTGCTCCTCACGACCTTCCTGTTCCCGCTGTCCGTGCTGGCGTCCTGGAGGGTCGAGAAGAACGTCCGGCTGTTCATGGCGTCGATGTTGGTGCTGGAGACGGCGGTGCTCGGTTCGTTCGTGGCGCTCGACCTGCTGCTCTTCTTCGTGTTCTTCGAGGCACTGCTCGTCCCGATGTACCTGATCATCGGCGGATGGGGGGGCGAGCGACGGATCTACGCGGCCGTCAAGTTCTTCCTCTACACGATGGCGGGCTCCGCGTTCCTGTTGGTGGGCATCCTGTTCCTGTACGCGCGGTCTGCCGAGTCGCTCGGCGGCGGCACGTTCGACATCGAACGCCTGCTCTCCACCGCGGGCGCGCTCCCGGCGAGCACCGCGCGCTGGCTCTTCCTCGCGTTCTTCATCGCCTTCGCGGTCAAGGTTCCGCTGTTCCCGTTCCACACCTGGTTGCCCGACGCTCACACGGAGGCGCCGACGGCCGGATCCGTCCTGCTGGCGGGCGTCTTGCTGAAGGTCGGGGCGTACGGGCTGATCCGGTTCAACCTGCTCCTGTTCCCCGAGGCCTCCAAGGACTTCGCACCGGCGATCTCGATCCTGGCGGTCGTCGGGATCATCTACGGCGCGGTGGTCGCCTTGATCCAGACCGATATCAAACGGCTGGTGGCCTACTCCTCGGTGTCGCACCTCGGGTTCGTGGTCCTGGGGATCTTCGCGTTCACGAACCAGGGCGTGACCGGCGGCATCCTCCAGATGGTGAACCACGGCCTTTCGACGGGGGCGCTCTTCCTCCTGGTCGGGATGGTGTACGAACGAACGCATACCCGTGACCTGGGCAAGATGGGCGGCCTCGCGGCGGTCATGCCATGGCTCACCGGCGCGTTCCTGTTCGCGGTCTTCTCGTCCGTCGGGCTTCCCGGCCTCAACAACTTCGTCGGCGAGTTCCTGGTGATCCTGGGAGCGTTCGCCGTGAACCACTGGTTCGGCGCGTTGGCGGCGGTCGCGGTGGTCCTGGCTGCCATCTACCTGCTCTGGTCCTACCAGCGGCTGGCGTACGGGCCGATCCATGATGAGCACCGCCACCTCCCCGACGTGAACCTCCGCGAGGTGCTGGTCCTGGCGCCGGTCCTCGTGCTGGTGCTGGTCTTCGGGGTGTTCCCCAAACTCCTGACGGATCGCATCGATCCCACGGCGAAGGCGGTCGTCGCGCACGTCGACCCGGATCACGCTACCGACGTCGACGTTGCGGCCGTCGTGCAGGCGAACGGAACCGAGCCGTGATCCCGACCCCCGAGCTCGAGTTCGCGCCGATCCTCCCCGAGCTGATCCTGTGCGGTGCAGCGATCATCGGCCTGCTCTACGAGGCGCTCGCTCCCCGGTCCGAGCGCCTGTGGCACCTGGCGGTCGCGTTCGCCGGCCTGATCGCGGCGGCCCTGGCGACGTTCCCGCTGTGGCACTGGGCCGGAACCGGCACCGTGATGGGGGAGATGGTCTCCGTCGACCGCTTCTCCGTGGTCTCGCGCCTCCTCCTGTTCGGGATCGCCGCCACCGGCCTCTTACTGGGCACGCACTACTTCGCGCGGTCCGGCGACGCCTATCGCGGTGAGTACTACCCGTTGGTGCTGTTCGCCACCGCCGGCATGACCCTGATCACGGCCGCGGCGGACCTGATCCTGGTGTTCCTGGCCCTCGAGATCCTCTCCCTCTCCCTCTACGTCCTCACCGGGATCACCGGACGCCGGGCCTCGAACGAGGCGGCCATGAAGTACTTCCTGCTGGGCGCGTTCTCCTCCGCGTTCTTCCTGTTCGGCGTCGCCTGGGCCTACGGGGCAACGGGCACGACCAGCATCACCGCGATCGCGAACACGCTGGCGGGCCAGACCGGCAACCAAGGCCTGGCGTTGCTCGCGTTCGCGTTCCTGGCGATCGGGTTCGGGTTCAAGGTGTCGGCGGTGCCGTTCCACCAATGGACACCGGATGTGTACCAGGGCGCTCCCACCCCGGTGACGGCGTTCATGTCGGCGGCCACGAAGGTCGCGGCGTTCCTGGCGCTGATCCGGGTGCTGGACGTGGCGTTCCAGCCGCTGACCTGGGACTGGACGCCGGTCGTCTGGGTCCTGGCCGCGGCGTCGGTGATCGTCGGCAGCGTGCTGGCGATCGCGCAGTCCGACATCAAGCGCATGCTGGCCTACTCCAGCATCGCGCACGCCGGGTTCATCCTCACCGGCCTGACCTCGGCGAACCAGACCGGCATCCGCTCGGCCATGTTCTACCTGGTGTCGTACGCCCTCATGACCTTGGGGGCGTTCGGGGTGGTGATGCTGGTCTCGGCTCGCGGCGAGGAGCAGACGTCCCTGACGTCGTATGCGGGTCTGTCGAAGCGGAGCCCGCTGCTCGCCGGGCTCATGACCCTGTTCCTCCTGTCGCTCGCCGGCATCCCGCCAACGGTCGGGTTCGTGGCGAAGGTGGGGGTGTTCAGCTCGGCGATCGGCGCCGGACACACGTCCCTCGCCGTGATCGGCGTCGTGTCGAGCGTGGTCGCGGCGTTCTTCTACCTGCGGGTGATCGTCCTGATGTACATGCGGGAGCCGCAGGGGAGCTTCGAGGAGGATCGCTCCCTCCTTCCCCGGGTCGCGATCGCGATCCCGGCTATCCTCACGCTGGTCCTCGGCGTCTTCCCCGGCCTCATCGTGGGGATCCTGGAGAGCGCCTCGATCCTCAGGTGGTGAATCGATGAGCCGAAGGGTGATCCCGGGACTGGAGCCGCCGGACGCGGCCCTGGAGGCGGACATCCGCCTCCGGCTGGACCGCGTCGAGCAGGCGCTGGAGAAGTCCGTCCGGGTCGAGTCGTCCGGCCTGCTCTCCGAGACGTCGTCGTACCTGATCGCGGCGGGAGGCAAGCGGTTCCGCGCCATGCTCGTCCTGCTCGCCGGCTACTTCGGCGACCCGACCGACCCCCGGCTGATCGGGGGCTCCGTCTCGATCGAGCTCGTGCACCTGGCCACGCTGTACCACGACGACGTGATCGACGAGGCGGATGCCCGCCGCGGGGCCCCGTCAGCGAACATGCGCTGGGACAACACCGTGGCCATCCTCTCGGGCGACTTCCTGTTCGCGCGCGCGTCGGAGATCTCGACCGAGCTGGGAGCGGACGTGTGCCGGCTCCTGGCCCGCACCATCGCCATCCTGTGCGACGGCCAGATCCGTGAGGTGGACAGCTCGGCCAAGGTCGAGCAGCCCGAGAGCAACTACCTGGAGATCATCCGCCGCAAGACCGCCTCGCTGATCGCCACCTCGTGCCAGCTGGGAGGCATGCTCTCGGACGCGACGCCTGACCACACCGACATCCTCGAGGAGTTCGGCGACGCACTGGGGATGGCTTTCCAGCTGTCGGACGACATCATGGACATCACGGCGACGCAGCTCGAACTGGGCAAGGAGCCGGGCTCCGACCTGCGGCTCGGCGTGTACACCGCGCCGGTGCTCCACGCGCTGGCGCACGACGAGCACCGCGAGGAGCTCGCGCGGATCCTGGGACACGGGGCGCCGGACGGCGAGCTGCTGGACCGGGCCCTGGAGATCGTGCGCGGCGGCGGCTCGATCGACCACGCGAGGCGGGCCGTCACGGCCGAAGTGGGCCGGGCGATCGCGCTCGCGAGGAGGCTGCCGCCGGGGCCCGCGCAGCACGCGTTGGAGCAGCTCGCGCGGTTCCTCGCGGCCCGATGTGGAGCGGAGCAAACACCATGAATGATCCTGCTAGGATCCGCGCTCGGGAAACCGTTCACAAACGTGCCTAACTACTATGAGTCGTACGCGGTAGTGCTCGCGGTCGCCGTGGCGGGCGTCGCGCTCGTCGCCGTCGCGTTCGGGGCCGCCCGACTGATCGCCCCCCACCGTCCGCTCCCCGCCAAGCTCACGACCTACGAGTGCGGCATCGACCCCGTGGGCGAGGGCTGGGCGCAGACCGAGGTCCGGTACTACATCTACGGCTTCCTCTTCGTGATCTTCGACGTCGAGAGCGTCTTCCTCTTCCCATGGGCCCGCGTCTTCGAGGGCCTCGGGTACACGGCGGTCGCCGAGATGGGCATCTTCATCGGGATCCTGGCCGTAGGTCTGCTCTACGCCTGGCGCAAGGGAGTGCTCAAGTGGGCCTGATCACCGAGCGGACGCCGATCGCGAGGATCCAGCCGGTGAAGTTCGTCCTCAACTGGGGACGACGCTACTCGCTGTGGGTCATGAACTTCGGGTTGGCCTGCTGCGCGATCGAGCTGATCGCCACGTCCACGTCGAAACACGACTTCATCCGGCTCGGCGTGATCCCGTTCGCTCACGGTCCGCGCCAAGCCGACCTGCTCGTCGTGGCGGGAACGCTGACCGACAAGATGGCTCCGGCCCTGCAGCGCGTCTACGACCAGATCCCGGAACCCAAGTACGTGATCTCGTTCGGGTCGTGCTCCAACTGCGGCGGACCCTACTGGGACTCCTACTCCGTGACGAAGGGGGTCGACCAGATCCTCCCCGTCGACGTCTACGTTCCGGGCTGCCCCCCGCGGCCCGAGGCGCTCCTGCACGGCATCATCAAGCTGCAGGAGAAGATCAAGGACGAGAACATCGAGGAGAAGTTCAGTGGCCGGGACTCCGCACCCGCTCTCTCCTGACGAGACGGCCTCCCGCCTCCGAGCCCAGTTCGGAGAGGACATCGTCGACGCCGTCGAGCAGCACGGCCACGCCGTCGCCACGGTGTCCGTGGACCGCTATCACGACGTCTGCCGCTTCCTGCGTGACGAGCCGGGGTTGGCGTGCGACTACTGCGATTTCACCGGCGCGGTGGACTTCGGCCCCGACGGCGGCTTCGAAGTCGTGACGCACCTGTTCTCGACCACCCATCACCACAACGTGCGCGTGAAGGTGAAGCTGCCGCACGAGGATCCGGTGTGTCCCACGATCTCGGACCTGTATCCCACGTCGAACTGGCACGAGCGCGAGACGATCGAGATGTTCGGGATCGCGTTCGAGGGACATCCGCAGCCGCTCAAGCTGCTGCTGTCCGAGCCGTTCGAGGGCCACCCGCTCCGCAAGGACTTCCCGTTGATGAGCCGCGAGGCCAAGCCGTGGCCCGGTGCCGTCGAGGGCGAAGAGGAGGAAGAGGAGTGACGTCCTTCCTGCTCGGGGCGGCCACCACCGGCAACTCGCTCTTCGACTCATGGCTCGAGAACTTCTGGCTCGCGCTCATCGCGAAGACCGTCGTCGTCATGGTGTTCTTCCTCGTCGTCCCGTTGGTGGTCGGCTACATCGAGCACAAGGTGCTCGCGCACATGCAGGCGCGCCTGGGGCCGATGGAGGCCGGCATGTTCCACGGCTGGGCGCAGCTGGTGGCCGACGGCGTGAAGTTCGTTCAGAAGGAAGACGTGGTCCCCGAGGCCGCGGACCGCGGAGTGTTCTCGCTGGCGCCGGCGGTGGCGATGATCCCCTACATCATCATCCTGGTGGTGCTGCCGTTCAGCCCCACGCTGTTCGCGCTCAACCTGGACGTCGGCATCTTCTTCGTGATGGCCATGTCGTCCGTCTCGGTGATCGGCGTGCTCATGGCGGGGTGGTCATCCGCGAACAAGTTCTCGCTGATCGGGGCGCTCCGCGCGGCCGCCCAGCTGATCGCGTACGAGCTGCCGCTGGTGCTCGCGGCCGCCGCCATCGTGATGCAGGCGGGGACGCTCTCGCTGGTCGGCATCGTCGAGTCGCAGCGCAGCATGTGGAACATCGTGCGGCCCTGGCAGCTGGTGGGCTTCCTGGTCTTCGTGGTGGCGTCGCTGGCCGAGCTCACCCGCCCGCCGTTCGACATGCCGGTCGCTGATTCCGAGATCATCTTCGGCGCGTACACCGAGTACACCGGGTTGAAGTTCGCGTTCTTCCTGCTGGCGGAGTACGGCGGGATCGTGGCGCTGTCCGGGATCGCCGCCACGTCTGTACCTGGGCGGCTACCTCGGGATCCCCGGGATCCCGTTGCCACCGCCGGTATGGATGCTCGGCAAGATCATTGCGTTATCGTTCGTCGTCATCTGGCTCCGCGCGACCTATCCGAGGCTGCGCGAGGACCAGCTGCAGCGGTTCTCATGGCTGGTGCTCATCCCGCTGTCGCTGGCGATGATCATGGTCGTGGCGGTCGTCAAGGTCGCGACGAGGTAGGGGGAGAGGGACCGTGGCATCGGACGCTCGAGGAGAAGAAGGACCAGCCGGAATCCGGCGTCGGCCTCGGCCTGCTGAAGGGCCTGGGCGTCACCCTCAAGACCATGCTCCACCCGGCCGTCACCCAGCCGTACCCGCACGTCAAGCCCGACCTGCCGCCGCGTACCCGCGGCGTCATCGCGCTGAAGCAGGCGAACTGCACCGTCTGCTACAAGTGCTCGCGCGAGTGCCCCGACTGGTGCATCTACATCGATGCCCACAAGGAGCAGCACGACCCGGCAGGCGGTGGACGCGCGCGGTCTGCCAAGATCCTGGACCGGTTCGCGATCGACTACGCGCTCTGCATGTACTGCGGCATCTGCGTCGAGGTCTGTCCGTTCGACGCGCTGTTCTGGAGCCCGGAGTTCGAGTACGCGGAGTACGAGCTCGACCTCATGACCCACGAGAAGGAACGCCTGGAGGAGTGGACCTACAAGGTCCTGCCGCCTCCGCCTCTCGAGGTGGGAGCCGAGCCGGTCGCCATGGAGGACGCGTCGTAGATGTCGGCGCAGGAATACGCCTTCGTCGTCCTCGCGGTGGTGGGCGGCATCAGCGCGATCTCGGTCGTGCTGGCGCGGAACGTCGTGCACGCGGCGCTCTACCTGGTGGTCACGCTGCTCTCGGTCGGCGGGGTGTACCTACTGCTGGGTGCGGAGTTCGTCGCGTGGGTGCAGATCCTGATCTACGTGGGCGCCATCGTGATCCTGTTCCTGTTCGGACTCATGCTCACCAAGGCACCCATCGGCCGCGACCTGCTCGACAACCAGAACCGCTGGATCGGCGGCGTCGTCGGGTTCGGGGTCTTCCTGGGCCTCGTGTTCCTGATCCAGGACGCGTTCAGGGTGCAGGACTCCGTGGCGGAGACCACGTTCCGCACCACGACCGCCGACGTCGGGCGTGTCGTTGTTCCGCGACTACGTGCTGCCGTTCGAGGCCGTCTCGTTCCTGCTGCTCGCCGCGCTGATCGGTGCGGTGGTCCTGGCCCGCAAGGACGAGGCGCCCAAGTGATCCGGCTGCCGTTCGTGCTGTTCTTCGGGGCGCTGCTGTTCTCGGCCGGCGTCTACGGGGTGCTCGCGCGCCGCAACGCCGTCATGGTCCTCATGGCGATCGAGCTGATGCTGAACGCGGTGAACGTGAACCTGGTGGCGTTCGGTTCGGAGCTGCAGTGACATCGGGGGTCAGATATTCGCCCTGTTCGTGATCGCCGTGGCGGCCGCAGAGGTGGGGATCGGTCTCGCGATCGTCATCCTGCTCTACCGCAACCGGGAGTCGATCAACGTCGACGAGGTGAACCTCCTCAAGTGGTAGCCCAGGCCACCGCCGACGCCTCCGGCATCATCCAGTTCTCGTGGGTGGTCGTGCTGCTCCCCGTGGTCTCGGCGTCTGCTCATCCTCTTCTTCGGCAAGCGGACGCCGGGCAAGGGAGCGGTCTACGGCATCCTCGCCCTGGGTGCGGCGTTCGTGATGTCGCTCCTGATCCTGTGGCACTTCGTGCAGGGTGGCGGGACGTACGCCAGTCAGGTGGATTGGTTCAGCGTCGGCCCGTTCCACGTGGAGGTCGGCCAGTACATCGACGGGCTTGGCGGCGGTCATGCTCGTCGTCGTCACCACCGTCTCGCTCTGCGTGCACGTCTACTCGCTCGGCTACATGGACGGCGACTCGCGGTTCACGTGGTTCTACGTCGTGCTGTCGCTGTTCACGGCCGCGATGCTCAACGTCGTCATCGCCCCGAACCTGATCCAGCTCCTGATCGGGTGGGAGATCATGGGCGTCTGCTCGTACCTGCTGATCGGGCACTGGTACGAGGAGAAGCAGAACTCGGACGCCGCCATCAAGGCGTTCATCACCACCCGGATCGGTGACGTGCCGTTCATGTTCGGCATCTTCGCGCTGATCTTCGCGACGGGGTTCACCACGTCGAACATCAGCGAGATCGGCGAGCTGGTGAAGGGACACGAGCTGTCGAGCGGCGCTGGTGGCCGCGGCGGCCCTGCTGCTGTTCGGGGGCACGATCGGCAAGTCGGCGCAGTTCCCGCTGCACGTGTGGCTGCCCGACGCCATGGCCGGCCCCACGCCCGTCTCGGCGCTGATCCATGCAGCCACCATGGTCGCTGCCGGCGTCTACCTGGTCGGGCGCATGTACGAGGTCTTCATCAACGCGGACGCCTGGGTGCTGCAGTTCATCGGCATCATCGGGGCGATCACCATGCTGGGCGCCGCGCTGATGGCGCTCGTCCAGGACGACATCAAACGGGTGTTGGCGTACTCCACGTTGTCGCAGTTGGCGTACATGGTGGCCGCCATGTCGCTCGGCCCCGCCGGCCGCAACGCGTCGTTCTTCCACCTGTTCACGCACGCGTTCTTCAAGGCGCTGCTCTTCCTGGGTGCCGGTTCGGTGATCCACGCGGTCCACTCCAACAACATGAGCGACATGGGCGGGTTACGGAAACCGATGCCGGTGACGTTCTGGACGTTCCTGATCGGATCGGCGGCGCTCGCGGGCATCGCGCCGCTCGCGGGGTTCTGGTCGAAGGACGAGCTCCTGGTCACGGCCTCGCACGGGCACGAGCTGCTGTTCACCATCATGCTCGTGACGGCGGTCGCTGACCGCGTTCTACACGATGCGGATGGTGATGCTGACGTTCTTCGGCATCGTACGAGGGGCACGGCCATCCGCACGAGTCGCCGCCCAGCATGGCCGGACCGCTCGTCTTCCTCGCGGCCGGAACGGTCATCGTCGGATTCCTCGGCTCGCCGCAGGTGCACGCACCGTTCTTCAAGTGGGTCTTCTTCGAGGAACCGGAGGAGCTGCACTTCGTCGCGTGGATCGCGCTCGTCGGCACGGCGGCGGCGCTCGGCGGCATCCTGCTGGCCTGGAGGCTCTATGCGCGCCGGCCGGAACGCGATCCGCTCAGGCGCTCGGTCCCGTCTGGAACCTCCTGGAGCGCCGGTTCTACATCGACGACGTCTACATGCGGTTCATCGTCTACCCCGTGCGCGACAAGCTGTCCGCGGCCGTCTACTGGTTCAACCAGCGAGTGCTGGACGGCATCGTGAACGGGGCAGGTGCCGGCACACGAGGCCTCGGGCAGCTCGTGAACCTCTTCGACCGCGGGGTGATCGACCGTGGGGTCAACGGCATCGCCGGCACCGCCGGCGCGACCGGCGGGCTGCTGAAGTACATCCAATCCGGCAACGTCCAGCGGTACATGGCGTTCCTGTTCGTGGGCGTCCTGGTGCTGGCGATCGTCTTCGCGAAGCTGGTCTGACAAGGAGAGTGAGGGTTCGATGAGCGGGTGGGACGAGACGGCCATCACGGTCACGACGCTGCTGCCGGTGGCAGGTGCGCTCGTGATCATCATGGTCCCCAGGGAGAAGGACCGGCTGGTCCGGGCACTCGGGATCCTGTTCACCGGCGCGGCGCTCGTCCTGGCGGTGGCGATCGCGATCGGCTTCGACTACGGCACGGACGGCCTGCAGTACGTGTTCGATACCAGCTGGATCTCGGTGATCGGTGCCCGGTACCACGTGGGGATCGACGGCATCAGCATGCCGCTCTACGTCCTGACGTTCGCGTTGTCGTTCCTGTGCGCGATCTACACCTGGCGATACGTGCCCGATCCCGGTCGGACCAAGGCGTTCATCGCGCTGATGCTGCTGCTCGAGACCGGGATGGCGGGCACGTTCATCGCGTTCGACCTGATCCTGTTCTTCGTCTTCTGGGAGATGGTCCTGGTGCCGATGTACTTCCTGATCGGGATCTGGGGCTCCGCGAACCGACAGTACGCCTCGATCAAGTTCTTCCTCTACACGCTGTTCGGCTCCGTCTTCATGCTGCTGGGCTTCCTGGCCATGTACTTCAAGGGCCCCGCTCCGCACACGTTCGACATGGTGGCCCTGCAGGAGTTCGCCGGCAGTGGCGGGTTCACGCACGACTTCCAACTGGTGGTCTTCGGTGCGGTGGCGCTCGGGTTCGCCGTCAAGGTGCCGATGTGGCCGTTCCACACCTGGCTTCCCGACGCGCATACCGAGGCGCCGACGATCGGGTCCGTGCTCCTGGCCGGTGTCATGCTGAAGATGGGTACGTACGGGTTCATCCGGATCGCCCTGCCCATGTTGCCGTACGGCGCGCAGAAGTACGCGCCCTGGATCGGGCTGCTGGCCGCGATCGGCATCGTCTACGCCGCCCTCGCGTGCCTGGCGCAGAAGGACCTGAAGCGCCTGATCGCGTTCTCGTCCGTGGGCCACATGGGCTTCGTGATGCTCGGCATCGCTACGCTGACCACGATCGGGATCCAGGCGGCGATCTTCGGCATGGTCGCGCACGGCGTGATCACGGGCATGTTGTTCTTCTGCGTCGGCTCGATCTACGACCGCTACCACACCCGTCAGATCGCGGAGATCGGCGGCGGCATGGCTGAGCGGATGCCGAAGCTCGCGGCCATCTTCGCGTTCGTCTCGATCGCGTCGCTCGGCCTGCCCGGGCTCGCCGGGTTCTGGGGCGAGGTCATGGCCCTGCTCTCCTCGTTCAGCCCGAACACCGAGCTCGGCCTGTCGACGGCGCTGTTCCGCGGCTTCATGATCGCCGGCGGCGTCGGGACGATCCTGACCGCCGGCTACTTCCTGTGGATGCTCCAACGGGTGAACCTCGGGACGATGCCCGAGCGGTGGAAGGAGCACTCGTTCAGCGACGTGCTCGCCGTTGAATGGGTCTCCTGGACCCCGTTGTTGATCTCGATCGTGGTGCTGGGGCTCTACCCGCGCCTCGTCTTCGGTGTGACCGAGGAAGCCGTGAACGGGCTGATGTCGGTGCTCGGCGGGGGTTGATCGGGCGGCGATGAACCAGACGATCGACTACCACGCGATCCTGCCCGAGCTGATCCTGGCCGCCACGGTCGTGCTCGTCCTGATCGTCGACGTCTTCCTTCCCGCCAAGCGGAAGTCGTGGTCCATGGTCGTCGGGCTCATCGGCACGGCCGCCGCCCTGGCCGCGACGCTCACGTTGGTCGGCGAGACGCGCAGCACGTTCAGTGGCTCCTACGTGATCGACAACTTCGCGATCCTGTTCAAGCTCTTCTTCCTCTCCGTGGCGATCCTGGTGCTGGGCATCTCGTTCCGGTACTTCCGCGAGGGCGGCTTCTACCAGGGCGAGTACTACTTCTTGCTGCTCACGTCGTTCCTCGGCTGCGTGATGATGCCGTCCTCACGCGACATGCTGCTGCTGTTCATCGCGCTCGAGCTGGTGTCGGCGCCCGGGTTCCTGATGGCGGCGTTCCGCAAGAACGATCCGAAGTCGAACGAGGCCGGCCTGAAGTTCTTCCTGATCGGCGTGTTGTCGACCGCCGTGATGCTCTACGGCATGAGCCTGATCTACGGGCTGACCGGCGCCACCAAGCTCGACGAGATCGCGCAGGGTCTGATGAACATCGACGCCGCGCAGGAGACGCTGGCGTTCTGCGCGATCCTGTTCGTGGTCATCGGGTTCGCGTTCAAGGTGTCGGCCGTGCCGTTCCAGTTCTGGGCGCCCGACACGTACGAGGGCGCGCCGGTGCCGGTGGCGGCGTTCCTGGCGGTCGCCTCCAGCGCGGCGGGCTTCGCGGGGCTGCTGCAACTGATGTTCGTGGCGTTCATCAACCAGCACGCGTTCTGGACGCCCATCTTCGCGGTGCTCTCGATCGCCACCATGACGTTCGGCAACCTGGTCGCGCTCAAGCAGACCCACGTGGTGCGCCTGTTGGCGTACTCGGGGATCGCGCAGGCGGGCTACATCCTGTTGCCGTTCGCGTTGGTCTCGAGCGATGCGGTGGTGAACCGGTCCGCGTTCTCTGCGGGGGTCGCCTACATCCTGATCTACGGCATCATGAACCTCGGTGCGTTCGCCGTGACGATCGCCGTCAGCCGACGCGAACCCACGCTCCTCATCACCGATTTCGCCGGCTTGGTCAGGCGGGCGCCGCTGCTGGCCGTGGGGATGACCGCGTTCATGATCTCGCTCGCCGGTGTTCCGCCCACAGGTGGGTTCTGGGCCAAGATCCTGATCTTCAAGGCGGCGATCGAGCGCGGCGACTTCGGTGTGTGGCTCGCCGTCATCATGCTGGCCAACTCCGTCATCAGCGTGGTCTATTACTTCGCCGTGCCGAAGCAGATGATCTTCGAGCCGGCGATCGACGAGTCTCCGTTGCGGTCGCCCGCGCTGGTCAACGCGGTGGTCTTCCTCGCGCTCGTGGCGATCGTGGCGGTCTTCGTCTTCCCGAACCCGCTGGCCAGGGCCGCCGAGATCTCGACGCTCATCGGCGGCTGACCGCCCGTCCTTCGTGCACCTGAGGGCATGCTGAGCGTTCGGCCGGAACGAACCTCGTGGCCATGCATATCGAACATCCCGTGAGAGCATGGCTCTCATAGGAGGGATGCACGATGCAGGCAGGGATCAACCGCATGAAGACCTGGATCCTGATCGCCGCGCTGGGTGGTCTGTTCGTCCTGATCGGGCAGTGGCTCGGCGGTACGAGCGGAGCCGTCATCGCGCTCGGGATCGCGCTGGTCTTCAACTTCTCGATGTACTGGTTCTCCGACAAGATCGCCATCGCGACCACGCGCTCGAAGCCCGTGTCGGAGCAGGAGTACCCGGACCTCTACCGGATCGTGCGGGAGCTGGCGCAGAGCCAGGAGATGCCGATGCCTGCGATCTTCGTGTCGGACATGATGCAGCCCAACGCGTTCGCCACCGGCCGGAACCCGCAACATGCGTCCGTTGCCGTGACGAAGGGGATCGTGGAGATCCTGGACGAGCGTGAGCTTCGCGGTGTCCTGGCCCATGAGCTGTCGCACGTGCGGAACCGCGACATCCTGATCGGCTCCGTGGCCGCGGCGATCGGCATGAGCATCACGCTCCTCGCGCGGTTCGCGTTCTTCTTCGGTGGCAGCGACGACAACCGGGGCGGAGGATTCGGGATGTTGTTCGCGTGGATCCTGGCCCCGATCGCCGCGGCCATCATCCAGATGGCCGTCTCGCGCTCGCGCGAGTACCAGGCCGACGAGTCGGGTGCTTACCTTTCGGGCGATCCGGCCGCGCTGGCCAGCGCGCTGCGCAAGCTCGAGGTGGCGACGAAGCAGGTGCCCGCCCCGGCATCGCTCAGCCCTGCCGAGGCGCACATGTTCATCATGAACCCGCTCGCCGGTGCCCGAGGCTCTGGATTCGGCAACCTGTTCCGGACGCACCCGCCCACCGAACAGCGGATCGAGCGCCTGCAGGCCATCGCCCGCGAGCTCGGGACGCAGATCGCGTGATCCGCTGATCAGGCCATCGCGTCCAGCACCGGCCGGACGTGGTCCATGGTGGTGCGAGGATTGATGAAGCACAAGCGCATGACCTTCTCGCCGTTCCATGACGTGGGCTGGACGAACGCGACCTGGTCCTCCAGGAGGCGGCGCCAGCAGGCGTCGTAGTCCGCGGGCCCCCATCCGCTGCGCCGGAAGAGCAGCACGGACAGGTCGGGCTCCATCAACAGCTCCAGGCTCGGGTCGGCTCTCGATCTCCAGCCCTGTCTGACGGGTGATGGTGAGCACCTGCTCCACGGCATCTCGATAGGCATCCGTTCCGTACGTCGCGAGCGAGAACCAGAGTGGGAGGCCGCGCGCCCGCCGCGAGAGGTGGTACGCGTAGTCCGCCGGGTTCCAGTCGGGAGCCGCCAGCGCCGTGTCCAGGTACGACGCCAGCTGCCGGTGCGTCGCGAGCGCCTGCGACGGATCTCGGTACAGCAGCGCGCACGCGTCGTACGGCGAGTACAACCATTTGTGCGGGTCCACGATGAACGAGTCGGCCCGTTCGACACCGTCGAAGAGCGCTCGGACCGAAGGCGCCAGGAGCGCCGCGCCTCCGTAGGCGCCGTCCACGTGGAACCACAGTCCGCGGGCGGCGCAGACCTCCGCGACGCCGGCGAGGTCGTCGACCGTACCCGCGTTCGTCGATCCGGAGCTGGCGACGACGGCGAACAGGCCATCGCCGCCGTCGGCGCGCAACGTCGCCTCGAGCGCTTCACCGGTGAGCCGTCCTCGGTCGTCGTGAGGGACCGCGAGGACGTCCACGTCCATCACGCGCGCTGCCGGCGTTCACGCTGGAGTGCGCGGTGTCGGACGAGGCGATCCGCCACCGCTCGGGCCGGCCTCCTCGGCGTTCGGCCGCCATGTGACGAGCGGTCACCAGCGCAGAGAGGTTCCCCGCTGAGCCACCCGACACGAACACGCCTCCGGCGTCGGCAGGCAGCCCCGCCAGGTCGGCGATCCACCGCAGCGCCTGGTTCTCCGCCCAGATGGCGCCCGCGCCGTCGATCCAGCCGGCGGCGATCGTGGACGACGCACCCACGATCAGGTCGAACAGCGCCGACGCACGCGTGGGGGCGCCCGGGATGAACGCGAACGACGACGGGTGATCGGTCGAGATGGTGGCCGGGGCAAGGACGTCGGCCCAGAGGCGGAGCGCCTCCTCCCAGCCGATCCCACCCGGCGAGATCGTCTGGCCGGCCAGCACGTCGAGCTCGTCGGCAGCGACCGCGTTGTCCAGCGGCTGCGGCAGGGCGATGCGATCGCGAGCGTAGGCCTCGATCGCGCGCGCCAGGCGCTCCGTCTCTTCGGTGTAGTCGTGCATGGGCAACATCCGGGCGACCTCCCGTGATGACGACGGGCCGGCCCGTAGGGCCGGCCCGGGCACTGCCGGAACGTGATGCGATCAGCCGGCGAGCTCCTTGCAGAAGCCGTCGAACGCCTCGATGTACTTCTGGACGTCGTCCTCGGTGTGCTGCACCGAGATCGTCCACTGCTCTTCGTCGCCGGGGGTCATGAAGATCCCGCGGTTGATCATCCACGAGAACGACGCGTAGAAGAACTCGGGCTCGGTCTCCAGGAAGTCGCGGTAGTTCGTCAGCGGCTCCTTGCGGTACGAGACGCAGCCCTTCGCCCCGAGGTCCATGGTGTGCCCCGGGATGTCGTTGTCGTCCATCGAGCGCTTGCAGCCCTCGGCCAGCAACGTGCCGAGCTTGCCGAGATGGTCGTACGCGTCCTTCGTCAGGACCTCGGTGAGCGCCGCGAGGCCGGCAGCGGCCGAGAGCGGGTTCCCGTTGAACGTGCCCTGCTGGGCTGCGCCCTTCGTGACCCATTCCATGTAGCGTGCCTCGCCGCCGAACGCACCGATCGTGGCGCCGCCGCCGACGGCCTTCGCGTACGCGGCCAGGTGCGGCCGGACGCCGAAGCGCTCGGTGGTGCCGCCGTACGCGATGGTGCCGCCGCACTTGACCTCGTCATAGACCAGTGCCGCGCCGTGCTTCTCGCACGAGTCACGGAGCGCCTGCAGGTAGCCGGACTTCGGCACCACGAGGCCGATGTTCATCATCACCGGCTCCAGGATCACCGCGGCGATCTCACCGGGGTTGTCCTGGAACGCCTCCTCGACCGCTTCGGCATCGTTGAACGGCACGACGATCACCGTGTCCCAGAGCGCCTTCGGGATGCCCTTCGACGTGGGCTCGGTCGTGTACCACGCCTTGTCGTGCTCGACCCCATGGCGCAGTCCCAGCACGTCCGCTTCGGGAACGACGGAGAACAGCACCGAATCGTGATGCCCGTGGTACGAGCCCTCCATCTTGATGATCTTGTCGCGACCGGTCGCGGCGCGCGCGACACGCAACGCGTCCATCGTCGCCTCGGTCCCGGAGTTCACGAACCGCATCTGCTCGAGCTGGAACCGGGAGCAGATCTCCTCGGCCAGGGCGACGGTCGTCTCCGTCGTGACCGCGAAGTGGATGCCCTGGTCGGCGACCCTGCGGATCGCCTCGACGATCTTGGGGTGCGCGTGGCCGACCACGTTCACGCCGAATCCGCCGTGGAAGTCCGTGTACTCGGTCCCGTCCACGTCCCACACGCTCGATCCCGACCCGCGCTTGAGGTACACGGGGTAGGGGTCGCCCGCCTGGAAGTTCGACGCCACGCCGGCAGGCAGGCTCTTCAGCGCGCGCTCGTGCAGTGCCTTGGATCCCGGCGTCCGGTCGAGCAGGATCTTGGTCTCGCGTTCGGCGATCTCGGCCGCGCGAGCTTTGAGTCGTTCCAGGTCAGCCATGCGGTACCACCTCCTGAGGACGGCCAGCGTACCCGCGCGAGCGACGCCGGAAGCAATCCGGCCGAAGGGATATGGCCGACGCGTACCGGTCGAACGGGCAGGCTCACGGGCGGTAGTTCGTGAACTGCAACGCGATGCCGAAGTCGTGACCCTTGACGGCCGCGATGGCCTTCTGCAGGTCGTCCTTGCTCTTGCCGAGCACGCGGACCTGATCGCCCTGGATCTGGGTCTGGACCTTGGCTCCGCTGGACTTGACGAACTTCGTGATCTCCTTGGTCTTCTCCTCGGCGATCCCCGTCATGACGGTGACCGCCTGGCGCACGTGACCCTTGGCCGCGGGGTGGATCTCGCCTTCGGAGAGGGCCTTCAGCGGGACGTTCCGCTTCACCACCTTCTCCTTGAGCACCTGCAGCGCGGCCTTCAAGCGGTCCTCCGTCGAGGAGCGCAGCTCGATCGTGGTGTGGTCCTGGGAGATGCCGGTCTCGGTGTCCTTGAAGTCGAACCGCTGCGAGATCTCGCGCTGCGCCTGGTCGACGGCGTTGCGAACCTCCTGCAGGTCGACCTCGGACACGATGTCGAAGGAGAACTGGTCTTTCGCCATGCGCGTGAGGATACCTCCGTCCCCGGTCATCGCGCGACCGCGCGGTTCGCTACCATGTCACGTCCCGGGAGGATGCCCGAGTGGCCAAAGGGAGCGGTCTGTAAAATCGCCGGCGTAGCCTACGGAGGTTCGAATCCTCCTCCTCCCACTCACCAACCGACTGACCGAGATCCGATGACTCGAAGCTGAGGAAGGAACGAGGGAGCGTGACTCGTCATCCCGGGAGGCAGTCGAACCGTCTCACCCGTGCGCGGGTGATCGCGATCGCCGTCGCCGGCGCCGTTGTCTTCTCGGCGTGCAGCCGAACGAGCAATCAGGAGTTGGAGAGGCAGATCTCGTCACTTGAGCGTGAGCTCTCCGACACCCAGGCGCAGCTGGAGTCGGCGAACGAGGATCTGGCGACGTCCAAGGAACAGCAGACGTCCACACAGGCGGAACTCGAGTCGACCCAGGCGGCGTTGCTCGATGCGCAGGCACAGCTCGCGAACGTCGGGGAGCTCGTGCTCAAGGACGGTGTCTACCAAGGGCCGGTACTCGCGGCGAAGGTCACGCCATACCGGGTCATCCTGTTCGACTCGACAGGGGCGTGGCGTGTCGCGGAGGTCGCCGACGACGCGAAGATCACGTCCGGCGGAAAGACCCTTACGCTGAGTCAGTTCGCCAAGCTGCTCCAGAGCACGGATCCCGCCGACATCAAACTCGTGAACGGGTTCTACAAGGTGAAGGTCCAGAACGGGGTCGTCGTAACGCTGCAGAAGTCGACGAAGTAGCAGCGCGATGTGTCTCGCGCGACCGTCGAGGGATGACACGAACGTTCAGGGAGAGGGCGCGCGGAGGAGCAACACCATCGGGCGAGAGACGACGACGATGACGAGAACACGGCTCGCTGCGTTCGCGGCCCTGCTTGTGTTCGCGGCCGCGTGCGATGGGCAGATCGGGGATGCAGTGTCGAGTGCCTCGGTCAGCCGGTCGGTATCGCTGCCGACCCGTACCGACGAGGCAGCCACTCCCGGCGAGGAGCCTTCGGAGGAACCGACGGAAGCGCCCACCGATGTTCCCCCTGCGAGTGATGTGCCGTCGAGTGAAACCGGGGCCACACCTGGGGGAGCAGCGTCGAGTGGATCATCCACCACGCTTTGGTGGCTGCTCGGCATCGCCATCATCGTGGCGGTTGCCGTGTGGTTGATCATGCGGCGACGACGCCCGTCGGCGACGCTCAAGGATGCATACGCCGCGACCGCGGCCGCACGCGACCGGTTGGCCTTGGAGGCGTCGGCTCCCTCCACGACCGTCGTTGAGACGCAGGCGTCGCTTGATCAGGCGGATCGCAAGCTCCGCGCGGCGCAGGTCGCCGGAGGCGATCAGGCTGCTCGCATCGCGGTGGATCAGGCGATCGCCGCGCTGGGTGACGCCCGGGAGGCACTTGCGCTGCGTGCGGCGAGCAGCGGGGCGGCCCACGCAAGCGGCACCGATATCGAGTCTCGGTTGCTCCGATCGCTCGCCGCGCTCGACGCCGCGCTGGGGGCCCTCCTCACCGCGGCCGGCGGGGGCACGGGATCGGCGACGAGTTTCGACGCCTAAGCACCCCGATCGGGCTCGCGCTCCGCAGCCGGTCGATCGCGCGGCCGCGGCGGCGACGTCGGTCCATACCATCCCCACTCAGCCAACGACAGCGGGCTCGTATCCCGAATAGGGTGGCAAAACGTAGGGTGGCGAAACGTCGTTTCGAAGAAAGGTGGTCGCAATGAGCGTCCAGGATGGGAGCGGGGGCGTGACTGGCGTCGGTGCGGAGCGTCGACCGTTCGGCCAGCTCGTGGCATCGATCGTCGGAGGGTTCGGCACCCTTGCCCGCAAGCACGTCGAGTTGGCCAAGATCGAAGCGGCGGAGGCCGTGTCGGTCCGCGGGAAGGGCGCGGGGATGATGGCAGGCGCGGCGGTCATCGCGATGTACGCCGTCGGCTTCCTTGCCGCCGCGGCCGCGGCCGCGCTCACCCTGGTGTTGCCGGTGTGGGCGGCCATCTTGATCGTGGCCGTACTGATGCTCGTGGTCGCGTGGACGCTCGTGATGCTCGGACGTCGCACGATCAAGTCGGCTCCCGCCGCGGGAGAGCGCACCCAGAAGGCCCTGAAGGAGGACGTGGGATGGGCGAAGCAGCAGATCAAAAGGTGACCGAGATCGTGGAGAGCCGCCGCCAGCTGGAAACGGACCTCCGTGAACTGGAAGCACGTCTGCCCGCCCCGCTCCGGTCGTCGAAAGCCATGGCCGGCCTCCTCCTCGGCAGCGGCGCGTTCGCTGCACTCGTCCTGCGGAAGCGCCGGTCGAAGCGTAAGGACGCCCCCCCTACCGCCGAGGTGGTGGTGCGCATCGTCCGCGACGACGTCTAGCCACGTCGGTCGACTCCCTCACCAACCGACCGCCAACGAACGAACGAACCCGCAACCAACACGGGCGTTCCAGAAGACTCGGGCCGGCCGAAGATCGTGAAGCAGCGAGTCCGCCGTCAGCGGATCGAGCGGAAGAACTCCCGGACGTCGCCTACGTACAGGTCGGACGCCTTGTGCGCCGCGAAGTGGCCGCCGTGATCGTACGTCTCCCAGCGGACGATGTTCCCATGGTCCCGTTCGGCGAGTCGGCGGATGCCGTAGAAGTCGCCCCCGAATCCCGCGAGGCCGAGGGGTAGCGTCGTCGGCTCCTTCTGTTCATGGTCCGCGTGTGCGTTCTCGTAGTACAAGCGCGCGGCCGATGTGCCGGTCCGGGTCAGCCAGTAGGTCATCACGTTCGTGAGCGCGAAGTCGGGATCCAAGTCCTCCCCAAGCAGCTGGGCGTTCCACGCCAGCAGCCCGACGGGTGAGTCGTTCACCGCGAACCCGAGGGTCTGCGGCTGCTGGGACATGAGGGCGTTGAAGCTGAACTTGTTCTCGTAGAACCACTGGAGGGTTCCGAGCTGCGCCTGCTCGTCCGCGGTGAGATCAGCCAGCTCGGCCGGGTCGCCCGACGGGAACGAGAACACCTGTGTGACGTGGACGCCCGCGACGTGATCGGGGTCGTTCCGGCCAAGCTCGGGGCTGATCATCGAGCCGGCGTCGTTGCCGACGGCTCCGTACCGCTCGTACCCCAGCCGCCCCATCAGCTCCGCCCATGCGCGGGCGATGCGGTCGTTGGTCCAGCCTGGCTCGCCCGTCGGACCGGAGAAACCGTAGCCCGGCAAGGAAGCGACGACGAGGTCGAACGCATCGGTCGACTCACCGCCGTGGGCGCGCGGGTCGGAGAGCGGCTGGATCACATCGATGAACTCGACGATCGATCCCGGCCAGCCGTGGGTCATGATCAACGGGAACGCGTCGGGCTCGGGTGAGCGGACGTGGAGGAAGTGGATGTTCTGGCCGTCGATCGTCGTCGTGAACTGGGGGAACTGGTTCAGGCGGGCCTCCCACGCCCGCCAGTCGTAACCGTTGAGCCAGCGGTCCGCCAGGTCGTCTGACGTACGCGAGCGGAACCCCGTAATCGGAGCCGGCTCCCGGCAGCTCGTCGGGCCACCGGGTTCGTGCGAGCCGGTCTCGGAGGTCGTCGAGGTCTTCCTGGGGGATATCGATGCGGAACGGTCGGATCCGATCATCCACGGGAGTTGCCCTCCTCCTTGTTATGGTGGAACGGAGCGTTCCCTTCCGAAACCTAGAACGGAATGCTCTGTTCCGCAAACCCGCAGGCCGACAGCCGATGGAGACGGTCTGATGGACGACCGATCGTTCAGCGGCCGCCGCGCACAGGCGGCGGCCAACGATGAAGCGATCCTGCGCGCCGCCCGAGACGTGTTCCTCGCCGACCCGACCGCGCCCATCGCCGCGGTGGCGGCCCGCGCGAACGTCGGGATCAGCGCCCTCTATCGGCGGTACCCCAGCAAGGAGGCGCTCGTCGGCACGCTATGCGCCCAGGGGCAGGAGGTGTATCTCGAGGAGGTCGAGCGAGCGCTCGCTGCAACGGGCGATCCCCGGGACGTCTGGGTGGCGTGGCTACGACGGATCGTCGAAGCGGATACGCATGCGCTCGTCGTGCGTCTGGCCGGAACGTTCACCCCGACACCAGAGCACCTGGAGCGCGCCGAGCGGATGCGCGTCCTCGGCGTCGCGTTGTTCGACCGGACGAAGGCTGCCGGCGCCCTTCGAGCCGGGATGACGTTCGTGGACGTCGGGCTGCTGCTCGAGTCGTTGGCATCGGTCCGGCTCGGCGACGCGAAGCGCACATCCGAGATGCGCCGGCGCTACCTCGACGTGATCATCGCCGGGACGTCATCGTCCGACGGCGGCCGGCTTCCCGGCACGGCACCGACCTGGGAAGAGCAAGCTGCCCGGTGGTCCGTCGGACCCCGAGAGCCGTCGCGCCGGCGATGACTGCGATCGGCCGATGACGACCCCTCGGCTCCACCTCGCGCGACCGCGGATCCTTGGGTTCCGGCGGCGCGTCGGCGAACTCGATGCGCGGCTGCCTCGCGGCCGGCGGTCGCTCCGGCGCGCGGCGTGGGCGGGCCTGCAAGACAGCGTGCCCCGGGCGGCGCTGCTCTCGATCCACGCGCGCGTCGAGGGAACCCTGTCGTCCACGTGGGACGACCCATCGCTGGTCCAGCTCTGGGGGCCGCGGTTCAACGCCTACGTCGTCGCGGCTCGCGACCTCGGTGTCTTCTCGCTGGGGAGGTTGCCGGACGATGCGGCCGGCCTGCGGAGGGCGGAGGAACTGGCCACCCGTCTGCACGCGCACCTCGGCGGCGCGATGACGACCTACGGTGACGCCGGGCGAGCGCTCGGGGAGAACCCCAACCGGCTCCGGTACGCCGCCGCGACCGGCACCGTCGTGATCCGGTGGGACGGCGCGCGACTCCCGACCATATGGACCGTGCCCCGGCCCGAGGTCGACCCGCGCGATGCGCGCCTCGAGCTCGCGCGGCGATACCTGCACATCTTCGGTCCGACCACGCCCGAGGCGTTCGCCCGATGGGCGGGGATCCCCGAACGACGAGGGGTCGCGGCGTTCGGCGAGCTCGGCACGTCACTGACCGCGGTGCGAACCCCGCTCGGCGACGCGTGGATCCTCAGCCGCGACGAGCCGGCGTTCCTCGCTGCGCCGACAGCCGCGGCACCCGCCAGGCTCCTCCCGAGCGGCGACGCCTACTTCTTGCTCCAAGGACCCGATCGCGAGCTCCTCGTTCCCGACGCCGGCCGTCGCGGTGAGCTCTGGACCTCGCGTGTCTGGCCGGGCGCCGTCCTGGTCGAAGGACATGTCGTCGGGACGTGGCGGCGCGCGGGCCCCACGGTCACCGTCCATCCCTGGAGCCGCCTCTCGCGGATCGCGCGGGATGCGGTCGAACGGGAGGCGGATTCCCTCCCTCTGCCAGGCGTCGAAGGACAGATCGTCGTCCGCTGGGAACGCTGACGCGACTCCGGTCCGGCATGCCCCAGGTCCCCGGAGGGGTGTCCTCGGGGGACCTGGGGCGTTGCTGCCGGGCGGTCCGGTGGCTACTCGAAGCAGAGGTCCCGCAGGTCCTCGACGTTGTCCGGGGATGACCTCGGTCGGTGGGACGATGATCTCGGACGGCACCTCGGGCTCGAAGAGGTCGGACATGCCCTGTCCCAAGGCGATCAGCCGGGCCAGGTTCACCGCCGAGCCCGCCATCGTCGGGCTGTAGAGGTACGTCGCCGCGTAGAGGCCACCTTCCGCGATCTGATCGAAGGCGGCACAGGAGCCTCCGACACCGGTGAGGATCATCTCGTCCTCACGGCCGGCGTTCTCGATGGCGGCCACCACGCCTTCGGCCATGTCATCGTCGTGGGTGTACACGGCGTCGATGTCGTCGTTGGCTTGCAGGATCGCCTCCATGACCTCGAGGCCGGTGTCCGGGTTGAAGTCGCCCGGCTGCTGGGCCACGATCGTGATGCCGTCACCGCACAGGGCCTCGATCGTGTCCGCGAAGCCGGCGGACCGGTCTTCGGTGACCGAGATGCCGGCGATGCCCTGGATCTCGACGACGTTCCCCTCGCAGCTCAGCGTGGCGGCCAGGAACTCGGCCGCCTTCACGCCGATCCCGTAGTTGTCGCCCAGGATCGTGGTCCTGGCCGCTTCGGGAGTCGCGAACAGGCGGTCGACGTTGATGACGGGGATGCCGGCCTCCATGGCTCTCTCCGCGACCGGCGTCAGCGCCGCACCGTCATACGGGAGGACGACGATCGCGTCGGGCTGCTCGTTGATGAGCGTCTCGATCTGCGATGCCTGGCTGTCGGCGTCGGCAGCCTCCACCAACCGGAATTCGACGTCATCCCACTGGTCGGCCGCTTCCTGGGCCTTCGCGGCGACCTGGCCCAGCCAGCCGTGGTCGGTCGGCGGCACGCTGGCCGCGATCGTCACGGTCTCCCCGGTGGCCCCGGTGTCGTCCGTCGGGGCTTCGGACGCGGTTTCGGCGGCCTCATCGCCGTTGCCGTCATCATCGCTCGTACACGCGGGCACGACGAGGGCTAACGCCGCCACCAGGATCACTAGTCGTTTGATCGACATGTCCAGCCTTCCTTTCCGCTCCGTGGATGCACTTGCCCGTGGCTCGGTGCAACGGGTTCGAGCACGCTGCGTGGCATGCCAGTTCCTTGTGCTGGCCTCCGATCGTCAGCTGGGCTCAGGTCGCTGGATCAGGACAGCGGCCAAGATGATCACCCCCTTCACGATCTGCTGCCACTCCGTCGCCAGGTTGAGCTGCGTGAGGAGGTTGAAGATGATGGCGAAGACCATCACGCCGAGGAACGTGCCGGCGATGGTGGCCCGGCCGCCACTGAGGCTCGTCCCACCGATCACCGTGGCGCCGATCGCATCGAGTTCGAGCAGCTGACCCGAAACGGGTGAGGCGCTGGCGAGCCGGCCGCACAACAGGATCGCGGCCACACCGGCGAGCAAGCCGGTCATGCAGTACACGCTGAAGACGATGCGCTGGACCGGCACGCCGGCGATGCGCGCGGCCTCCCGGTTGCCGCCGACGGCCACGACGTGGCGGCCGTAGCGGGTCCGGTTGAGGAGGACCCACCCGAGGACGGTGATGCCGATGAACACGACGACCGAGACGGGGATGGGTCCGATCTCCCCGGTCCCGAACCACCGCACCCCGTCGGCACCCAGCAGGCTGATCGGGCTCTTGCCGCTCATCTGCAGGGCGAGTCCTCTCGCGATCGCGAGCATCGCCAGGGTCGCCATGAAGGGGACGACCCACCGGTAGGCGATCGTCGTCGCGTTGACCAAGCCGAGGAGGAGCCCGAAGCCGAGCGCGCCGAGGATGAAGGCCAGCGATCCGGAATCCACCACCAGACCTCCGGCGACGCCCGCCGCCGCGACGACCGAGCCGACCGACAGGTCGATGCCCGCGGTGGCGATCACGAACGTCATCCCGATGGCGAGGACGCCGACGACGCTCGCCTGGGTGATCACCGCGCGCAGGTTGTCGGCCGTCGGGAACGTGGATGGCTTGAGGATCGCCCCGATGACGATCAGCACGACGATCACCCCGCCCAGGGTGTACTCCTGCAGCTTCACCCCGGTCGGAACGGCGAGTACGCCCACGCGTCGGGCTTGGCCCGGAGGTGGCGACGTCGACATCAGATCTCCTCTCCGTCGATCGGTCCGTCGCCACCGTCGGGTGCCGGCGTCGCGACCATCTCCTGCGTGCTCGGCATCGCGTGGCGCAGGACCTCCAGCTCGGTGACCTGCGTGCCGTCGAGGTCGGCCACCATCTCGCCTTCGCGCATCACGAGGATCCGCGTGCACAGCCCGCAGAGCTCCTCGATCTCCGAGGACACGACGACCACGCCGAAACCCTGGTTCGCCAGGTCCGTGATGATCCGGTAGAGCTCGGCCTTCGCGGCGACGTCGACACCGCGTGTCGGCTCGTCGAGCAGGAGGATCCGGCTCCGGCGGAGCAGCCACCGCGCCAGGACGACCTTCTGTTGGTTGCCCCCGGAGAGCTCCCGCGCCAGACGCTCGCCGTCGTCGGGCGTGGTCTGCAGGGCTCGGAGCTGTTCCTCTGCGGCGGTGCGCTCGGCCCGCACGCGCAGGATGACCCGTCTGGAACCGCCCGATGTCGGCCAGCGTGACGTTCTTGGTCAGGCTCCAACCGAGGAGCAGCGCCTGGGACTTCCGGTCCTCGGGTGCCAGGCCGAGCCCGGCGGCGATGGCGAGGTCGGGGCGGTTCGGCGGCAGGCGATGGCCTTCGACCAGCACGTCCCCGGCGTCGCGTTCGTCGACCCCGTAGATGGCGCGCAGGAGCTCGCTCCGCCCCGCGCCGACCAGGCCGGCGATCCCGAGCACCTCGCCGGCATGCAGCTCGAAGGACACGTCCTTGACGTCGGGGAGCCGGGTGGCGCCTCGAACCTCGAGCAACACCTCGCCTCCGCCAACGGCGCGATCGGGAACGACGCTCGACGAGCTCTCGTCCCACCATGCGGGAGACGAGTTCGTCCGGAGGCGTGGTGGCCGGCAGCCCGGACGCGACGGTCGCGCCGTCGACGAGCACGGTCACCCGGTCGCCGATCCGGCGGATCTCGTCGAGGCGATGGGAGATGTAGACGACACCGACACCGTCGCCGGCGAGGCGGCGCATCACGCCGAACATCGTCTCGATCTCCGTGTCGTCCAGGATCGCCGACGGTTCGTCCATGATCAGGAGCCGCACGTCGCGTGACAGCGCCCGCGCGATCGACACGATCTGCTGGCCCGCCGGCCGCAGGTCCCGGACCAGGATGTCCGGGCGAGATGCCCTCGTGGTTGACCCGGCGCAGCAGCTCGGTGGTCGCCTGGCGCATCCGCGAACGGTCGAAGAACCCCCTTCGGCGAAGCTCGTGGCCGAGGAAGATGTTCTGGGCGACCGAGAGGTCCTCCACCAGGTCGCGTTCCTGGTAGATGGTGGCGACCCCTTGCGCCAGGGCCGTTGACGGATCGGCTCCCGTCACCGGCTCGCCGTCGATGCGGATCTCGCCTGAGGTCGGCCGGATGACGCCGGCGATGCACTTGATCAAGGTCGACTTGCCGGCACCGTTCGGGCCGACGATGCAGTGCACCTCGCCGGGCCGAACGTCGAGGTCGACACCGTCCAGCGCGCGAACGCCCGGATACTCCTTCACCAGGGCGCTGACCTCGAGGATCGGTCGTGTGTCCATCAGGCGACGATCAGTGGCCGGAGCGTGCGATGGGCGATCTTCAGACCCAGCTCGACCTTCGTTTCGGAGCCGCCCCACACCGGGTCTTCGTGCTCGACCGACAGGACGCCCTCGAAGCCACCCTCGTACAGGGCGTCGACCAGCCGTGGCCAGTCGACCTGGCCGAGGCCGGGCACGCGGTAGCGCCACCACCCCACGTCCCACGGGTTCGCGCGGTCGACGGCCTTGCCGGGCCAGCCGTACCGGTTGCGGGCTCGCGGGTCGAGCTCGATGTCCTTCGCTTGCGCGTGGGGGATCCGGTCGATGTAGGGCTTCACGGCCTCGACCGGGTCGATCCCCATCCACACCAGGTGCGACGGGTCGTAGTTCAGATAGAGGCCGAGGGAGAACATCCATTCCCAGAGCTCCGGCGAGTAGGCCAGGTTGCCCGGGTACCCGTCGGGGTGCCAGCCTTCCATCACGCAGTTCTCGATCACGATCTTGACGCCCGCCTCGCCGGCGTGGTCGACCAACGGTGCGAAGACGGACTCGGCCTCGCGCAGGTTCTCGGATACCGTGCGGCCGGGATCTCGGCCGACGAACGTGCCGACCGTGGGACACCCGAGCAGGGCTGCCGCGTCGATGCACCGGTGCACGTGCTGGTTGACCGCATCCCGCTCGGTGGGATCGGGATGCAGGTTGTTGTCGTAGTACGCGAGCGACGACAGGAGCAGACCGTGGGCGGCGAACAGTTCGAGCACCGCCGCTGCCTCCTCGTCTCCGAAGCCGTCGACGACCACGTGCGTGGCGGTGAACGGCCGGTCGCCGAGATCGGGCCACGCCGCGACCTCGAGCGCGTCGAAGCCCTCGCTCGCGGCCCACGCGCAGATGTCGGCGAGGCTGCGGCCGGGAAGGCAGGCGGTGAGGAAGCCGAGCTTCACGGCGTGGCCTCCTTCGGCTCCGACGTCGGGTCGACGTCCTCCCAGCGGCGCGTGGCGGCCGAACGCAGCACGGCCTCCGTGATCAGGGCAGCTCTGACGCCGTCGGCGAAGCTCGGGAGACCGTCGACCGCATCGACCGATCCGGCCTCGACGGCGCGGTAGCTGTCGGCCACGAAGGCATCGAAGCAATCCTGATAGCCCTGCGGGTGACCGGGCGGAACCGTCGCGTATGCGGCGGCGGATGGATCCAGATGGGCTGCATCGCGATGCACGATCTCGGACGCATCTCGCCGGCCGACCCAGAGCGTTTCCGGTTGCTCCTGATCGAAGGCCAGGGTGGCCTCGGCGCCGGCGACCTCGATGAACAACCGGTTCTTGCGGCCGGAGGATATCTGGCTGATGACGACGGATCCCGAGACCCCGGCCACCGTCCGGAACATCACGATGGCCACGTCCTCGGTCGTCACGGAGCGACGTCGTCCGCCATGCTTCGCGCCGGACTCGAAGGCGTGCATGTGCTCACCGCCCGAGCGTCGCTCGGGGAGTGCCGTCACCAGTTCCGCGCACACGGCTGCGAGCCGGTCGCCGGTCACGAACTCGACCAGATCGCACCAGTGCGAGCCGATGTCGGCGAACGCGCGAGAGGGCCCGGCGAAGGCAGGGTCGACGCGCCAGTTGTCATCGTCCTCCGTCGACAACCAGTCCTGTAGGTAGGTGCCGTGGATGAGCCGCAACGGGCCGAAGCCGTCGGCCACGCGCGCTCGGGCCTCCCGCACCAGCGGATAGAAGCGGTACACGAACGGCACCGTGGCGATCACGCCGGCCCGACCGGCAGCTGCCTGCAGGCCCACCGCCGCCGGGAGGTCGAGAGCCAGCGGCTTCTCGCAGATCACGTGTTTCCCCGCAGCCAGCGCGAGCTCGCTCAGCGGAGCGTGGAGCTGGTTCGGCGTGCAGATGTGGACCACGTCGACGTCCGGCGACACCACCAGCGACTCGCCGTCGGGGAACGCCTGTTCCGCACCGACACGGGCGGCAGCCTCTTCGGTGCTGGCCGGTGTGGACGCGGCGACGCCGATGATCCGGGCGCCCGCTCGCCGGGCCGCGTGCGCGTGGACGGCACCGATGAAGCCGGCGCCGACGACGCCGATCCTCAGCGGCGACCGGCCGCCCAGGCCTGGAAGCCATCCCCTCACAGGGGCGATACTGCCCCAGACTTCTGCCGTCTGTCAAACAGAACTTGCGTGGCTGTCATGCGGAACTCGCCCTCTTACGTGCCTTTGACAGACGAAAGTCGTAGCTGGTTCACTGTCCGCGTGACCGTGGGATCCGCGCCAGCGCCCCCGCCGGGCGGGCCGAGTGGGCCCGGATCGAGCACGACGACCTTGAGTGGCACGGCCGGCGCGATCCTGCACCTGGTCCGCAACGGTCAGGCCAGCACGCGGGGTGAGTTGGCGGCGATGACCGGGCTCGCCCGGTCGACCATCGCGCAGCGAGTGGATGCCCTCCTCACGCACCGACTCCTGATCCCGGGCGGCGATAGTGCCTCCACCGGTGGACGGCGACCGACGAAGCTCGCGTTCAACGGCGACGCCGGCGTGGTGCTCGCCGGTGATCTGGGCGCGACACACTCACGCGTCGCAATCACCGATCTCGCCGGCGAGGTGCTGGCCCAAGATGTCCACGACATCGCAGTGGCGGAGGGCCCCGAGGTCGTCCTTTCGTGGCTGGAGCAGACGTTCGATCGCCTGCTCCTGGAGATCGGACGCGGGGCCGAAGCCGTGCGTGGCGTCGGCGTGGGTCTTCCCGGTCCGGTCGAGTTCGCCACCGGCCGCCCCGTGAGCCCCCCGATCATGCCCGGTTGGAACCTCTATCCCGTCGGAGATCGCCTCGGCGAACGGTTCTCTGCGCCCGCCCTTGTCGACAACGACGTGAACATCATGAGCCTCGGCGAGTACTGGTCGACCTGGCGGGACGAAGACTTCCTGCTGTACGTCAAGGTCGGGACCGGGATCGGCTCGGGCATCGTCGCCCACGGCCGCGTGCACCGAGGGTCGGACGGTGCGGCGGGCGACATCGGCCACATCCACGTGCCCGACCACGACGACGTCGTCTGTCGCTGCGGCAACCTCGGGTGCCTCGAAGCCATCGCGGGTGGCGCGGCGCTCGCCGCCCGCCTCCGCGAGCTGGGCCTGGACACCTCCACCGGTCGGGACGTCGTCGCCCAGGTGTTGCACGGCGAGCAGGATGCGGTCCGACTCATCCGCCAGGCGGGGCACATCATCGGCGGCGTGCTGGCGACGTGCGTCAACGTCCTCAACCCCGCCGTCATCGTCATCGGCGGCGACATGGCCGGGGCCGGTGAACCGCTGCTGGCGGGCATCCGCGAGGTCGTCTACCGACGCTCGCTACCGCTGGCGACCGGCAGCCTCCGTATCGTGCCCAGCGAACTCGGGGACGAAGCCGGGATCACGGGTGCGGCGGTCATGGTGATCGAGACGATCCTGGCACCCGCCGCTGTGGATGCTCTGGTGAATGCCGTCTGAGACGCGCCCGCCGTCGATCCACGATCCGATCGCGGATCCCACCACCGGCGCCGACCTGAACCAACGTTGCGCCGGTTGGGAGGATCCGGAGAAGGCTCCGCTACGATGCGAGGCATGGTGCGCGCTCCGAGGCAACCCGCCCGCCCGCTGACGCGGATCCTCGCCGGCACCGACGGGTCGGAGCGCGCGGTGGAGGCGGTCCGTCAGGCCGCCGTGCTGGCCAAGGCTGCCGGCGCCGAACTGATCGTCGTGCGGGTCATCGATACCGGGCGTTCCTCCGATCCAGACGTCGAGGAGGAAGCGGCTCGAACGCTCGATGCCGCGGCCGGGGTCGCCCGTGCGCTCGGTGTCGAGCCGGACGCTCGGGTCCTGAGCGGCGACCCGGGCGCATCGCTCGTCGCGCTCGCGGATGTCGATGAGGTCGACGTGCTTGTGCGTCGGTCCGGATGCCGGCCTGCTGGGCGGGGCGCTCAGGATCGGCCGGGTCGCGAACCATGTCCTCCGCGAAACCCGCTGCTCGGTCCTGATCGCTCGCCGCGCCGGACCGGACTTCCCGCACCGGATCGGCTGTGCGGTCGACGGCTCCGAGAGCTCCGTCGCAACGGCGACGTTCGCGGCAGCGCTGGCGGCCACGACGGGCGCCGAACTCCGGTTGGTGCACGTCGTTCCGGTGTTCCGGGGGCACAACACCGAATGGACCCTGGGTCCGGACGAGGCGAGTCCGCCGGAACTGGAGCCGTCGGTGGCAGCGGCGGCATCGCTCGGCGTGACTCCTGCCAGGGACATGGCGATGGGGCGTCCCGAGCGGGCACTCATCGCCGCGAGCGAACGCGAGGACACCGATCTCATGGTCGTCGGACACCGTGGCATCAGCGGGGTGCGTCGCGTGCTCGGCAGCGTGAGCGAACATGTCTCGCATCACGCTCCGTGCTCGGTCATGGTCGTGAGGGATGCCGCCGCGGGCGCCTGATGTCCAAGCCCGTCGAGGATGCGAAGGCTCCCACGCCCGTCGTACGCGGCCGGGTGAAGGAGCGTGACTGGCTCAAGATCCTCAGCAAGATCGCCTTCGCGATCGCCGCGTTGTTCCTGTTCATCCTCGCGATCCAGCTGATGAAGGAGGGCGCCAAGGCGCTCGCGCCGGCGCTGAGCGGCAGTCCGCTGTTCAGCAACGCCTTCTCGACGCTGGGTGCCGGCTGGCTGGGCGCCTACATCGTGCTGTCGGGCTCGCCGGTGGCGGCCGTCTCGTTGAGCCTCTACGTCGGCGGCGCCACCACGGAGCTGCAGACGTTCACGATGCTGTCCGGGTCGCGGCTCGGCGCCTCGTTCGTCGTCCTGTTGGTCGGCTTCCTCTACGCGGTGCGCAACCGCGGCCGGAACCGCAGCGAGTCGATCGGCATGGGTGTGCTGGCCCTGTCCCTCACCGCGGTCGTCTACATCCCGGGGATGATCCTCGGGTACGGCATCCTTCGGTCGGGAGCTCTGGACGGGATCCGGTTGAGCGCGTCCGAGGACGTGCTCTCGGTGATCGACGTGATCTGGGGCCCGGCGCTGGACGCGCTGACGAAGCTTCCCGGATGGACGCTCCTGCCGCTCGGGCTCGGCCTGATCATGGTGTCGTTCCGGCTCCTCGATCGCGTGCTCCCACAGCTCGACGGCGAGCGGCACGGGGGCGATCGCCGCGCGTGGTTGAAGCGGCCGTGGCCGATGTTCGCGCTCGGATGCGTCGTCGCCACGCTCACCCTCTCGGTCTCGGTCGCGCTCACGGTGCTCGTGCCGCTCGCCAGCCGCGGGTACATCAAGCGCGAGGAGTCGATCCCCTACATCATGGGGGCGAACATCACGACGCTCGCCGACACGCTCGTGGCCGCGATGATCCTGGGGAACGCCGTCGCGGTCCACATCGTGCTCGCCGAGGCGATCGCGGTGAGCATCGTCTCGTTGATCTACCTCGCGTTCTTCTACGGCACGCTCCGCGGGGCGGTCACCGGGCTCGACGACTGGGTCGTGGCGTCCTCGCGCCGACTGTGGATCTTCGTCGCGGTGCTCTTCCTGTTCCCGGCGCTGCTGCTGACGTCCGGCGTCTGGACGGCCCCGTTCACGGGCTGACGGGATCCGAACGGAGCACGGCGCTCAGCCGGCGGCTGCAGGAGTGCGGATCGTCAGCAGCAACTTGCCGGTCGTGGTACCGCTCTGGAGCTGCCGATGCGCCTCCGCAGCGTCTTCCAGCGGGAATCGCCCGTGGACGAGGATCTGGAGATCGCCCGCGGCGACCATCGACAGGACCGCACCCGCGCGATGGAGCAACTCCTCGCGGGTGGCGGTGTAGTCGCCGAGTCCGGCGCGCGTCAAGAACACGGATCCCGCTCGCTGGAGCGTCCGGATGTCGACCGGGGGGATGGGGCCGCTCGACTGCCCGAAGACCACCAGGCATCCCCGTTTGGCGAGCGACCCGAGGCTGTCGTCGAACGTGTCTTTACCGACGGAGTCGAAGACCGCTCGCGCCCCGTTCCCGCCGCTGTGCTCCCTCACCACGTCCGGCAGATCGCGCTCTCCGCGGACCACGACGTCGATGGCTCCCGCACGCCGCGCCTGCTCAGCCTTCGCGGCGGTGGAGGTCGTGCCCACCACCAGCAGACCTTGCGCCGACGCCATCTGCGTGAGCAGCAGCCCCACACCGCCCGCAGCGGCGTGCACGACGACGACATCGCCCGGATCGAGCGCGACCACCGAATCCGTGAGGAAATGCGCCGTCATCCCCTGGAGGAGCACGGCGGCAGCCGTTTCCGTCGCCACCTCCGGCGGGAGGGAGACGACGCGCCCGGCGGGGACCACGATCGTCTCCGCGTACGCGCCGGGCTCGGGCACGGCGGCGAACGCGACCAGGTCTCCCGGCGAGAGCCCGTCTACGTCGGTGGCGACCTCCAGCACCTCGCCCGCCCCTTCCGTGCCGGGTGTGTAGGGCAGGGATATCGGATAGGCCCCCGATCGTTGCTGCACGTCGATCATGTTGACGCCAGCGACGTGGAGTCGGATCGACACCTCGCCCGCACCCGGTCGCGGAGCCTCCACCTCTTCGAGGACCAGTACATCCGGATCGCCTTGCTCGCGCACACGGATCGCCCGCATCATGCCTGCTCTCTCGATCGGTCGGTCAGCGTATCGGTGATCGACGCGGTTCGACCGCCGCCGGCAGCGAGCCCGTCCTCAAGAGGCAGCCCCGGCAAGAGGCAGCGCCGACATCCTTCGCTTGCTTCGAACTCAAATCAATTTCGCTTGCCGACGACCGAGCCCGGCTCTAGGTTTCCGGGGGATCGACCGCCTACCGGTCGACGGTACGAACGCGGGGTGTCGTGGTGTCCTCTGAGCAGCATGAGCAAGGGATCCTCATCGAACGCGACGTGCCGATCGTCATGGATGACGGTCTCGCGCTCAGGGCGGACATCTACCGGACGGACGACGACGGTGAGCACCCGGCGCTGGTCAGCTACGGGCCGTACGGCAAGGACCTCCACTTCGCCGACGGCTACCCCGACGCGTGGCGCATCATGACGAAGCATCACCCCGACGTCGAGACGGGCTCGTCCAACCGCTACCAGGCGTGGGAGGTCTGCGATCCGGAGAGATGGGTTCCGGACGGGTACGTCTGCGTTCGCATCGACGCGCGCGGGTGGGGCCGGTCGCCCGGGTACATCGAGCCATACGCCACGCGCGGCACGAAGGATCTTCACGACTGCATCGAATGGGCTGCAGCGCAACCGTGGAGCAACGGCAAGGTGGGATTGCTCGGCATCAGCTACTACGCGATCACGCAGTGGTTGGTCGCGGGCACACAGCCGCCGCATCTCGCCGCGATGATCCCGTGGGAGGGTGTCAGCGACTTCTATCGCGACATGTTCTATCACGGCGGCATGCTCTGCCAGTCGGTCGATACGTGGTACCGGAGAACCATCACCACCGTGCAGCACGGCCTCGGCGAACGGAGCTTCGTCGGTCGGGAGAGCGGCGAGCTGGTGACGGGTCCCGAGACGCTCACCGACGACGAACTCGCGACCAACCGATGCGACTATGGCGCGGACGTCCGCGCACATCCGCTCGTCGATGACTTCCACCGGGCGCGGTCCGCGGACTTCAGCCGGATCACGGTGCCGTTCCTGTCGGCCGGCAACTGGGGCGGCGCGGGCAGGCATCTCCGCGGCAACGTTGAGGGGTTCATGCTGGCGGCCTCGGAACACAAATGGCTCGAGATCCACGGCCTCGAGCACTGGACCGAGTTCTATACCGATTACGGCGTCGGGCTGCAGAAGCGGTTCTTCGATCACTTCCTCAAGGGTGCGGCCAACGGCTGGGATCGTCAGCCGCCCGTGATGCTTCGCGTGCGAACCGTCGACGGCGGATTCCGCGATCGGACGGAGGAGGCGTGGCCGATCCCGCGCACGGTCTGGACCACGCTGCACCTGGATCCCGCCGGCGAGGTGCTCGACGAGGAGCCGCTCGCCACGGCGAGCGATGCCAACTTCTCCGCGCTCGGTTCCTCGGGCATCACCATGGTCACCGCACCGTTCGACACCGAGACCGAGATCACCGGACCTGTGGCGGCGAAACTGTTCGTCTCGTCCACGACGACCGATGCGGATCTCTTCCTGGTGCTGCGCGTCTTCGATCCGCATGGCAAGGAGGTCGTCCTGCAAGGGGCGGTTGACCCACACACGCCGATCGGTCTGGGATGGTTGCGCGCTTCACATCGCACGCTCGATGCCGAACGATCCGAACCGTGGCGTCCATGGCACACCCACGACGAGCTGCTGCCGCTCATCCCCGGTGAGATCGTCGAGCTCGACGTGGAGATCTGGCCGACCTCGATCGTGGTGCCCGCCGGGTACCGGGTGGGCTTGAGCGTTCGCGGCACCGACTACGAGTTCGAAGGGAGCGACGATGCCGCCGAGCTCAGTCACTTCAAGGGCTCGAAGATGCGTGGCGTGGGCATCTACACCCACGCCGATCCCCACCATCGCCCGGCGAAGATCTACGGCGGCATCACGACCCTGCACGCTGGTCCCCACCATCCCTGCACCCTGTTGCTACCGGTGATCCCACCCGTGGGGTCCTAGCTCCGGGAGAAGCTCTCCCTGATGGTGCAAACTGTTTCGACCTCGAATCGAACGAGGATTCCCTTGCGCGCTCCCGGTGGCCGGCAGTAGCTTCCGGCGGTCGGTGCCGACGACGACGAGGCTCCGGCTCATCTGAAGGAGGGGTGCACTATGGCGCGAACCCGGACGGGTCGCCGCATCGTGACATCGGTCGGGAACGCTCCCAGGGCGTTCGGATCGGCCATCTCGGGCTCCCTGCGGCCACGGCATCGGACCGGGACGCTCCTGTTCCTCGCCCTCATCCTTGCCGCGCAGGCGTGCACTGGTGCAGCCACCCCCGAGGAGGACGGCGGCGACACGGGGTCCGTTCCCACAGGTAGCAACCCCGACGTGCAGAACCCGGGAGTGCTCGTCCACGCTCAGGGCGGTGAGCCGGATTCGCTCGACCCGGCCAGGGCAGAGCCGGGTGGCCGGGGCGGCCAGGCGATCGTCCAGGTGTACGAGACCCTCGTGTCGCGTCCGGTGTCGGGGCCGAACTTCGAGCCGGGCCTCGCGACCGAGGTGCCCACGCAGGAGAACGAGCTCGTCTCAGAGGACGGACTGACGTACACGTTCCCGATCCGCGAGGGCGTCACGTTCCATGATGGCACCGACCTGACCGCTGACGACGTGAAGTACTCCTGGGACCGGGTCATCACGATGGACCTGCCGGAGGGAGGGGCGTCGCTGTTCACCGACATCGTCGCCGGAACGGCCGTCGTCGATGACTTCACGTTCGAGGTGACGCTGACGGAGCCAGCCGGATGGTTCATGGCCGCGGTCGTCTACACGCCGACGGCGTCCATCGTGAGTCAGGACGCCGTCGAGGCGAACGGCGGCGTGGTCGCCGGCGAGCCGAGCGAGTACATGGACACGAACATGGTCGGGACCGGAGCGCATCGGTTCATCGCCTGGGACCGAGGCGTCAACCTGACCTTCGAGGCGTTCCCGGACTACTGGGGTGGAGCCGTCTCGTTCGACGCCCGATGGGAGGTCGTGCCGGACAACAGCGTGGGGCTGCTCGGGATGGAGGCAGGCGACTACGACATCATCGAGCCGACGCCGCAGTTCGCTTCGCAGCTCGAGGGCAACGAGAACATCTGCATCGAAGACGCCGGGTTCCTCCTGGAGCCGCTGCACCTCGCGTTCAACCTGAACATCGATGAGGGCTCCCTGCCGGACGGGGACACGATCCCCGCCGACTTCTTCTTCGACCCACGGGTGCGTCAGGCGTTCAACTACGCGTTCGACTACGAGGCGTACATCGCCGCGGGGCTCGAAGGGTTCGGTCAGCCGGGCACCTACCTGCCTCCGGACATGCTGGGCTCAGACCCGACCGCTCCGAAGTACGCGCAAGACCTGGCACAGGCCGAAGAGCTGTTCCGTGCGAGCGGCTGGTGGGACAGGGGATTCACGGCCTCGGTGCTGGTCGAGTCGAACAACCCGACGTTCGAGGCGGTCGGCCTCATCCTGAAGGACTCGCTCGAGCGGCTGAACCCCAACTTCCGGATCAACATCCTGATCGTGCCGGAGGCGCGGTTCGATGAAGCCCATGGGTCGGTGCCGTTCCCCTACCCGATGTGGATCAAGAACGCCGACCTCTTCGCCGACCCGCACCAGATGATGATGACGTACTTCCATCCCGACGGAGAGTGGGGAGAGACGCACGCGTTCCGCAACGGCTACGTGGACCCGGATGGGATCGCGAGCTTGATCGAGGAAGCCGGGAGCTCCACCGACGTCACCGAACGTGAGGAGATCTACGCGCAACTGTTGCGACTCCTCCACGACGACCCCATGTGGTTGTGGGCGGCCGACGAGAAGAACGTGCAGATCCATCAGTGCTGGGTCGACTTCCAGTACAACCCACTGTGGATCACGCCATTGTGGAGGTACATGGGGAAGGCGTAAGCCAGACGTCTCTGGCGCCGAGCGCGACCCCCGTAGGAAGATGGCGCCCGATGCAGGTTCATGAATACGTCGCACGGCGGCTGCTGAAGCTGCCGCTCGTGCTGCTCGCGGTCACGATGCTGGTGTTCGCGCTGTCGCGACTGGGCGGATCGCCGATCGCGATCTATCTGCAGCACGACATGAGCCAAGAGGAAGTGGCCGCGCTCGAGGAGCGCTACGGCATCGATGAACCGCTACCCGTGCAGTACGTCGCATGGCTGGGTGGCATCCTCCGCGGCGACCTCGGGTGGTCGGGCGTGTCCGTCGCGAACGTTTCGGACGTCCTTCCCGCCAAGTTCGTCGCCACGCTGGAACTGGCGACGGCGGGCTCCCTCATCGCCATCGCCCTGGGCATCGGGCTCGGTTCGTATGCGGGTGCCAGACGCAATCGGTTCGCCGATCACGTCACGCGTGTCATCACCGTGAGCGGAGCGAGCCTGCCGCTCTTCTGGTTCGCCTTGCTGATGCTGATCCTGTTCTACCTGGTCATCCCCATCGCGCCGCTCGGGCGTTTCGACAACGAGGTCTATTCGCAGATCACGCACTACACGGGTTTCTACACGGTCGACGCGCTCCTCAACCTCCACTGGCAGGCGTTCGTCGATGCCATCGCCCATCTGGCGCTGCCGGCGTTCGTCCTGGGGTTCGAGGGGATGGCGGTCATCGCGCGCATGATGCGCTCCTCGCTCGTCGAGGAGATGGGGGAGGACTACGTGGAATCGGCGCGCGCGAAGGGGCTCCCCGAACGACTGGTGGTTCGACGCCATGCCCGTCGCAACGCGATGGTGCCGACGATCACGGTGATCGGTCTGTCATGGGGGATCCTGCTGCAGGGCACGGTCGTGGTGGAGCTCGTGTTCCGGTGGCCGGGGATGGGCAGGTGGGCGACCGACGCGATCATCCGGGGGGACCGCGCCACGATCATGGCGTTCGTGCTGGTGACCGCCGTCGTGTTCCTGACGGTCAACCTGATCGTGGATCTGATCTACGCGCATCTCGATCGACGTGTCGTCCTGGGGGCGTGATGGGATGAGCGACGCGATCAACCTCGGGGCTCCACCCAGCGAGAGCGCGCGATGGACGGCGACCAAGACCCGGGCACGCCGGTTCGGCCGGCTGTTCGCCCAGGCGATGAAGAGCCCGACGACGGTCGCGGGAACCATCGTGATCGTGGTGCTGATCTCCATGGCGGTCTTCGCCCCGTTGCTCATCGAGCCGAATACGCCCGACCCCTATCAGATGCCGCGGGATTGGCTGAACATCAACGCGCCGCCCGGCACCCCGGGACACCTCCTCGGCACGACGCCGCAGGGCGGGGATGTCCTCTACGGCATCGTATGGGGGGCGCGGAAGTCGTTGCAGCTCGCATTCATCGTCGTGACGTTCACCGTGATCGCCGGCGTCGCGGCGGGCAGCCTCGCGGGGTTCCTGGGCGGCAAGTGGGACGAGTTCCTGATGCGGGTCACCGACGTCGCGCTCGCCGTTCCGGAGCTGATCCTCGCGCTGGCCATCGCGGCGGTCCTCGGGCCGTCGTTCAGGAACATCATCATCGCGATCTCGATCCTCGGCTGGCCGAAGTACGCGCGTATCACGCGAGGGCAGGTCATCCACATCAAGCAGAACGAGTACGTCGACGCGGCGTACGTGATGGGCGATTCGCGATGGAAGATCTACTTCAAGGATCTCCTCCCGAACGCGATCACGCCGGTGGTCGTTCAGGCGACGCTGGAGATGGGTCACGTCGTCCTGTTCGGCGCGACGCTCAGCTTCATCGGCCTCGCCGAGGCGGGCCTCGCCGAATGGGGCAACCTGGTGAGTGAAGGTCGAGAGGGATCGTCTCCGGGAGATGGTGGGTCGCGACGTTCGGCGGCTTGATGGTCTTCCTGTGGTCCCTGGCGTTCAACCTGGTCGGCGACGGCCTCCGGGACGTCCTCGACCCGAAGATGGAAGGGCGATGACGGACCCACTGCGTGGCACCTCCTCGGAGCAGGAGGTCGGGTCGTCACCGTCGCCCGCGCCGACCCCGCTGCTTTCGTTGCGCGATCTCCGGGTTCACTTCGCCGCCAAGCGAGGCGTCACCCAGGCCGTCGACGGCGTCAGTTTCGACATCGGTGAAGGCGAGACGCTGGGCCTGGTGGGCGAGACGGGCTCCGGCAAGAGCGTGACCGCTCGGGCACTCCTTCGACTCATCCCGCAGCCACCCGGCATCTTCGCGGGAGGAGAGGCGCTGTTCCGACCGAAGGTGACGTGCTCCGGCTGTCATGGGACCGGGTGCGCCGTCTGCCTGGGCATCGGTCGCGTCAACACCCCGTGTCCCACGTGTGCCGGCGCCGGGTGCATCGCGTGCTCCGGGACCGGCCACGAGCGGGTCGACCTCCTGAGCACGCCCGCACGCCGCATGCAGCAGATCCGCGGCAACCACATCGCCATGATCTTCCAAGACCCGGGGAAGGCACTGAATCCGGGCATCTCGATCCGGAACCAGATGGCGGAGGTCTTCGCGGAGCACCGTGCCGTGGAGATCCTTCGGGAGGCGGGGGTCGATCCGGATACGGCGAACCGCGTGCTCCGGCGCGACGCGCGTGGCCGGTCGCGCGGGTTGGAGCGCCTCGTCCTGCGCGTGCCGCCCTACCGCAAGAGCCATCGCCGGATCGCCTCCGTGATCGACGAGCGGATCGCCCGTGCGCTGGCCGACACGCGCATCCCGAACCCCCGCAAGATCATGCATCGGTATCCGCACGAACTGTCGGGCGGGATGAAGCAGCGAGTGATGATCGCCCAGGCGCTGGTGGCCAACCCCGAGCTGCTGATCGCCGACGAACCGACGACCGCCCTCGATGTCACGATCCAGGCGCGGATCCTCGACCTCCTGGTGGAGCTCCAGGAGCGGCTGCATACCGCGGTGCTGTACATCAGCCACGATCTCTCGCTCGTTCGGCGCATCAGCGATCGCGTCGCGGTGATGTACGCCGGGCGGCTGGTCGAGGTCGGCCCCGCCGACGAGGTCTTCGATCAGCCCATGCATCCGTACACCCGTGGCCTGATCGGCGCGGTGCCGTCATCGACCCAGCGGCGTGGCGAGCTGGTCGCGATCGAGGGAACGGTTCCCGAGCTCATCGATCCCACGCCGGCGTGTCGGTTCGTCGGTCGGTGTCCTCACGGGGCGCGCGCGTGCGAACACCTCGATCCGCGGCTCGAGGTCCGAGGTGTCGACCGGTCCGTTGCCTGTTTCCTCTATGAGTCGTCCGACGAGCTCGGCGTGGATGCATCCGAGATGCCGCGTCGAGGGATGGAGCCATGAGCGCCGTGGGCACGCTCCCGACGAGTGCTCCCCTCGATCGCGGCACCAACGTGCTCAGCGTCCGCGACGTCGTGAAGCATTTCCCCATCCGCGACGGCATCCTGCAGCGTGTCAGCGGGGAGGTCCGGGCGGTCGACGGCGTGAGCTTCGACGTCCGCCGCGGTGAGACGGTCGGTCTCGTAGGCGAGAGCGGCTGCGGGAAGACGACCCTCGGGAGGGTGATCGCCGGGCTGTTGGATCCCACACACGGGGGGATCTACTTCGGCATGGACGATGCCTCGCTCGAACGGCTGGATGCACTGCGGATGGTGGAGCCCGGGTCACGGTCGGCCGCCGAGCGGGAGGAGCTCGACCGGCTCGTCGGACGGTTCCGGATCGATCGGATGCCCAAGGGGGCGCGTCGCGCAGTACCGACGCAACTGTCAGGTGGTGTTCCAGGATGCGTTCGCGTCGCTCAATCCGCGGCATCTGGTGATCGACATCGTCGGACGTCCGCTGAAGATCCATCGGGAGGCGTCCGGCGCCGACCTCACGGAACGGGTGGTCGAGCTGCTGGAGAGTGTCGGGCTCGGCCGTCAACACCTGTACCGGTTCCCGCATCAGTTCTCGGGAGGGCAGCGACAGCGCATCTCGATCGCCCGCGCACTGGCGCTCGACCCGGACTTCATCGTGCTCGACGAACCGACGAGCGCGCTCGATGTCTCGGTTCAGGCGCAGATCCTCAACCTGCTCCATCAGCTGCAGCAGGAACGCGGCCTCACGTACCTCTTCATCAGCCACGACCTCGGCGTCGTCCGCCACATGAGCGACCGCATCATCGTGATGTACCTGGGCAACATCTGCGAGGTCGGGCGCGCGAGCGAGATCTTCGACGATCCGCGACACCCCTACACCGAGGCGCTCCTGGCCGCGAACCCGAGCCTGGACGCGACCACGTCGATCCGGCTGGCCGGGTCGATCCCGGACCCGGCCGCTCCGCCGGAAGGGTGCCGGTTCCACACGCGCTGCCCCGTCGTGACCCCGGCGTGCGGATGGGACGTCAGCGATGTGCTGCGGGTCCTGGGGGAGCGCGGTCGGCTGCTCGACGGCATGACCGACGTGGAACGCCGGAGCCCGTTCGAGGGTGTGCTCACGTTCGAGACGTCGGACCAGGCGGCGGCCGTGGGCGCCGAGCTGGGGAGCGACCGGACGGCCGCGCCGATGCGCGCCGCGCAGGAGCTCCTCGAGGTGAAGGACCGGACCGTGCACGTGCGGTTCCCCGAGATCGACGAGATGCGCGTCACCGCGGTCGGGGGCGACCACCACACCGCCTGCATCCTGCACACGGGAGGGGTCCGCGCCGGACCGATCACCTGCGTGAGTCGCCCTCGCTGTCCTTGTCGCTCGCCGCGTAGGTCGCGAACCAGTGCAGGATCTCGGGGTCGCTCACCGCGTCGACGTTCGCGACCGCATCCAGGCGCTCGCCCTGGAGCAGCCGCTTGACCGGCACCTCCATCCGTTTGCCGTTCAGCGTCGTGGGGATGCCCGGCGCTTCGACGATCCGATCGGGCGTGTGCCGCGGTGAGAGCTGAGTGCGGACCGCCCTGACGATGGCCGTCCGCATCTCGTCGTCGACGGGGGCGTGATCCGGCACGACGAACAGGACGAGCTCACCCTCCGATCCCAGCCTCCCGGTGTCGACGACGAGCGAATCGCGCACACCGGGTACCGCCTCAACGATCCGGTACAGCTCGGCCGTGCCGACGCGGACGCCGCCGCGATTCAGGGTGGCGTCCGACCGGCCCGAGATCACGCATCCGCCGTTCGGCAGGATCGTGATCCAGTCGCCGTGTCGCCACACGCCCGGGTACACGTCGAAGTAGCTCTCCCGGTACCGTTCGCCGTGCGGGTCGTTCCAGAAGCTGACGGGCATCGACGGCATCGGCGCGGTGATGACGAGCTCGCCGACCTCACCGATCACCGAGCGGCCTTCGGGGTCGAACGCCTCCACCTTCGCACCCAGTGCGCGGCATTGGATCTCGCCCAGGTGCACGGGCAGGATCGGACAGGACCCCACGACGGCGGTGCAGAGGTCGGTCCCGCCGCTGATCGAACCCAGCCAGGTGTCGGTCCCGAGCTGGTCCGCGACCCAGGCGAAACCGTCGGGGGACAACGGAGCACCGGTGGAGCCGATCGCACCCAGGGCCTCGAGGTCGGCCTCGGCGCGGGGTTGGACGCCCGCCTTCATCGACGCGTGGATGAACGGGGCGCTGGTCCCGAAGTACGTCATCCCCGTCCGCTCGGCCAAGCGCCACAACGCGCCGAGATCGGGGAACGCCGGGCTCCCGTCATACAGGACGATCGTCGAACCGACGAGCAGGCCACCGATCAGGAAGTTCCACATCATCCATCCCGTCGTCGTGAACCAGAAGAAACGCGAATCCGGGCCGAGGTCCAAGTGGAGCGACAGCGACTTGAGGTGTTCCAGGAGGATGCCCCCGTGCCCCTGCACCATCGCCTTGGGCAGGCCGGTCGTCCCGGACGAGTAGAGGATCCACAGCGGGTGGTCGAACGGGACGGGCTCGAAGACCGGCTCCGCGGGTTGCGCGGTCAGCTCGTGCCAGGATCGAGCGTCCTCCTGCGGGTAGACCGACGGGGCCGGCGCGTTCCGGCACGACCACGCACCTCGTCGAGGGGATCGCATCGGTGATCCGGTCGAGCACGTCCCGTCGATCGAACGTGGAGCCTCCGTACCGGTAGCTCTCGACCGCGAACAACACCGACGGTTGGATCTGCTGGAACCGGTCGATCACGGCCTGCGCGCCGAAGTCGGGCGAGCACGACGACCAGACCGCGCCGATGCTCGCCGAGGCCAGGAACGCGATCACCGCCTCCGGGATGTTGGGCAGGTACGCGGCCACGCGGTCGCCGGGGCCGACGCCCAGATCGCGCAGCGCGGCGGCCACCGAACCGACCGCGGCGGCCAGTTCCTTCCTGGTCAGCGACGCGCCCGATCCGTCCTCGCGTTCGAACGTGATGGCCGGCCGATCGTCGGCGCCGGCGAGGGCCATCTCCGCATAGTTGAGCTGCGCGCCCTCGAACCACGACGCGCCCGGCATCGTCCGCTCGGCAAGGATCCGCGTGGGCTGCGTGTGGGACGGGACGTCGAAGAAGTCCCAGACGGCCCGCCAGAACGCCTCCAGATCGTCGACCGACCAGCGCCAGAGCGCGTCGTAGTCTTCGAACACGAGCCCGCGCTCGTCGCGGAGCCAGGTGATGAACGCGGCCAGGTGGCTCTCGGCGGCGAACCGCTCGGGCGGGGACCAGAGCACCCGGCCGTCAGCCACCGTCGGTGGGGTCCTTCGTCCCGTCGTACGCCGGCGTGCCGGCGGGCTGTTGCTCCGGGAGCGTCACGACCGCCTTCCGCTCCTTGGGGCTGGGGTCCCACCGGGTCTGCGACGGCTCTGCGAGCGTGTTCCGGAGTGTGCCGATGCCTTCGATCTCCAGCTCGACGGCGTCGCCGGGCTTGAGCTTGCGGAACAGCTCGAGCCCGCAGCCGAGTCCCACCGTGCCACTGCCGATCACCTGGCCCGGCACCACGACCTCGTTGCGGGACGCGTACGCGACGATCTCCGCGAGGCTCCACGTCAGCGTCGAGGTGGAGCCTCTCGACCATTCCTCATCATTCACACGCGCGAGCATCGTCAGATCCCCAAGGTCGATCTCGTCGAGCGTCGTGATCCACGGCCCGAGCGACGTCCCGAAGTCCTTCCCCTTCGCGGGTCCGAACCCGGCGGTCATCTCCTTCGCCTGTACATCACGCGCGCTGAAGTCGTTCATCACGGTCACACCTACCACGTGATCGAGCGCCTCTTCCGGGCGAAGGTCGCTCCCTCTTCGGCCGATGACCACGGCGATCTCGAGCTCGTAGTCCATGAACGTCGCGCCGCCGGGCCAGGGGACCTGCTCGTCGTGCCCGTAGACCGTGATCGGGTTCATCTTGTAGTAGACGGGAACCTCGTAGAACAGGTCCGGCACGGTGCGCTTGCCACGGGCGTGAGCGTTCACCAGGTGCTGCTCGAACGCCGAGCCGTCCAGCATGACCGGCGGGTCGATCGCCGCCGCCCATGACACGTCGGCCAGGGGCAACCTCGATTCATCGTCCGATCCCTCGACGGCTCGCGCCGCATCGCGGAGGAACGACGCGCCCGCCGCCAAACCCGCGGCGAGACTGCCCGGGAACAGCGCCCCGGCGATCCGCGAGGCGGCCTCGGGCGAGGCTCCTTCTCGCTCCCGGCGTCGCCGTTCCGCCGAACGGAGGTCGACGACAACGCCGTCGTCGGGGATCGCGATGACGCTCCGCGCCACGCGTCCGTCGGGCCCGTCCCGCCAGATCCGCGAGAGCTTCACGAACCCGCCTCCGAGCCAGGGGTTCCCACGACCGGAACCAAGATCTCGCGCTCGCGTGAGGCGAGCAACGGGACGATCGTGCCCTCGATCAGGGTCTTGAAGTGCGGGGTCTCTCGGTGGGCGAGCAGCGCCGCCTCGTCGACATATTCCTCGTACAGGACGAAGACGTCCGGATCGTCGGTCGATCGAGCGGCGTGATACGTGAAGCATGTGGGCTCGTCGCGTGCCACGGCCTCGGCCATCTCCTTCAACGCCGATGCGACAGCGTCGCCGTTCCCCGGCTCTGCTGTGTACCGCGCCATCAGCGCTCGCATCCCTGTGGTGCCTTCCATCCCTACACCTCCATCATCGTTCGTTCGCTGTTCCGCCGTTCGCGCCGTCCCGGCTCTCCAAGCATGTACCGCCGGAGCACGAAGATGATGATCGCCGCTGCGAAGGACGCGACGGCGGCCGCGACCCACGCCGCGGTGAACGAGTACTCGTTCGCCAGGAAGCCGAGGCCGGCCGGACCGATGATGGCACCCACGAACGCCCCCGTCTGCGTCACGCCGACCGCCGGGCCGGGGGCGACCGGGTTCAGCCGGACCATCGCCAGGTTGTACGACCCCAGCCACGCCCATCCCGTCGCGAACGCGATCGGGACGGCCGCGATCACCACCCAGTCCGTCAGGCTCCCCAGCATCAGGAACGCCACGCCCCCGATCCCCAGCATCCACGTCACCAGATCGAGCTGACTGCCACGGCGCCGATCCGACCAATGTCCCACCAGGAGCCGGCTGGCGAGCCCGACCACGCTCCCGGCCGCCACCAGGATGCCGGCTGATCCCTCCGGCATCCCCGAGGCGACCGCGGTGCTGACGGTGTACGCACCGAGGGATGCGGCGGCCGAGCTTCCCAGCCCGAAGCTCACCGCGGCGAAGATCAACAGTCGCAACGACATGTCCGCCCGACCCGTGGGCCGTGAGGGTGGAACCCACGACCGGGACGGTCTCGGGATGGACACGATCACGCCAGCCGACAGGATGGCGGCGGCGATGTACGCCCACCGCCACCCGACCGAGAGGGCGATCGCGGGCACAGACAGACCCGCGAGTAGCGCGGCGATCGGGATGGAGCAGTGTTTGAGGCCGAACGCCACGCCCTGTCGTCCTGTCTCGACGTTGCGCGCGATGAGGACACTCGACGCGGTACGCGTGAGTGCCGTTCCCACGCCGGCCATCGCGATGAAACCCGAGAGAGACAGAGGCGACACGGCCATCGTGGCGATCCCCACGAACGCCAGGATGTAGATGCCGGTCCCGATCCGAAGCGCCCACTCGGTGGGCACGCGTTCGGATACACGGGAGAGCGGAGCCGACAGGAGCGCCGCCGCCGCGAAGTAGGAGGCGTACACCAGTCCCAGCGAATCCACCCCCAGGCCGATGTCGTCGCGCAGTTGGATGGCGAGTGCCCCGGTGAGGAACACGGGGAGCACACCGACCGCGTCGACCGCCATCGCGACCGCCGCCGTTCGGATCCACGCGAACGATGGCTCCGTCATCTGGCGAGGGCCTCTCTCGTTCCTCCAACGGCGGATGGTGGACCCGCACGCGATGCGCGGGCGCATCGCGTGCGGGTCGCTTCGGTCAGAGGTTGAGCAGCTTGGCCGCCGTGCCTCCGATGATCTTGTCCACGACCCCTTGATCCTGGATCGCCGCCTTGACCTTGCCGATCGGATCCGCCTCACCCATGTCGAACGGGTGGTCGCTCCCGAGCAGCACCTGATCCTCGCCGAGCCGTTCCACCAGGTAGCGCAGGCCGGCCGGGTCGTGGTTGAGTGAGTCCGCGTAGATGTCCACGAGGTAGTCGCTCGGCATCCTGATCGTCGTGTCCGCCTGCTTGCTCAGTCGGTCGCGGTACCCGTGGTCCCAGCGACCCACGAGGCACGGGAACGCCCCGCCGCCGTGCGAATAGCAGACCTTCAATCCGGGGAGCCGTTCGTACACCCCGCCGAAGACCATCGAGCCCACCGAGACGGCGGTGTCGATCGGCAATCCGACGAAGTTCTTGAGCTCGTGCTCGGACATCCGCTCGGGGCCCAGGGGAGACAGCCCGTGGGAGAAGACGAACAGGTCGAGTTCGCGCACCTGCTCCCAGAAGGGGAAGTGCGACTCGTCGCCGAGGTTCTTGCCACCGATGTTGCTACCGACCTGCACCCCCTTGAACCCGTAGTCGGTCACGACCCGCTTGAGCTCTTGCAGCGCGAGATCGACGTCTTGGAGCGGCAGGTTGGCGAGCGGGATGATCCGTCCGTCGTGCTGTTCGGCGACCTCCTGCAGTGAGTCGTTGATCGCCCGGCTGACGCCGAGCGCGAGCTGCGGATCGCAATCAAGGTGCGACAACGGTGGCGCGATCGACGTGCACGCCACGTCGACGCCGGCCGCGTCGAGGTCCGTGATGATCGTGGCGGGATCGGTGAGGAACGGCGGCAGCGGCTGTTTGAAGCCGTTGTTCATCTTGACGAGGGCCGATCCGTCGTCCTTCGTCACGACTTGCCCGGCGATCGGAACTTCGCCCGAGACGATCTGATCTGCGAACGTCTTCGGGACGTGGTGCCAATGGACATCGATCGTGGTGGTCATCTCTACGTTCCCTTCCATTCGGGCGCGCGGTGTTCTTCGAACGCGCGGGCGCCTTCGGCGAGGTCCTCGGAGGTCCAGACCTCTTTGAGCATGTATGACGACACTTCGAGCGCGTCGCGCAGACCCAGATTGAGTCCTTCCATGATGGCTCGCTTGGACCATCGAACCGCCAGCGGGGCGTTGTTCAGCACGTCACGAGCGATCGCTTCGGCCCTCGCCAGGAGCTGGTTGGGGGGCACGACTTCCGTCAGGAGCCCGATCCGATGCGCTTCCTCGGCGTCGATGCGGTAGGCCTTGCCTTGCAGGGTCATCCGCAGCACGTAGTTCAATGGGATCCGGCGGCTGAGGCCGATAGGTTCCCATCCTGAGATCAGGCCGACGTTCACGTGCGGATCGAAGAACTGGGCGTTCTCCGAGCCGATGATGATGTCGGTGTCGCACATGAAGTGGAGCCCGCCGCCGCAGCAGATGCCGTTCACCGCACAGATGATCGGCTTGTGGATCTGCTCCATCAGTCGGGCGATGGGGAGCCAGACATGGCCCATCGGCCGGGTCCTGGACTCCTTCACGTCCACTCCCGTGCAGAAGAACTTCTCCCCGGCAGATGTCAGGATCGCGACCCAGCTGTCATCGTCATCCCGGAAGTCGGTCCAGATCGCCTCCATCTCATCGCACATCTGGACGTTGAACGAGTTCCCGGCCTGCGCACGGTTCAGCGTGATGTACGCGACGCGGTCCTTCTTCTCGTAGATCGTCTCCGTGAGGGGCAGTTCCCCCAGCCTCTCGATCACCATCGGCGTCAGCGGCTCCTTTCCGTCAGATCGGCGAGAAGCCGCCGTCGACGTTGATCGCTTGCATCGTGATGGCTGCTGCTCCGTCGGACACCAGGAACAGCACCAGCGGTACGACCTCCTCGGGGTCGATGAACCGGCCGAGCGGGATCTTGGAGATCCAGAACGCCCTGGTCTCCTCCGGCGTCTTGCCCGAGTCTCGAGCGAACTTCCGCATGCTGTCTTCGACCATGTCGGTGAGGACGAATCCCGGACAGATCGCGTTCACCGTGACGCCGTGTGGCGCCGCCTCGAACGCGACTTCCTTCGTCAGCCCGAGCACCGCGTGCTTCGAAGATACGTACGCAGCTCGGTTCGGTCCGATGGGCACCTTGCTCGACGTCGAGGCGATGTTGAGCACGCGGCCGGCTTTCCGCTCGAACATCTCCCCGATGATCTCGCGGATGGTGAAGAAGTATGAGTCGACGTTGACGCCGTAGTGGTACTCCCACACCTCATCGCTGTGGTTCGCGATCGGCTCGTTGTCCAGCACCCCGGCGCTGTTGATCAACACGTCGATCTGACCGAGCTCCTCTCGCGCCGTGGCCACCGCGCGCTTGACCTGTTCGCGATCGCTGACGTCGGCCGGGATCGCCACACCACGTCCGCCGAGCCCGGCCAGTTCCTCCGCTAGCTCCTTGAGCGCCGACTCGGTCCTCGCAACCAGCGCGATCGACGCACCCTCCTTGGCCAGGCCGCGAGCGATCTCCCGCCCCATGCCCTTGCTCGCTCCGGTCAGGAAGACGTTCTTCCCGGTCATCTGTCCCATCGTTCGTCCTTCCTCTCCGACGTCGGCTAGGGCCGACGCTGCTCTTCCTCGACGATCTTCGCGAGCGTCTTGTCGCTGGGCTCGCGCCGGCGCTGCCTGACCTCGGTCCGGACCCGCTCCAGGACCCGCTGAGCCACGACGTCATCGATGGGATCCCACCCGTGGTCCAGCACGGTCCGCTGGATCGCCTTGATGCCTGAGTAGTGGCAGAGCGGGACGTAGTGGTCGTTGCCGATCACGCGCGGAGCCCAGGCGTTGAAGGACCACTCGTCGCCTTCCGGCAATGCGTAATGCACCTCGGCCGCGTGCGAGAACGCCGTCTTGCCGGTGCCCGCCATGTGCGGTGGGATCGGCTGGTTCCACACGTCCGCGACCCACTCCGAGAGATCCTGCAGCAGGTCCAGCCGGATCCCCGTGTCGTAGCCGTACATCATCTCGAGCACCGGAGCCAGGACGCCCAGGTTCGGCACACCGGCTCGCTCGCCGAGCCCGTTGATGCAGCCCTCGAGGACCTCGGCGCCGCCCTCCAGCGCGGCGAGTTGGCCCGCCGTCCCCAGCTCGAAGTCGTTATGGCTGTGGATCGCGAGTGGGATGTCCGGTCCGAGGATCTGCTTGACCTCCCATGCGTGGTGTTTGTACACGGCCGGGATGCACGCTCCACAGATATCGTCGATACGGAGCGCGTCGACCCCCGCCTCTTTCAGCCGAGAGACGATGGTCTTGAGCCACTCCAGGTCGAGGCGCGAGAAGTCCATGAGGTTCGGGTTCATATACGCGCCCTGTTCCTTGCCGTATTGGATCGCCTCGCAGGCGCGGTCGAGTGCCTCCTCCCGGGTGATCTTCAGGCCGCCCATGGATTCGACGAGCTTGTAGTTGTAATCGGAGATCGCGAACGCGGGACAGATGATGTCCGCCCCGGCCTCGAGGCAGAGGTCGATCTCCTCGCGGCACAGGTCCGGGTTGAGCGCGGCCGTGGGGTGCACCAGCGCTTGGATGCGGAACTTCACGCCCAGCGCCTTCGTCCGCTTGATCTCCTCGATGAAGTCGTGGTGCATCTCGACGATGTGGACCCCCACCTCGTCGATCCGCCTGGCGAATTCCAGGACCTCGTCCAGTCCAACCGACACACCGGCCACCTGGCGGCCCTCACGGAGGGTCATGTCCATGAGGGTCACCTGCGCCGGGAGGTGCATCCCTTCGCGGACGCGCTCATCGAAGTTGTACGGGCTCACGGCCCACATGCCCTCGCGGAACCCCGGCGTGTCCTTCCCGCCCGGCGGGGAGTGACCCTCTTCGGTCATCTGCGACCCAGAGTGGGTCCCGTGATCCGCCGATACCCCCCCGGACAGCCGCTTCGCGTCGATCGCCATCGGTTCCCTCCTCCTCGCGTGACGAGCGCTCTCCGTCACGTTGATCTCGTCGCCTTCGCCCGCCGAGTGCGCTCGCCGATCCGCGGGAGCAGCACGTGAAGGGTTCGAGGGCTGTAGGGCATCGACCTCCAGCCACGCTGTTGGCCGTCCGGGCGGGATGCTAGCCAGGGCCACCCGTTCACCGCAATGAGACCTTCATTTGATTCACCGTCGAAACATCTCTGGTCGGCTTGCCCTCGGCGATCGGGAACGCGTAGCCTGCCTTCGCGATGGCGCGACATGCACGAGTCGGAGGTCCGGACCTCCACGGGGGTCCTGTTCGAGAGGGCAGGGCGCGATACGAGCCGGATCCTCCCGGAAAGCGCCGTCGACACGAAGATGCTTCGACCCTTGCGACAACCGGGTCGTGGTTCGGATCACGAGGAAGCCGATCATGCTCGAGCATCTGAGGATCATCGAGCTCGGCCAGGTGATCGCCGGCACGTTCGGGGGCATGATCCTCTCCGATCTGGGGGCCGAGGTGATCAAGGTGGAGCCGCCGGCAGGAGATGCGGGCAGGCGCGCGGCGATCTACGGGATCGGGGCCGAGAGCGCCATCCATCTCACACACAACCGGAACAAGAAGAGCGTCGTCCTCGACCTGAAGACCCCGGGGGGCCGGGAAGTACTGTTCGACCTCGTCCGCACGGCCGATGCCGTCGTCGAGAACTTCCGGCCGGGCGTCCTCGAGCGGTTGGAGGTCGATTTCGACCGCATGCGAGCGGCGAACCCGGGGATCGTCCTCGTCTCCGTGTCGGGGTTCGGGCTGGACAGTCCGTATCGCGATCAACCGGCGTACGACCTGATCCTGCAGGCCATGACCGGGCACATGTCGATCATGGGAGAGGGGGGACGGCCTCCGGTGATCATGGGGATCCCGATCGCCGACCTGCTGGCGGGTGTCTTCGCTGCGCTGGGGGTGCTCGCCGGCATCGAGGGACGGCGGGCGGAGGGCGAGGGCGCGCACCTGGATATCGCCATGTTCGACGTCATGGTCGAGATGCTGGCGCACGTCGGCACGCTGTTCCTCAACACCAAGATCGACCAGGAGCCGCAGGGCTCGGCGCATCCGTTCATCACGCCGTGGCAGGCGTTCCGGTGTGCCGACGACCGCTACATCGTGGTGGCGCCACGTGAGGAGCACTTCTGGACGAAGCTCACCTCCGCGCTCGGCTCGCCCGACTCGCTCGCACGACCAGAGTTCGCGGATGCGCGCTCACGACAAGCGCATCGCGACGAGCTCCTGCCACTCCTCGAGGACATCTTCGCGGGGCGTGATGCCGACGTGTGGTTGGCAACGTTGCAGGCCGCCGGCGTTCCCGCGGCGCCGGTGAACCGGATGCCCGCCGTGTTCGACGATCCGCAGGTGGCCGCCAGAGGCATGGTCCGCTCGTTCCCGCTTCACGACGAGACGGTGTACGCGGTAGGCAACGCGATCAAGGTGGTGGGCGGCAGCGAGCGACCGGCGACGGCTCCGCCGGAGCTGGGAGCCGACACGGAGGCGGTGTTGCGCTCGATGGGCTACGACGACGAACGCATGGCTCGCTTGGAAGCCGACGGCGTGTTCGGTGCAACACGGATCACCGGACCGCAACCCGTGGGGAGGGAGTCATGACGGCCGAGCCGACCCTCGTCACACCGGAGCTCGAAGCCATGATCGGTCGCGCGTGGCCGCCGGTCACCTACGAGGTGGATCGCACCGGCATCCGGATGTGGGCGCGTGCCGTCGGGCTCGAGGATCCCGTCTATCACGACGAGGCCGTTGCCAAACGGCGCGGGTTCGATCGCCTCCCGGCGCCGCCGGGGTTCCTGGGCGTGCCGCGCGTACTCGCCGGCGATCCGGAGCCGGGCCCGCCGATCCGTGGACTGCATCCGGGTCTCACGCGGAGCCTGAACGGCGGGACCGAGATCGAGCTCCGCTCGCCTGTGATGGCCGACGACGAGTTGGTGGCGACATCGGCCATCGTCGACATCGCGGAGCGGAGATCGGGATCGATCGGACGGATGCTCATCATCACCCGGGAAACGACGTTCGATCGCGGCGCCGAGACCGTGGCGGTCATGCGCGCGACGGTGATCAACTACTGAGGCGGATGGATGGAGCCGACGCAGGTGTTCGGGGATGACGTCCGGGCGGGAGACCAGCTCCCGGAGCTGGTCAAGACGCTGTACGCCGCGCCAGCTCGTCATGTGGGCGGCGGCGTCGGGCGACTTCTACGAGATCCACTACGACGTGGAGTACGCACGGTCGATCGGCCTGCCGGGATTGGTCGTGCACGGCGCGCTCAAGCATGCGTTCCTTGGCCAGCTCCTCCATGACTGGGTCGCACCGGGCGGACGCATCGTTCGATACGGCTGTTCGTATCGCGGCATGGACTACCCGAACGAGGACCTCCGCTGTCGAGGGAGGGTCACCGAGGTGACCGAGGGAGCGGGTGAGCATCTCGTGGAGCTGGACATCTGGTTGGAGAACGAGCGAGGCGAGGTCACCACGCCGGGGACGGCGACCGTCGCCCTCCCAGCCCGCAGCAGGACAGGAGCCGTGTCATGACGTTGCACGACGAACGCGAACCGATCGAGGATCGCCTTCCCGCTCCTACCCGAGTGACCCACGGACGGTTCGCTGAGGCGGCGCGAGACCGCCGAGCGTCGACCAGATCGACGTGGTGCTGGGGGAGTGGGCCAGCGAACGTCCCGAGTCAGAGCTGGCACCGGTGGCCGTCACGGCACGGGTGTCCCGCCTCGCCCAGATCCTGCAGCAGCGGATGGAGCGTACGTCGTCCCGGTTCGACCTCGATTGGGGGCAATTCCTGGTGCTGGCGGCGCTCCGAGGGACGGGTCCACCGTTCCGGATGTCGCCCACGGGAACTCCACCGACTCCTGTTGCTCTCACCGGCGGCCGTGACCAACCGTCTGTACCGGCTCGAGGCCAAGGGACTGATCGAGCGGACGTCCGACCCAGCCGATCGCCGGAGCTTGCCGGTGATCCTCACGGTGCAGGGACTCAGCACGGTCGATCGAGCGATGGCTGCGTGCGTGGAAAGCGAACGGGACCTGCTCGCGGGCGTCGACCCCGTCGACCTGGAGACCACCCTTCGCACCATGCGGCTCCTGCTGGCCGCCTACGAGGAGTACCCCACGCGACGCCGTCGCCGGCGGATCGCCGAACGCGACGAGGAAGCGCTTCGAGCGATCCCTCCCAAGTCGACCTCCTCGCCGGTCGAACCCAGCGTCAGGCCGAGCTCGATCACGCCGCAGCTCACGAACTGGCCGGCAGACCCCCGCGACCTCGAACGTCTCCAGCGGAAGCTGGCGCGTCGCGCCGACGAGCTGGAACCCTGGCGCTACACGGGGGAAGGGGAGCCGGCGATCGGAGGCGTGTTCGTCTCGTTGCCGAGCAGCCGGTTCGCCGACCACAGCCACGACATCGCGTGGGCGGCCGCCGTCGTGATGGTCGGCCACACCGTCGTCGCGACCGCCACGGCGACGCGCATGCTCGTCCGTCCGTATCAACCCGGCTACCTCGCGCTCACCATGGGGCCGATCCTCGAGGACGTGGTACACGCACTCTCTCACCGGCCCGACATCATCTTGGTCAACGCGGCGGGGCGCGATCACATCCGGGGGGCGGGCCTGGCGATCCAGCTCGGGTTCGCGCTGGGCCTGCCGACGGTCGGGATCACCGAGCGGCCGGACGTGGGCATCGCGCCCGATCCCGGCGCGCACCGAGGCGATTGGACGCCGGTGCGTGCCGACAGCCGGTTGGTGGGGTTCCGGGTCCGCACGCTCGCTCGGGCGAAGTCGGTGATGGCGCACTCGGCCTGGCTCACCACGCCCGAGACGGCCCGCGACATCGTGATCCGGTCGACCGGCCGGATGCGCGTCCCCGAGCCGTTGCAGCAGGCGCGGCAACTCTCGCGCAGGCTCCGGAGCGAGTACGAGTCCACCGGGACCGGCATGCAAGACGGGATCCACGGATGAAGCGGCCCGACTGGTCCGTCGCGATCATCGGCGCCGGCACGATGGGGCACGGCATCGCCGAGCTCGTCGCGCGATGCGGGTTCGAGGTGCGGTTGCAGGACGAGAGCACCGAGGCGCTCGGGAACGCGAAGGTCGGCATCGAACGGCTGCTCGACCGAGCCTTCGCCAGAGGCGTCGTCTCACGCGAGCAGAAGGAGGAGACGCTGTTGCGGATCCGCTCGGTCTCCTCGATCGAGGAGGCGGTCGACGGATGCCGGATCGTGATCGAGGCCGTCCCGGAGGACCCCGCGATCAAAGAGCCGGTCTTCCGGGAGCTGGATCGTCTCGCACTCCCCAACGCCCTCCTAGCGTCCAACACGTCGGCGCTGAGCATCACGCTCATCGCGAGCTGGACCGAGCAACGCGACCGGGTCGTCGGACTCCACTTCTTCAACCCGCCCGATCGGATGCCGCTCGTCGAGGTCGTGAAGGGCCTCAACACATCGGACAAGACGATCGAACGGGCCACGCGGTTCTGCGAACAGATCGGGAAAGAGACCATCGTCGTCAATGACCGGCCGGGCTTCGCGACCAGCCGGCTGAGCGCTGCGCTCGGCAACGAGGCTTGGTACATGCTCATGGAGGGGGTGGCCTCCGCCCAGGAGATCGACAAGGGCGTCAAGCTCGCGCTGGGTCACCCGATGGGGCCGTTCGAGCTCGGTGATCTGATCGGACTCGACGTGCGGTTGAGCGTGCTCCGTTACCTCCATGCCACGCTGGGCGATCGCTTCCTGCCCTGCCCGCTGCTCGTCCAGTACGTGGAGGCGGGTCGACTGGGTCGCAAGACCGGGCGCGGCGTGTACGAGTACCACAACGGTGGCGCCGTCCAAGATGACTGAGTCGCGAACCATCCTGTGTGACACGGTCGACGGCATCACCACCGCGACGGTGAATCGTCCGGAGCGGCGCAACGCCCTGTCCCGCGACATGTGGCTCGAGCTCGGGCGACTCGTCGACGAGATCCGGGGAACGCCGGATGCCCGGGGACTGCTGTTGACGGGAGCCGGCGAGCGAGCGTTCGCGGCCGGGGCCGACGTCGCCGAGTTGGTCGATCGCCCGCCGGCCATGGCGCTCGACGGCGTCGTGCGGGGCATCCTGAACGAACTCGAGGATCTGCCCATCCCCACGGTGGCCGCGTTGAACGGTCATGCGCTCGGTGGTGGGTGGGAACTGGCGCTCGCCTGCGACGTGCGGGTCGCCGTGCCGGGGGCGAAGGTCGGGTTCCCCGAGGTGGGGCTGGGCATCATGCCGGGCGCGGGCGGGATCGGACGGCTCCTGCAACACGTCGGGGTCGGTCTCGCGAAGGAGTGGATCCTGACCGGCCGACTCCTGTCCGCCGACGAGGCGTCGAGCTACGGGTTGATCAACGCGGTGGTCGATCCCGCCGACCTCCTGCCCGAAGCACGGAGGCTGATGGGCGCGATGGCCGACCAGCCGTCGTTGGCGTTCCGACTCGCGAAGTCGACGATCAACACGGGCGCGCGCGGCGGGCCCGTCGCCGAGGTCGAACGCCTCGCGTATGCCCTCACGTTCCACGGCCCCGAGCGGGGCGAGCGGATGCGCCGGTTCCTGGACGGCGACCGGGACGGGCCTCGTGCCACCGGTCCGGCGGGGTCGGCCGAGGAAGATGGGCAGCCATAGGTCGCCCTTCGTTCAATCGGTCGCCTCCCGGGTCGAGTAGCGACGGAACGAGGGCGCCAGCCACGCGATCAATCCGGCTCCGGCGATGCACAGCAGTCCGCCCGACACGACCGAGAACGTCGGCGACGTCGCGGCGGCCACCACGCCGGCCTCGAGGTCTCCGAGTCGCGGACCGCCGGCGACCACCAGATAGTTGATGCTCGACAGCCTGCCACGGAGCGCGTCGGGCGTGGAGAGCTGGATGATCGTGCCGCGGAAGATCGCGGAGATGACGTCGGCGGCTCCGGCCACCGCGAGCAGCACCACACCGATCCAGAGCCGATCACCGACCAACCCGAACGTCGCGATGCTTGCCCCCCACGCCACCACCGCCCAGAGGACCGCCCGTCCCTCATGGTGCACACGCCGGACCCAGCCTCCGGTGAGCGCACCCGCCAGCGCGCCGACGGCGGGCGCGGCGAAGAGGAGCCCCACGACCTCGGTGCCCCGTCCGAACTGTGAGACGGCCAGCAACGGGAACAGCGCCCGTGGCATGCCGAAGATCATCGCGACGAGGTCGGCGCCGAAGGCCGCCTGCAGCACCCGCTGGCCCTTCAGGTACGTGAATCCGCGAACCACCGCCGACCAGCCGGTGTCGAGATGCTGCCCGGGCTCCGGCGGCACCGGGCTGATGGACACGACGACGAGGAACATCACGACGTAGCTGAAGAGATCGAAGCCGAACGCCGCCGCGAGACCGACCTGAGCGATGAGGATCCCCGCAACGGCGGGACCGAGCAGCGCCGTGATGTTCATGACCACCTGGTTGAGGGTGAGCGCCGACGGCAGCAGTTCCTTGCCGACGAGCCGCGGGACCGTAGCCTGGCGCACCGACGAGTCGATCGCCGACGTCCCCGAGATCAGCGCGGCGGCGCCGTAGATCAGGATGAGCGGTGGATCCTCGACGAGGGCGCTCACCAGCAGGCACGCGCTGCCCACGGCGTTCACGACCTGGGTACAGAGCAGCGTGATCCTCCGGTCGGTCGCGTCGATGAACATGCCGCCGGCAAGGATGCCGAGCAGGATGCCGCCCAGCCCGACGAGACCGACGAGCCCAACGGCCGCGGTCGACCCCGTGATGTCGTAGACCTGCACGAACGTGGCGACGATGGTGAAGTGGACCCCCGCGCCCGAGACGAGCAGCCCCAGCCAGAGCCGTCGGAAGTCCCGCGACGCCCGCAGTGGCGTGAGGTCGATCGCGATGCGGCCGAGTCGGGACGCCATCAGGTCAGTGTGCGGGGCGTGCCTCCCGGCTGACAGGGCGCCATGCTTCGGTTCAGCTTCGAAACACCTGATCGGCGATGTGACGCGGCTCACTCGCGGGTCGCGTCGGACGACTCGGATAGGATGCCGAAAGATGCTGACGTCGGACCTGCCCGACCTTCCCGTCGCCCTCGTCGCGCGTCATCTCTCCGGTCTCCCTGCGGCGGAGGGCTATTCGATCGGCGTCACCGCGTTGCGATATCGCGAGAAGCCGCATCTCTCCGCGGTCACCAGGTTCGACGAGAAGACCATCACCCTGCAGGTCCCCCAACCGTTCTATCCGTTCGGCGAGATCATCCCGTACGGTGCGAAGCGGCGGCCGAGCAGAGGCAAGAAGATCCAGTTCATCTGGCTCACCGAGGGCGTGACGTTCCGATCGCCCCGTGACGTCCTCCGCTTCCTCTACCTGCACGAGTGGATGCATTGGTACCTCCGCGAGGAACTCGGCCGGAAGTCGCAGGCGGAAACGACGTGCGACCGGTTCGCGCTGTACAACTACCGACGGCGGTCGGTGTCTATCGCGGACGCTGAGATCGCCGTGCGCCGACGTCCTCGGCGTCCCGGGGATGTCATCTCGATCGCGACGGATGGAAGCGTCCAGAGCGCGCTCTGGGAGTCGGACGACGCCGTCATTGCTCAGCGCGCGGGAGGCGGATCTTCTCCGACATCTCGATCTGGGTGACGTTCCCCTCATGCATCACGATCACCACGGTGCCGTAGTCGATCTGTCCCAGGAGATCGTTCACCTGCATCAGGAGCGTTCGGCGCTCCTCCGGAAGCGTGGCGAAGCGGAGGACCTCCAGAGGGACGTCGCCGGCGTTGTCTCCACCCTCCGTCGGCCCCACGGCTCGCAACCGAGAGATGCGGCTCACGCTCACGTTGCGCGAACCGCCTCCTCAGGTTCCTCCCGGTGGAAGGCTTTCGGGTTCCGAAGGTCCACGGTGACGACGTCTCCGATGGTGGCGCCGTTCAGCTCGTCCTGGGGGATGTGGGCGATCAGCAACTGATCGTCGTCAAGCCGGAGGCCGATGCGGGCGAGCCAGCCGAGCGACGTGACCCGTTCGATCGTCGCCTTGACCGATCCGGGCTCGGACTCCACGTGGCCGTTCGTCCCGATGCGGATGTCGTGTGGGCGCACGTAGGCCGTGGCGAGGGATCCCTCCTCCAGGTGGTCGGCGCCGGGAACGCGGATCGTCCCAAGGTGGACGTGCCCGTCGACGACGTGTCCGTGGATCACGTTGGCGGACCCGACGAATCCGGCGACGAACGGCGTGGCGGGATCGTCGTAGATCTCCGTCGGCGTGCCGACCTGCTCGACCTTGCCCTCGTGCATCACGATGATCTGGTCGGCGAGCTCCAACGCCTCCTCTTGGTCGTGCGTGACGAGGAGGCTGGTCACGCCGAGTTCGCGGTGGAGCTCATCGAGCCAGCGCCGGAGGTCTTGGCGGACCCGTGCGTCCAGCGCCCCGAAGGGCTCGTCGAGCAGGAGCACCTCGGGGCGGGGCGCCAACGCGCGCGCGAGCGCGACCCGTTGCCGCTGGCCACCGGAGAGCTGGTCGGGGTAGCGGTTCGCGAACGGCGCCAATTGGACGAGTTCCAAGAGTTCGTCCACGCGCGCGTTCTTCGCCTCCTTCTGCTCCTTGCGGACCGTCAGGCCGAACGTCACGTTCTGGCGAACCGTCATGTGCCGGAAGAGCGCGTAGTGCTGGAACACGAATCCGACGCGCCGGTCCTGCACCGGGAGTGCCGTCAGCTCCAGGTCGCCCAGCCAGATCTGTCCTTCGGACGGCTCTTCGAGGCCGGCGATCATCCGCAGGACCGTGCTCTTGCCGGAGCCGGACGGTCCCAACAGCGCGGTGATCGCGCCCCCTCGGGCGGTGAACGAGACGTCCTTGACGGCCTCGAACCCACCGAATCGCTTCGACAGCTGCTTCACCACGATCGGGGTGCTCATGTGCGTGTCTTCCTTCCTTCGATGCGGCGCCGGAACGCCTCGATGACGACCAGCAGGACGACCGACGTGGTCGCGAGGGTGAGGGCGACGATGTAGGCCTCCGCGTCCTGGCGTTCTTCGATCGCCGTGAAGATGTACAACGTCGCCGTTTCGGTCTGACCCTTGATCAGTCCGCTCACGATGAGGACCGCGCCGATCTCACCGATCGATCGAGCGATCGTGAGCGCGATGCCGTAGAGCAGGCCCCATCGGATGTTGGGGAGTGTGACCCGGAAGAACGTCCGCCAGACCGACGCGCCCAGCGTGCGTGCCGCGTCCTCCTCGTCGACGCCGACCTCTTCCAAGACCGGTACGACCTCTCGGATCGTGAACGGGATGCAGATGAAGATCGTCACGAGCACCATCGACGGCAGCGCGAAGATGACCTGGATGCCGCGCGCTTGGAAGAAGCCTTCGAGCCAACCGTCCAGGCCGAACAGCAGGACCGCCGCCAGTCCCACGGTCACCGGTGAGAGCGCGAACGGCAGGTCGACGAGCGCGTTCATGAAGTTCCGGCCGACGAACCGTTGGCGGACGAGCACCCACGCCGTGATCACGCCGAACACGGTCGTCACCAGCACCGTGATGACGGTGATCACGCCGGTGAGGTAGAAGGCGTGTCGCACCTCCGGAAGCTGAAGGGTCTCCACCACCGTTGCCAGCCCGGGTTTCAGCGCCGTGTAGATGATCCCGACGAGCGGCAACAACAACAGGATCGAGACGTAGGCGATGCACGCACCGACGATGCCGGTGCGGATCAGCCGCTGACGGCCGCTGCGACGACCGGTCGCGGGGGCCACCGGTGCGGCGGGCGCGCTCATACGTCCTCCTCCTTGCGATGGAGGAGCCGTGCGGTCACCAACACGAGCACGAACGAGATCGCGAACAGCAAGGTGGCGACGGCGGCGGCCTCCGCCGGCCGGAACTGATTCGCGAGCTGGAAGATGAACACCGGCGCGGTGAGTGTCTCGCCGGCGCGGTTGCCCGCGACCAGCACGACCGAGCCGAACTCCCCGATGCATCGGGCGAACGTGAGCAGGGTGCCGCCCGACGATCGCGATCCTGATCGCCGGCAGCACGACCCGTCGGAACGTCACCCATCCGTTGGCACCCAACGTGGCCGCCGCCTCCTCCTCCGCGAGGTCGAGCTCCTGCAGCACGGGCTGCACGCTCCGGACCACGAGAGGAAGCGTCACGATCAGCAGGGCAAGCATGATGGCGATCGGCGTGAAGATCACGTCGATGCCCAGATCCGCGAGCGTGCCGCCGATCGCCGAGTTGGGGCCGTAGAGCGCCCGCAGCATGACGCCGGTGACGAGCGTGGGGATGGCGAGCGGGAGATCCACGAGCGCCGACAGGAACCGTCGCCCGGGGAAGCGGAACCGCACGAGTGCATACGCCAGGGCGGTGCCCATGACCGCGTTGATGAGTGCGGCGAGGGTCGACGTGATGAGCGTCAGCCGGATCGCGTCCCAGGCGCCCGGGACCGCCATCGCGGTCCGGAAGGTGGTGAGTCCGTCGCCGAACCCCCGGGTGATGACGGCCGCGACCGGCAGGACGACCATCGCTCCCAGGTAGACGACGGCAGCGCCGCGCAGCGTGAGGTGCCGGAGCAGGGCAGCTGTGCGATAGGGAGTCCATCGCGTCCTGCTTCGTCTCTCGATCGTCTGCGCGGCGCTGCTCATCGTCGTCCCTTACGCCCCTGAGGCGATGGCTTCGGTGACGATCCCGGTGTCGCTGAACAGTTCGTCGTTCAGCGCGTCCCAGCCGCCGATCTCGTCAACGGTCCACAGGTCCTCGATCGGCGGGAAGATCCCGCCACCGGCCTTCGCCTCGGCGAGGTCGGTCGACCGCAGGAATCCCACGTCGGTGTAGAGAGCCTTCACGTCGGGTGTGTGGAGGAAGTCCACGAACGCCTCGGCCACCTCGCGTACGCAGTGGTCGTCGGCCCACTTGTCGACGATCGCGACCGGGTTCTCGATCAGGACGCTCGACGGGGCGTAGACCGCCTCGTCCTCGAGGCCGGCCTCGTTGGCGGTGAGGACCTCGTTCTCGTACGTGATCGCCACGTCGCCGTTGCCCGCCTCGAAGTTCTGGATCGAGTCGCGGGCGTTCTTGTCGAACACGATCACGTTGCCCAAGACACCTCCGAGGAGCGAGGTGGCACCGGCCGTGTCGTCACTCGCGACGCCGGCGTGACCACGCAGCGCGGCACCCCAAGCGGACACGAGGTTCCAGCGTGCGCCGCCGCTCGACGCGGGGTCGGGGGTCAGGACCTCCACGCCGGGCTTCGCCAGGTCGTCCCAGTCCTCGATCCCGAGGGGGTTGCCGGGCCGCACGTCGAACACGACCACGGACGTCGACACCATGCCGCCGTCCGGAGCGTCCGTCCAATCGTGCGTGATGAGACCGGCGTCGGCGATCGCGTCCACGTCGGGTCCGAGCGACAGGGCGACGACATCGGCCTGGTACCCGGCCACGATGTTCGCGGCCTGCGTCGTCGAGCCCGCGTACGACTCCTGGAAGATCACGTTCTGGTCGTCGTGGCCTTCCTTCCAGAAGGAGACGAACTCGGGGATGATCTTGCCGTAGACCTCGCGGGGCGTGCTGTAGGCCGCGAAGTTGATCACCGGCACGTCCGCGGGCGTGCACTCGCCGCCGCCTTCGGCACCGGCGCTCGCCGTGGCGCCGGCTCCGGTCCCGTCGCCGTCGTCACTTCCGCACGCGGCGAGGACGGTGATGGCCAACAAGACGGCGATGAAACCGAAGAGCTTTCGACTACGGATCGACATGCGATCTCCTTTCGATCGGTCGGGTTGCGACCGGGGCGAGTGGACGGCCTCCGGTGGTCCGGTCAACCGAAAAGAGTGGTGCGGCGGTGCGTCATCGAACTCCGGGCGCTCCCGGTCGTTCGGGGACGCGTACAGAAGTACCGGCAAAACGGGGGACCGTCAAGGGCATCCGGCCGAGGACGAAGGTCTACACGCGCGAACGTCACAGCTTCGCAACACCGGCGGTGGGTCTAGAACCTGCCGAACAACTCGCTGGCAGGATCGAAGAAGCCGCCTGCCGGACGCGCGTGCGCATGCCAATGGTCCGGGATGCGGCGCCGTTGGGGATCCACGTAATACCCGTCGTCGCCGTACCTGGCGGCGGCGATGCGCTCCAGGTGCAGCAGCAGACGCGCCTCCAGCTCGGGATCGGGCAGGCCGTGGATACGCCACACCACCATCGGGGTTCGACACACCATGCAGTCGGCGACCCAGCAGTCGTCGTCCTGGTGGTGCCAGTCGGTCACGTGCTCCGCCGTGCAGAGCAAGCACCGGTCACCCGACGAGCTCGATCCGGTCACCGGTCGTCACCCCCTTCTCGTCGAAGAACCCGGCGTTGACCTCCAGCGCACCGACGTACGGCTCCGGCGCACCGTAGGTCGGGCATGGATCCTCTCCACACGGGTCCATGTCTCGGATCCCCACGATCAGTCCCTCCGCGTTCCAGAACGCGATCGACAGTGGGATGAGCGTGTCCTTCATCCAGAACTCGGACGTGACCGGTCCCTCGAACAGGAAGACCATGCCCTCGTCGGCGGCCAAGGACGTGCGCCCCATCAGTCCTTGCTGTCGCTCCGCGGGCGAGTCGGCCTCCTCCACCTCGATGCGAACGGGGCCGCGGTCGCCGTGGAGGACGACCGTTCCACGACCCTCGATCGGCGTCGTCGTGCCATCGCCACACGAGGCGAGACCGAGGCTCACGGCGACGACGATCAGGGCCCGACGCATCCACCCATCGTGCCATGTCGCGAAGGTTCGGCTCCTCCGCCGATCCGTCCTCGTCCCCTTCCGTTTCCCCTTCCGTAAACGAGCTCGTCGCGCCAGCAAACTTGGTCTCAGGTTCTCAGGCCGAATGCCGATGCGTTCATAAGCAACGGATGTCTGGCACCGGGCGAGATATCACGACTCCTCGAGGGAGGCTTTCCTATGGCGGTTCCCGCGGCGTCCGTCGCCGACACCCTCGACCCGAAGGTGCTCCTGAGCGTCCTCGCTCAGGTCAAGGAGGGGGACTTCACCGCCCGGATGCCCTTGGAATGGACCGGAGTGGCCGGGAAGGTCGCCGATGGTCTGAACGACGTCATCATGGCCAACCAGGCCCTCGGCGTGGAGTTGGCGCGGGTCAGCCAGGTGGTCGGCAAGGAGGGCCGGCTCTCTCAGCGGCTCGTGCCTGCGGGGTCCACGCAGAGCTGGTCCGCGAGCATCGGCTCGGTGAACAGCCTGATCGACGACCTGGTGCGACCCACGATCGAGATGCAGCGGGTGATCGGCGCGGTCGCCGACGGCGACCTCAGCAAGAAGGTCTCCGCCGACGTGCGCGGCGAGATGCTGGAGCTGAAGAACACGATCAACGCGATGGTGGACCAGCTCAATGGGTTCATCTCCGAGGTCACGCGTGTCGCCTTCGAGGTCGGGACCGAAGGCAAGCTGGGACAGGCCGAGGCCGTCACCATCGAGGTCGGTGGCGTCTGGAAGGACCTGACCGACAACGTCAACCTCATGGCCGGCAACCTGACCGGACAGATGCGAAACATCGCCGAGGTCACCACCGCCGTCGCCAACGGTGACCTGAGCAAGAAGATCTCGATCGACGTCAAGGGTGAGTTCCTGGTCCTGAAGAACACCGTCAACGGCATGGTCGACCAGCTCAACGCGTTCGCCGGCGAGGTCACCAGGGTGGCGCGCGAGGTGGGTGTCGAGGGCAAGCTCGGCGGTCAGGCGCAGTCGAAAGAGGTCGCGGGGGTCTGGAAGGACCTCACCGACAACGTGAACCAGCTGGCCGCCAACCTCACCAACCAGGTCCGTGCCATCTCCGAGGTGGCGACCGCGGTGACCGAGGGCGACCTCACCAGGCAGGTCAGCGTCGAGGCGAGCGGGGAGGTCGCGGTCCTGAAGGACCGGCTCAACGAGATGATCCGCACCCTCCGCGAGACCACACGGCAGAACATCGAGCAGGACTGGTTGAAGACCAACCGGGAACGCTTCACCCGCATGCTGCAGGGCCAGGACGATCTGACCGTTGTGTCGAGCATGATCCTGTCCGAGCTGGCGTCGCTCGTGTCCGCGCAACACGGCGTCTTCTACTCGATGATCAACCCGGCGGATGGCAGCGACCCCGTCCTGGAGCTCCAGGCCGGCTACGGCTACGAAGAGCGCAAACATCTCTCCACGACGTTCCGGCTTGGGTGAGGGCTTGGTCGGGCAGTGCGCCAAGGAGAAGAAGCGGATCATGCTGACCGACGTTCCCGGCGACTACGTCAGGATCAGCTCGGGTCTCGGCGAATCCACGCCCTTCAACATCATCGTCCTCCCGGTCCTGTTCGAGGGGTCCATGCGCGCCGTCATCGAGCTCGCGTCGTTCTCCTCGTTCAGCGTGACGCACCAGACGTTCCTGGATTCGATCACGGAAAGCATCGGCATCGTCCTGAGCACGCTCACCGCCGCCGGCATGACCGAGTCCCTCTTGAAGCAGTCACAGTCACAGGCAGAGGAGCTCCGAGCGCAGCAGGAGGAGCTCCGCGAGTCCAACGAGGACCTCGGGCGGCAGGCCAAGCAGCTCGCCGAGCAGAACATCGTGGCCGAGCAGAAGAACCAAGAGGTGGAGCAATCCAAGCGACTCGTCGAAGAGAAGGTCAACCAGCTCGCCGTCTCGTCCAAGTACAAGTCCGAGTTCATCGCCAACATGTCGCACGAGCTCCGCACCCCGCTGAACAGCCTCTTGATCCTGGCCGAGCAACTGGAGAGCAACCCCGACGACAACATGACCGACAGGCAGGTCCAGTACGCGAGCGTCATCCACTCGTCGGGCAAGGAATTGCTGGAGCTGCTCAACAGCATCCTCGACCTGGCCAAGGTCGAGTCGGGGACGGTCACGGCGGAGATGGCCTTCCTGTCTCTCGACGAGCTCCGGGGCAGCCTGCTGCGTGAGTTCGAGCCCGTCGCTCAGACGAAGGGCCTCGGCTACTCGGTCGTCCTTGCCTCCAACGTCCCGGCGACCATCGTCAGCGACCAGCAACGGCTCCGGCAGATCCTCAAGAACATCCTCGGCAACGCGTTCAAGTTCACCGAGCGCGGCGAGATCCGCGTGGAGATCAGGGTCGCGGAGACCGGATGGAGCCGGGGATCGGAGTCGCTCGATCGCGGCCCGCTCCGTCGTCGCTCTGTCCGTCAGCGACAGCGGCATCGGGATCACCGACGAGCAGCAGCACCGGATCTTCGAGGCGTTCGCTCAAGGTGACGGAACGACCTCGCGCATCTACGGGGGTACCGGACTCGGTCTGTCGATCAGCCGGGAACTGGTCGGCATCCTCGGCGGCGAGCTCACCGTGGTCAGCACGCCGGGTCAGGGCAGCACCTTCACCGTCTACCTCCCGTCGGAGGGGACGACGTCGACGGCGCCTGAGCGTTCCTCCGTGTCGGCCACGTCGGCGCAGGGCCCCACTGGTCCGTCCGCCGCCTCCGAGGCGCTGGTCGCCGACGCGCCGGTCGCCGGGTTCTCCGACCCGATCCAGCGCCGGGAACCGGAGGATCACCCGCTGGAAGGGGTCCGGGTCCTCGCGATCGAAGGAAGGAAGATCCTCGTCGTCGATGACGACACGCGGAACGTCTTCGCCACGACCGCGCTCTTGGAACGAGGCCGGGCCGACGTCTACGTGGCCGCGAACGGCGACGAAGCTCTCGCCACCCTCGAGCGGACGCCCGACATCGACATCGTCCTGATGGACATCGTGATGCCCGGGATCGATGGCTACGACACGATCCGCGCGATCCGCGCGCTCGAGCGGTACCCGGCTCTTCCCATCATCGCCGTCACGTGCAAGGTGGACGAGGGCGAACGCGAGCGGTGCCTCGCGGCCGGGGCCGATGACTACGTGCCCAAACCGGTCGACATGCGGGAGCTGTACGGAGCCCTCATGCCCTGGCTCCCGAAGGACCGGGAACGTCCCGCACCGGCCCTCCCCGAGCCGGACGCTGGACCACGCTCCCACCACCGAACGAGGCATGGCGATCCAACGGGCGCGCGGCGAGTCCGATCGACGGCGTGAAGGTGCTGGTGGTCGACGACGATCTGCGCAACATCTTCGCGATGACGACGCTGCTCGAACGAGGCCGTGCCGACGTCATCGTCGTCGAGAGCGGCGCGGATGCGATCGCCACGCTGGAGCGCACGCTCGGACATCGACATCGTCCTGCTGGACATCATGATGCCGGTGATGGACGGCTACGAAACCGTCCGCGCGATCCGGGCGATCGGTCGCTTCAAGTCCCTCGCGATCATCGCCGTCACCGGCAAGGCGATGGCCGGCGAACGTCAGCGATGCCTCGACGCGGGAGCCAACGACTACGTGCCGAAGCCGGTCGACACCGCCGAACTCCTGGCTGCACTCCGGCCCTGGTTGCCGGCGACCAGGGCACGCGCGAACGGAGCCGCACCGGCACGGGTCCGTCGTCCGGCAGAGGAACGCCGCACCGAAGGCCCGCCACACCGGCTTCGAGGAGAGCGGCATCGCGGGGAAGAAGATCCTCCTGGTGGATGACGATTTCCGGAACATCTTCGCCATGACCGCGCTCCTCGAACGGGGACGGGCGGAGATCGTCGTGGCGGAGAGCGGAGCGGAAGCCATCGCCGCGTTGGGGTCGACGCCCGACATCGACATCATCCTCATGGACATCATGATGCCGGTGATGGATGGGTACGAAGCGATCCGCACCATCCGGGCGATGGATGGCTTCGCGACGATCCCCATCATCGCCGTCACCGGGAAATCGGCGGCGGGAGAGCGTCAACGCTGCCTCGACGCCGGGGCCGATGAGTACGTGCCCAAGCCCGTGGACACGGCCGATCTCCTCGCTGCCTTGGAACCGTGGCTGACGTCACGTCGCGAGCCGGGCGTCGTCCCTCCTCCCGATGCGACCGCCCCCGCCTCCGGGTCCACGCTCGACGGATCTCGACCCTCGGGCGTCGAGCATGACTTCTACGGGACCAGGGTGCTCATCGTCGACGACGACCCGCGCAACATCTTCGCGATGACGGTCCTGCTGGAACATGGCCGCGCGGTCGTCTCGGAGGCGGAGAGCGGTCACGCTGCCTTGGCCCTGCTCGAGGCCGGCACGGACGTCGACATCGTCCTCATGGACATCATGATGCCGGTGATGGACGGGTATCACGCCATCCGCGCGATCCGGCGGATGGAGCGTTTCGCGGCGTTGCCCATCATCGCGGTCACGGGGAAGACGGCGGATGGCGAGCGCCAGCGATGCGTCGACGCCGGGGCGAACGACTACGTGCGCAAGCCGGTGACCACCGCGCAGATCTACGCGGCGCTCAAGCCCTGGCTGCCGACCGCCGAGCGCACAGGCCGATGATCGAGACCACGCGGGCGGCTCACGCGCGCCCATCGGCGACCTCGCCGCCCGTGCCCATCCTGATCGTCGACGACGATGCTTCGAAGCGGCTCGGACTCAAGGCCGTCCTGCAACCGCTGGGCTATTCGATCGTCGAAGCCGACTCAGGACTGGCCGCCCTCCGCAGCTTGATGAGCCGGGACTTCGCGGTGATCGACACGTACGGCCACCAGGCCGGCGACGTGATCCTCCAGACGGTGGCGGAGCAGCTGAAGGCGCAGGCCCGCGGCGGAGATGCGCTCTATCGCTACGGAGGCGAGGAGTTCCTGTGCATCTTCCCGGAGCAGTCCTTGGCGTCCGGGACCCTCGCCATCCAACGCATGCGGATCGGACTCGTGCGGCTCGCGATCCCGCACACGGAGTCCCCTCTCGGCGTCCTCACCATCAGCGCAGGGATGGCCATGCTGGATCCCGGTCGCACGAGGCCGGCGAGCGAGGTGCTCAAGGCGGCGGACGAATCGCTGTATCGAGCCAAGCAACGGGGCCGCAATCGCGTCGAGCAGCCGGTTCCGGAGCCCGCCGGAACCGAGGCTCGATAGCGTGCAGGTGCTCTAGTAGAGTCCTGTCGGCTGTGCGCCGGAGTAGCTCAGTCGGCAGAGCGCCTCCATGGTAAGGAGGAGGTCCGGGGTTCGATTCCCCGCTCCGGCTCGAACCCCAGGTAAACTCCCATGCCGAACACGGCGGCGTAGCTCAGAGGCAGAGCAAGCGGCTCATAATCGCTGTGTCGGTGGTTCGATTCCACCCGCCGCTACCGATCGTCCGTGAGCTCGGAGGAAGCGAAGTCCCACGACAGATGAGTTGCTACACACGACATCTCGACGCATCCATGCACCCGACGCCAGCGTCTGAGGGTCGACGCGCGCTCGACGGTGCGGTTCGCGTGTACCTTGGGATGCCGGACGCCAACCGCCCGGAGGTCTGGGCGGCCGTGAAGGAGCGACGTGACGAGCCCGCGTTCGAGGATGGGGTTCGGGCGGCGATGAGGGAGAACGACTGATGGCCAAGGGTGACAACCGCCCGAAGATCACGCTCGCGTGCACGGAGTGCAAGCGACGCAACTACAACACGGTCAAGAACCGCGTGAACGACCGCGACCGGCTCGAGTTGAAGAAGTACTGCCGGTGGGAGCGCAGGCACACGCTCCACCGCGAAACCCGCTAGCCCGCCTCTTCGCCCGTGTCCGGCGCCAGTGCCATGTCGGGCATCGGGATATCCACGCTCGACACATCGATGGTGCTCACGCGCCCATGACGGATCGCGGCCACGATCGCATCCAGCTTCGAGTGCACGCCGAGCTTCATCAGGATGTTCTGGATGTGCGTGCGCAGCGTGTTGCGACTGACATCCAGCTGCGTGGCGATGTCGTCGGGCACCCTGCCGTCGGCCAGGAGCTGCAGGATCTCCAGCTCGCGCGGTGTCAACCGATCGAACCGCTGCGCGATGTCGTCGTCGCGCGATCGCAGCCGACGGAGACGTCGCAACGCGAACTCGATCTCATCGTGTGAGTTCAGGGACTCACCCCGGTGTGCGGCGCGCACGGCCTCGGCCAGGTCCTGGACGGCTGCGGTCTTGCGAAGGAACCCATGGGCCCCGGCGTTGATCGCGCGCCCGAGCGCCAGTTCGTCGTCGGCGCCCGTGAGGACGACCACGGCCGTCTCCTTCGAAGCCGCACGGATACGACGAGCCGTCTCCAGTCCGTCGATGCCCGGCATCTGCAGATCCACGAGCGCCACGTCGTGCTGTCGGGCCGCCGCGGCTTCGATCGCGCTCTCGCCGTCCGCCGTCACATCGACGATGTCGAGATCCGTTTCCTTGCCGAGTGCGACGCCGAGCGATTCGCCGAAGGCTCGGTGGTCATCGACGATGAGCACGGAGATGCGGTCTTCGTCGGCATCCATCGCTTTCAATCCTAGGCCGTGAACCGGATCGACGCACGGACCCTCCCGGTTGCCGGGTGAGGACCTCCCCGGTAGCGTGCGCCGGGTGGATCCGGCGGCCGTGGGCAAGTCGTATGAACCGGTGGCGTTCGAGATCACGTCGGATCGGGTTGACGCGTTCCACGACCTGTTCGGTGGGCCTCCGGGCGTGCCACCGACCCTCTTCACGGCCGCTGAGTTCACGGTCTTCCCCCACGTGATCGGCGACCCCGAGCTCGCGTTGGACTTCCGCAAGGTCGTGCACGGTACGCAGGAGTACGAGGTCCATCGACCGCCGGCCATCGGGGAGACGCTGATGGCTCAGGCGCGAATCGCGTCGATCCGGGAGAGAGGCGGGAATGGGTTCCTGGTGATCGAGACCACGATGCGAGACGCCGACGATCAGGTGGTGGCGGTCGCGCGCGCGACCATGATCGAACGGGACCTCCCTGCATGAGCGTCCACTTCGACGAGATCCAGGTCGGTGATGAGCTCCCAACGCTCGCACGCGTCGTGACGCGCGAGGATGTACGCGCGTACGCAGATGCCGGCGGGGATCAGAACCCGCTGCATCAGGACGACGAGGTCGCCCGCGCGGTGGGGTTCCCCGGCATCATCGCCCACGGCATGTTCACGATGGGACATCTCGCCTCGTGCGTCACCGGGTGGGCGGGTGAACCCGATCGGGTCGTCCGGCTGTCCGCGCAGTTCCGGGCGCCGGTCTTCATGGGTGAGGAGATCATCGCGGGCGGTCGTGTCCGGTCAGTCGACACGCAGACGCGAACCGCGATCGTCGATCTCTGGGTATCGGTCGACCACGACGGCGCGAACGACCTCGCGATCCGCAGGGGCGAGGCGGAGGTCCGCTTCCCGGTCCCCTGAGCGCGCTATTCCCGCCGGCGCTGTCCCGACATCGCTTGGATCGCGTCGCTCATCCGGTCGATCACGATCTGCAGGTCGCCGCCGACACCTTCGTCGACGCGGACCGACAGCCGGTCCATCTTCTCCCCCAGGACCTCTGCCACTTTGACCATGGCCTCGGCCGTGGACTGGGTCTCCTTGTGGAGCTGCTCAGACATCGTCTGGAACCTGCGTTCCACCGCGCCCACGACATCGGTCCCCATCCCGGCCTGGAGCTCCTTGACCGCGCGAAGCGTCTGCTTCGCGACGTCCGCGTCGACGGGGTTGGATCCGTCGGGCGTTCCCGTCAGGCGTTCGGCGATCACACGGTTGTCCGAACGGATCATCTTCGCGAGCGCCGCCAGGCGGTCATCCATGTGCTCGGACATCCGCTCCTCGGTCTGCACGCGGGACGACACGAGCGTCTCCACAAGCGTGATCCCCATCGAGTCGATGGAGTCGGCCGACGCGTTGAGCCGCTCGAGTGTTTGCTCGAACGTGGAGGCCACGGCGATGTCGGCTGCCTCGGCCGCGCGCTGCGCGACCGTCTCTGCGACCGCGCCGAGTTGGGCGTCGACGCGCTCGGTCAGCGAAGCCATGTTCCGCTCAACGGCGCCACTGAGCGCCAACGTCAGCGCGGCCATCCGTTCATCGATCGTGTCGCGCAGACCGGCCGACTGCTCGGTCGCGTTCCGCTCCATCAGGTCTCGCAGTGCCTGCGAGTCCGACCGCGTCAACTGCGCCAGACCCATGATGCGGCTCTCGATCAGGCGCTCCATCGCGATCTGGTGCTCTTGGCTCGTCCGCGACTGGATACCGATGCGTTCGCCCAGCATCTGCACCTGCTCGGCCGACTCTCGGTTCTCTTCGGCGATCGTGGCCCTGACCTTGTCGGCGAGCGTGTCGTCGTGCTTCGCGAACGCGTCGGCGTGCTGTTCGATCCGCGACGCCAGCCTCCCCATGGCCTCGGCACCACCCTGCACGTAGCTCTCCATCGCCTCGACGATGCGGGCGGTCTCCCTCGCGATCAGGTCTCCGTGCTCCACGATCCGGTCCTGGATCGCACCGGTGAGGTTCTTGTCCCGTTCGTCCAGGTGGGCGAACGTGGCTGAGATATGCGCTTCGACCTGCTCCAGCTGGGTGCGGATCAGCTCGACGCCCTGCAGCGTGGGGGAGTTGGCGATCTCGTGGACCGAGTTCGCCGACACCTGGATGGCCTCGCGAACCAGTCGACCGTTCTCGGCCAGCTCCGCCAGCGAATCCTCCAGCCGCGCCGTTCGGAGCGCGAGCGCCTGGAATCGGTCGTCGCTCGCGGCGATCAGGCTTCCGATCGCTTGATCACGAGAGATGAAGCTGAGGATCCGGTCCTGCTCCGAGGCGGTGTCCGCCCCCGAAGCGCGCCACATCTCCGTGGCGATCTCGCGCATCAAGGTGGCCGCATGCTCCTCGATCGTTCGCAGCCCGTCGTCGAGCCGCTCGGCGATCGCCAGGTCGAGCGCGGTGGTGCGGGCGGCGGCGGGACGGCCCTCTGGAGCGTCTGGGCGACGGGTGAACAATCCACGCCGGGGGCCGCCGGGACCTTCCGGCGTGTACGTGGTCTCGGTATCCATGACGAAGCCTCGCGATCCGGGGCCGGCGCGATGCGTCGAGCGAAGCATAGGTCAGGTACGGTGCCCGAACACGCACCTGGGAACGAAAGATGACCAGCGGGTTCGGACCGGCGCCTCCTTTGCCGAGGCGTGGGGTCGTACCTATACTGAGGACTCCGAAGTCCCCAACGTACCTGGGCGACCGGAGCCGAGGGGCGTAGCTCAATTTGGTAGAGCACCGGTCTCCAAAACCGAAGGTTGGGGGTTCAAGTCCCTCCGCCCCTGCAAGGGAGATCCATGAACAGGCAGATGAAGCGGATGCAGGAGCGCCAAGAGCGGCGGGCGAAAGCCTCGGTCGCCGAGCGCCGCGAAGCCGCCAGCACGACTGCTCGTCGCTCATCCGCGCCTGCCGAGGGGAAGAAGAAGCGAGCCGGTGCCCGTCAGTTCCTCAAGGAGGTTCGCCAAGAGCTCCGCAAGGTCGACTGGCCCTCGCGTCGTGAGCTCATCTCCTACACGGTCGTCGTGCTCGTCACGGTGGTCGTGATGACGAGCCTGGTCTTCGGCCTCGACTTCGTGTTCTCCAAGCTGATCTTCGACGTGCTCACCAACTGACCCTCTCGAGGACCTCCGTGACCTACGACCCCAACCCCGACGGTGCGCGCGACGATGACGCGGCCGGATCCGAGACGATGACCGAGACCCTGACCGATGCCGAGACCCAGACGGGAACCGAGAACGACGTGACCGAGACGACAGAGACCATCGAGAACGACACGACCCCGACACCCGGCGTCGACGACGCTCCCGCAGCCGTGGATGCGATCGAGATCGACGACGAGGTGCTGGCCGAGGTCCCGCTCGAGAACCTGGTACCCGAAGCCGCCGAGGCCGCCGAAACCGCCGAAACCGCCGAAACCGGAGCCGAACAGCCGACGCCGGTGAGCCGGGAACAGCCGACGTCGTTGAGGACTCCGCCGTCGTCGTCGCGGACGTCGTCGAGGACGAGCCGGTTCCTCCCGCGGCCGCCGAGCAGGCACCGGCCGCGGCCGTAGAGGACGAGCCCGCCGCCCACGACCCGTACGCGGGTCCCGGCGACTGGTACGTGGTCCACACCTACGCGGGCTACGAGAACAAGGTCAAGACCAACCTCGAGTCGCGCATCAAGACGATGCAGATGGAAGGCAAGATCTTCAACGTCCACATCCCCATGGAAGACGTGATGGAGATCAAGGGCGGCAAGAAGCAGGTCGTGCAGAAGAAGGTGTTCCCCGGCTACCTGCTGGTGAAGATGATCTACGACAACGACTCGTGGTACGTCGTGCGGAACACGCCGGGTGTCACGGGGTTCGTGTCGGCGGGCACGGGCTCCAAGCCCACGCCGCTCTCGCGCCGTGAGGTCGAGAAGATCCTCGTCGTGAAGAAGGAGGAGGTGAAGCCCCAGTTCCGCCTCGGGTTCGAGGAGGGCGACGTGGTGCGCATCATCTCGGGGCCGTTCGCCGACTTCAACGGCACGATCAGCGAGATCAACGTGGACCAGAGCAAGCTGAAGGTCCTCGTCAACATCTTCGACCGGGAGACGCCGGTCGAACTGGGTTTCGACCAGGTGTCGAAGGTCTGAGGCTCACCTAGCGAAGCGGTAGCCTGACTCCAAAGGCTCAAGTAGCGAAGCGGTAGCCTGACTCCAAGGGCTCAAGTAGCGAAGCGGTAGCCTGACTCCAAGGGCTCAAGTAGCGAAGCGGTAGCCTGTCAGGAAGCACCACGCAGTCCCCATACAACCGAGAGTGCGGGAGGCCGCGTCGAGCGGCCGCTAGGCACCGCAGGAGGTGAAGCACCACATGGCGAAGAAGAAGACGCTCGCCCTCGTGAAGCTCCAGATCAAGGCCGGCGCGGCCACGCCCGCACCGCCTGTCGGTACCGCGCTGGGGCAGCACGGGGTCAACATCATGGACTTCTGCCGGCAGTACAACGAAGCCACGCAGCAGTTCGCCGGACAGATCATCCCGGTGGAGCTCACGATCTACGAGGACCGGTCGTTCTCGTTCGTGACGAAGCAGCCGCCGGCCGCAGAGCTGATCAAGGCAGCTGCCGGGATCGAGAAGGGCTCGGACATCCCGAACCGGAACAAGGTCGGGCGGCTCACCCAAGATCAGGTTCGGAAGATCGCCGAGCAGAAGATGGACGACCTCAACGCGAACGACGTCGAGCACGGCATGCGCATCATCGCCGGCACCGCACGCAGCATGGGCGTAGAGGTGGACGCATGACCGCGCACGGCAAGCGCTACCGCGAGGCGGAGCAGAAGGTCGACCGCGAGAAGGAGTACGCGCCCAAGGATGCGTTCTCCGTCCTGAAGTCGCTCCCGGACGCGAAGTTCGACGAAACCGTCGAGGTCGCGTTCAACCTGGGCATCGATCCCCGGAAGGCCGATCAGATGGTCCGCGGCACCGTGTCGTTGCCGAACGGGACAGGCCGCTCGGTACGCGTCGCCGTGTTCGCCGTGGGTGACAAGGCACGTGAGGCCACCGAGGCCGGTGCCGACGTCGTGGGCGGCGAGGAACTCGTCGATGAAGTCATCAAGGGCAACATCGACTTCGACGCAGCCGTGGCCACGCCCGACATGATGGCGGCGGTCGGCAAGGCCGGCCGGGTGCTCGGCCCGCGCGGGCTCATGCCGAACCCGAAGACCGGCACCGTGACCATGGACATCGCGAAAGCCGTCTCGGACATCAAAGGCGGCAAGGTCGAATACCGGTCGGACCGGACCGGCAACGTCCACGTGATCGTCGGCAAGAAGTCGTTCGACGAGCGCGCACTGATCGAGAACTACCTCGCCGTTGTCGATGAGCTGCTCCGCGCGAAGCCGACGGGCGCCAAGGGGCGGTACATCAAGAGCCTGGCGGTCTCCACGACCATGGGACCCAGCGTCAGGATCGACACCGCCCACCCGAAGGGTGTCGACCTGAGCGTGTCCGCCTAGCGCCGAGCCCGGCTCCGCATGGCCGACACGCCGACGTGGGTGCGGCGCCTGCCCTTCCTCCTGGTCGGCGTGGCCGTCGCGTTCAACCTCTGGACGCTTCGCGCCGAGTTCCTGGACGTCTGGTACCTGAACGACGCCGGGATCCATCGATCCATGGCTGGGTGGGCTGCCTTACGGATCCGCGAGGGTCACCTCCCGTTCGACGGGTGGTATCCCTACCTCTCGCTCGGCGCCTCACGTTTCCATCACTATCAGAGCCTCCCGCACATCCTGACCGGGGCGCTGTCGACGGTCGCTGGCGCGGGAACGTTCCGCTGGTCCCTCTACCTGCTGCTGTGCACGTGGCCGATCGCCGTGTACTGCGGCGGGAGATTGCTCGACCTGGAGCCATGGGCGGCGGCCGTCGCGGCTCTCGTCTCACCGCTGATCGTGAGCGCGCCGGCGCTCGGGTTCGAGTGGTCGAGCTACGTGTGGCGCGGCTCGGGGACCTGGGCCCAGCTCTGGGGGATGTGGGCGTTGCCGTTCGCGTGGGGGCTCTCGTGGCGCGCGGTCTCCAAGGGGCGGACGATCTGGTTGGCCGCCCTCGTCGTGGGTGTCACCGTGTGCCTCCACCTGTTGATGGGCTACCTCGCGTTGTTGAGCGTGGGCGTGTGGGTCCTGCTCGCCCCGCGGGACCTCTGGCGTCGAGCCGGACGCGCCGCGCTGGTCGGCATCGGCGCTCTGGCGACCGCCGCGTGGATGCTGGTCCCGCTCATCACCGATGCGAAGTGGATGACCCAGGACGAGTTCTCGCGTGGCACGTTCTACTACGACTCCTTCGGCGCCCGGCGTGTACTGGGGTGGTTGGTCACCGGGCGGATCTTCGACAACGGCCGCATCCCCGTCGTCAGCGTGCTGGCCCTCGTGGGTCTCGGCGCGTGCCTGTGGCGATCCCGGCGAAGCGAATCGGCCCGCGTCGTCCCGGCGGTGGGTCTGCTCTGCCTGCTGCTGTTCTTCGGACGCCCGACGTTGGGCGCCGTGATCGACCTCCTCCCGGGGGCCACCGATCTCTTCCTCCGCCGCTACGTCACCGGTGTGCATCTCGCGGGGATCTACCTCGCGGGCATCGGGGCCGCATGGACCGGCGCCCAGGTCATGCACCTGGTCCGCTCGCGCGCCACCTGGCTCCGCCCGGTCTTCGCCGCCGCGGTGTTGGGGCTCGTCCTGACGGCGTTGGTCGTACCGGCGGCGGCCGGGCGCTACGCGTATCAGCGGAAAGGGGCCTCGTGGATCGCGGAGCAACGGTCGATCCAGTCGGCCGATGGGGCCGACTATGCCTCGCTCGTGGCCACGGCCAAAGCCACCGCACCCGGCCGCATCTTCAGCGGGATGCGCGCGAACCGGTCGGCGCCCAAGATCGGATTCGTGCCGGGGTTCTCCGCGTTGTTGAACCTGGATGCCGACGCGATCGGTTTCACGCGCCCCACATGGTCGATCATGTCGAACGTCGAAAATCGCTTCGCGGCCCACGTTGCTCAGCAGGTGGATATGTTCGGCGTGCGCTGGGCGATCCTGCCGGAAGGCGACACGCCACCGGCCGGTTCCGTGCAAGCGAGGACCGCCGGCCGGTGGGTGTTGTGGTCGACGGGCGACATCGGTTATCTCTCCGTGGTCGACACGGTGGCGCCTGTCCAGGTGGATCGGACGAACCTGGGGCTGCGTATGGCGGCCTTCCTCAGCTCGGACCTGCCCCTGGAGGGGCGGTATCCGACGCTCGCGTGGGCGGGCGCCCCGGGCGCCGAGCCGACGCTTGGGCCGGGGGACGTGCCGACGACCCCGGCGGGGATCGTCGAGGCTTCCTTCGCGGAGCCTGCCGACGGACGATTCGGCGGTGACGTCCGAGCTGATCGAACGGCGGTCGTTCAGCTGAAGGCGTCGTTCGACCCGCGGTGGGGTGTCACGGTGGACGGCGTCGTGGCGAAGCCGCAGATGATCGCTCCGGGGGTCGTCGGTGTGCGCGTGGCGGCCGGGGAGCATCGGGTCGTATTCGAGTACCGGCCTTACCCCTGGTACTGGGCGCTGTTCGCGCTCGGTCTCCTGGTGATGCTGGGGGTGGTGGCGATCGAACGACGACTCCGACGGAACCGACCGCCCGACGAGATCTCCGATCCCGTGACCACCCGCGATCCCATCGATCCCGCAGATCCGATCGACCCCACCGATCCCAGCAAAGTGTTCGAGGTCACGCTGGAGCCGGGCACCGACTGAGCGTCCTGCTAACCTTCCCCCGCCGCAGACAGCAGGGGCGCGAGAGCGCGTAATCCCATCCGGGTACCCGCCGAGGCAACCGAAGATGTCGCGTCGCGCGCGTCTCCGCCGTCTGCGGAGGCGCGTTGTTCATTTCTGACGGGAGGCGTGATGCCCAAAGCCGAGAAGATCGAGCGGGTCGCTGAGTTGAAAGCGGGGATCGAAGGATCCGATGCCCTGCTGCTCACCGAGTACCGCGGTCTCACGGTGTCCGAGATCACGGAGCTCCGTCGCTCCCTCGCTGAGGGCGGTACGAGGTTCGCCGTGGTCAAGAACACCCTGATGCAACGGGCGGCCGCCGATGCGTCGATCGATGAGCTCGAGTCCCTGCTCGAGGGACCGACCGCGGTCGCGTTCATCGCCGGCGACCCGGTCGCCGCGGCCAAGAAGGTCGTGGAAGCGGCGAAGAAGTTCCCCGCCCTCATCCTCAAAGGCGGCTACATGGACGGCAAGGTCCTGTCGTCCGACGAGGCGAAAGGTCTGGCGGATCTGGAATCCCGCGAGGTCATGCTCTCGAAGATCGCGGGCCTGCTGAAAGGCGAGATGTCTCGCGCGGCATCCATGTTCGTGTCCGCGCAGTCGAAGTTCCTCTCGCTGCTTGAGGCCTACAAGGAGAAGGTGCCCGACGATTCCGTCGCCGTCCCCGAGGCCGAGCCGGTTGCGGAAGCCGAGCCGGTTGCGAGAGGCCGGGGACGAGCCCGTCGCCGCCGAAACATCGGCCGAGGTCGAGGCCGGCCCGGCTGCTGCCGGGGCCGCCGAAGAGGTCACCGAGGGAACGACCGGATCGTCGTCCGCCGAATCAGAAGCGACACCCGAGGCGACACCCGAAGTCGAAGCGACACCCGACGCAGAAGGAGAGGAGTAACCGATGGCGAAGATGAGCACGGACGAGTTGCTCGATCAGTTCAAGGAGATGACGCTCCTCGAGCTGTCGGAGTTCATCAAGCAGTTCGAAGAGGCGTTCGACGTGAAGGCCGCCGCGGCAGGCCCCGTGATGATGGCGGCGCCCGGCGGTGGCGGCGGTGGCGGTGCCGAAGCCGAGGAAGAGCAGTCGGAGTTCGACGTGGTGCTCACCGGAGCCGGCGACAAGAAGATCCAGGTCATCAAGGAGGTGCGGGCTCTCACCAGCCTCGGCCTCAAGGAAGCCAAGGATCTGGTCGACGGAGCGCCGCAGACGGTTCTCGAGAAGGTCACCAAGGAAGCTGCCGACAAGGCGAAGGAGACCCTCGAGGCAGCCGGAGCGTCGGTCGAGGTCAAGTAGCCCGGTGCACCGGCCCGTGGGCGGGTTCCCGTCCCACGGGCCGGTGTGCGCCGTTCCGGCCGTCTCTGAAGGCTTTCGGGTATCGGTGAAGCGACACCTTCGGTCGGTCGAGATACCTGCCGGTGGCCCGCCACGCAGGTTTGAGAGATGCGCCGAGAGGGAACAGCCAAGCACGGACCTCAGCCGATGGCTGGCGCTTCGTGAGCGATGTGGAAGAAACCTGTCATCTCGCAACGTGGCTGTGCTAAGGTCCGGCGCGTGGATCTCCCCTCCACCCGCCCGCTGGCTGAGGAGGTGCGTCACATGACAACCATCGACGGCAGGCACTTCGGAAACCGACTGCGCGAAGCACGCGTTCAAGCCGGGTTCAGCCAATCGGAGCTCGAGGAGTTGTCCGGGATCCCCAAAGCCCGGCTCTCTCGCTACGAGAACGGCCACGTGGAGCCCTCGATCCAGACGCTCGCTCGCTTGGCCCGGGCGCTCAAGGTATCCGAGGCCTCACTCTTAGGTGATCAGCGCGCCATCCTGGAGGGGTTCTTCAACGTCTTGTCCTCCAGAGGTGTCCATATCTCTTCGGTGGAGCAAGGCGCCCGGCTGGCCAATGCGGTCGCCGATATGGTCTTGGCCCTCGGCGGGATGCAGTCGTTCGGGGTGGACGAGCCGATCCCTCACGAGACGGCCACGACCGACGACAGCTCCCTGACGACCTGGGTAGATGCCGGCACACCCGCCGGCGCCGATCTCTCCTGACTCGACAGGGTCGCGGATCATCTCGCCCGTGCGAGCGTGGGCATGACGATCGACGGTGTGAAGGTCGTCGACCTCGAGCTGTTCGAGGATCTTCGCGGCTCCTTCGTCGAGTTCTATCGCGAGTCATGGCTTCCACCTGGCGGTTCCGCCGTGCAGGGCAACGTTTCTCTTTCCAAGGTGGGCACGCTGCGTGCGATGCATTTCCACCGGCTTCAGTGGGACTACTGGTTCGTGATGTCCGGGGACGCGTTCGTCGCCCTCGCAGATCTCCGGACCGGATCCCCGAGCGAGCGGGCCGTCTCTACCTTCCGGCTGTCGGGCGGGACGCCGCAGGGGTTGTTCATCCCGCCGGGGGTCGCCCACGGGTTCTGGGCGGAGACGGATCTCATCCTGGAGTATCTGGTCGGCCGAACGTTCGATGGGACGGACGAGTTCGGGGTCGCCTGGGACGACGCGTCTCTCGGGATCGACTGGCCAGCCGGCGATCCCATCCTCTCGGAACGGGATCGAACCAATCCATCCCTCGACGAGGCCGTTCGCGATCCGGTCCCGTACGTGCCGGCGGTGGGTTGACCTCGCTGACGAGACGGCGTACCCTTCCGCCCGTCCCTGCCAGGGATCGTGCAGGCGCGGGTTGACTGTGCCTGTTTTCGTGCGTACACTACCCGATTGCCGTGCCGTCCACGTCGTCCACCGCGCTCTGCCGTGCGCCAGCTAGCTTCCCCGGGAGGGATCCCTTTTGCCTGATCAGCTTGTCCCTGTCCGTGAACGTGTCAGTTTCGCCAAGCTCGACGAGGTTCTCCCGCTTCCCGACCTCGTAGGTATCCAGAGGGAGTCGTTCGATTGGCTCCTGTCCGAGGGTCTGAAAGAGGTCCTCGAAGAAGTCTCCCCTATCGAAGATTTCACCGAGCAGTTCCAGCTCTACTTCGGTAGGCATCAGTTCAAAGACGTCAAGGCCTCCGAGGAGGAGTGCCGCGACAAGGACATCACGTACAGCCAACCGCTGTTCGTCGAAGCCACCTTCGTCAACAAGGTGACCGGCGAGATCAAGGAGCAGGAAGTCTTCATGGGGGACTTCCCGATCATGACCGGTCGGGGAACCTTCATCATCAACGGCACCGAGCGCGTCGTCGTCTCGCAGCTCGTGCGTTCCCCGGGCGCGTACTTCTCCAAGGATCTCGACAAGACCTCCGACAAGGATGTCTTCGTCGCCAAGATCATCCCCGGCCGCGGCGCGTGGCTCGAGTTCGACGTCGACAAGAAGGACACCGTCGGCGTCCGCATCGACCGCAAGCGCCGCCAGAACGTCACGGTGCTGCTCAAGGCACTCGGCTGGACGTCGGACGAGATCCTGAAGCTCTTCGACAACGCTCCATCCATCCAGCTGACGCTGGAGAAGGATCACGTCGAGACCCAAGAGGAGGCGCTCGAGGACATCTACCGCAAGCTCCGTCCCGGCGAGCCGCCGACGGCGGAGTCCGCGCGCACGCTCCTCGAGAACCTGTTCTTCAACCCGAAGCGCTACGACCTGGCCCGCGTCGGCCGTCACAAGGTGGACAAGAAGCTCGGTGGGGCCGATGGCGACCTGTTGAAGCAGCTTCGCCAGCATTCCAAGGCACTGGGTGAGCTCGACAACCCGGACAAGAAGTCATGGGAGCAGGTCCGCTACCGCGTCTTCTCCGAGCTGCAGAAGGACGAGGCCGGGGCTGGAGCGCCGAAGTACAAGGCGGTCCTCACGTACGAGGACATCCTGAAGACGGTCCGCTACCTGGTGCGGCTGCACGCCGGCCAGGAGGGCTATGACCCCGACGACATCGACCACTTCGGTAATCGCCGTCTCCGCAGCGTGGGCGAGCTGATCCAGAACCAGATCCGGATCGGGCTTTCGCGCATGGAACGCGTGGTCAAGGAGCGGATGACGACGCAGGACGTCGAGGCGATCACGCCGCAGACGCTCATCAACATCCGTCCGGTCGTGGCCTCGATCAAGGAGTTCTTCGGGACGTCGCAGCTGTCGCAGTTCATGGACCAGACGAACATGCTCTCCGGGCTTACCCACAAGCGCCGTCTCTCCGCGCTCGGTCCCGGAGGCCTCTCGCGGGAGCGGGCGGGGTTCGAGGTCCGCGACGTTCACCCGTCCCACTACGGGCGCATGTGCCCGATCGAGACGCCCGAGGGGCCGAACATCGGGCTGATCGGGTCGCTCTCGTCCTACGGGCGCATCAACGAGTTCGGGTTCATCGAGACCCCGTACCGGCGCGCCACGGGCGGCAAGGTGACCGACAAGATCGACTACCTGTCGGCCGACGAGGAGGACAAGCACGTCATCGCGCAGGCGAACGCCGCGGTCGACAAGACGGGGAAGTTCACCGAGTCGCTCGTCCTCGTCCGCAAGAAGGGCGGCGAGGTCGACTCGGTGCCGTCGGACGAGGTCGACTACATGGACGTCTCACCGAAGCAGCTCGTGTCGGTGGCGGCCGCGTTGATCCCGTTCCTGGAGCACGACGACGCGAACCGCGCGCTGATGGGCGCGAACATGCAGAAGCAGGCCGTGCCGCTCCTGCGCTCCGAGGCGCCGCTCATCGGCACCGGGGTGGAGTTCCGCGCGGCCGTCGATGCCGGTGACGTGGTGATCGCCGTCGAGGGCGGAACCGTCGAGGACGTCTCCGCCGACGAGATCATCGTCAAAGAGCGCACCGGCGAGCTGCACAGCTACAACCTGCTGAAGTACCGCCGGTCGAACCAGGGGACCTGCCAGAACCAGAAGCCGATCGTCGAAGCCGGCGACAAGGTCGTGAAGGGCCAGGTCATCGCGGACGGTCCCTCGACCGAGGCCGGCGAGGTCGCGCTGGGCAAGAACCTCGTCGTGGCGTACATGCCGTGGGAGGGCCACAACTACGAGGACGCGATCATCCTGTCAGAGCGCCTGGTCAAGCAGGACGTCCTCACCTCGATCCACATCGAGGAGCACGAGGTCGACGCTCGCGACACCAAGCTCGGCGCCGAGGAGATCACCCGCGACATCCCGAACGTCTCGGAGGAGATCCTCAAGGACCTCGACGAGCGCGGGATCGTGCGCATCGGCGCCGAGGTGACCACCGGCGACTACCTCGTCGGTAAGGTCACGCCCAAGGGCGAGACGGAGCTCACTCCCGAGGAGCGCCTGCTCCGCGCGATCTTCGGTGAGAAGGCACGTGAGGTCCGCGACACGTCGCTCAAGGTGCCGCACGGTGAGTCTGGCAAGGTCATCGGCGTCCGGGTGTTCAACCGGGACGACGGCGACGAGCTGCCACCGGGCGTGAACCAGCTGGTCCGCGTGTACGTGGCCCAGAAGCGGAAGATCTCCGACGGCGACAAGCTGGCCGGCCGTCACGGGAACAAGGGTGTCATCTCGACGATCCTTCCCGAGGAGGACATGCCGTTCCTCGAGGACGGCACGCCGGTCGACATCATCCTGAACCCGCTCGGCGTTCCGTCCCGGATGAACCTCGGGCAGGTGCTCGAGGCGCACCTGGGCTACGCCGCCAAGGTCGGGTTCAAGAAGGACGGGGTCGACCACCAGGGCCCGGTCCACGTGGCCACGCCGGTATTCGACGGCGCCCGCGAGGACGAGATCCTGGACGCCATCCGCAGCTCGCACGCGAATGCGGACGGCGTCCGGCTGATCGACGACGTCGGCAAGGCGCGGCTGTTCGACGGCCGCTCCGGCGAGCCCTTCGAGGAGCCTGTGACGGTGGGCGTCGCCTACATCCTGAAGCTGCTCCACCTGGTCGACGACAAGATCCACGCCCGTTCGACCGGCCCCTACTCGATGATCACGCAGCAGCCCCTGGGCGGGAAGGCCCAGTTCGGCGGCCAGCGGTTCGGCGAGATGGAGGTCTGGGCGCTGGAGGCCTACGGTGCCGCCTACGCCTTGCAGGAGCTGCTCACGATCAAGTCGGACGACGTGCTCGGTCGCGTCAAGGTCTACGAGGCCATCGTGAAGGGCGAGAACATCCCCGAGCCGGGGATCCCCGAGTCGTTCAAGGTCCTCATCAAGGAGATGCAGTCCCTGTGCCTGAACGTCGAGGTTCGCTCGTCGTCCGGCGAGGAGATCGAACTCCGCGAGACCGACGAGGACGTGTTCCGCGCGGCCGAGGAGCTCGGCATCGACCTGTCCCGGCGCGAGCCGGCGGGAGCTGATTTCGACTGACCGGGAACACGGCAACGTTGAATGAAGTGAAGAGCGAGCCACGCCCACAAGGCGAAAGGGAGGCGAGCGCTTAAGTGCTGGACGTCAATTACTTCGATGAACTCCGCATCGGCCTGGCGCAGGCCGATCAGATCCGCGCCTGGTCGAACGGCGAGGTGAAGAAGCCGGAGACCATCAACTATCGAACCCTGAAGCCCGAGAAGGACGGCCTGTTCTGCGAGCGCATCTTCGGTCCCACGCGTGACTGGGAGTGCCACTGCGGCAAGTACAAGCGCGTCCGTTTCAAGGGCATCATCTGCGAGCGATGCGGCGTCGAGATCACGCGCTCCAAGGTCCGCCGCGACCGCATGGGCCACATCGAGCTCGCGGCCCCCGTCACCCACATCTGGTACTTCAAGGGCGTTCCGTCTCGCCTCGGCTACCTGCTGGACCTGGCACCCAAGGACCTCGAGCGGATCATCTACTTCGCGGCGTACGTCGTCACTCGCGTCGATGTCGACCGCCGTCACAAGGACCTGCCCGAGATCGAGTCGGGTCTCGAGGAAGAGAAGCACGAGATCGAGACGCTGCGGGACGACGACGTCAAGAAGCGCCTGAACGAGCTCGAGGACCGCCTGAAGGAGCTCGAGGGTGAGGGCGCCAAGGGCGCCCAGCTCTCGGCCGCGAAGCGTGAGGCGCAGCGCGACATCGAGCGGCTGACCGAGCAGGCGAAGCGGGAGACCGACCACCTGGACGAGGTCGTGTCGGCGTTCAAGAGCCTCAACGTCAAGCAGCTGGTGGCCGACGACGCCGTCTACCGTTCGCTCCGCGAGCGGTTCGGCGACTATTTCGAGGGCGGCATGGGCGCCGAGGCGATCAAGCGCCTGCTCTCGGACTACGACGTCGAGACCGAGGCGGCGGCGCTCCGCGATCAGATCGAGAACGGCAAGGGCACGCGTCGCCTCAAGGCGATCAAGCGGCTGAAGGTCGTCTCGAACTTCGTCGACGGGCGTTCCAACCCGATGGGCATGGTGCTCGACGCCATCCCGGTGATCCCGCCGGATCTGCGCCCCATGGTGCAGCTCGACGGTGGCCGGTTCGCCACGTCGGACCTGAACGACCTGTACCGGCGCGTGATCAACCGGAACAACCGGCTCAAGCGACTGCTCGACCTGCAGGCTCCAGAGATCATCGTCAACAACGAGAAGCGGATGCTGCAGGAGGCCGTCGACGCGCTGTTCGACAACGGCCGTCGCGGCCGGCCCGTCACGGGCCCCGGCAACCGTCCCCTGAAGTCGCTCAGCGACATGTTGAAGGGCAAGCAGGGCCGGTTCCGGCAGAACCTGTTGGGCAAGCGCGTGGACTACTCCGGCCGCTCGGTCATCGTCGTCGGGCCTGAGCTCCGCCTGCACCAGTGCGGACTGCCCAAGCAGATGGCGCTCGAGCTCTTCAAGCCCTTCGTGATGAAGCGGCTGGTCGACCAGGCGCTGGCGCAGAACATCAAGAGCGCCAAGCGCATGGTCGAGCGGGCCCGTCCCCAGGTCTGGGACGTGCTCGAAGAGGTCATCCGCGAGCACCCGGTCATGCTGAACCGCGCGCCGACGCTCCACCGCCTGGGCATCCAGGCGTTCGAGCCGGTGCTGGTCGAAGGCAAGGCCATCAAGATCCACCCGCTCGTCTGCGCGGCGTTCAACGCCGACTTCGACGGGGACCAGATGGCGGTGCACGTGCCGCTGTCCGCTGAGGCGCAAGCCGAGGCGCGGATCCTGATGCTGTCGACCAACAACATCCTGTCACCGGCGCATGGGCGGCCGATCGCCACGCCGACCCAGGACATGGTGCTCGGCCTCTACTACCTGACGCTGGCGATCGAGGAGAACACGAAGGACGAGGACACGCCCGCGTTCTCCTCGGTGAACGAGGCGCTCCTGGCGCTCGACCGCGGGTACTCGCTCCAGACCCCCATCCGGATCCGACTGGAAGGCAAGAGGCTTCCCGACGAGATGCTCCCGGAAGGATGGGATCCGAAGGCCTCCGAGGGTCGGACCCCGACCATCCGCACGACGATCGGTCGGGTGCTCTTCAACGACGCGTTCCCGGATGACTTCGAGTACCGCAACCAGCCGGTGCTGAAGAGCGATATCGCGCGGTTCGTGGACCAGACGGTCCACGACTACGACCGGGCGATGGTCGAGGAGACGTTGGACAACCTGAAGAACCTCGGCTTCCACTACGCGACCCGCGCCGGCGTCACGATCGGCGTCGAGGACGTCACGGTGCCGCCGTCCAAGCAGAAGATCTTGGACGAGCACGAGAAGATGGCGCAGAAGGTCGAGGGCCAGTACCGCAAGGGGATCATCACCGACGACGAGCGTCGGCAGGAGCTGATCGAGATCTGGACCCAGGCGACCGACGCGGTCAAGAACGCCATGGAGGAAGGGTTCACGGCTACGAACCCGATCTTCATGATGGCCAACTCCGGTGCCCGAGGGAACATCATGCAGATCCGCCAGCTCGCCGGGATGCGTGGCCTGGTTGCCAACCCGAAGGGCGAGATCATCCCGCGGCCGATCAAGTCGAACTTCCGCGAGGGTCTGTCCGTGCTGGAGTACTTCATCTCCACGCACGGCGCCCGTAAAGGCTTGGCCGACACCGCGCTGCGGACCGCCGACTCGGGATACCTGACCCGGCGCCTGGTCGACGTGGCGCAGGAGCTGATCATCCGCGAGGACGACTGCGGCTCCGACCGCAGCATCCCCGTGCAAGTCAACGTCCTTCGTCCCGACGGCTCGGCCGTGAAGGCCGCGCACATCGAGACCAGCATCTTCGGCCGCGTGTTGGCCGAGGACGTCAAGGTCGGCAGCAAGAAGGTGGCGCTCGCGGGCGAGGAGCTCACCGACGAGCTGTGCGCGGTCGTCGTGGCATCCGGTGTCGAGGCGGTCCGCGTCCGGTCGGTCATCACGTGCGAGGCCGAGGTCGGCGTCTGCCGCCTCTGCTACGGACGGAACCTGGCCTCCGGACGAGTGGTCGAGATCGGCGAGGCGGTCGGCATCATCGCCGCACAGTCGATCGGCGAGCCGGGCACGCAGCTCACCATGCGGACGTTCCACACGGGCGGTGTCGCGGGTGAGGACATCACGCACGGCCTGCCGCGTGTGGTCGAGCTGTTCGAGGCCCGCAAGCCCAAGGGCGAAGCGCAGATCACCGAGCTGTCCGGAACCGTCTCCATCGAGGACGACGACGAGAAGCACGTGCGTCGCATCCGCGTGACGGACGAGACGGGCGACATGGTCGAGTACCCGGTCTCGTTCCGGGCGCGGCTCACCGTGTCCGACGGCGAGACCGTCGAGGTCGGCCAGCGCCTGACCGAGGGTTCGGTCAACCCGCACGAGAAGCTGCGGGTCGAAGGTGTGCAGGCCCTCCAGATGCACATGGTCGAAGAGGTCCAGCAGGTCTACCGCAGCCAGGGCGTGACGATCCACGACAAGCACATCGAGCTGATCGTGCGGCAGATGCTCCGCAAGGTGCACATCATCGAGCCGGGGGACACCACGTTCCTGCCGGGCGACATGGTGGCGCGCCGGTTCTTCGAGGAGACGAACGCGGAGGTGGTCGAGAACGGCGGCACGCCCGCCTCGGCCCGTCCGGTCCTGCTCGGCATCACGAAGGCGTCGCTCGCGACGGACTCGTGGCTGTCGGCGGCGTCGTTCCAGGAGACGACGCGGGTGCTCACCGACGCGGCGATCGGCGCTCGTTCGGACCCGCTGCTGGGTCTGAAGGAGAACGTGATCATCGGCAAGCTGATCCCCGCGGGGACCGGCATGCCGCGGTACCGCAACGTGCAGGTCAAGATCAAGCCCGAGGCGATCCCGGAGTACTGGCTGGCGCGTCAGCGCGAGATCCTGGAGGCCGTGGAGAGCGGCACCGGGGAGCCGGCGCTCGTCGGCCTCACCCGCGAGCAGGCGGAAGCCATGCTCGGGGGCCCGGCTTCGGCTTCGGACGAGTAACGGTCGGAGCACCGGCTGGGCTGCGCGTGAGCGTGGAGGGCCGGGGGCGCGCCGCGAGGGGAGAGCGAAGCCCCTCGCGGTGACCCCCGGCCCTCTTTGCGATCAGGCGCCGGTCACTGCCTGCTCGTACTCGCTGACGCAGACGGCCAGGGGCTTGCCGGTGCACTGTCGGAACGTGTCTTCGCTGTACGTGTCGGCTATCAGGGCTTGCGCGAGGCGTTTCACGGTACCGGGGTGCCGGCGTTCGACGTGCTGGAGGAAATGCGCGGTCGTCTGGTAGCCGGCCGTCGCCTTGCCGGGTTCATGGTGCGCCTTCGTCCACGGTGCGTCGTAGCCCAGTTCGTCCCGGACGTAGTCGGCGAGACCTTCGATGAGCCAGATGGTGGTCTGGTCGTACGTGGGGGCCTGCATGACGGCGTGCGTGAACTCGTGCAGGACGCCGCCGGCGTCGTCCGGATGTTCGGCGAACCAGCGGGCCGACAGGAATACGTTGGTGCCGCTGGTCCAGGCGGCCCCGGGTCCATGACGTTCGACATGGATGGTCACCGGAGGCGCCTCATCGGCGCCGACGAGGTCGGCGATGGCGGGACCGTGCTCCTCGTAGAGACCTTGGGCCCACACCCGCAGCTTGGCGGCCCGGGTCATGCGTCGGCGGCCATCCGCAGGAGCTCGCCATGGACCGCCGGCGGTCCCGCCACGACGTCTCCGGACAAGATGTCGGGCGAGCCGGCCCAGTCCGTGATGGTGCCGCCGGCCTCGCGGATCAAGACCGCGCCCGCCGCGACGTCCCACGGCCCGAGGGCCAGCTCGAAGAACCCGTCGAAGACGCCGGCCGCCACCCACGCGAGGTCGAGCGCGGCGGCCCCCGGGCGACGCAGGTCCTCGAACCGCTCGAGCGCCGCGTACAGCACCCGGTAGTACCGCGGGAGCACGTCTTTGCGGCGGAACGGGAACCCCGTGCCAACGACGGAGCGTTCGACGCTCCTCGCGCTCACCGCGAGGTGCTCGAGCGATCCATCTGCCCGCGTGACGGTGGCCCCGTATCCGGATGCGCCGACGTAGGTTTCCCGGAGGAACGGCGCGTGAACCACCCCGACGGTCGGCTGTCCCGCTTCCACCAAGGCGATCGAGACCGCGACGATCGGGAACCCATGGAGGAAGTTCGTGGTGCCGTCCAGCGGATCGACGAGCCAATACCGATCGGATCGTGACCCACCCCGTTCCTCCCCCACGAGTGGGATGTCCGGCGTGGCGCCCAGCAGGAACCCTGCGATCGCCCGTTCGCTGGCGCCGTCCACCGCCGTGACGTAGTCGCCGGCGGCCTTCTCAACCCCCTCGCGGGTCCGTCCGGCGGCGAGGATCGTCGAGCCGCCGATCTGGGCTGCCTCCGAGGCGATGGTCGCCAGTTCGGCGGGCGTGGGCATGCCCGACGCTACCAAGCGGAGCCACCGGGGCGTTCCCGTGCCTGGCGGGGCCATCGGTACCAGCCGGGCGATCGTTCGATCGATCCGTCGTGCGCACGTCCGCCGAGAAGGGACCGGACGTCGTCGTGAACGCCACCGGGAGGAAGATCTCGTGGGCGCTCGACGCGGGGTCGAGCGTGATGCCGCCGAAGTACTGGCCGGCGGCCAGACCGCCGGCCTCGATCCGCACACGGATCTCCAGCGTTCCGCCGGGCTCGACCCGCCAGTCGGGTGACGTCACCGTGATCGTCGCCCCCGCCGGCGCCGTCGCGTTCGCCGAGAACGTCTGGAAGGACCCGCTGACGTTGCGGCCGTATCGGGTCGTGGAGAGCTCTCCGAGGATGCCGAGCGCGTCGATGCTCGGCAGATTCAGGTCGACCCATCCGAGCGGATCGGTGGCCCCGACGTAGTCCCCTGCCGGCACGTCGAACGTCAACGTCGGTCGGACCGCTCGATCCGCGCGTATCGATCCTGCACCCCCGTCGAAGGGGTCGGCGCTGGTGGTGCCGTCTTCCTTCGTGACCGTCTGCAGCGCCGACGTCATGAGCGCGGACTTCACCTGGCCCGCGCTCCACCGCGGATGGCTGGCTCGTACGAGCGCCGCCACGCCCGTCGCGTACGGGCTGGACATGGACGTCCCCGCGATGGACTGGAACAGCTGCCCCGGTGGCCCGGCGGCCGGGTCGGCCGGCGCGGGCGCGGTGCCGGCGAGCACCTGGAGTCCGGGCGCGGTCACGTCCGGCTTGATGAAGCCGCCAACCGGTCCCCGGGCGGAGAACATCGTCATCTGATCGGCGTGGTTCGAGGTGACGGCGCCGGTCCTCCACGTGGAGACGACGCTCGCGTGGGACCCGAGGAATGCGAGGAGGGTGTTCGCTGGGTCCGGACCGTCGAGCATCACCGTCGGGATCCAGAAATTGTCCGTGTACAGGTCGTCGTGGGTCGGGTTGAACAAGATCATGCCGACGCCCCCGCCATGCCTGACGTTCAGCGACTTCTCCACCCGTGGCACGTTCCCTCGCGCGCAGACCACCACGCGGTCCGCGACGGTCTCCCGGTCCATCGGGCTGCTGCACAACGGATCCTCATATCCCTCGACGTCCGCGGCCGACACCACGGTCTTCCCTGCGAGGCCACGAGTGATGGTCGACCCCGGGAGCTGCAGCGTCGCCCCATCGGAGCCACGGAGTCGCAAGGTGGTCATGTATGCCTGTGGTCCGTACGACGCTCCCACCGTGGTGACCCATGGACCCCCGTGGTCGGCCGTCCCGGGGCCAGGACCGGCGTTGCCCGCCGAGGCGTTCACTTCGATCCCCGCGGCATACGCGTCGAGGAACGCCAGCTCCACGGGGTCGGAGTACGGATCCGCCCCGCCGCTGATCGAGAAGTTGATGACATCGACGCCGTCGAGGACGGCCTGTTCGATCGCGCTCACCGAGTCCGAGCTGTAGCAGCCCAGGGAGAGGCACACCCGATAGGCGATGAGCCGCGCCCCCGGAGCGATGCCGCTCACGCGCCCCCGGGGCAGGCCGAACACCGACGCCTTGGTCGGAGATCCGGCGGCGGTCGATGCCGTATGGGTGCCGTGCCCGTCCCCGCTCCGGGCCGAGCACCGGCCGGAACCGTTGTCGCAGAACTCTCCGGGCTGTGCTCCGACGAGTGACATATAGGTATCGGTGAAGGCGTACGCACCGATCAGCTTGCGACCGCAGTCGAAGGGCGCACCGAGGTCGGGGTCGGATCCGTCCCCGAACTCGCATCCGGCGGCGAGCGGGAAGCTCCCGAGTCCCAGGTCCGCGAACGATGGGTGTTCGGGCCAGATCCCCGTGTCGATCACGCCGACGACCACGTCGCTGCCCGCCCGCTTGGGACCTCCGAGACTCGGCCACACCCGATCGGCGCCGAGGAATCGTGTGGTCGTCGTGGTCGTGTGGGCGAGACGGTCCCGCTGGACCGCCACGACGCCGGGCACTGCCAGGAGGTCGCGGATCTGCCCGGCCGGCACCAGGAGCGAGGCGCCGCCGTACACGACCGAGAACGTCCGCAGGAGACGAGCAGACGGAACCCGAGTGTGGATGGCGTCGGCGATCGTGGCCATCCGGGTCGCGAGGAACCGTTCGTACGCTCGGACGCCGGCCGGATGGTCACGGAGCGGGCCCGTGAGCCCGGGGCTCGTCGCGTGCAAGCCGGCGATCCCGCCCGCGTAGCTCGCGATCGGGTCGACGTCGAACCGGACCATGACCGCGATCGGGGCCTTCCCGCGGAGCCGCAGGAGTCCTTCGTCGGATCGGGCGATGCGGGCGCTGGGCGACGTCGGCTCGAGGACCGGGAGATCGGTGAGGAGCGAAGCCGCGAGGGGGCGTGCGGTCGCCTCTCCCGGGAGGGGAACGGCCAGGAGGGCGACGATGACGGCGGTCAGGGTGATCGCGGTCCGGCATGAAGGATGAGCGGGCACGGACATCCCTCCGATGGTCGTCCGGACGTCATCGCACGGTGCCACAGGTCGGGGGATGCGTGCATCGGCCTTTCGGCGTGGCATCCGGCCGGGAGGGGCTCGGTGAAGCCACGTACGTGCCGCCGAGGGCTGCCTGACCCCCCTGATCAGGGCCACGGTTGACACTGTGCGTGCGTGGCCGGTAGCTTTATCGGTCGCGCCCCGGTTCGGCGGGCTTCTGGGCGCGCCTCGCTTCCGGACCCCCGGAGGAGGAACCCCGATGCGACGCGCGTGTCGCGCTGCGCCGGGTGAACTGGGCTCGCGGACCTGGCGATTGCCCGGTTCCGGTGTTTGACAACGAAAGAGTGCAGACGAGAGATCTATGCCTACGATCAACCAACTTGTCCGAGATGGGCGGGAGCGCCCGAAGACCAAGACCAAGAGCCCTGCGCTCAAGGGGTCTCCGCAGCGCCGTGGCGTCTGCACACGTGTCTACACCACCACCCCGAAGAAGCCGAACTCCGCGCTGCGCAAGGTCGCACGCGTGCGTCTGACCTCGGGATACGAGGTCACGGCCTACATCCCGGGTGTGGGGCACAACCTCCAAGAGCACTCGATCGTGTTGGTCCGCGGCGGTCGCGTGAAGGACCTCCCCGGCGTCCGGTACAAGATCGTCCGTGGCACCTTGGACACGGCCGGCGTGAAGGACCGCAAGCAAGCCCGTTCGCGTTACGGCGCCAAGAAGGGCGGCGAGTAACCGTGCCCCGCAAGGGACCTGCCGTACGCCGCGAGGTGCTGCCCGACCCCGTCTATCAGAACCCGCTGGTCACACAGTTGATCAACAAAGTGCTGTTGCACGGCAAGAAGACGGTCGCGGAGTCCACGGTCTACAAGGCGCTCGAGATCATCTCGGAACGGACGGCCAACGACCCGGTCATCACCCTCAAGAAGGCGGTGGAGAACGTCCGTCCCATGCTCGAGGTGAAGTCGCGTCGCGTCGGAGGTGCCTCGTATCAGGTCCCGGTCGAGGTCAAGCCGCAGCGCGGAACCACGCTGGCCCTCCGCTGGCTCGTGAACTACAGCCGCGCGCGCCGAGAGAACTCGATGGCCGAGCGTCTGGTCGCCGAGATCATGGATGCCTCCAGCGGCACCGGAACGTCCGTGAAGCGCCGCGAGGACATGCACAAGATGGCAGAGGCGAACAAGGCTTTCGCGCACTACCGATGGTGATCGACGAGGAACGTCGAGCCGGCCTCCAGGGGCCGGTTTCCCATGAGAGGGGGGTCGTCTAGATGGCGAGCCCCGCGGAGCAGATGCCGGAGAAGACGCAGGTGTCCCAGACCGAACAGGACGTCAAGGGCAAGGCCGCCAAGGTCTTGGAGATCCGTGAGTACCCGCTCGCCCTGACCCGGAACATCGGGATCATGGCTCACATCGACGCGGGCAAGACCACCACGACCGAGCGCATCCTCTACTACACCGGCAAGTCCTACAAGGTCGGCGAGGTCCACGAGGGCACCGCGCAGATGGACTGGATGGTCCAGGAGCGCGAGCGCGGCATCACCATCACGTCCGCCGCCACCACGTGCTCGTGGAAGGGCCACTGGATCAACATCATCGACACGCCCGGTCACGTCGACTTCACCGTCGAGGTCGAGCGCTCGCTTCGGGTCCTCGATGGCGCCGTCGCAGTGTTCGACGCGGTGGCCGGTGTCGAGCCGCAGACCGAGACCGTCTGGCGCCAGGCCGATCGCTACGACGTCCCGCGCATCTGCTTCGTCAACAAGATGGACCGCACCGGCGCCGACTTCACGCGGACCGTCGACATGATGGTCGACCGCCTCCAGGCGCTCCCGCTCGTCCTGCAGCTCCCGTGGGGGACCGAGGCCGACTTCAAAGGCGTGATCGACCTCGTGGAGATGAAGGCCCACGTCTGGGAAGGCGAGATGGGGGAGGAGTGGCGGGACGAGGACATCCCCGAGGAGTACACGGCCGCGGCCGCTGCCGCTCGTCACGACCTGTTCGAGCGTCTGGCCGACCACGACGAGTCCCTCATGGAAAAGTTCGTCCATGAGGAAGAGCCGACGATCGACGAGCTCCGGCGGGCGATCCGTCGTGCGACGCTCGCGAACGAGGGTGTCCCCGTGCTCTGTGGTTCCGCCTTCAAGAACAAGGGTGTACAGCCGCTGCTGGACGCGATCATCTGGTACCTCCCTTCGCCCCTCGACGTGCCCCCGCTCGTCGCGACCTCCCTGAAGGGGGACGAGGTCACCAGGGCTGCGAACGATGACGAGCCCTTCTCCGCGCTCGCCTTCAAGATCATGTCCGATGCGTACGTCGGACGGCTCACGTACTTGCGCGTCTACTCCGGGATGCTCAAGGCGGGCTCGCACGTCCTCAACTCGACCAAGGACCGGAAGGAACGGATCGGCCGCATCCTCCAGATGCACGCGAACCACCGGGAGGACAAGGACGCGGCGTACACGGGCGACATCGTGGCAGTGGTCGGTCTCAAGCACTCGACCACCGGCGACACGATCACCGACCCGGAGCACCCCGTGATCCTGGAGAACATCACGTTCCCGATCCCGGTCATCTCCGTCGCGGTCGAGCCGAAGACGAAGGCCGACCAGGACAAGCTGGGCAACGGCCTCGCCAAGCTCTCGGACGAGGACCCGACGTTCGTCGTGAAGTTCGACGACGAGACCGGTCAGACGGTGATCTCGGGCATGGGCGAGCTCCACCTGGACATCCTGGTGGACAGGCTCAAGCGCGAGTTCAACGTGGACGCCAACGTCGGCAAGCCGCAGGTCGCGTACCGCGAGACGATCCGCAAGGAGGTCCACAAGGTCGTCATGCGGTTCGTCCGCCAGACGGGCGGTCGCGGGCAGTTCGCGCACGTGGTCATCGACCTGCAGCCGACGGGCCCCGGCGGCGGATACGAGTTCGTCAACAAGGTCACCGGTGGTTCGATCCCCCGGGAGTACATCCCGTCGGTGGATCAGGGCATCCAGGAGGCGCTCGACAACGGCGTCCTCGCCGGCTACCCCATGGTCGACGTTCGCGCGACGCTGATCGATGGTTCGTACCACGAGGTCGACTCGTCGGAGATGGCGTTCAAGATCGCCGGCTCCATGGCCCTGAAGGAAGCGGCGCGCAAGGCCGATCCGGCCCTGCTCGAGCCCGTGATGGAGTTCGAGGTCACGACACCGGAAGAGTTCATGGGCGACGTGATGGGCGACGTCACCGCGCGTCGCGGCCGCATCGAGCGGATCGAGGAGCGCGGCGGCATGAAGACGATCCTGGTGCTGGTGCCGCTCGCGGAGCTGTTCGGCTACGCGACGGAGCTGCGGTCTCGTTCACAGGGTCGCGCGGCGCACAGTCCCATGCAGCTTCACGCCTACAACGAGGTTCCTGTCCAGGTAGCGAAAGAGATCATCGCCCGGGTGACCGGCGAGTAACGAGCGGCGGAGGAAGGAAGGACCATGTCGAAGAAGAAGTTCGAGCGCACCAAGCCCCACGTGAACATCGGCACGATGGGCCACATCGACCACGGCAAGACCACGCTCACGGCGGCCATCACGAAGCGTCAAGCCGACAAGGGCATGGCGGAGTTCACGCCGTTCGATCAGATCGACAAGGCTCCGGAAGAGCGCGAGCGCGGCATCACGATCGCGATCGCGCACGTGGAGTACGAGACGGAGAACCGTCACTACGCCCACGTCGACATGCCGGGCCACGCCGACTACATCAAGAACATGATCACCGGCGCCGCGCAGATCGACGGCGCGATCCTGGTGGTCTCGGCTGCGGACGGTCCCATGCCGCAGACGCGTGAGCACGTGCTGCTCGCCCGCCAAGTGGGCGTCCCCTACATCGTGGTGGCGCTCAACAAGTGTGACGCCGTCGACGACCCGGAGCTCCTGGAGCTCGTCGAGCTCGAGGTCCGCGAGCTGTTGACCTCCTACGAGTTCCCGGGAGACGACACGCCGATCATCCAGGTCTCCGCGCTGAAGGCGTTGGAGGGCGACGAGGAGTGGGTCGGCAAGATCGACGAGCTGATGCAGGCGTGTGACTCGTACATCGCCGAGCCGGTTCGCGACGTCGAGAAGCCGTTCCTGATGCCGATCGAGGACGTGTTCTCGATCACCGGTCGCGGCACGGTCGTGACCGGTCGCGTGGAGCAAGGCAAGCTCGCGAAGATGTCCGAGGTCGAGATCGTGGGTATCCACGACACCCGCAAGACCACGGCGACCGACCTCGAGATGTTCCGCAAGCTGCTCGACGAAGTGGTCGCAGGGGACAACGTCGGGATCCTGCTGCGCGGTATCGACAAGGAAGACGTCGAGCGCGGTCAGGTACTGGCGAAGCCCGGCTCGATCACGCCACACACGGACTTCGAGGCCAAGGTCTACATCCTGAGCAAGGACGAGGGCGGCCGCCACACGCCGTTCTTCAACGGCTACCGCCCGCAGTTCTACTTCCGGACGACGGACGTGACCGGCACGGCGCACCTCCCCGAGGGTGTCGAGATGGTCATGCCCGGTGACAACGTGGAGATGACGGTCGAGATGATCGCCCCAATCGCCATGGAGGAAGGGCTCCGGTTCGCCATCCGCGAGGGTGGACGCACCGTGGGTGCCGGCCGCGTTACCAAGATCCTGAAGTAAGTCCTGGTCTGCGGCAGACGAGTAGAGAGGCGCGACAGTGGCAGGACCCAAGATCCGGATCAAGCTCCGGGCATACGACCATCGGATGCTGGACGTGGCGGCGCGCGACATCGTCGAACACGTCACCCGTACCGGCGCCAAGGTCGTTGGGCCCGTGCCGTTGCCGACCGAACGCGCTATCTACACGGTCATCCGGTCGCCGCACAAGTACAAGGACTCGCGCGAGCACTTCCAGATGCTCACGCACAAACGGATCATCGACATCGTCGATGCGACGTCGAAGACGGTCCAGGAGCTTCAGCGCCTGAACCTCTCGGCAGGAGTGGACATCGAGATCAAGCTATGAGCCAGATCAAAGGCATCCTGGGCGAGAAGCTGGGCATGACCCAGATCTTCCAGGAGACTCGCGCCGTCCCGGTCACGGTCATCAAGGCCGGGCCGTGCTTCGTCGTGCAGATCAAGACGAAGGAGACGGATGGCTACGATGCCGTCCAGCTCGCGTTCGCCGAGGCGGCGCCGAACAAGCCGATGCAAGGGCATTTCGACGCGCACGGCGGACAGCCGGGCCGCCACGTCGTCGAGATCCGCACGGACGATGCCTCCAGCTACACGCCCGGCCAAGAGCTCCGCGCCGATGTCTTCGCGGCGGGGGAGCGGGCCGATGTGGTCGGCGTGTCGCGCGGCAAGGGGTTCTCCGGCGTGATGCGTCGTCACGGGTTCAGCGGTCTGGGCTCCAGCCACGGCACGGAGAAGAAGCACCGTTCGCCGGGATCGATCGGAGCCTGCGCCACGCCCTCGCGCGTGTTCAAGGGGATGCGGATGGCCGGCCAACACGGCAACCAGCGCATCACGGTGCTGAACCTCGAGGTGGTCCAGGCGGACGCCGAGCGCAACCTGCTCTTGGTCAAGGGGGCCGTGCCCGGTCCGAACGGCGGGCTCGTCATGGTGCGATCCGCCGTCAAGGCGCCGGCGACCGCGGGGAAGGGTGCCTGATGGCTTCCATCGAACTGCACGACGCGCAGGGCAAGAAGGTCGGTTCGCGCGATCTCCCCGCCCAGGTGTTCGAGTCGACGGTCAGCGTGCCGCTGATGCACCAGGTGGTGACCGCCGGCCTCGCCGGCATCCGCGCCGGGACGCATTCCACCAAGACCCGCGGGGACGTGTCCGGCGGCGGGAAGAAGCCGTGGCGCCAGAAGGGCACCGGCCGCGCGCGCCAGGGCTCCATCCGCTCCCCCCAGTGGGTGGGCGGCGGCGTGGCGCACGGCCCGCACCCGCACTCGCACGAGATGCGCGTGAACAAGAAGATGCGTCGCGGGGCGTTGCGTTCGGCGCTGACCGACGCGCTGCAGAGCGGGAAGCTCGCCGTCGTGAACGACATCGCGTTCGACGAGCCGAAGACCCGCCAGGCCGTCGACCTGCTCAGCGCCCTCCAGCTCGAGGGCAAGGTGCTCGTGGTCCTGCCCGAGCCGCAGGAGGTCGTGGAGAAGTCGTTCCGCAACCTGCGACACGTGCGGATCACCTACGCGAAGAGCCTGGGAACGTACGAGATCCTCCGCGCCGACCGCGTGCTCTTCACCGACGCGGCGGTCGGCGTGTTGGAAGGTGCCGCGGGGGTGGCCGGATGAAGTCGCCGCGCGACGTGATCATCCGGCCGATCGTGTCCGAGAAGTCGTACGCGGGGATCGAGCAGAACACGTACACGTTCCTGGTCGATCCGCGCGCGAACAAGACCGAGATCAAGCAGGCGGTCCAGGTCATCTGGAACGTCACGGTGACCTCGGTCAACACGCTGAACCGGCGCGGCAAGATCAAGCGCCGGGGGTACACCAAGGGAAAGCGCGCCGACGAGAAGCGCGCGATCGTCACCCTGGCGCAAGGTGACTCCATCGAGATCTTCGAAGGTGGGTTGGGATAGATGGCCGTTCGCAAGTACAAGCCGACGACGCCCGGACGCCGTGGCGCCAGCGTCTCCTCCTTCGAGGAGATCACGCGCTCGACGCCGGAGAAGTCGCTCGTCGTCAAGGGACGCAAGAAAGCCGGGCGCAACGTCCACGGCCGGATCACCGCGCGCCACCAGGGCGGGGGCAACAAGCGCCGGTACCGGGTCGTGGATTTCCGCCGGAACAAGGACGGTATCCCCGCGAAGGTCGCGCACATCGAGTACGACCCCAACCGGAGCGCGCGCATCGCCCTGCTGCACTACGCCGACGGTGAGAAGCGCTACATCCTTGCGCCGCAAGGCGTCATGCAAGGAGACATGCTGATGTCGGGTCCCGACGCCGAGATCCGTCCCGGCAACTCGTTGCCGCTCCGCAACATCCCGGTCGGAACGGTCATCCATGCGATCGAGCTGAAGCCCGGCGCGGGCGCCAAGATGGCGCGTTCCGCGGGCACCAGCGTCCAGTTGATGGCGAAGGAGGGCAAGTACGCTACCCTTCGACTCCCTTCCGGCGAGACGCGGTTGGTCGACGCCACGTGCAAGGGAACCGTCGGTGTGGTGGGCAATCCTGAGCACGAGCTGATCTCGCTCGGGAAGGCCGGCCGCAACCGGTGGAAGAACAAGCGTCCGTCCGTTCGCGGCGTGGCCATGAACCCGGTCGACCACCCGTTGGGCGGCGGCGAGGGCAAGTCCTCCGGCGGTCGTCACCCGACGTCGCCGTGGGGGAAGAAGGAAGGCCGTACGCGCAAGAAGAACAAGGCGTCGACGAAGTACATCGTTCGTCGCCGTGGGAAAGGTCGTGGCTGATGCCCAGGTCGGTGAAGAAGGGACCGTTCGTCGACGAGCACCTGATGGTCAAGATCGACGACATGAACAAGCGCGGCGACAAGCGGGTCGTCAAGACGTGGTCGCGCCGTTCCACGGTGGTGCCGGACATGGTCGGGCACACGATCGCCGTGCACGACGGCCGCAAGCATGTGCCGATCTTCATCTCGGAATCGATGGTCGGTCACAAGCTCGGAGAGTTCGCGTTGACGCGCACGTTCCGTTCGCATGCCCGGGACGAGCGCAGGACCGGAGTGAGGTAGGGCGTTGCAAGCACAGGCCACCATCAAGTACGTCCGGACGTCGCCTCGCAAGATGCGGCGCGTGATCGACATGATCCGCGGGCAGCACGTCGTCGAGGCGCGGCGCATCTTGCGGTTCTCGCCGCTCGGCGCGACGCGAGACGTGGAGAAGCTCCTGGACTCCGCCATCGCGAACGCCGAGCAGCAGCCGGGCGTGATCAGCGAGAACCTGATGGTGGCGAAGGCGTGGGTCGACGAGGGCCCGACGCTCAAACGGTTCCGGCCGCGTGCGTACGGTCGTGCGACGAAGATCCGGAAGCGGACGTCGCACGTGACGTTGGTCGTGAAGACGATGGGAGATGAACGCTAAGTGGGTCACAAGGTCAACCCGTACGGGTTCCGGCTGGGGGTCATCTACCCCTGGAAGTCCAACTGGTATGCCCGCCGTGACTACGCCGATCAGCTGCACGAGGACGTGTGGATCCGCAAGCACATCCGTGGGCGGCTCTCGCGCGCCGGCATCTCGAGCATCGACATCGAGCGCAAGGGCGACCAGATCTGGGTTTTCATCCGCACGGCCCGCCCCGGGATCGTGATCGGGCGAAAGGGCGCCGAGGTCGACCGGCTCCGCAAGGACATCGAGCGCTTCACCAAGAAGCGCGTCGACGTGAAGGTCGAGGATATGAACCAGGCCGCGAGCGAATCACGCCCCGAGACCGACGCCGCCCTGCTCGCGCAAGGCGTCGCCGAGCAACTCGTGGGCCGCGTGGCGTTCCGTCGCGCGATGCGTCGTGCGGTCCAGACCGCGATGCGTGCGGGGGCCATGGGCGTCCGGGTGCAGGCGGGGGGCCGACTCGGCGGCACGGAGATGTCACGCCGTGAGTGGTACCGCGAGGGACGGGTGCCGCTGCACACACTCCGCGCGAAGGTCGACTACGGCACGGCCGAAGCGAAGACCACGTTCGGAGAGATCGGCGTGAAGGTGTGGGTCTACCACGGCGACCAGATCCCCGACCGCGAGCAGGCGACCGAGCGCGCGCTCGCGCGCGCCCGGGTAGGCACGCCCGGGCGCGGTGCCGCGCCCCAACGGACGTCAGACGCACCGGCCGCGGCCGCACCGGCCGCAGCGACGGCCGTCGCCGTCGCGGAGCCGCCGGCGATCGAGGACGCGGCGGAAGCTCCCGCGATCGAGACCCCGGCGGTCGAGACACGGGTCGTGGAAGCGCCGGTGGACGAAGCGGTGGCCGATGACGCGGCGGCGGACGCCCCCGCCCAGGGGTCCGAGTCTGTGCCGGAGAAGCCCGACGCTTCGCCGGGAGAGGATGCCTGATGCTCGCACCCAAGAAGGTCAAGCACCGCAAACAGCATCGGGGCAATCGCCGCGGCATGGCCAAGGGCGGCACCGAGATCCAGTTCGGCGATTACGGCCTGGTGGCGCTCGAGCCCGCATGGATCACGAACCGGCAGATCGAGTCGGCCCGTGTCGCGATCACGCGCCACATCCGTCGTGGTGGCAAGGTCTGGATCAACATCTTCCCGGATAAACCCATCACGAAGAAGCCGGCCGAGACCCGCATGGGCTCGGGCAAGGGCAACCCGGAGGGCTGGGTCGCCGTCGTGAAGCCCGGCCGCGTGATGTTCGAGCTGGCCGGGGTGCCGGAGGGACTCGCGCGCGAGGCCATGAGCCGTGCCCAGCACAAGCTGCCGATCAAGACCAAGTTCATCTCGCGGGTGGGTGACTAGCCGATGGCGAACCGCAAGACCGCCGAGCTGCGCGACCTGCCCGACGAGGAGCTGGTCACGCGCATGGATGCCGCGAAGGAGGAGCTCTTCAACCTGCGGTTCCAGCTCGCCACCGGCCAGCTGGACAACCCGGCGCGGATGAGAGAGGTGCGACACGACGTGGCGCGTATCGCCACGTTGCTCCGCGAGCGCGAGATCGAGCAGGAGCTCGACGCGCTCGTGGTCGAGGAGGAGAACGCGAAGTGAGCGACGAACAGACGACGCTCGCGCGCGGCGCCCGGAAGACCCGGACCGGTGTGGTCGTGTCCGACAAGATGGACAAGACCGTGCTGGTCCGCATCGACCGGCAGATGCGACACGCGCTGTACGGCAAGATCGTGCGGCGTTCGTCGAAGCTCGCCGCGCACGACGAGACCAACGATGCGCACGTGGGCGACACCGTCCGCGTGATGGAAACCCGCCCGCTGTCGAAGACCAAGCGCTGGCGCGTGGTCGAGATCGTCGAGCGGGCGAAGTAGCAGTCAGGGACAGGTAGAGACCGGTGATCCAGCAGGAGACGCGCTGCAAGGTGGCGGACAACACGGGGGCCAAAGAGGTCCTGTGCATCCGTGTGCTCGGTGGCTCGGCTCGCCGGTACGCCGGGGTCGGCGACGTGATCGTCGGTACCGTCAAGGATGCCCTGCCCGGCGGCGCCGTGAAGAAGGGCGAGGTCGTACGGGCCGTGGTGGTTCGCACCGCGAAGGAGCGACGCCGTCCCGACGGCTCATATATCCGCTTCGACGACAACGCCGTCGTGATCATCAACGAACAGAAGAACCCGCGCGGGACGCGCATATTCGGGCCGGTGGCCCGAGAGCTGCGCGAGAAGCGCTTCATGAAGATCATCTCGTTGGCACCGGAGGTGCTGTAGATGCCAGGCGTCGACATCAAGAAGGACGACATGGTGAAGGTGCTGCAGGGCAAGGACCGCGGCAAGGAAGGCCGCGTGGTCCGGGTGCTGCCGCGCGAGGGACGCGTCATGGTCGACGGCGTCGCCCTCGCGAAGAAGCACATGCGCTCGACCGGCAAGCGGTCCACCAGCGGCCAGCAGCTTCAGCAGGGCGGGATCATCGATGCGGAGATGTACGTGGACATCTCCAACGTCCAGGTGGTCTGCAGCGCCTGTGGCAAGGCGTCGCGGGTCGGACACCGGATGGAGGGCGACGTGAAGGTCCGCTACTGCCGCCGTTGCGAGACGGAGCTCTGAGGACGATGGCCGACTACGCGCCCCGGATGAAGGTCAAGTTCCATGAGCAGCTGATCCCGCAGCTCAAGGACGAGCTCAGCCTGGACAACGTCATGCAGGTGCCCCGGTTCGAGAAGGTCGTCATCAACATGGGTGTGGGTGACGCGGTCAAGGACGGTCGTATGCTGGAGGCTGCGCTCGCGGACCTGACGGTGATCGCCGGTCAGAAGCCGGTCGTGACCAAGGCCCGCAAGTCGATCGCCGGGTTCAAGCTGCGTGAGGGCATGCCCATCGGGGCGAAGGTGACCTTGCGGGGCGACCGGATGTGGGAGTTCCTGGACCGGCTCGTGACGCTGGCGCTCCCCAGGATCCGTGACTTCCGCGGGTTGGATCCGAAGGCGTTCGACGGGCACGGCAACTACACGCTCGGCGTGACCGAGCAACTGATCTTCCCGGAGATCGACTACGACAAGGTCGTGCAGGTACGAGGTATGGACATCACGGTGGTGACCACCGCGCAGAACGACGAGGAAGGTCTCGCCCTGCTGATGGCGCTGGGGTTCCCGTTCCCGGGACTCGCGGCGGCGGCGCAGGCGAGCTAGAGGACTGACGTATGGCGAAGAAGGCGTTGATCAACAAGCAGCAGCGGCAGCCCAAGTTCCGGGTGCGCGCGTACACGCGTTGCCGCCGGTGCGGCCGGCCCCGCGCCGTCTACAAGAAGCTGCTCCTCTGCCGGATCTGCTTCCGGCAGCTGGCGCACGCCGGCGAGCTCCCGGGGGTGACCAAAGCCTCATGGTGAGCACCGACCTGGTCAAGAGCACCAAGAGCCGGAAGCGGAAGTTCTCGTCGAACATCTCCGACCCGGTCGCGGACCTGTTGACGCGGATCCGGAACGCGAACCTCGCCTACAAGGACGAGTTGATCGCGCCGACCTCGAAGCTGGCCGAGTCCATCCTGAAGATCTTCGAGCAGGAGGGTTACATCGACGGGTTCGACCGCGAAGGTGAAGGCGTGGAACAGGCCTTCCGCATCCGTCTCAAGTACGGCAAGCAGCGCCAGCGGACGATCTCCGGCATCAAGCGCATCTCGACGCCGGGCCGCCGGGTCTACGCGCAGCGCGACAAGCTGCCGCGGGTGTTGGGCGGATTGGGCATCGCCATCGTGTCCACGTCCCAGGGGGTCATGACGGATCGAGACGCATCCAAGAAAGGCATCGGCGGCGAGGTCCTCGCCTTCGTGTGGTGATGAGCGCATGAGTCGTATCGGAAAGCAGCCGATCGAGGTTCCCGGCGGTGTCGAGATCGACATCGCCGACGGGAACGTCGTCACGATCAAGGGTCCCCGCGGGACCCTGTCGTCGACGATGCATGCCGACATGAAGATCCAGGTCGACGACGGGGTCATCACCGTGGAGCGGCCCGACAACGAGGGCTTCCATCGCAGCCTGCACGGTCTGACCCGCTCGCTCTTGGCCAACATGGTCGACGGCGTGACGAAGGGCTTCGAGAAGCGCCTTCAGATCGTGGGCGTGGGCTACCGGGCGGCCATGAAGGGCAGCGACCTCGAGATCGCAGCCGGCTACTCCCACCCGGTCATCGTGCCTCAGCCAGCCGGCATCGAGTTCGAGGTGCCCACGCCGACCCAGATCGTGGTGCGGGGCAACGACAAGCAGCAGGTGGGCGAGATCGCCGCCAACATCCGGAAGGTGCGCAAGCCCGAACCGTACAAGGGCAAGGGCATCCGCTACGAGGGTGAGTACGTGCGCAAGAAGGCCGGCAAGGCCGCGAAGACGGGTGCTGCCTGATGAACGCCAAGACCAAGCGTGCCGCGCGTATCCGCCGTCACGGACGCGTGCGCAAGAAGGTATCGGGAGACGCGACGCGGCCGCGGCTGGCCGTGTACCGCTCGAACAAGTACATCTACGCGCAGCTGATCGACGACCGGACCGCCGCCACGATCGCGCAGGCGTCGGACCGAGAGATCTCCGGCGAGGACAAGACGGCTCGTGCGAAGGCGGTCGGAGCGTTGATCGCCCAGCGAGCGAAGGATGCCGGGATCGAGCGCGTGGTGTTCGACCGTGGCGGCCGCCTGTACCACGGCCGTGTCGCGGCGCTCGCCGACGGCGCCCGCGAGGGAGGACTCCAGATCTGATGAGGCGATACGACGCGAACTCGCAGGACAAGAGCCCGTTCGAGGAGCGGGTCATCTCGATCAACCGTGTGGCGAAGGTCGTCAAAGGCGGCCGGCGGTTCTCGTTCGCCGCGCTGGTGGTCGTGGGTGACGGCGCGGGCCGCGTCGGCGTGGGCTACGGCAAGGCCAAGGAGGTGCCCGCGGCCATCGCCAAGGGCGTCGAGGAGGCGCGCCGCCGGATGTTCGACGTCCCGATGATGGGAACGACGATCCCGCACACCGTGATCGGCCAGGCGGGCGCGGGACGCGTCCTCTTGAAGCCGGCTGCGCCCGGGACCGGGGTCATCGCGGGGGGCGCGGTCCGAGCGCTGATCGAGTGTGCCGGCATCAAGGACGTGTTGTCCAAGTCGCTCGGCTCTTCGAATCAGATCAACATCGTGAAGGCTGCCGTCCAAGGCCTCCAGTCGCTCCGCCGGCCGCGCGACATCGCGCAGCTGCGCGGACGAGAGATGGTCGACATCGCTCCCAAGCCGATGCTCGAAGCCGTTGCCGCCGCTGAGGCCAGGCTGCTGGCCGCGCGGACCGCGGCGAACGAAGAGGTCTACAGCGATGAGCCGCGCAGCTCCTCGGGACCGCGTGGAGGTCGTCGATGAGCAAGATCAGGGTGACCCAGCGCCGGAGCGCGATCGACCGTCCGAAGGACCAGAAGGTCACGATCCGCCGTCTGGGGCTGCACCGGATCAACGACTCCATCGTCAAGGACGACACGCCGTCCGTCCGTGGCATGGTCGCGAAGGTGCAGCATCTGGTCGAGGTCGAGGAGGTGGACGGATGAAGCTCCATCACCTGCGTCCCGCCGACGGCTCGACGAAGGACCGCAAGCGGGTCGGGCGCGGCCGTGCGGGCGTCCGTGGCAAGACCGCCGGTCGTGGCACCAAGGGCACGGGCGCGCGCAAGAACGTTCCCGCCGGGTTCGAGGGTGGGCAGATCCCGCTGCAGCGACGCGTGCCCAAGCTCAAGGGTTTCACCAACCCCAACCGGGACCCGTACTCGGTGGTGAACGTCGAGCTCCTGTCCAAGCACTACGCCGACGGTGAAGTCACGCCCGAGGCGTTGTACCAGCACGGGCTCGTCCGGAAGGGGAGCCCGGTGAAGGTGCTCGCGCGCGGAGAGATCGACCACGCGCTCGTCGTGAAAGCCCACGCCTTCTCGGACGCCGCCAAGGCGAAGATCGAGCAGGCCGGGGGCCGGGCCGAGGTTCTCGGCTAGGCCGGGGTACGATAGACCACCGTGCTGAAGGCCTTCCTCAACGCGTTCCGCGTTCCGGACCTCCGGAACAAGATCCTCTTCACGCTGTTCATCGTCGCCGTCTACCGGTTCGGATCGCACGTCCCGGTCCCGGTCGTGGACATCACCGAGCTCCAGCGGCAGCTCGCCCAGCAAGGCCAGACGGGGTTCCTGTCCCTGATCAACCTGTTCTCGGGCGGGGCGCTGGGGCGGCTGGCGGTCTTCGGGCTCGGCATCATGCCGTACATCACGAGCTCGATCATCATGCAGCTCCTCACGGTGGTCATCCCGAAGCTCCAGCAGTGGCAGGACCAGGGAGAGGGAGGCACCAAGAAGATCAACCAGTGGACGCGCTACATCACCGTGGTGCTGGCGCTGCTCCAGTCCACCGGCCTGGTCTTCCTGTTCCACAATGAATCGCAGAGCGGTATCGACGTCTTCCCCGGCGGCACGTTCACGCCGCCAAACGTCGCCCTGGTGATCCTGACGTTCACCGCCGGTACCGCCATGGTGATGTGGCTGGGCGAGCTGATCACGCAGCGCGGTGTGGGCAACGGGATGTCGATCCTCATCTTCACCAGCGTCATCTCGACGCTCCCGTCCGAAGGCAACGCGATCCTCCTCCAGGGTGGCCTGGGCAAGTTCATCGTGATCCTGATGATCGGGCTGGGGATCATCGTCGCCGTCGTCTTCATGGATCAGGGGCAGCGGCGGATCCCCATCCAGTACGCCAAACGCGTGGTCGGGCGACGCATGACCTCCGGCGGCAGCACCTACCTGCCGCTCAAGGTGAACCAGGCCGGCGTCATCCCGATCATCTTCGCGACTTCGGTCCTGTACTTCCCGACGCTGCTGGCGAGCGTGATCCACGCCTCGTGGTTCCAGACGTTCGTGAACGACTACGTGAACAACCAGAGGAGCCTCGTCTACATGGCGATGCTCACGTTGCTCATCGTGTTCTTCGCCTACTTCTACACCGCGATCCAGTTCGATCCCGTCCGCACGGCCGACCAGGTCCGCAAGCAGGGCGGGTTCATCCCGGGTATCCGGCCCGGCCCGCCGACCGCCAACTACCTGAACTACGTGTTGGTCCGCATCACGCTTCCGGGATCGTTGTTCCTGGCCGCCATCGCGCTGGTCCCCTCGGTCGTTCTCGCGTTCTGGACGTTGAACCAGTTCCCGTTCGGCGGCACGTCCGTGCTGATCACGGTCGGTGTCGCCCTCGAGACGATGAAGCAGATCGAGTCGCAGCTGATGATGCGCCACTACGAGGGTTTCCTGAAGTAGCCATGCGTCTCGTGCTCCTCGGGCCCCCGGGCGCTGGGAAGGGAACGCAGGCGGCCAAGCTCGCGGACCGATTCGGCATCCCCCAGATCTCGACCGGCGACATCCTGCGCGAGCACGTGCAGGACAGCACCCGACTCGGCGTGAGGGCGCGGACCTTCATGGACCGCGGTGAGTACGTCCCCGACGACCTGGTCGTCGAGATGGTCATGCAACGACTGCACGATCCGGATGCCGAGAAGGGGTTCATCCTCGACGGGTTCCCTCGGACCGTGCCGCAGGCGCAGGCGTTGGACGATGCGCTCGCCGAGGCGACCCGGCCGCTGTCCGCGGTCCTCAAGTTCGCGATCGCCGACGAGATGGCGATCCGCCGACTGACCGCGCGATGGACGTGCCCGAACTGCAAACGGACGTACAACCTCGAATTCAAACCTCCTGTGAAGGAAGGCATCTGCGACGCATGTGGTCACGGGCTCGAGCGCCGTTCCGATGACGACGAGCTCACGGTCCGGCGGCGGATCGAGGTCTATCGCAGTCAGACGGAGCCGCTGGAACGGTTCTACCGCGAGCGCGGGCTGCTCCGCGAGGTCAACGCGCAGGCCCGAGAGGACGACGTGACGGACCGCACGCTCGCGGTCCTGGCCGACATCGAGGAGTGAGCTGCTCGTGATCATCTACAAGTCGCCGGACGAGATCGCCAAGATGCGGGTCGCGGGACGGATCACCGCGGACGCCATCCAGGCCATGCTCGAACAGATCGTGCCCGGGATGACGACGAAGGACCTCGATGTCATCGCCGAGCGCGTCATCCGGGATGCCGGCGGCACACCGTCGTTCCTCCACTACAAGGGCACGTATCCGGCCACGATCTGCGCTTCCATCGATGACGAGATCGTGCACGGCATCCCGTCGGCCTCGCGCGTGCTGAAGTCCGGCGACATCGTGTCGTTGGACTGCGGCGCCATCTGGGAGGGATTCCAGGGCGATTCCGCCGTCACCGTGATCGTCGGGGACCAGCCGTCGAGTCCGGATGCCGAGAAGCTCGTCCGCGTCACGGACGATGCGCTGGATGCCGCGATCGACGCGATCCGGCCCGGGGGCCGGCTCTCCGACATCGGCGCGGCGATCCAACAGGTGGCCGAGGGAGCCGGCTTCACGCTGGTGCGCGAGTACGGAGGGCACGGCATCGGACGGGCCATGCACGAGGACCCGTTCATCCAGAACTTCGGCTCCCCGGGACGTGGCCCCGAGCTGCGACCGGGTCTGGTGATCGCGGTCGAGCCCATGGTGATGCTCGGGGGCCACGAAACGCGGGTCCTGGCGGATGGTTGGACCGTGGTCACCGCCGATGGCTCGCTCGCGGCTCATTTCGAGCACACGATCGCCGTTACGGACGACGGCCGTGAGATCCTGACGGCCCGTGCCGTCTGAGGCCCACTCGGCCGGCCGGCTTGAGCGTGGACGTACCGGGTGACCTGCACGTATACTGACCGTTCGCCCCGCCCGGAGGCGAGTTCCGGCTGGTCCGCGGGCCCGGGGCGAGACCCAGAGCAGACAGGAACACCTGGAGCGTGCCGAAGAAAGATGCGATCGAGGTCGAGGGAACGGTCATCGAGCCGCTCCCCAATGCCATGTTCCGGGTCGAATTGGAGAACGGGCACAAGGTCCTGGCCCACATCTCGGGGAAGATGCGGATGCACTACATCCGGATCCTCCCCGGTGACCGGGTCCTGGTGGAGCTCTCGCCGTACGACCTCACTCGGGGCCGTGTGGTGTACCGGTACAAGTAGGAGCGAGCGATGAAGGTCCGGCCGTCGGTGAAGAAGATGTGCGACAAGTGTCGCGTCATCCGGCGCCGCGGCCGCATCCTCGTCATCTGCACGAACCCGCGGCACAAGCAGCGGCAGGGGTAGGAGGGTCAGGGTATGGCACGGATCGCAGGTGTCGATCTTCCCCGCGACAAGCGGCTGGATATCGCGCTGACCTACATCTACGGCGTCGGCACGACCAGCGCCAACAAGATCGTCTCCGGTTCCGGCGTGGACGCGGCGACCAAGGTCCGTGATCTCTCCGAGGACGAGGTGCTCAAGATCCGCGCCTTCATCGACCAGAACCTCAAGGTCGAGGGAGACCTCCGCCGCGAGGTCGCGCAGGATATCAAGCGGAAGATCGAGATCGGCTGCTACCAGGGCATCCGCCATCGCCGGAGCCTCCCGGTCCGCGGGCAGCGCACGCACACGAATGCGCGCACACGCAAGGGGCCCAAGAAGACGATCGCCGGCAAGAAGAAGGCTGCACGCAAGAAGTAGTTCTGAACCGCGGAGCGAGGGAGCTCACACATGGCGAAGCCCAAAGCGAAGAAGGCCCGCAAGCGCGAGAAGAAGAACGTCGTCCACGGGCAGGCGCACATCAAATCGACGTTCAACAACACCATCGTCACCATCACCGACCTGCAGGGCAACACGCTCAGCTGGGCGAGCGCGGGCAACGTGGGGTTCAAGGGCTCCCGCAAGTCGACGCCGTTCGCCGCGCAGCTCGCCGCGGAGAAGGCTGCGCGCCAGGCTCAGGAACATGGCCTGCAGAAGGTCGACGTGTTCGTGAAAGGCCCCGGCTCGGGCCGCGAGACCGCGATCCGCTCGCTCGCGGCCGCCGGCCTCGAGGTTTCGGGCATCCAAGACGTGACGCCGGTGCCGCACAACGGCTGCCGGCCGCGCAAGCGCCGCCGCGTCTGACACGCGGCAGCACCCCGGCGCCCTGAAGCGTCCGGGAACCGTACGGGTGGGGTAGCAGTGGTTGATCCCCCGCCGAAGGAGGCAGTCCGTTGTTCATCGTCGCCAGACCCCAGATCACCGAGGAAGTCCTCTCGCCCATCCGCTCGAAGTTCGCGATCGAGCCGCTCGAGCCCGGATTCGGCTACACCATCGGGAACTCGCTCCGGAGGACGCTCCTGTCGTCCATCCCCGGCGCCGCCATCTCGTCGGTCCGCATCGACGGCGTGCTGCACGAGTTCTCGACGATCCCGAAGGTCACCGAGGACGTCACCGACGTCATCCTGAACCTCAAGGAGCTGGTGGTGCGCTCCGAGCTCGAGGAGCCGACCACCGTCTATCTCAAGGCCAAAGGCCCGGCGGAGGTCACGGCCGGCGACATCGCTCCCCCCGCCGGCGTCGAGGTGCTCAACCCCGAACTGCACATCGCGTCGCTCGGGAAGGGCGCCAGCCTGGAGATGGAGATGACCGTCGAGCGCGGCGTCGGGTACCGCATGGCCGACAAGAACAAGAAGGCCCGCGACCCGATCGGCGTGATCCCGGTCGACTCGATCTTCTCGCCCGTCCGCAAGGTCTCGTACGCCGTGGAGAACACGCGCGTCGAGCAGATGACGGACCGCGATCGGTTGATCCTGGACGTGGAGACCGACGGTTCCGTGACCGCCCGTGAGGCTGTGGCGTCCGCGGGTGGCACGCTGCTCGAACTCGTCAACCTCTTCGCCGAGCTGGCGGAGGCCGCGAGCGTGACGGTGGGCCCGGCCGAAGACGAGCAGCTCCCGAGCGACTACCAGATCACGATCGAGGAGCTCAACCTCTCGGTCCGCTCCTACAACTGCCTGAAGCGCGAGGGCATCAACACGGTCGGAGACCTGGTGCAGAAGTCGGAGTCCGAGCTGATGGACATCCGGAACTTCGGCCAGAAGTCGATCGACGAGGTCAAGGCCAAGCTCGAAGAGCTGGGCCTGGGACTGCGGGAGGAGTAACGCGTGCCCAAACCCAAGAAGGGTGCGCGGCTGGGGTCGAACCCGGCGCATCAGAAGCTGTTGCTCTCCACGCTCGCGAAGCAGCTGTTCGTGAACGAGGGGATCAACACCACGGAGGCCAAGGCCAAGATGCTGCGCCCGTACGCCGAGAAGCTGATCACGTTCGCGAAGCGCGGCGACCTGGCTGCGCGGCGAGAAGTGCTGAAGGACATCCCGGACCGCGACATCGTCGCGCGACTCTTCCACGAGATCGCGCCGCGGTTCGCGGATCGGCCGGGGGGTTACACGCGGATCCTGAAGCTGGGCCCGCGCGCCGGCGACGGCGCGGCCATGGCACGGATCGAGCTCGTCGAGCGCGAGAACACGTAGCCGGCACCGTTCTGAGGCGCCGACGATGCGCGTGATCCGCTTCACGCTCGCGTACGACGGCACGGATTTCCGTGGCTGGGCACGGCAGCGCGATCCGGAGGTCCGCACCGTCGAGGGGGCGCTCGCCGACGTCCTGACCCGCGTGACGCGCCACGACGTCCGGCTCTCGGTCGCAGGTCGAACCGATGCCGGTGTGCATGCCAGGGGGCAGGTGGTCTCCTTCGTCACCCCGAGTCGCCTTGCGCCCGAACGGATGCAGAAGGCCGTCAACGGGTTCCTGTCGCCCGAGGTCGTCGTCATCGAGGCGAGTGAAGCGCCCGAGGGATTCGACGCGCGCTTCTCCGCCACGGCACGCGAATACCGCTACGTGATCGACACCGCCCCGGTCGCGGATCCGTTCACCGCCCGAACCGCCTGGCATCGGCCGGGAGACCTGTCGATCGGCCGGATGCGGGCGGCGGCTCGCCACCTGGTCGGAGAACACGACTTCACGTCGTTCTGCCGGCATCCCGGCCCGGGGAAGCCGACCGTGCGTCACCTCCAGCGGATCAGCATCACCCGAGTCGGCGCCACGGTGAGCGTGCGGTTCCGGGCGAACGCCTTCCTCCACCAGATGGTCCGGACCATGGTGGGCACCCTGGTGCGCGTGGGCGAGGGACGGCTGGAGCCGATCGACGTACGAGCGATGCTCGATGCCCGCCAGCGCGCCGTGATCGCTCAACCCGCTCCGGCGAGGGGTCTGACCCTCGAGCGGGTGTCGTACGCGGCACAGCGGGGACCGAGCGAGGGGCCGTGATGAGCGCGACCTTTGACGGTGCTGCGTTCCCGCAGGTAGCATTGCCCATCGGCCGGGATGCCCGGCCGATTTCCCACGTATGAAGACCTATTCTCCGAAGCCCGAGCACATCGTGCGCCGCTGGTACGTGATCGACGCGAGCGGCCATGTTCTCGGACGTCTGGCCTCGGAGGTCGCGGCCATCCTGCGCGGCAAGCACAAGCCGATCTTCGCGCCGCACATGGACGTCGGCGACAACGTCATCGTCATCAATGCGTCGCAGATCGAGATGACGGGTGGCAAGGAGGCCAAGAAGATCTCGTATCGCCACTCGGGGTACCCGGGTGGCATCAAGGGAACGCGGTACGACACACTCCTCGCCAGCAAGCCCGAGTGGGTGATCGAGAAGGCCGTGCGCGGCATGCTCCCGAAGAACAGCCTCGGCCGCTCCATGATCAAGAAGCTGCACGTGGTGGCCGGGCCCGAGCACCCGCATGCTGCGCAGCAGCCCGTCGCGTACACGCTCGGGCAGCCGCCGGTGTGGGAAGGTATCCCCGAGAAGCAACCCCGTCCGACGAAGCGCGTGAAGACCGCGCCGACGCCGGAGAAGCCTGCCGTCGGGAAGCCCGCCGCCAAGCCGAAGGCCACGGCGAAGTCCGCCGCGAAGAAAGTCACCGGCGAAGAAGGCGGCCGCGAAGAAGCCGACGACCCGCACGTCCACGGCGTCGGCCTCGAAGTCGACGGCCAAGAAGACGACCACTCGCAAGCCGACCGCTCGCAAGAGCACCGCCAAGAAGGACCAAGAGGAGTCATAAGTGGCCACGACCGCCGCGAAGATCACCACCGGACGTCGCAAGGAAGCCGTTGCACGCGTGCGCCTGATCCCCGGCACGGGGAACTTCGAAATCAACGGCCGCTCGCTGGACGACTACTTCCCGACCCGGGTGCATCGCATGGTCGCGGTGTCGGCCCTCCGCCTGGTGGGGCGTGAGAAGGATTTCGACGTGATCGCCTCGATCCGCGGCGGCGGGATCGCCGGTCAGGCGGGAGCGATCCGTCTGGGCATCGCCCGCGCCCTGCTCGACCTGGACCCCGAGCTCCGGGCACAGCTCAAGGCCGAGGGGTACCTCCGTCGTGACGCCCGCGAGAAGGAGCGCCGCAAGTACGGGCTCAAGAAGGCCCGCAAGGCGCCGCAGTACTCCAAGCGTTAGGGGTCGTTCAGCCCGACGGGTCGGTCGTCCGTGAGGTCACCCACGCTCGGCGTGTCCGCTTCGGCCGCCAGCACATCGTCGTCCGACGTGGCGTACGCCCCCGACTCGATCGCCTCGATGACTTCCCGCGCACGGGCTTCGTCCGCCGGCATGACCCATAGGTACACGGGTCCGGCTCGGTACGGCCCCTCGCCCTCACCTTTCAACAGGACGCGGATGCCTTCCGCCTCGAGGTGGCCCTTGGTGAGGAGGCCATCGACCGGGTTGCCGCTGACGTAGACACGAACCGGTGCATCGCTCATGGCGGGATGCTCCCACATCACGGGTCTGACGGGCCCCGCAACCGTGGGCTCGGGTAGCCTTGCCGCCGTGGGACGTCTCTTCGGAACCGACGGTGTTCGCGGCGTCGCCGGCTCGGAGCTGACGCGGGAGCTGGCCTTCGACCTGGGCCGCGCGGCCGTCGTCGTCTTGGGGCGACACGATACGGAGCGGCCGGTCTTCCTGGTCGGGCGGGACACGCGATCGTCGGGCGTCTGGCTCGAGGCAGCCCTTGCCGACGGGATCCGCTCGGCCGGAGGCGACGTGTTGCTTGCGGGGGTCGAGCCCACGCCGGCGATCGCGTTCCTCACCACGGAGCTCGGGGCGACGTCGGGCGTCGTGATCTCGGCTTCCCACAACCCGCCGGAGGACAACGGCATCAAGTTCTTCTCCCGCGACGGGATGAAGCTCTCCGACGATCTCGAGGACGAGATCGAGGCGCTGCTGGACGAGCAGCCGGTTCCTGCGCGGGTTCCGGGCAGTGCGAGCGAGAACGGTGTCGGCCCCGATCGGTACCTGGAACATCTGGTCACGGCTGCCGAAGGGTCCCTCGAGGGGATGTCCGTGGTGGTTGATTGCGCCAACGGTGCGGCATCCGCGTTCGCTCCACGGCTCCTGCGCCGACTCGGGGCGCAGGTCCACGCGATCTACGACCGGCCCGACGGCGTCAACATCAACGTCGGGTGTGGGGCCCTCCATCCGGACGTCGTGGCGGCCGAGGTCGTCGAACGCGGTGCGGACGCCGGCGTGGCGCACGACGGCGATGCGGACCGCGCGCTGTTCGCCGACGCACGCGGCAACGTGATCGACGGCGACCAGGTCCTGGCGGCCTGCGCGATCGACATGCGCGAGCGCGGGGTGCTGACCGGCGACCTGGTGGTCACGACCGTGATGGCGAACCTGGGGTTCCATCGAGCCATGCGCGACGCCGGTATCGACGTATCCGCCACGCAGGTGGGGGACCGTTACGTCCTGGAGGAGATGCTCCGTACGGGAGCCGTGCTCGGGGGCGAGCAGTCGGGACACGTCATCTTCCGCGAGCAGGCGACCACCGGCGACGGCCTGCTCACCGCCGTCCGCTTCCTCTCCCTGGCGGCGAGGGGAGGCGTGAGCGTCGAAGAGCTGGCGTCCTGCATGCGCAGGTTCCCGCAGGTGCTCCTGAGCGTCCCGGTGGTCAACCCCGGTGGGTTGGATGATGCGGGAGCCGTCTGGGAGGCCGTCCGTCGCGCCGAGGACGAGCTGGGCGACGGGGGCCGGGTGCTCGTTCGCGCCTCGGGCACGGAGGCGCTCGTACGGGTGATGGTCGAGGCGGAGGCCGCCGACGACGCGACCCGCCACGCGGACGCGCTGGTCGGGGCGGTCCGCTCGAGCCTCGGCGGCTCGTGATCGCTCACCCTCGGAACGGCCGTCTCGGCCGTCGCCGGAGCCGCTGCTAGGGTTGTCCGTATGTGCGGCATCGTCGGCTACGTGGGTCCCGACCAGGCGCTTCCCATCGTGTTGGAGGGGCTTCGACGATTGGAATACCGCGGGTACGACTCCGCGGGGGTGGCGGTCGCGGCCGACGGTCTGTCCGTGGTGCGCCGCGCCGGAAAGCTCGGCGAGCTGGAGGCGGCGCTCGCCGAAGCGGAGCCGCTCTTGGGCCACACCGCCGTCGGTCATACGCGTTGGGCGACCCACGGGGCACCGACGGACCGCAACGCCCATCCCCATCAGGACTGTCACGGGCGGATCGCCGTCGTGCACAACGGCATCATCGAGAACTTCCAGACGCTCCGTGCCCGCCTGGAGAAGGACGGACACGTGCTGTCGTCCGAGACCGACACGGAGTGCATCGCCCATCTGATCGAGGAACGTGTCCGCCACGGAGCGGGGTTGGCGGACGCCGTCCGCGCGACCGTCCGCGACCTGCAAGGCGCGTACTCCCTGGTGGTGGTATCGGCCGAGGAGACCGACCTCATCGTGGGGGTCAGGGTCTCGTCGCCGCTCATCGTCGGCGTCGGCGACGGCGAGACGTTGCTGGCGTCCGACATCCCCGCCGTGCTCGACCGGACCACCACCGTGATCCCGGTTGAGGAGGGGCAGGTCGTCGAGGCTCGACGCGAGGGAGTGGTCTTCACGGACTTCGCCGGGAACCCGCTCGTTCCGGAGCCCATCGTCGTGGAGCACGACGTGGCCCGCGCCCAGAAGGGCGGGTTCGAAGACTTCATGCTGAAGGAGATCCACGAGCAGCCGAGCGCGATCCGGGACACGCTCGTGGGGCGCGTGGTGAACGGGCGCCTGACGATGGACGAGCTCCGGATCGCCGACGACGTGCTCCGTGAGGTCGACAAGGTCTTCGTGGTGGCGTGCGGGACGGCGTTCCATTCCGGGCTCGTGGCGAAGTACGCGATCGAGCATTGGACGCGACTGCCCGTCGAGATCGAGATCGCGAGCGAGTTCCGGTACCGCGACCCGGTCCTGGGCGCGGACACGCTCACGCTGGCCGTGAGCCAGTCGGGCGAGACGATCGACACGCTGGAGGCGGCACGGCACGCACGGCGTCAGGGGTCGCACGTGATCGCCGTCACGAACACGGTCGGCTCCTCGCTGGCGCGAGAGGCGGACGGCGTGCTCTACACGCATGCGGGGCCGGAGATCGCCGTGGCGGGCACGAAGACGTTCGCGACGCAGATGGTGTCGCAGTACCTGGTGGCGCTCTACCTGGCGCAGGTGCGGGGCTCGATGTTCCCCGCGGAGATCGCAGAGATCCTCGAGCGGATGGACGAGCTGCCGGGTCACGTCCGATCCGCGATCGCGTTGGACGTGCGGGTCCGCGAGCTGGCCGAACGCTATCGGGACGTCCGTGACGTGCTGTTCATCGGCAGGCACACGGGGTACCCGGCGGCCCTGGAGGGTGCGCTGAAGCTCAAGGAGCTCAGCTACGTCCACGCCGAGGGGTTCCCGGCGGCCGAGCTCAAGCACGGGCCCATCGCGTTGATCGAGGACGGCATGCCGGTCGTCGCGATCGCCACCGAATGCCACGTGTACCCGAAGATGCTCTCCAACATCCAGGAGGTGCGGGCGCGCGGCGCGGAAGTCATCGCGATCGCGACCGAGGGCGACGAGCAGATCGGCTCGATGGCCGACCACGTCCTGGAGGTGCCGTCCACGCCGGAGCTCCTGTCGCCCGTCGTGGTCACCGTTCCCCTGCAGTTGTTCGCGTACCACATGGCGAAGCTGCGGGGCTGCGACGTGGATCAGCCGAGGAATCTGGCGAAAAGTGTCACGGTCGAGTAGCCCCGAGGCATAGAGAGCCATGCGCACACTGACCTCGAACCGACGGCTGGCCCTCATCCCCTTGCTCGCGCTCCTGCTCGTCACCGGGCTCCCGCAGACCGCCCAGGCGTGCTCCTGCGCGATCGGAGACCCGCGGGACGCGCTCCACCGGTCCGACGGCGCGTTCGTCGGGACCTACATCGGCCGGACCGAGGTGGACGACCAGACGGCGCTCTACTCGTTCGAGGTGGAGACGGCCGTGAAGGGCACGATCGGCGCGGAGATCGACGTGCGCTCCTCCTCGAACGGTGCCTCGTGCGGTCTCGAGGTCGGTATCGGCCAGCGGATCGGCCTCCTGATGGACATCGCGGACGACGGCGCGTGGACGTCCGCACTCTGTTCGCAGATGGACCCGAAGGTCCTGCTGAAGGCCGCGGAACCGCTCCCAGCGCCCGACGGTGTGGGTCCGGTTCGGTACGTGGTCGGCGGCAACCTCGGGAGAGAACCGCCTGATGGCGCTCGACCGCAAGGGCCGGACGCTCGCTTACGGCGCCGGCGACGGCCACGCGCAGGACGTCGATGTCTGCACGGGCGCCGAGCGGGTGGTCGAGGCGGCCGTCGTGGGCCGCGAAGCCCAGATCGTCGTCCGCGATCTGCCTTCGCTCGACATCGTGCGGACGATCACGCTCGCCGAGACCCGCCGGCCATGGATCCCGCATGCGGAGTGCCTGCGCGCCAACGGAGGGCGCGTGCTGGCCTTCGAGCGCCACAAGGCCGAGTACTGGCTCCACTCGATCAGCGGCGCCGGCGACGAGGTCGTGTGGCACGGCCACGTGCGCGACGTCCTGATCCAGGACGGCAGGGCGTTCGTGATCGAGGGGCGTGAACTGTTCGAGGTGGACGTGGCCGACGGCAGCCTGACGCGCGCTGTCGGTGCTTCCCGCCCACGTCCAGGGGGTCACCCTGTCGCCCGACGGCTCCATGGTCGCGGGGCTCGTGTTCGGTCCCGGGAACGGCGCCGCGCAGGCACCCTCGCGGGTCGTCTCGGTCAGGATGGCCGACGGCGTGACGGAGTCGTACGAGCTGACCGACTACGCGTTCGGCGACGTGGCCTGGGTGAACGCGAGAACGATCGCCTACCTGCCGGGTGGCTCCGACGACCAGCATGTGTGGCTCCTCCGGGCCAGCAGCATGCGAGCCGTCGGCGGCTTCGACGGGTGGTACGCGACCGCGTCCGTCGTCGTCGGCGGCGCGGCGTTCGGCATCGGCTGGGGACAGCTCGCGCGCGCGGGTCTGGACGAGGGCGATGTCCGCCTGGTGCGCGCGTTCGACGGTCCCGAGACGTTCGTCCTCGACGTCGTCGCGTAGCCGGAGGTCCCGCCGACTCCTCTCACCGCGTCCTCTCCGCGTCGTCTAGCCTTTGACCGTGGAGATCCTGGGCCTGGGCGTCGACATCTGCGAGATCTCTCGGATGGAGCGGGCGCTGGCTCGGCATCCCACGATGCGGGAACGGGTCTTCACGCCGGAGGAGCGCACGTACTGCGACGGCAAGGCGCGGCCGGCCGAGTCCTACGCCGGGCGGTTCGCCGCTCGTGAGGCGACGATCAAGGCGCTCGGCGGGTATCGGGGCAAACGCTGGCAGGACATCCACGTCAGCCGGCACCCGAGCGGCGCGCCCGTCATCGTCTTGGAGGGCAACGCGAAGCGGCGCGCCGACACGCTGGGCATCACCAAGGTGTTGGTGACGTTCACGCACGAGAAGACGAACGCGGTCGCGTTCGCGGTGGCGGTCGGCGAGTGAAGCCGGTCCTGACCCCCGACGAGGCGTCGGCGCTCGACCGGGCGACCCAGGCGGGGGGCGTCGCAGCGGCGCTCCTGATGGAGCGCGCGGGACGTGCGGTCGCTCGGGCGGCGGTGGACCTCATGGGCGGCGCCTACGGTCGGCGTGCCGTCGTGGTCTGCGGGAAGGGGAACAACGGCGGCGACGGCGTGGTCGCCGCCCGTTACTTGGCTCGTTGGGGCGTCCGGGTGACGGTCGTCGCCGCGGAGGCACTGGAGGATCTGCGCGCGCCCGCCGGGGAGCATGCCGCTCGTCTGGACGAAGTCCCATCGGTGCGGGTGTTGCCGTTCGCCCAAGCGACGCTCGATCGCGAGTTGCGGCGAGCCGACGTGGCCGTCGACGCGCTGTTCGGAACGGGGTTCCGAGGGCTGCCCGAGGACGAGTGGGCCGAAGCGATCGCCGGGCTGAACGCATCGTCCGTCCCGGTCGTGGCGGTCGACATCCCGTCGGGGGTCAACGGCGCGACCGGAGCCGTCGAGGGCGACGCGGTCCTGGCCGACCTTACCGTGACGTTCGGTGCCCCGAAGGTCGGCGTCGTGGTCCTTCCCGGGGCCGAGTTCGCGGGAGCGGTCAGGGTCGCCGACATCGGGTTCCCTCCGGGCCTGGTCCGCGCGGAGGCATCCATCACCGAGCCGGCAGACGTCGAGAGGGTCCTGCCGGAACGCTCGATCGATACACACAAGCGCGCCTCCGGGGTGTTGGTGGTCGTCGCCGGCTCGCGCGACATGACGGGTGCCGCCCGGCTGGTCGCGCGAGCCGGCGCGCGCATCGGGGCCGGGCTGATCCAGGTCGCCGTGCCCGAGGGCATCCTGTCGATCGTGCAGTCAGGGCTGGCCGAAGCCACGTTCCTGCCCCTGTCGGAAACCCCCCAGGGCACCGTGGCGGTCTCCGCGCTCGAGGTGCTCCTCGATCGTCTGAGCTCCGCCGACGCGCTCGCGATCGGTCCCGGCCTCACCACGGATGAGGAGACGGCCGACCTGGTGCGGCGCTTGGTACGCGACTGTCCGGTGCCCTTCGTCCTGGATGCCGACGGGCTCAACGCGTTCACGGGCCGGGCTGAGGAGCTCGCCGATCGCAAGTCCGATGCGGTCCTCACCCCGCACATCGGGGAGTTCATCCGTCTCTCCGGTCTTCCCGCGAGCGCGCTCGCGGAGGATCGCCTGACGCACGCTCGCGCGCTGGCGGAACGGACGGGTGCGGTCACGCTGCTGAAGGGAAGCCGCACGCTCGTGGCGACACCGGAGGGCGCGGTCAGGATCAACCTCACCGGCGGCCCGGTGCTCGCCACCGCCGGCTCGGGCGACGTGCTCACCGGGATCATCGGCGGGTTGCTGGCGCGCGGGGTCGAGCCGGTCGACGCTGCGTCGGCCGGCGCCTACGTGCATGGACTCGCCGGCATCCTGGCCGGTCGCACGCTGGGCGAGGGGACGCTCGCGTCCGATATCGAACGACACGTGCCCGAGGCCGTGAACCGGATCCGGGAGGACGCGTGAGCGGTCGGCGTTCCACCCGCGTGGAGGTCGATCTGGAGGCGATCCGCCACAACGTTCGGACGCTCAAGCCGGAGGGTTCGGAGCTGATGGCCGTCGTCAAGGCCAACGCGTATGGACACGGCGATGTGGAGGTGGCGCGCGCTGCGCTCGAGGGAGGGGCCGCGTGGATCGGCGTGGCCCTCGTCGAGGAGGGCCTGCGGCTCCGCGCCGCCGGGATCGTCGCGCCGATCCTGGTCCTGTCGGAGTTCCCCGCCGGGTCCGAGGCCGATGCGGTCGCGGCCCGGCTGACGCCGACCCTGTTCTCCGACCCTGCGCTCGAACGCTTGTCCGGGGTCGCCAGCGGGAACGACATCGGTGTGCACGTGAAGGTCGACACGGGGATGCACCGGGCAGGCGTCTATCCGCCCGAGGCGACGGACGCGTTCGTGGATCGGGTGATCGCATCCGGACTTCGTCTCGAGGCATTGTGGACGCACTTCGCGAGCTCGTCCGAAGACGAAAAGACCACGCTGGCCCAGTTGGAGTCCTTCCTGGCGGTGGTGGACAAGGTGCGGACGGCCGGGCACGAGGCGGAGCTCCTCCACACCGCCAACAGCGGCGCCACCATCCTGTATCCGGAGGCCCACCTGGACCTGGTCCGGGTCGGTATCGCGATGTACGGGCTGGAGCCCGCACCAGGCGTGGTCGACGGTCTGGGGCTGCGCCCGGGGCTCTCGTGGCGCTCGACCGTCGTCGCCGTGCGGCGGCTCCCCGGCGGGGAGCGCCTGTCGTATGGCCATCGATATCGGCTGGCGCGAGACTCGATCGTTGCCACGGTGCCGGCGGGGTACGCAGACGGCTACCCTCGCGTCCTGTCGTCCCGTGCCGACGTCCTGATCCGGGAGCATCGGTGCCGGGTCGCGGGGAGCGTGACGATGGACCAGCTCATCGTGGACTGCGGGGATCTGCCGGTCGAGCCCGGCGACGACGTCGTCCTGCTCGGCCGCCAAGGCGAGGAGATGGTGGCCGCGGAGGAGCTCGCGCGCCACGCCGACACGATCGGCTACGAGATCGTCGCCGGCATCGGCGCCCGGGTCCCGCGGGTGTATCCGACATGAGCACGAAGCGCACGGCGGCGATCGCCGCTGCGGTCGCGGGCACGGTGGCCCTCGGTGCGGGCGCGCGGATCCTCGCCGGCCGTCGTCATCGGGCGCACGACGAAGCGTCATCGATCGGCGACCTGCCGCCCGAAGCGCTGGAGCCGGTGGCGTCGTTCGACGGAACCGAGATCGCGGTCCGGGTCGCGGGGGACCCTGAGGCGCCGCTCCTGCTCTTCACGCACGGCTTCAGCCTGGACATGTCCGTGTGGCACGAACAATGGATCGACCTGGCCGATGACTTCCGGTGCGTGTTGATGGACCATCGATCGCACGGGACGAGCGCATCGGGTGCGCACGGGGATCTGTCGATCCGCGCGATGGGGCGTGACATCGCGGCGGTGCTGGATGCCGTGGCGCCGGATCGCCCGGCGGTCGTGATCGGTCACAGCATGGGGGCGATGGCGATCATCGCGATGGCCGAGCAACGTCCGGAGCTGTTCGGTGAACGGGTGATCGGCGTCGCCCTGATCGGCGCGTCGTCCTCCGACCTCTTCCGTGGGGCGATGGGCTCCGTGGCTGCGTTCCTGCGTCCTCGACTGGGGACGTTCACGACCGCCGCTCGCCGGGTCGATCGCCTGCGCCGTGCGGTCCTCGCGAGCCCCGGAGACGCCGGAGGGGTGTTCGCACGGATGACGCAGTTCGGGCCGGAAGCGCAGCCCCACATGGTCGATCACATCGTTGGGCTTGCCGGCCGCGCCCGGCCCGAGGTGTGGACCGACGGCCTCGCCGAGCTCATGGAGATGGATCTGCGTCACGCCCTCCCGCGGCTCCGGGTCCCGGCGGTCGTCATCGTGGGTCAGCACGACCGGATCACGCCACCCGCGACGGCGGTCGAACTGGTCGGCGTGTTGCCCGACGCAACGCTGGTCGTGGTCGAACACGCCGGCCATATGGCGATGCTCGAGCGGCCGGCCGAGGTGAACCACGACATCCGTGTCTTCGCACGGAGCTGCCTCCAACGGGTCGATCCCGCCGAGAACGGAACGAGGTCCCCCCGCAGGTCCGCGAAGAAGGCGCCGAAGAAGGCACCGAAGACGTCGGCCGCGCGCGCCTCCGGGGACGTCGCGCCGTGACCAGGACGCTGGCGGAGGCCGCCGCGGACGCCGCGACGTGTCAGCGGTGCCGGCTGTCGGAGACCCGGACGCAGGTGGTGTTCGGCGTGGGCGACCCCGACGCGGACCTGATGTTCATCGGCGAGGCGCCGGGGTTCCACGAGGACAAGCAGGGTGAGCCGTTCGTCGGCGCGGCGGGGCAGCTGTTGACGCGGATGCTCGTCGAGATCGGGCTCCGACGCGAGGATGTGTACATCGCGAACGTGTTGAAAAGCCGGCCGCCCGCCAACCGCGATCCACTCCCCGACGAGATCGAGGCGTGTACGCCGTGGCTGGTCGAGCAGATCTCGATCATCCAGCCGTGCGTCGTCTCCACACTCGGGAACTTCGCGACGAAGTTCGTCCTGAACACCACCCAGGGCATCACACGGCTGCGCGGGCAGACGTTCCCGTGGCACGGTCGGACGGTGATCCCGACGTTCCATCCCGCGGCGATCCTCCGCAGCGGCGGGGACGGGTCGAGACAGTTCGAAGACTTCCGCAACGACTTCCGGCTGATCGGCAAGACCCTGGGGGAACGTTGCGAAGACACTCCCGCCACCCCGCCGCCGGATGCCGCTTGGGAGTGAAGCGGCTGCCGGCGAGGGGCAGCTGGAGCTGTTCTGATGCGCATCGACGCGCGGGCCCCGACCGCCGACGACACCCGCGCGCTCGGCGAAGCCTTCGCTGAGCTGCTCCGCCCGCGAGATGCCGTGATCCTCACCGGTGAGCTCGGGGCGGGGAAGACGACGCTCGTGCAGGGCGTCGCCCGAGGTCTGGGCGTGACCGACCCGGTCGTCTCGCCGACGTTCACGTTGGTGCGGGAGTACCACGGCCGTCTGGAGGTGGCGCACGTCGACGTCTACCGCCTGGAACGGATCCAGGACGTGGTGGACCTGGGCTTGGAGGAGCTCGGCGACGGCGAGGCGGTCTTGCTCGTCGAATGGGGGGACGCCGTCGAGGAGGTCCTCCCCAGCGATCACGTCACGATCGAGCTGACCGGCGGCGGCGACGCCGACGAGCAGCGCCTGTTGGCGTTCACGCCCGGTGGGACGTCGTGGATGGAACGGTGGGAGCGACTCGAGCAGATCCTCGCGCCGTGGGGAGGCGCTCCGTGATCGTCGTCGGGATCGACACATCGACGCCCCAAACGAGCGTCGCGATCGGCACGGAGCTCGAGGTGCTCGCGAGCGTTTCCATCGCCGGCAAGGCGCGGCAGGAGTCCGTCACGCCCGCCCTGAAGCAGCTCCTGGTGTGGTCGGGTCTGGACCTGGACCGGGTCGGCGGCATCGCGGTGGGTGTGGGGCCCGGGCTGTTCACGGGCCTCCGGGTAGGCGTGGCGACGGCGAAGACCCTGGCCCAGGTGCTGGGGATCCCCATCGTGGGGATCACCAGCCTCGATGCGCTCGCGTTCACGGTGCGCTACACCTCACGCCGGATCGCCGCCGTGATCGACGGCCGCCGGGGAGAGGTGTTCGCGGCGGTGTACCGGTCCGTCCCGGGTGGGATCGTCAGGGAGTCCGGTTATCTCGTCCTGAAGCCGGACCACCTGGTCGCGGAGCTCCAGGCGGTACCCGACGACGTGTTGTGCGTCGGCAACGGTGCCATCCTGTACCGGCGGGAACTCGAGGAGCTCGGGAGCCGGGTAGAGTTCGCCTCACCGGCGGTGGCGCATCCCGATGCCGCAGCGTTGGTGGAGCTCGCTGCACCTCGCTTCTTGCGCGAGGAGCACGATCGGTTGTTCGATGTCGTCCCCATGTACATAAGGAAGTCTGATGCGGAGATCGCTTGGGATCAGCGAACCAGAGGCGCCCAGGGTTGAGGTGACCCCGATGCGCCGCCGCCACCTGCGCGGCGTCATGGCGATCGAACGCCAGGTCTATTCGCGTCCTTGGAGCCCGAACCTCTTCCTGGCGGAGATGACCGAGCCCAACAATCGCCGGTACCTGGTGGCGAAGATCGATCGCGAGATCGTCGGCTACGCGGGGTTGATCTGCTATGGAGACGAAGGGCACGTCACCAACATCGCCGTGGACCCGACGCATCACCGGCGCAAGGTGGCGTCGCGCCTTCTCTACGAGCTGATCGTCGACGCCGTCGACCTGGGCGCGCACGCGGTCTCACTGGAGGTCCGCGTGTCGAACTGGGGTGCGCAGCGTCTGTACGGGCGGTACGGCTTCCACCCGGTCGGCATCCGCCGGAACTACTACCAAGAGCTCAACGAGGATGCGCTGATCATGTGGACCGATGACATCCGGTCCAAGGAGTACGCGGCGCGCCTGACCGAGATCGCGGCCGAGCTCCCGGAGGGCGTGCGCCCGGCGTGATCACCCTCGGCATCGAGACCTCGTGCGACGAGACCGCCGTCGCGGTGGTCGAGGACGGTTTCACGACGCGAGCCAACCTGATCGCCGCGCAGGTTCAGCTCCACGAGCGGTTCGGTGGCGTCGTGCCGGAGGTCGCGGCGCGCGCCCATGTGGAGGCGCTGAACCCGCTCCTGGCCGATGCCATCCAGGCTGCCGGACTCTCGGGGTTCGGCGACATCGACGGAGTCGCGGTCACGGTCGGCCCCGGCCTCGTCGGGGCGCTCCTGGTGGGGATGGCGGCGGCCAAGGGTGTTGCGCTCGCGACCGGAGCGGGTCTGATCGGCATCAACCACCTGGAGGGCCATATCTGGGCCAACTTCCTCGCACACGGGCCTCCCGAACCGCCGTACGTCGCGCTGGTCGTGAGCGGCGGACACACCATGATCGTCCATATGCCCGAGCTGTTCCGCTACGAGGTCTTGGGCCAGACGCTCGACGACGCGGCAGGGGAGGCGTTCGACAAGGTGGCCCGGCTGATGGGCCTGGGGTTCCCGGGTGGGCCCGCGCTCGACGCGATGTCGCGCGAGGGGAACCCGGACGCGATCCGGTTCCCGCGCTCGATGGAACGGTCGGGCGACTTCGACTTCTCGATGAGCGGGCTGAAGACCGCCGTGCTCCGCCACGTGAAGGCGGAGCGTGCCGCCGGCCGCGACGTCGATCTTCCCGACCTGGCGGCGAGTTTCCAGGAGGCGATCGTCGACGTGCAGGTCGCCAAGACGATCGAGGCGGCCCGGCAACACGGCGTGCGTACCGTGTTGTTGGGGGGCGGCGTCGTCGCGAACACGCGGCTGCGCGAGCGGATGGAGGGCGATGGAAGCGCGGCGGGGCTCCAGGTGCTGTTCCCACCGCTCGAGCTCTGCACGGACAACGCGGCGATGATCGCGTGTGTGGGCGCGGCCAGACTCGCTCTCGGGGAACGGACGTCACTCGACATCGGAGCCGATCCGAACTTAGGGTTAGCCTCGTGACGACCGTCCTGGTGACCGGGGGCGCCGGGTTCATCGGCTCGCATCTGGCCGATCGACTGCTGGCCGAGGGCTACCGCGTCATCAGCGTGGACGACCTGACGACGGGTCGCATCGCCAACCTGGCCGAGGGGCGGAACTACGGCAAGGAGTTCACGTTCTTCAACATGGACGTGCGCTCCGACGGGGTGCAACAGCTCTTCGAGCGGCACCGACCCGAGATCGTGTTCCACCTGGCCGCGCAGTCCGGCGTCCGGCCGTCGCTCGAGGACCCTGGCCGTGACGCCAGCATCAACGTGATGGGCGCCCTGAACGTGCTGGAGAACGCGGCGAAGGCCGGCGTGCGCAAGGTGATCTACGCGGCGAGCGGCGGCACGATCTACGGGGAGCCCAAGCGTGTCCCCGCCAAGGAGAGCAGCGCGCAGGGCAGCCATCCCACGTCGCCGTACGGCATCTCCAAGAAGGTCGTTGTGGACTACCTGGGGTTCTACCAGCGCTACCGCGGGCTGGACTTCACGGCCCTGGCGCTCGGCAACGTCTACGGTCCTCGTCAGGACCCGTTCGGCGAGGCCGGTGTCATCGCCATCTTCGCGGCCAAGATGCTGGCGGGCGAGACGCCGGCGATCTACGGGGACGGGAACCAGACCCGTGACTACGTGTTCATCGACGACACCGTCCACGCGTTCGTGCAGGCCATGGAGAAGGGCTCGGGCAAGCTCGTCAACATCGGCACCGGCCTGGAGGCGAGCGTGAACCACATCTACCAGCTCCTGGCCGGCATCATCGGATTCACCGCCGAGCCGGGTCACGGTCCGCTCCCGCCGGGGGAGCTGCGGCGGATCGCACTCGACATCTCGAGCGCGCCGAACGCGATCGGCTGGAAGCCTTGGACCCACCTGGAGGACGGTCTGGCCGAGACCGTCGCCTTCCTCAAGGGGATCTGAACAGGGATCTGAGCTCGGCTGATCGCTCGAGGGATCGAGACGAGTGGCCGATACCTCGAGGGAGATGCAGACCCAACAACCACCTCCGGGCGTCCAGTGGACCGATCTGGTGCCCAAGGTCGGCCGTCCTCGCAGGACCGGTCTGGTCGTCGCGTCGGGCTTCCTGATGATCGTGTCGGGTGGATTCGGCGTGATGGTGGCGCTGGTCCTGCTCATGAGCGAGTTCCCGACGCCGATCAGCCCGAGCGCGGAGCGTCTGGTGAACGTGATCGCGCTCGTCGCGCTCGCGTTGGGCGTGCTGCAGGCCCTTGCGGGCATCCTGATCCTCGGTCAGAGCCGCATCGGCCGAACGCTGGGACTGTTCGTGGCGGCGCTCGGCGTGGTCGGGTCCGTACTCCAGCTCGGGTTCGCTCCGGGCCGTGGCCTGATCGGGCTGGTGCTGAACGGGATGGTGCTCTATGCACTCACCGCGCATACGCACGTGTTCGGGAACTTCGACGACTGAACGGGTGGGTTCGAGGAGAGCTCCGCCGAACCCGGAGGGGTGGGATCGGCGGAGCTCTCCCCGGACGACGAGAGGGATCAGCTCGCGTGGCGCTCCCACTCATCGGTGATCACGCTCGGCGCGGAGGGATCGGTCCGCGGCACCAGGACCACGACCGTCGCCCCCGCGGGACGCCGCATCAGCGCTCGGAACACCGACACCGACGCCGGGATCGCCGCGACGAGCTTGGCCGCGCGGCTGCTCTCGGGCCGCTCCGCGTACGCAGCCTCGAATCCGGGATCCCAGGCGAAGCCCATGTTCATGGTCGACCACCTCCGTTCGTCGCTCTCGGTTCCGATCGATCGTTGGTTCCGATCGCTGGTCGGTTCGGCGACGCATCAGCACCCGGGCATGGAAGGGCCGCGACGCATCGCGTGCGTCACGGCCTCCAGTTCGTCTGGTCGGTACCGTTCGTCGCTGGTCCTATCCTCGGAGCCAGACGGGCGAGCGTCAAAGACTTCGACGCATCGTCACAGCTTCGTTACGCGGCGTTCACGCGCGGCCGTCTCGCGTTGACCCTCTGGCACTCCCGTGGTTATCCTGTTAGCACTCACCGACCAAGAGTGCTAAGGCACCGACCACGGACACAAGGAGGAACGGCATGGCGAAGGACTTCAGCTTGCGGCCCCTCGAGGACCGGATCGTCGTCAAGGCGAACGAAGGCGAAGAGATGACCTCTTCGGGCCTCGTCATCCCCGACACGGCGAAGGAGAAGCCTGTGGAGGGCACCGTGGTGGCCGTGGGCCCGGGCCGGTTCGAGGACGGGAGCCGCGTCCCCCTCGACGTGGCGGTCGGCGACAAGGTCATCTACTCCAAGTACGGCGGCACCGAGGTCAAGGTCGGCGGAGACGAGTACCTCATCCTGTCCGCCCGCGACGTCCTCGCGGTCGTCGGCAAGTAACCAGCCAAGCTTCGGAGCGGGGGCTCGCGCGCGACTGAGCGCGAGCCCCGTTCCATCTCTCTCGAAGAAGGAGGCACCATGGCAGCCAAGCTGCTCAGGTTCGGTGAGGAGGCACGGCGCTCGCTCGAGGCCGGCGTCGACAAGCTCGCCGATGCGGTCGCCATCACGCTCGGCCCCAAGGGGCAGAACGTGGTGCTCGACAAGAAGTGGGGCGCGCCCACCATCACGAACGATGGTGTGACGATCGCCAAGGAAGTGGAGCTCGAGGACCCGTGGGAGAACATGGGCGCCCAGCTCTGCAAGGAAGTCGCGACGAAGACGAACGATGTCGCCGGTGACGGCACCACCACCGCGACGGTGCTCGCCCGCGCCATGGTCAAGGGCGGTATGAAGAACGTGGCCGCCGGAGCCAACCCGATGGCGCTGAAGCGCGGCATCGAGAAGGCCGTCGACGCGGTCGTGAAGTCGATCGAGAAGCAGGCCAAGGAGGTCGACTCCAAGGATGAGATCGCCCAGGTCGCGTCCATCTCGGCTGCCGACCCGGCGATCGGCGACCTGATCGCCGAGGCGATCGACAAGGTCGGCAAGGACGGCGTGATCACGGTCGAGGAGTCCAACACGTTCGGCATGGAGCTCGAGTTCGTCGAGGGCATGCAGTTCGACAAGGGCTACATCTCGCCGTACTTCGTCACGGACCAGGAGCGCATGGAGGCCGGTCTCGAAGACCCCTACATCCTGATCGTGAACAAGAAGATCTCGAGCGTGCAGGAGCTCCTCCCGCTGCTTGGAGAAGGTCATGCAATCGGGCAAGCCGCTCGCGATCGTGGCCGAGGACATCGAGGGCGAGGCGCTCGCGACGCTCGTGGTGAACAAGATCCGCGGCACGTTCAACGCGGTCGCCGTGAAGGCCCCCGGGTTCGGGGATCGCCGCAAGGCGATGCTGCAGGACATCGCGGTCCTCACCGGCGGGCAGGTCGTCTCCGAGGAGGTCGGTCTCAAGCTCGAGAACGCCACGCTCGACCTGCTCGGCTCCGCCCGCAAGGTGGTCGTGACGAAGGACGACACCACGATCATCGAGGGTGCGGGCTCCGAGGACGAGGTCAAGGGACGCGTCAACCAGATCAAGGCCGAGATCGAGAACACGGACTCGGACTGGGACCGAGAGAAGCTGCAGGAGCGGCTGGCCAAGCTCTCCGGCGGCGTCGCGGTGATCAAGGTCGGCGCGGCCACCGAGGTCGAGCTCAAGGAGAAGAAGCACCGCATCGAGGACGCCGTCTCGGCGACGCGTGCGGCCGTCGAAGAGGGCATCGTCCCCGGCGGCGGCGTCACGCTGGTCCGTGCCGAGTCCGCCCTGCTGAAGCTCAAGCTGAAGGACGACGAGGCCACCGGGGCGAACATCGTCCGGGACGCCCTGTCCGAGCCGGCCCGGCGCATCGCGTCGAACGCCGGCTACGAAGGGGCGGTCATCGTCTCGCAGCTCCGCGGGGAAGGCGACGGCGGCAACGGGTTCAACGCCGCCACCGGCGAATGGGTCGACATGGTGAAGGCCGGGATCATCGACCCCGCCAAGGTCACCCGCTCCGCATTGCAGAACGCGGCCTCGATCGCCGCGCTCGTACTCACCACCGAGGCTTCGGTCGTCGAGAAGCCGGAGGACGAAGACGAGGCTGCGGCCGCCGGTGCAGGGCACGGACACCAGCACTAGTTCGTAGCCCGGACAGGTACCGCCACGGAAGGGCGGGGCGCTTCGCGCGCCCCGCCCTTCCGGCGTTCGGCGGTATCGTCACCGGATGGCACAGGACCGCCCGTACATCGAGGAGAACACCCGGGAGCGCGAGCGACTCCGCGCCCTGGTCGAACGCTTGGACGAGGATGCGCTCCGCATCTCGGTGAACCCGCACTGGACGGTGGCCGGCGTGTTGGGCCACATCGCGTTCTGGGACGGTCGGGTGCTGGCCCTCGCCGACAAGCTCGAGCGCGGCGAACCGTTCACGTCATCCGACGCCGAGCCGGAGGACGTCGATTGGATCAACGATGCTTCGCGCCCGCTGATCCATGCGATCCCGCCCCTCGACGCAGCCCGGTTAGCCCTCCGTATCGCCGAGGAGACCGATGCGCGCGTCGCCGACCTGCCCCTCGACCGTCTGTGGCCACGCGACCCGGACAGCCCGCTCTACGCCCTCCGCGCCGCCCATCGGGGGGAGCACCTCGACGACGTCGAGGCGGCCCTCCGATCCCTTCCCGAGGCGTAGGTACGACCCATCTCCGCCTTCAGCTCCCCGGCCAGAGCGCTTGACAGGCTAACGGCGTTCGCTTATGTTCGGCTAACGAAGTTAGCCAGGGAAGTTACCCAACGAAGGAGGCAGTGGCTATGGGGACGAAGAACGAGTTGCGCGCGGAGATCGAGATCGACGCCGATCCGGGGACGGTCTGGACGTGGCTGACCACGTTCGAGGCCTATCCCGACTGGAACCCATTCATCCCGTCGATCGACGGATCGCCCGTCTCGGGCAGCCGCCTCCGCGTGCGGTTGCAACCGCCCCGGGGGAGCGGGATCACGATGCACCCGGTGGTCACGGTGAGTGAGCCGGGTCGTGCGTTCGGGTGGCTGGGCAGGCTGGGCGGGGTCCCGCGCCTCTTCGACGGCGCACACCGGTTCGACCTTGAGCCCATCGACGAGGGACGACGGACGCGCCTGGTGCAGTCGGAGCGGTTCCGCGGCATCCTGGTGCCGTTCGTCCGGCGGAGCATCCTGCCGGCGACGCTGGAGGGCTTCGAGGCGATGAACCGCGCACTCGCCGAACGGGCGGTGGCCACCAAGGCATCGACGTGACGACCGCTGAGGGCGACGTCAGGCTGACACCACGTCGGCGCGAGATCGTCGACGCTGCCCGGACCATCCTCGAACGGGACGGCGAGTCGGCGCTCACCATGCGCCGGCTCGCCGCTGACCTCGGGATGAAGGCGCCGTCCCTCTACAAGCATTTCCCGGACAAGGAGTCGCTGGTGCTCGAACTGATCGTTCGGGGGTTCGAGGAGTCGGCCGCCGCGTTCGAGGCGGCACTCGCGACCCGGCCCCGATCCCAGATCGTGGCACTGGGCGCCGCCTATCGCGAGTACGCCCGGGCTCATCCGCACATCTACCGCCTGATGACGGACCGGCCTCTTCCTCGGGAACGCCTGCCGGTGGGGCTGGAGTTCCGGGCGGCGGCGCCGCTCGCCCAGGCGATGGGCTCGGTGGCGGGGGCCAGGGCCGCTTGGTCGCTGGCGCACGGCCTGGTCATGCTGGAGATCAACGGGCGGTTCCCGCCGGATGCCGACATCGACGCGGCATGGCAGGCGGGCATGACGGCGATGGAGCGGATCCGGCAGACCCCCTAGACTGCCGCCGATGTTCGACGAGCTGATCCGTGGCTGGGACGGCGAGTTCGTGGCGACGCGCTTCGACGCGGAGTCGTCCACCTGGATGTTCGTCGGCATCCATTCCACGGTGCTCGGCCCCGGGTTCGGCGGCACACGGATGAAGGTGTACGCGGCACCCGACGATGCGCTCGGGGACGTGCTTCGCCTCTCCGCGGCCATGACGTTCAAGAACGCCATGGCCGACCTTCCGTTCGGGGGAGGGAAGTCCGTGCTGGCCGTCGCGTCGATCCCCGAGGGCGACGCGCGCGATCAGATGCTGCGCCGCTACGCGGACTTCGTGGCGTCGCTCGGCGGGAGCTACGTGACCGCGTGCGACATGAACACCACCGAGGCCGACATGGACGTGGTCGGGGAGCGATGCCCGCACGTGATGGGGAGGAGCGCCGGTGCCGGGGGCTCGGGCACGTCCGCACCCGACACGGCGATCGGGGTCTTCCACGGGATCCGCTCCAGCTTCGCGCACGCGTTCGGGTCGGACGATCCCTCGGGCAGGACGATCGTGGTCGAGGGCGCGGGGGCGGTGGGCGGCCCGCTCTGCGACCTGCTGGCCGAGGCGGGCGCCGGGCTCGTCGTCTCGGACATCGACGCCGAGCGGGCGCGCGCGGTGGCCGATCGTACCGGTGCGGACATCGTCGACCCCGAGGACGCGTTCGACACGCCGTGCGACCTGTTCTCGCCGTGCGCGACCGGCGCGGTCCTCAACGCCGATACGATCCCCCGACTGCGGTGTCGTGTGGTCGCCGGCGCCGCGAACAACCAACTGGCGGCACCGGTCGACGCCGACCGTCTCTCGGCGGCCGGCATCCTCTACGCGCCCGATTACGTGGTGAACGCCGGAGGGGTGCTGCATCTCGCCGGGTACGAGCGGTTGGGATGGACCCCGGAGCAGATGTCGATCCGGCTGCTGGGGATCGGCGACACGCTTTCCGAGGTCTTCGCGGCCGCCGACCTGGACGGCGTGACGCCGGAAGCGGCGGCGGACCGGATCGCGAACGACCGCCTGGCCGCCGCTCGAGAGGTCCGCTGAGGTCGTCGGCAGCCCGGTGTCGGGGTGGCGACCGTTCGGCTGCGGTCATCCGCTCAGGTGAACGGCTTCTCCTGGGCGGCCATGCCGAGGCCCACCAGGTCGAGCGCCCCGAAGGCGCCGTTCACGCCGGCGAGGAGCCACCAGGACCACGCCGACGCCCCCTCGGGCAGCCCGAAGAGGGCGTGCAGCACGAAGACGGTGGCCGTCCCGGCCTCCAGCACCGCGAAGGCCCAGGCCCACCACCACACGTCTTCGAGTCGTTGCGAGACGAGCACCATCAGGAGCGCGAGCACGATGGCCATCACGCCGAGTGCGCGGAACCAGGCGTCGTCGGTGGGCGTGCGCTGATCGGCGACCGTCACCAGGAGCCATCCGGGCGCGATCCCCACGACGAGGCCGAAGACCGCCCAGAGGGCGGCCTGGGCGCTCAACACTCGTCGCAGGAACGTCATCGGGAGTGATCTCCGCAGCTCGGTCGGGGTCTCAGGCGGCTTGGTAGGATACGCGAACCGCGGAAGCGCCCCCGTGAGCAGTCACGCCCGCTTCCGCCTTCGAGACCCGGCACCGCAAAGGATGTTCGCCATGCAGCAAGGTCCCAGGGTCGCGGTGATCGGGCTCGATTGCGGCACGCCGCAGCTCCTGTTCCGCGACCTCGTCGACGAGATCCCCAACATCCGCAAGCTCATCGACGGCGGCATGCACGGCGACCTGGCCAGCATCACGCCGCCGATCACCGTCCCCGCGTGGGCGTGCGCGATGACGGGCAAGACGCCCGGTCAGCTCGGCCTCTACGGCTTCCGCAACCGCAAGGACCACACGTACGACGGCCTCTCGATCGCGACTTCCGGATCGATCCACGAGCCCGCGGTGTGGGACAAGCTCGCCGAGCAGGGGAAACGGTCGTTGCTGATCGGCGTTCCCCCGAGCTTCCCGCCCCCCAAGGAGTTCCCGGGCTGGCGGATCGGCTGCTTCTTGACCCCGCCCAGCGCGAAGCGGTTCGCGTACCCCGAAGAGCTCGAAGGAGAGGTCGCCGAGGAGCTGGGTGGCCCGGGCAACTACATCTTCGACATCCCGAACTTCCGCGAGCAGGGGATGCAGTTCGTGCTCGACCAGGTGTTCGCGATGACCGAGCGTCGGTTCAAGGTGGCTCGGCGGCTGGTGAAGAACAAGCCGTGGGACTACTTCATGATGGTCGAGATGGGGCCGGACCGGCTCCATCACGTGTTCTGGCAGTACTTCGACCCGCGTCACCCGCTCTACGTCGCGGGGAACGAGTTCGAGACGGCGTTCCAGGACTACTACCGCTTCCTGGATCGCGAGGTCGGTGCACTCCTGGACGTGCTCCCGGAGGACGCCATCACGATGGTGATGTCGGACCACGGCGCGCGGCCGATGATGGGCGGCCTCTGCTTCAACGACTGGTTGATGCAGGAGGGGTACCTGGCCATGACGGAGACGGTCACCCAGCCCACGCCCATCGCGAAGGCGCCGGTCGACTGGAGCCGCACGATCGCGTGGGGGGACGGTGGCTACTACGGCCGCTGCTTCCTCAACGTCAAGGGCCGCGAGCCGCAGGGCGTGATCGAGCCCGAGCGGTACGAGGAGGTCCGCGACGAGCTGATCGCGAAGCTGGAGGCCGCGCCCGGGCCCGACGGCGAACCGCTGGGCACGAAGGTGCTGAAGCCGCAGGACGTGTACCCCGAGGTGCGCGGCGTGGCGCCGGACCTGCTCGTGTACTTCGGCGACCTGGAATGGCGCTCGATGGGCTCGGTCGGCAATCCGAGCCTGTACATCTACGAGAACGACACCGGTCCCGACGGGGCCAACCACGACCGCACGGGCATCTTCGCGATGAAGGGGTTGCCCGGGCAGCCGATGGGCCGAGTCGACGGGATGAACCTGGTCGACGTCGGACCCACCATCCTCAAGCTGTATGACATCGAGGCGCCCGAGGGCGCCGTCGGAAGGAGCTTCCTGTGACGCAAGGCGACAAGGGATTCACCGTGTGGTTCACCGGACTCTCGGGTTCGGGGAAGTCCACGATCGCGGAGATGCTGTACCACGAGCTGCAAGCGCGTGGCCTGAAGACCGAGATCCTGGACGGCGACGAGGTCCGCAAGAACCTGTCGAAGGGACTCGGGTTCTCCAAGGAGGATCGCGACACGAACATCCTGCGCATCGCGTTCGTGGCCGACCTGCTGACCCGCAACGGTGTGGCCACGATCTGCTGCCCCATCTCCCCGTACAAGGAGACCCGGGACGCCGCTCGCGCGCAGATCGGCGCGTTCGTCGAGGTCCACGTGGACGCGACGGTTGCAGAGATCGCCGAGCACCGCGACCCGAAGGGCCTGTACAAGAAGGCGCTCGCCGGCGAGATCACCGGGTTCACCGGCGTGGACGACCCGTACGAGGCGCCGGAGAACCCCGAGCTGCGGATCGACACCGAGTCAGAAGGGCCGGAGGACTCGCTGCAGCACGTCCTGGACACCTTGAAGTCGCACGGCTACATCGACGACGCGACCAAGCTGATCGAGGGCGATCGGGTGCATTCGGGACTGACGGATCTTCGCGTCACCGACACGGGTCACGTCGCCAAGGAAGCCTGAACCGCGGGGCCTGCTACGCTTCGTGCATGCAACGATGACGCCCATCCGGGAACGGGTGGGCGTCTCGCGTTTCCGGGGCGTCGAGGAACGAGGCGGGGGTAGCGGGGATGGAATACGAGATCGGTATCGGGAAGACGGGCCGCCGGGCCTACGGGCTGGACGAGGTCGCGATCGTTCCGTCCAGGCGGACACGCGACCCCGACGACGTGGACATCAGCTGGGAGATCGATGCCTACACGTTCCCCCTGCCGATGATGGCGTCGGCGATGGACGCCGGGGTCTCGCCGGCCACGGCGATCGAGGTCGGACGTCTGGGTGGCCTGGCGTGCCTCAACCTGGAGGGCCTGCAGACGCGGTACGAGGACCCCGAACCGATCTTCGACGAGATCGCCGCGCTGCCGGATGAGAAGGCGACCCGCCGGATGCAGGAGCTCTACAAGGAGCCCGTCAAGCCAGAGCTGATCGTGAAGCGCATCCGCGAGATCAAGGACGCCGGCGTGGTCACGAGCGCGTCCATCACCCCGCAACGCGTGACCGAGTACGCCTCGCTCGTGTTGGAGGCCGAGCTGGACATCCTGGTGATCCAGGGGACGGTCGTCTCCGCGGAGCACGTATCCACGCGGACCGAGCCCCTCAACCTCAAGGAGTTCATCGCCCGGTTCGACCTGCCAGTGATCGTCGGCGGGTGCGCGTCGTACTCGACGGCGCTTCACCTGATGCGCACGGGTGCGGTCGGGGTGCTGGTGGGCGTCGGGCCGGGCAACGCCTGTACGACGCGCGGGGTGATCGGCGTCGGCGTCCCGCAGGCGACCGCGATCGCCGACGCGGCGGCAGCGCGGCGGGAGCATCAACACGAGACCGGCCGCTACTGCCACGTGATCGCCGACGGCGGTATGCGGACCGGTGGCGACATCGCGAAGGCGATCGCCTGCGGCGCCGATGCGGTGATGATCGGGTCGCCCTTGACGCGGGCGTACGAAGCACCGGGTCGCGGCTACCACTGGGGGATGGCGACGTTCCACCCCTCGCTGCCGCGCGGGGCGCGCGTGAAGACGCAGCAGGTAGCGTCGCTCGAGGAGATCCTGGTAGGGCCCGCGCACGAGAACGACGGAACGTTCAACCTGTTCGGTGCGCTCGCCACGAGCATGGCGACCACCGGATACGCCAACGTGAAGGAGTTCCAGAAGGCGGAGCTGGTGATCGCCCCATCGATCAAGACGGAGGGCAAGGCTCTACCAGCAGGCGCAGCGCGTGGGGATGGGCCACTGAGGAACGCGGGGATGCACGAGCAGCCGCGGCCCGTCCTGGTCGTCGATCTGGGGGCGCAGTACGCACAGCTCATCGCGCGGCGGGTGCGCGAGTGCCACGTGTACTCCGAGATCGTCCGTCATGACATCCCGATCCCGGAGATCCGGAAGATGCGTCCGGCCGGCATCATCTTGTCGGGCGGACCGATGTCGGTCTACGAGGAAGGCGCGCCGCACCTGGACCCCCGCGTGTTCGATCTGGGGATCCCGGTGCTCGGCATCTGCTACGGGCATCAGCTGATGGCGCAGGCGCTCGGCGGTGAGGTAGCGGCCACCGGTCAGCGCGAGTACGGCCGGACGACGTTGACCGTCGATCGTCCCGGCGTGCTGCTCGCCGACATGCAGGCGTCGGAGCAGGTGTGGATGAGCCACGGCGACGCGGTCGTGCGGGAGCCGGAGGGGTTCCGCGTCGGGGCGCACACCGAGGTGATCCCCATCGCGGCGATGGAGGACCCGGAACGCGGTCTCTACGCCGTGCAGTTCCATCCGGAGGTCACACACACGCTGAACGGCGTGAGCGTGCTCAAGCGCTTCCTCTACGACGGTTGCGGCCTGCTCCCGGATTGGACGCCGGTCAACGTGATCGAACGAGCGGTGCACGCGATCCGCGAACAGGTCGGGACGGACCGGGTCCTGTGTGCCCTCTCCGGCGGCGTCGACTCAGCGGTGGCGGCGCTCCTGGTGCATCGCGCCGTGGGAGATCAGCTCACGTGCGTGTTCGTCGATCACGGTCTGAACCGCGAGGACGAACCGGCGCAGGTCGAGGAGACGTTCGGACGACATTTCCGCATCCCGCTGATCCACGTGAAGGCGGCCGACCGGTTCCTCGCCAAGCTGGCGGGCGTCACCGATCCCGAGCAGAAGCGCAAGGCGATCGGGGAGGAGTTCATCCGGGTCTTCGAGGAGGTCGCCCACGATCACGCCGACGCGCGGTTCCTGGTGCAGGGCACGCTCTATCCGGACGTGATCGAGTCGGGGTCGTCGACGGCGGCCAACATCAAGAGCCATCACAACGTCGGCGGTTTGCCCGAGGACATGGCCTTCGACCTGGTCGAGCCGCTGCGCGATCTGTTCAAGGACGAGGTCCGGCGCGTGGGCGCGGAGCTGGGGTTGCCGGAAGAGATCGTGTGGCGCCAGCCGTTCCCCGGTCCGGGTCTCGCGGTGCGGATCGTGGGCGGGGTCACGGCCGAGCGGCTCTCGATGCTCCGGGGGGCCGACGGGATCGTCCGCGATGAGATCCGCCGCGCCGGCCTGGAGCGCGAGACGTGGCAAGCGTTCGTGATCCTGCTCGCGGACGTGCAGTCGGTCGGCGTGATGGGGGATGGGCGGACCTACGAGCATCCCGTGATCCTGCGTGTCGTGACGAGCGAGGACGCCATGACCGCCGACTGGGCCAGGCTCCCCTACGACGTCCTCGACCGGATCTCCAGCCGGATCATCGCTGAGGTCCCGGGCGTGAACCGGGTCGCATACGACATCACGTCCAAGCCGCCGGGCACGATCGAGTGGGAATGACTTGACCGAGCGGGAGCAGCTGGTCCTCGCTTCGGCCCCCGGCGTCGACCCCGAGATCGGCCGGTGGATCGCGGCGTTCGAGGAGGTGCGGCGCGACACCGACGCCGTGCTCGAGCGGATCGCCGCCGCCGTCGTCGATCGCGATCCGGGGGACGGCGGCGACACCGTGGGCACGGTCTTGTATCACGTCGCGCTCGTCGAGGTGGATTGGGTGTTCACCGACGTGCTCGATCGAGCGGACCGGATCCCGCGCGACCTGTTCCCGTACGACGACCGCGTGGAGGATGGCCATCTCACACCGGTACTCGGCGAATCGTTCTCGGAGCATCGGGACCGGATGACCACGACCCGCGCGCTCGTGCTCGACGTGTTCCGTTCGATGGATGCGTCCGCGTTCCATGTCGCGCGACCACGTGAACGCTTCGACGTCGCGGCCGACTGGGTGATGTTCCATCTGATCGACCACGAGGTCGAGCACCGCGTGCGTCTATCTGCACTCTGCGACCGTTTCGACGTCGTGGCCGGGTAGGCTCGCGCGTGGGCAAGCGGGTCGTCGCCATCGCCATCGTCGCCCTGCTGATCGGGGTCGCTGCCGGATACGCGTTCGGCTCCGCCGCCGACGGGGACGGAACGAACGCCGCGTCCCCGTCCCCGTCTCCCTCGCCCGTGCACCTGGTGAAGGTCGGAGGCGTCTTCATGAACGAGCGGCGTGACGTGTTCACGGCCGACATGGAACCGTACCCGTTCACTACGCCGCTCCCGCCGCGCGAGCCCACGCCGATCGACGGCACCTATCTCCGCGTCATGTCGATCGCCGATGTGGGCGGACCGGTCGTGGGGTTGCCGTACCGCTGCCTCCGCTGCATCCCGTACCGCGTCGACCCCGGACTCACCACGTTGATCTTCTTCGAGGGCCGCTACTTCCTGCATCACCATCTGTCCGGCTTCAAGGCACGCGGCCACTTCTCGGTCGATGGCGACCGGCTGTTGCTGTTCAACGACGCGAACTGTTCGAGCACGCCCGGCACGTACCGGTGGACGCTTGACGGCCGCACGCTCGCGTTCGATGTCGTCGACGACACATGCGTGTTCGACGACGAGCGCTCCGGCGACCTGATGGTGGAGACGTGGACCCAGGTGCCCGCGTGCCACCGGCGGTTGATCGGTCTGTGGCCCGGCTTCCTGGGGTGCTAGTGCGCCCGGCGGATCGTCGTTCAGACGCGGTCGGCTTCAACGATGAGGCGCTCCCGTGAGGAGTAGAGCGGGTTGCACGTCGTCAGGACCAGCGTCGGGTTGGGCGTCTGGGTCAGCACGACGCCCGAGCCGGCCTCCGAGATGACGTACACGCGGCTCACGCGGTAGTCGAACGTCCCGTATTCCGTGCGGACCGTGATCGGGTCGCCGAGCTGGAGGTCGTCCAGGCTGTAGAACGGCGCCAGATACGTGGTGCGGTGGCCCGCGATACCGACGCGCCCGCTCGAGTCCCATGGGTCCGCGGTATCCGGATAGTGTCCCGGACCCTTCTTGAGCGATTCCTCGTCCGTCCCTTGAACCACGATCAGGTCGAGGTCGATACGCGGGATGATCAGCTCTGCGTAGGCCGAGGCGCGGAGCGGCTCGACCCCCGCCGGCGGGGCCTGCGCCGGATCCTTCGTGTCGACGACCTGGGTGAATCCCTGCTTCAGGTCGTTCTGCGCGGCCCTGGTGGTGAGCCCCGTTCCCCAGAGCAACCACCCGATGTAGCCGCCCAGTCCGGCCGCCACCATCAAGCACGCGATCCCGAACCATTTGATGATCAGTCCGGACAGGGGCCGTCGGGGCCTGGGCGCCGTCTGCGCGCGGGGGAGGGTGGCGTCGGCGCTCACGATGGAGCCAGGGTACCTTCGGCCGAGAGGCCGCTCAACGGTGCTCGACCAGGGCGGTCGCCGGGGGCACCTACAATCGGCTCGTGAGCGTCCGCTCCCCCCTGCTCGATGGCCTGAACGACATCCAGGCCGAGGCCGTCCTCCATACGGAGGGGCCGGTGCTCATCGTGGCCGGAGCCGGCTCCGGCAAGACCCGTGCCCTCACCCATCGCGTCGCGTACCTGATCCGCGAGCTCCGCGTGTCTCCGGGGGCCATCCTGTCGATCACGTTCACGAACAAGGCCTCGCGCGAGATGGCTGATCGGGTCGAGGGACTGGTCGGTGGGCGTGTCGCCAGGGGGATGTGGATCCTGACGTTCCACTCCACGTGCACGCGGATCCTGCGTCGCGAGCACAACTACCTGGGCATCCCGTCGAGCTTCACGATCTACGACGACGGCGATACCGAGCGCTTGATCGCGGGCGTGCTGAAGGACCTGGATCTCGATCCCAAGCGATTCCCGCCGAAGGCCATGGCCGCCGCGATCGGCCGCGCGAAGGATCAGGTCCTGGACGCCGACGAGTACGCGCGGATCGCCGACAACTTCTACGAGGAGACCGTCGCGCGGGTCTACTCCGAGTACGAGCGGCGCAAGCACGCGGCCGGGGCGCTCGACTTCGATGATCTGATCACCGAGACGGTCAAGCTGTTCAAGCTCCATCCCGAGGTCCTGGAGCACTACCAGGAGCGGTTCCGCTACATCCTGGTCGACGAGTACCAGGACACGAACCGCGCCCAGTACCAGCTGGTCAACATGTTGGCCTCGCGGTATCGCAACGTCTGCGTGGTGGGCGACGCCGACCAGGGCGTCTACTCGTGGCGAGGCGCGACGATCAAGAACATCCTGGATTTCGAACGCGACTATCCGGACGCGGCCGTCTTCCTGATGGAGCAGAACTACCGCTCCACGCAGAACATCCTGGGCATCGCCAATGCGTTGATCGAGCACAACGTGCACCGCAAGCCGAAGAGCCTGTGGACGGAGGCGGGCAACGGCGAACTGGCGGTGCTCTACCGGGCCGAGGACGAGCACGACGAAGCATTCTTCGTGGCGGACGAGATCGAGCGGGTCCGGCAGAGCGAAGGGTTCCGGTACGGCGACGTCGCCGTTTTCTATCGGACGAACGCGCAGAGCCGCGTGATCGAAGACGTGCTGATGCGGGTGGGCGCTCCCTACCGCGTGTTCGGCGGCGTTCGGTTCTACCAGCGCAAGGAGATCAAGGATGTCCTCGGCTACCTCCGGCTGTTGTTGAACCCACAGGACGTCATCTCGTTCCGGCGCGTGGTCAACATGCCGAAGCGCGGGATCGGCGACGCCACCGTGTCCGTGGTCGAGTCGTTCGCGCGCGAGGAGGGGATCTCCGTGGTCGACGCCTCCCGTCGCGTGGACGAGATCCCCACGCTCGCCGCGCGCGCGAAGGGCGCGGTCGCGGGGTTCGTGCAGGTGATGGACGCGCTCCAGGCGCACCTGGACGACGGGGCCGGCCCGCCGCGGATGGTCGAGTTCGCCGGGCAGGAGTCGGGCTACCTGGCTGAGCTGGAGGAGGACCGGACGGTCGAGGCACAAGGCCGGATCGAGAACCTGCAGGAGATCGCCGGGGTCGCGGCTGAGATCGTGGCGCGCGAGCCCGACACGGATCTCGCCGGGTTCCTGGAGCAGGTCTCGCTCGTCGGCGAACAGGACGAGTATGACGAGGAAGAGTCCGTCATCACGTTGATGACGCTCCACATCGCGAAGGGGCTGGAGTTCCCCGTGGTCTTCATGGTGGGGATGGAAGACGGGATCTTCCCGCACTACCGCTCCATGACCGACGCGGCCGCCCTGGAGGAGGAACGACGGCTGGCGTACGTGGGGATCACGCGGGCGCAGCGCAGGCTCTACCTGTGCCACGCGTGGAGCCGCACGCTGTTCGGCCAGACGCAGTACAACCCGGCATCGCGCTTCCTGGCCGAGCTGCCCGAGCACCTCTTGGAGCTGAAGGAGCACGAGACCCGCAGCCGCCCGCGGCGCGACGGCCGGCCTCCCGCGCGCACCAAGGCGGAGCGGAGCTACTCGGTCGTCGGTCTTCCCGGCTCGACCGGTCGCACGGACGTCGAGCCGGGGTGGAGCCCGCCGCGGCCTGCCGGCGTGTCCAAGCGCGACCCGCTCGCGATCACGGCGGGTGACACGGTGATCCACGAGCGCTGGGGTGAAGGCGTCGTCACGACGGTGAGCGGGATGGGCGACGACGCCGAGGCGAGCATCGTGTTCTCCGACGTGGGGGAGAAGCGCGTTCTGTTGGCGTACGCGCCCCTCAAGAAGGTCGGTTGACGGCTCGCTAGCCGAGCGGCAGGCGACGGAGCCCGGACGCGGGCGTCCACGCCAGCGCGCGCTGCTCCTCCCCGAAGAGGGTGTAGCCCGCCGACTCCACGTCGAGCGAGAACAGGTGGAACTCCGGCTCGTCGGGTTGCCAGTCGATCCGCGCCTTGATCGCCGCCTGGTAGGCACGACGGAGTTCCGGGTCGTGCACGTTCACCATCCGCCCGTAGAGCTTGAGGTCGCCGTCCGTGCCCATGCGATCGCACGTGACGCTGTGCACGACGCAGCGCGGGTCGCGCAGCAGGTCCAGCGCCTTCTTCGATCGCCACATCATGCCGAAGAGCAGATGGCCTTCGGCGACGTCGAGCTCGCACGGACTGATCCGCGGCGAACCGTCCGCCCGAAGCGTGCCGAGCATGACGAGTTCGTCCGTGCGGCACCGTTCCTCGGCCATCGACGCGATCTCGGGGCAGGCGACGGAGAACGCGTCCCAGCGCACGGTCAGCGGAAGAGCGCGACGTAGGCGGCGACGACGATCACCACGCCCACGACGATCGGCGCGATGACCCAGGCGAACCCGAGACGGCCTCGGTACGGCCCGAGCGTCCCGACCTTCGTGGTGGGCTTCAGGCCGGGCGGGCGGATCTGGAACCGTTTGGGCATCGGGCCGAGTATAGGAGCGAGGCCGGGAGCCGATGGCTCCCTGGCGGCCGGCCGCTAGTCCGTGAACAGCTCGTCACCGCCGAGTCGGTCCAGGATGGTGCGGGTGATCCGTTCCACGATCGGGTCACCGTGCTTCAGGCCGAACGTCCAGTCGATCACACCGGCGTTGAAGACGGTGCCCCCGCCGGGCCGGCTGAACGTCGCCATCACGGCGTGGTTGTCGGCGACCTTCTCGACGTTCTCGGGGCTCGCGTCGCCGAACAGCGCGGACGCCACGTGCTCGAGCTCGCCGGGCTCGTGCGCGTAGCGCGTCGGCTGCTCCTCCTGCGACCAGAGGCGGGCGGGCGCCGTGGCCAGGATCTCGAGCGACCCGGGGCTGCCGTCTTCATGGGTCGGGACGGGCAGCCCGTCCGTGATCGTGAGCGCGCAGCCGTCGACCTCGTACGCGACGATCGTGTCCGGTTCCCCGAACGTGTCCCCGGATCGAAGGCCGGTTCCCTCGAACGCCCAGTGGTGCGGGAGTGCCACCGTGTAGCCGCCGGACGCGCGCGGCGCGCCCAGCCCGTAGCGCGAGTATCCGCCGCGGGTGAACGTGAGCCCGATCGTCGATGTCTCGGGCCTGCCGACCCGCCGATCGGACCAGATCCCCGAGAGCGATCGTTCGTCCTTCGTTCCGAGCACCGGATCCTCCGCCGCCGCCCGATACTTGAAGCACGTCATCGCACGGCCGTCGTCTTCGAACCGGATCTGCCAGAAGCACGTGTTGCCGCTGAAGATCGCGGCGTTCCCCCCGGCGGCGACGTAGGCATCGAGCGTGTCACGCATGCCCCAGGACCAATACTCATCGTGGCCGACGTGGAGGGTCAGCCGATGACCCTTGAGGATCTCGGCGTGCGTCTCGAGATCGAGCGACGTGGCGACGTCGACGCGGTATCCGTTCGACTCGGCCCAATGGACGAACGGTCGCTCCCAGTTCCACCAACCGGCGCCGCCGCTCCAGTCGGACAGCCCGAGTGGGCGGGCCCAGTCCCGATAGCCCATGGCCTCGCGGTCGGGTGCGGTCTGCATCATGCGCCCGACCGGTTCGGGCTTCACGAGGAACCCGTTCGCGAACGGCCGCTCGAAGGACACGCGGGTGCCGCCGGTGTACAACGATGGGCCGCCCCAGTCGTTGTAGGCGTTCCAGGTCGTGGTGGCGAGCACGAGCAGGATCGGCGCCGGGTCGTCGGCGTGCGGTCGGATCACGAAGCACGCGTCCGCTCGCAGGTCGCCGGCGGTGACCGTGACGGCGTAGTACCCCGAGCGCCACGCACGATCGATGGGGATCTCGAGCGTCGCCGGCCACCCGCAGCCGACGGCGCTGGCGTCGTCGGGTGTGGAGCACGCATCGAGCGCCACGTCGTCGGCATGCCACACCACGTCGCGTTCGGCGCCATCCCGCGCGACCTCGATCGTGCAGGAGCGCGCGCTTCCCGACGCATGGAGCGACACCGGCTCACCGGGCATCACCGAGAGCGGCCAGCAGTAGGCGTCGAGCATGGCCCGCAGTCTAGGATCACACGACCATCGTGCCGCCGTCGACGACGAGCTCCGCACCGGTGATGTAGGAGGCATCGTCGCTGGCGAGGAACAGGGCGGCGTTGACGACGTCCCGCGGCGTCCCGAGGCGGCCCAGCGGGATGGCAGCGCGTGCACCCTCGACCCACGCGGCGTCGCTCGTCCGCACCGATTGCATAGGCGTCTCGATGAATCCTGGGTGGATGCAGTTCGCGCGCACCCCATGGGGGGCGAACTGCACCGCGAGCGAACGCGTGAGCGAGATGACCGCGCCCTTGCTGGCCGTGTAGGCGTCCTGTGGGATCGCGTCGCCGAGCAACGCCGAGACCGAGCCGACGTTCACGACGGCGCCGCCACCAGCACGGATCAGCTCCGGGATGCCGTACTTGCAGACCCACACCATCCCTTTCAGGTTGATCGCCATCACGCGATCCCAGATCGCCTCATCCGTCTCGAGCACGCTGAGATCCCGATCGCGCCAGAGCACGCCGGCGTTGTTGTAGAGGATGTGGAGCTCTCCGAACCGGTCGCCAGCCCCCCGGATCGCCCCGCGCACCGCCGCTTCGTCGGCCACGTCGGCTTCGAAGACGGCGATGTCACCGTCGTCGTCGCCGACGATCGACTCGGTCGTCGCGAGGGCCGCCCCGTCGAGATCGATGGCGGCGACCCGCGCGCCCTCTGCGGCGAACACGATGCACGCCTCGCGGCCCATGCCGCTGCCTGCCCCCGTGATCACGGCGACCTTTCCCGCGAGCCTGCCTGTGCCTTCCATGGCAAGCATCCTCGCATCTCAAGCGGGGGCGGCAACCTGGGGTTCGTTAGACTGACCGCTCGATGGCCGAGACGTATCGAGTGATCGTCGCGAAGCCCGGGCTCGACGGGCACGACCGCGGTGCCAAGGTGGTCGCCCGTGCGCTGCGGGATGCGGGCTTCGAGGTCATCTACACCGGGCTGCACCAGACGCCCGAGCAGATCGCCGAGACCGCGATCCAGGAGGACGCGGATGCCGTCGGGCTGTCGTGCCATTCGGGGGCCCACATGACCCTCTTCCCGCGGGTCGTCGAGCAACTGCGCGAGCGCGGCGCGAGCGAGATCCTGGTGTTCGGCGGCGGGATCATCCCGGTGGACGACATCCCGAAGCTGGAGAGCGCCGGCATCGAGAAGATCTTCACGCCCGGAGCCTCCACGGTCGACATCGGCGGCTGGCTCCGCGAACGGCTCGACCGTCACGCTGCGAACTGACCCCCGAGGAGGAACGTGGATCTCTACGAACATCAGGGCAAGGACGTCTTCCGTTCGCACGGGATCCCGACGCCGCGCGGCATCGTGGCGGCGACCCCGGAACAGGCCTCGGATGCGACCGCCGAGCTCGGTGGTCGATCGGTCGTCAAGGTCCAGGTGCAGATCGGCGGCCGGGGGAAGGGTGGAGGTGTGGTGCTGGTCGACTCGCCCGAGCGTGCGGCCGAGGAGGCCGGTCGCATGCTCCGCGACGGGTTCAAGGACATGGTGGTGAACCGCGTCCTGGTCGAGGAGTTGCTCCCGATCGCCCAGGAGTTCTACACGTCGTTCGTGCTGGATCGGTCGACGGGTGACTACCTGGCGATGATGACGGCCGAGGGAGGTGTGGACATCGAAGAGCTGGCGCGGACCCGCCCCGAGGCGATCCGGCGCGCGCACATCGATCCGATGCTGGGGTTGCGGATGTATCACGTGCGCGAGCTGACCGGAACGCTGCCGCTGCAGGCGCGCGAGGGGGCGGGCGACATCCTTCGGAAGCTCTACGCGATCCTCGACGAACAGGACGCCACCCTCGTCGAGGTGAACCCGCTCGTCCTCCTGGAGGACGGTACGGTGGTGGCGCTCGACGCCAAGGTGACGATCGACGACAACGCCTTGTGGCGGCAGCCGGAGCTCGATGAGCTGAAGGCGGCGTTCCCGATCGACCCCGTGGAGGCGCGGGCGAAGGGCGCGGGCCTGCAGTACGTGAAGCTCGACGGAGAAGTGGGGATCATCGGCAACGGTGCGGGGTTGGTGATGTCGACGCTCGACGTCGTGGCGCAGGCAGGCGCGAAGGCTGCGAACTTCCTGGACATCGGCGGGGGCGCGAGCGTCGACACCATGTCGATGTCGCTCGAGGTCATCCTGTCCGACCCGTCGGTGAAAGCCGTACTGATCAACATCTTCGGTGGCATCACGCGCTGTGACCTGGTCGCGCAGGGGATCTTGGAGGCGCTGGTGCGGATCGAGGCCCGTGTTCCGATCGTCGTGCGCCTGGACGGGACGAACGCCCGACTGGGACGCGAGATCCTGAACGAGGCCGCGCATCCGCGGATCGTTTCGGCGACCACGATGCTCGAGGCGGCGAAGGTCGCAGCCGATCTGGCGAACGGCGGGGAGGCCGCATGAGCGTCTTCGTCGGCGCCGATACCCGGCTCGTGGTCCAGGGCATCACCGGGCGCGAGGGCACGTTCCACACGCTTCGCAACCGGTCGTACGGCACGCAGGTGGTCGCCGGCGTGACGCCCGGGAAGGCGGGGGCCGACCTCGAGGGCATCCCGGTGTTCGACACCGTGGTCGACGCCGTTCGCGAGACGAGCGCGAACACGTCGATGATCTTCGTGCCGCCCCGCTTCGCGGCGGAGGCGATCCTGGAGGCGACCGACGCGGGCGTGGCGGTGATCGTCTGTGTCACCGAGGGGATCCCCGTCCACGACATGGCGAACGTGCACAGCTACCTGAAGGGTGTCGACACCACGCTCATCGGACCGAACTGTCCGGGCGTGATCGCGCCCGGCGTGGCCAACGTCGGCATCATCCCGGGAGAGATCTGCGCGCCCGGGCGCGTCGGGCTCGTGAGCCGGTCGGGCACGCTCGTGTATCAGATCGTGCACGAGCTCACGCAGTTCGGACTCGGGCAGTCGACGTGCATCGGCATGGGTGGGGACCCCGTCCACGGCGTCGGATTCATCGAGTCGCTGGCGGCGTTCCAAGGGGACCCGGACACCGATCTGGTGGTGCTGGTGGGTGAGATCGGCGGCGACGACGAGGAACGCGCGGCGGCCTACATCGCCGATCACGTCACGAAGCCAGTCGTCGGATACATCGCCGGGTTCGAGGCGCCGCCGGGCAAGAAGATGGGCCACGCCGGCGCCATCGTCACGGGCTCGCAGGGGACGGCGGCCGCGAAGGCCGACGCGCTCGAAGCGGCCGGCGTCCGTGTCGGCCGAACGCCATCTCACGTGGCCGAGCTGGTGCAGGCGGCCGTGGGGTGAATCCACTCGCGCCCCCGGATCATCCGGAGGCGCATGCCGAGAGCGACGGTCCCCGAGCGAGGCATGGCGTTCTGGTTCGCGGTCAGGGCGGGGGCCATCGCGTTCCTGGTGACCGCGGTCGCCTCGCTGGTCGTCCCGGTATCGATCGAGCTGTTCGGTGGGGGACTCGCCCTCTCGACCGTCCTCGAGCTCGGCTGGTTCTACGAGCTTGCGTTCCACCGGGTAGCGATCGATGCATCAGGGACCGGCGGTGCCTCGGGCCGGTTCGCCGTCGCCCTCTTGACGGGCACCGGGGTGGTGCTCTGGGTCCTGTACCGGGCCGGACGTGCGGCGGCCGCGCATGCCGGTCCCTCGCTCCGCGATCGCCTCTTGACGGGAGGGCTGGTCGGACTCGTGTACGCCTGTCCGATCGCCGCGATCACCGCGGTCGTGCGGATGTCGTCCGCGACCGGCGGCGTGGTGTTCTTCGAGACGTCCCGGTACCAGGGAGTCGTGTGGCAGGCGTTCGCCTTCCCGGCGCTCCTGGGGATCGGGGCGGGTGCCGCCGGGGGAGCGGTGGGATGGCTCCCACGGGGATCGCGGATCCGGGCCTCGCTCGTCGGTGGTTGGCGGGCGTTGCTCGGCGCGCTCGGGCTGGCGGCGATCGGGGTGTTGGTCGTGGCCGCCGTCCGACCGCAGGGGACGGCGGCCTACGCCCGGGTCGTCTCCTCGAACGGGCCGAGGGTGGCGGCGCTCGCGCTCGGGCATCACGCGCTCCTCCTGCCGAACCAATCGTTCTTCGTGCTGGCGCCCTCGATGGGCGGTTGCGTCGAGCTGGCAGGGTCCGCGCGGGCCATCTCGCTGCTCTGCCCCGGCCGGTTGCCGGCCCTGGAGCCACCGACGCTCTTGGACGACATCGCTCGCATCGGGGGCTCCGACGCAACGACCAGCGCGACCCGGCCGATGCCTCCGTCGTACTGGCTGTTCCTCCTCGTCCCGGCGATCGCGACGTTCGCCGCCGGGCGTCATGCCGCCGGTTCCGCGCCCGCGGGGTCCGGTCCGCGAGGTGCGTTGGTCCGAGGCGTGGGTTCGGGCGTAGTGTTCGCGCTCCTGGTGGGGGCGGGGACCTGGATGGCGAGCCTGTCGCTCGTGGTTCGTTCGGCGGACGGGGCGACCGCCACGTCGCTCACGCTCGGCCCGCGACCCGTGCCGACGGCGTTGCTGGCGCTGGCGTGGGGCGTGGTCGGTGGAGCGCTCGGAGCGGTGACCCGCCGTCAGGACGAGGGGACGCCGGTGCCGGTGGAGCCCGAGGAGCCGGTGCCGCCGAGCCCGACCTCGGTGTAGTGCGTCTCGAGCTGTGTGAAGCGGCGCCAGGCAGCCGCCCAGCCGGCGTCGTCGCGGGCGAACCGCTCGAGGGGCGCGTTGGGCATCTGTCGATCCCAGATCCCGAAGAACGAACGGCCGTACCCCAGCAGGTAGCGCTGGCCCGAGTGGGTGTACTGCATCACGTCGCTGTCGGTCGGGTCGGTGGTCGGCGTGCTCGATCCCGTCTGGGGCACCGCCACGTTGTTGGGTTCCAATGAGGCGAACCGCGTCCAGGCCAGACGCCAACCGTCGTCGGTCCGCGGGAACCGCTCGGCAGGAGCGGTGGGCGTCTGCCGGTCCCAGATACCGAAGTGGTCCGTGTCGAAACCCAGGACGTAGCGGTATCCCGAGTGCGTGTACCGGATCGAGGGCTCGGTGGAAGCGGCGGACACGACGGGCGACGCCGTCACCACGACGGGGGGCGGTTGCGTGGCGCTCGGTGCCGGCTCCGACGTGGGCTCGGGAGCTTGGTCCGAGCCCGGCTCAGGATGCGCAGCGGGCTCCGGCGTCGGGCCCGCCGCGGACGGAGGGGGCGCGGTCAGGTCGCTGTGGCAATAGCGGCACTTGATGGCCTCGTCCTGGATCTCTTCCGCGCAGTAGGGGCACTTCTTCACGCCGGTCCTCCTTCGATGTGGGCATAAGGCTACTCCACGCCGCGCCGGGGAACGACGGAGCCCGGTCGCCGAGGCGACCGGGCTCCGGGAAGCGTGAGGATCTGCGGAGATCAGGCGGTGAAGCCGCCGTCCGATCCGCCGGACGCCGCGGGCGGCGGCGGTGCGGTTTCCGGTTCCTGGAGCTTCATCCAGGAGCCGTACGCGATCGCCAGGAGCAGGACCAATCCGATCCACGCTCCCAGGGCCGGCTCGTTCGTGACCACCAGGACGAACTTCAGCAGCCCGAAGACCACGACGGCGAACCCGAGATACGCCGTCCCCTGCGACGGGGTCACGCCGATCGAGAGGTTCATCGGGGTGTTCGCGAGTTGGATGCCCTCCCAGATCAGCAGGACGATCAAGAGGATCCCCATGATGAGACCCGCGAAGCTCCCACTCCCGCCCCAGGCGGTCGCCTTCGCGCAGATATCGCCGATGCCGCCGAGCTCGCCCAAGATGTCCGAGGCGCAAACCTTCTGCCACGACAGGAAGCTGTCGACCAACAACAGGATCCCCGAAACCATGACGATCTTGCTGGCCATCGTCACCCTCGCTATGTCGAAGCCTCCCGACTTCTCCATCCGGTCTCCTTTCGAGCACACATGATCCGGGGCGCATCGAGCGCCCCGTGACCTGCTCGATTGAAGCCCCTGGTCGAGGGCGAGTCAAACATGCGGGGGTGCGGACCTCAGACGGGCGAACACGGCCGCGACGGCCGCGACGACCCCCGCGACCAGCGCGATCCACGGTGCCAGCGTGGGTTTCGTGAACGGCGGCGGGTTGAGGATCGAGAAGAACGACCCAACGGTCACCAACGATCCGCAGATCATCGCGGCCACCCGCGTCGACGAGGGGCGCCGTCCGAACAGGATCCACACGCCGAGGCCGACCACCGCCGCGGATGCCGCGAGCATCGACCAGCGGACATCGAATGCCCACGCCCCCGCGAAGCCGGAGCCCGTGCTGAACCGCGTCCAGGGGAGGAGCGTGGCGAACGCGGCCACCGCCAGCGCCGCCCCCATGACCTGATCAACGGGCGATCGCAGGCTCCGCCACGGACGCGGCGGTTCGGTCGCCGGCAGGTCGCTCCCCAGGACCTCGGGCAGGCATTCTGCGCCGAGCACGCGGCCCCGCACCGGCACGGCACATTCGACGCAGAGCGGGCGGCCGCAGACGTCGCATCGACCGACCGTGAGTCGTGACGGGTGGGTCGCGCAGCGCTCGGCGCCCTTCGTCGTGCGCTCTTCGGTCGGCATCGTCGAAGCTTACGTCCGGGTCTGCGGTCCGGGTTCCGGCCCAACGGACGCGTGATAGCGTCCGGCCATGGAGGCGCGCATCGCGGTGCTGGTCTCGGGCTCGGGCACCAACCTGCAGGCGCTCCTGGACGATCGCGCGATCCGGCCGCACATCGCGCTCGTCCTCTCGGATCGCCCGGGCATCCGTTCGCTGGACCGAGCGCGAGATGCAGGCGTCGAGAGCGCCGTGATCGAACCCGAGTCCTTCCCGGATCGGTCCGACTTCGACTCCGCCGTGCTGGCGCTCCTGGAGGAGCGCGGCATCGATACGCTGGTGAGCGCCGGATACATGCGCCTGTTGGGCAAGCGCGTCCTCGACGTGTACGAGGGCCGCTGGCTGAACGTGCATCCGGCGCTCCTTCCGTCGTTCCCGGGGATGCACGGGGTCCGCGACGCGCTCGCGTACGGCGTGAAGGTGGCGGGCGTGACGGTCTTCCTGGTCGACGAAGGGGTCGACACCGGGCCCATCGTCGCGCAGGAGGTCGTCGATGTGCGACCTGACGACGATTGGGACACGCTGGAGGCCCGGATCCACGCGGCCGAACACCGGCAGTTGCCGCCTGCCGTGCGGGCACTCATCGAAGGTCGGCTCCACGTGGACGGACGGCACGTGCGCGTGGAGGGGTCCGTCGGTGGATGACGTCCGGCCGATCCGGCGCGCCTTGCTCACGGTCTACGACAAGACGGGCATCGTTGAGCTCGGCCATGCGCTCGTCGAGCTCGGGGCCACGCTGGTGTCGTCGGGGGGAACGGCGCAGGCGCTGAGCGATGCGGGGCTCCCCGTCACACCCGTCGAGGAGGTCACGGCGTTCCCGGAGATGTTGGGCGGTCGCGTGAAGACGCTGCACCCACGGATCCACGGCGGGCTGCTCGCGGACCGACGCCGGTCCGAGCATGTCGAGGATCTGGCCGAGCACGGCATCGAACCGTTCGATCTGCTCGTCTCCAACCTGTACCCGTTCCGCGAGACCGTCGCGAGCGGCGCCGACGCCGACGAGATCATCGAGAAGATCGACATCGGCGGACCGGCCATGGTGCGCGCGGCCGCCAAGAACTTCGCATCGGTGGGCGTGGTGGTCGATCCGACCCGGTACCAGGAGGTCGTGGACGAACTCCGGCGGGAAGGAGGGCTCACCCTCGAGACCCGTCGGGCGTCGGCCGCGGCGGCGTTCGCGCACACGGCCGCGTACGACGCGGCGGTGGCCGGCTGGTTCGCCCGCCACGACGACGGCGATTCGTTGCCCGGGTTCGTCGGTGTGGCGTACGAGAAATCCGGGGACCTCCGGTACGGCGAGAACCCGCACCAACGAGGTGCGCTGTACGTCGAAGCCGGCGGCCCCGGTGTGCTCGGCGGCGCCCGCGTTCTGCAGGGCAAGGAGATGTCGTTCAACAATTGGCTGGATGTCGACGCCGCGTACGCACTGGCGTCGGCGTTGCCGGAGAACGCGGCGGTCATCGTGAAGCACAACAACCCGTGCGGCGTCGCGCTCGGATCGGCGCCGGCCGAGTCCTTCGCGAAGGCGTTCGCGTGCGACACGGTGTCGGCGTTCGGAGGCATCGTCGCGTTCCACGCTCCGTGCGACGGCGCGGCGGCGGCCGCCATGACCGACGTCTTCACCGAGGTCGTGGTCGCGCCGTCGTTCACCGCTGACGCGCTCACGGCGTTCGCGACCCGAGAGAACCTCCGGGTGGTGGAGGCCCCGCTCTCGACCGGCACCGGACTGGATGTTCGACCGATACCGGGTGGCGCCCTGGTACAGGATCGGGATCTGGAGTCCGGAACGGGCGGTCGGCCCGACTGGAAGGTCGTCTCGTCGCGACAGCCGACCGACCGGGAATGGGCCGACCTGGCGTTCGCGTGGACCGTGGCGTTCCGGGTGAAGTCGAACGCCATCGTCTTCGCGAAGGAGGGTGCCACGGTCGGGATCGGGGCAGGACAGATGTCGCGCGTGGACGCGGCGTGGATCGCGGTCCGGAAGGCCGACGGCCGAGCGCAAGGAGCCGCGATGGCGAGCGACGCCTTCTTCCCGTTCCCGGACGCACTGGAGGTAGTCGGCGGACGCGGGCGTGACGGCGGTCGCCCACCCGGGAGGGTCGATGCGCGACGAGGACACGCTGGCCGCGGCCCAGGCGCGCGGCATGGCCGTCGTGATCACCGGCCGACGCCACTTCCGTCACTGAGGCTGCACCGCAGGTAGGATTCCGCTCCGTGACGGCTCGCATCCTGGACGGGAAGGCGGTCGCCGGCCAGATCCGTTCCGAGGTCGCCGATCGGGTGCGCGCGCTCTCCGAGCGTGGCGTGACCCCGGGCTTGGCCGCCGTCCTGGTCGGCGACGACCAGGCGTCCCGCATCTACGTCGGCTCTAAGCACAAGGCGTGCGCCGACGTCGGCATCCGTTCCGAACAGGTCGACATGCCCGTGTACGTGACCGAGGGCGAGCTGCACGCCACCCTCCGCCGCCTGAACCGCGACCCCGAGATCCACGGCATCATCGTGCAGCTGCCCATGCCGCAGCACATCCACGAGCTCGCCGTCCAGCAGACGATCGACCCGGCCAAAGACGTCGACGGATTGCATCCCACGAACGTCGGCCTCATGGTGCGCGGCGAGCCCACGTTCCCGCCGGCGACCCCGTACGGGATCGTGGAGCTGCTGTTGCGCGAGGGCATCGAGCTGGAGGGTGCCGAGGTCGTCGTGGTGGGGTACGGAGACCTGGTCGGAGCGCCGCTGTCCATCATGTTGGCGCAGGATTCGATCCGGGGGAACGCGACCGTGACGTGCTGTCACGTGAAGACGCATGACCTCGCTGCGCACACGCGCCGAGCCGACATCCTGGTCGCCGCGGCGGGCGTCCCCGAGTTGATCGTCGGCGACATGATCAAGCCGGGCGCGACGGTCGTCGACGTCGGTGTGCATCGAACGGCGGACGGTCTCGTCGGGGACGTGCGATTCGAGGAGGCCCTCGCGGTCGCAGGGGCGATCACGCCGGTGCCCGGAGGGGTGGGGCCGATGACCACGTCGATGCTGCTGGTGAACACCGTGGCGGCCGCCGAGGCCCAGGCGTTCTCGACGTGACCACCGGGGGCCGGCTGGCCGCCATCCTCGCATCGGGCCGGTTCAGCGTCACGGGTGAGGTGGTTCCGCCACGATCCGGGGACGGGCGAGCGGTGACCGAGCAGGCTCGCTCGCTGGTCGGCTACGTGGACGCGGCCAACGTCACGGACAACCCGACCGCGAGCGCCCATATGTCCCCGTTGGCGGGGGTCCGGTTCGTGGCCGAGGCGGGAGTGGAGCCGACCGTGCAGCTCACGTGCCGCGACCGGAACCGGCTGGGCATCACCGCGGATCTGCTGGGCGCATGGGCGCTGGGAGCCCGCAACCTGCTCTGTCTCACCGGCGACCCGTTGTCGATCGGCGACCACCCGGACGCGACCGTGGTCAACGACCTCTCGCTGCTGGAGATGGTGTCGCTCGCGAAGCGGATGCGCGACGAGGGGACCCTGCTCTCCGGTGCCGAGATCGCCGATCGCCCGCGGTTCCTGATCGCGGTGGCGGACATGCCGCTCGCCGATCGGTACGACCCGCAGCGACTGGAGGTGAAGCTCGATGCTGGCGCCGACGTGGTGATGACGCAGATCGCCTACGACGTGGTCGCTCTCACCGCGTGGGCGGAGTTGATGCGGGAGCGAGGTCTGTTCGAGCGGGCGAAGGTGCTCGTGGGCGTGGTGCCTCTGCGAAGCGCGAACGCCGCCCGGTACATGCACGAGCACCTGCCGGGTGTTCGGGTGCCCTCGCAGATGATCGATGACCTTGAACGCGCCGGCGACGACGCCCTCGAGGTGGGGATCGCGCACGCGATCGACGTGGTGCAAGGCATCAGAGGGATCCCGGGGGTCGCGGGGGTCCACCTGATGGGTATGGGTCGCGAAGATGTGGTCGCCCGGGTGGTGGAGGGCGCGGGTCTGTTCCCGCGCCCGACGGGCGTGGCCTGAGCCGGCCTCCGGCTACTCTGCGGTGGACGAGGCGGTTCCGCGTTCCTCGATGGGTGCGTACGTCCGATCGCGCGGTCCGATGTACTCCGAGGAGGGTCGGATCACCTTGTTGTCCTCGTACTGCTCACGCACGTGCGCCGTCCAGCCGGTCATCCGTGCGGCCGCGAAGATGGGCGTCATCAGGTCGGTGGGTATCCCGAGCAGGTGGTAGACACTGGCGGCGTAGAAGTCGACGTTCGGATTGAGGCCTTTCTGCTCCATGACGGTCCGCTCGATCGCTTCGGAGATCTCGTACCAGCGCAGGTCGCCGTGGCGCTCGCCGGTTTCCTGGGAGAGCTGCTTGAGCACGCGGGCGCGCGGATCCATGGTCGTGTAGACGGCGTGCCCGAACCCCATGATCTTCTCGTGTCGCTCCAGCCGGTCGGCGACGTAGGCCTCGGCTCGGTCGGGTGTGCCGATCTCCTCGAGCATCTTCATCGCCTCTTCGTTCGCACCGCCGTGCAGCGGACCCTTGAGCGCGGCGACGGCGCCCGTGATGGCGCTGAACATGTCGGCAAGCGTTGACGCGACGATCCGGGCGGTGAACGTCGAGGCGTTCATCGTGTGGTCGGCGTAGAGCACGAACGTCGTGTCCAGTGCGTCGGCGTCCTCCGCGCTGGGCTCGTCGCCGAGCAGCATCCAGAGGAGATTGGCGGCGTGCGGGAGTTTCGGGTTGGGCGGCAGGACATCCTGGCCGGTGCGGAGCCGATGGTAGTGGGCGATCAGTGACGGGGTCTTCGCGACCAATCGAAGGGCCTTGCGGAGCTGCGCCTCGGCCGACTCGTCCCACCCGTCGGGGTCGTATGCCGATGCGGCCGAGATGCCGGTTCGCAGCATGGACATCGGCGACGTCTGCTGCGCCAGCTCGTGCATGAGGCCCGCCAGGAACGGGGAGAGCTCACGTTCATCGATCAGGAACTCGTTGAGCTCGTCCAGCTGATCACGGGTCGGGAGATCCAGATGATGGAGCAGGTAGACGATCTCCTCGTAGCTGGCGTGCTGCGCGAGATCAGCGATGTCGTATCCGACGTACCACAGGCGTCCGAGATCCCCGTCGATATCGGAGATCTGCGTATCCGCGGCGACCACCTCGCGGAGGCCCTTGTCGGTCACGGCACCAGCTTCCTCCGGACGATCGCCGTCCGTCGCGGGACGCGAGGAGCTCGCATCGCTTCTGTCAGGATAGACGCCGAAGGAGGCTCGGGCCAAAGGAGCCGCTGGGAAGCGGTGTATCGCCGGAGCTCAACGGGAGGGAACGCGTGACATACCGCATCACCCTGATCCCCGGCGACGGGATCGGTCCGGAGGTGGTCGAGGCGGCCCGGCGAGCGGTGGAGGCGACCGGGGTCGCCGTGGAGTGGGACCACCAGGGGATGGGAGCGGGCGTGTACGCGCGGACCGGAGATCCGCTCCCGGCGTCCACGCTGGCCTCGATCCGTTCGACGGGGGTCGCGCTCAAGGGACCGGTGGAGACCCCGATCACCAGCGGGATGCGCAGCGTGAACCTGGCCCTTCGACGGGAGCTCGAGCTGTTCGCCTGTGTCCGTCCGTGCCGCCTCTACCCGGGTGTGCCCGCGTCCTACGACGCCGTCGATCTGATCGTCGTCCGGGAGAACGTCGAGGACATGTACACCGGGATCGAGTTCGAGGAAGGCACCCCCGCTACGACCGAGCTGATCGACTTCGTCACCCGCACCACCGGCACCCAGATGCGCGCCGACACGGGGGTCTCGGTCAAGACCATCTCGGAGTTCGGAAGCGAGCGGATCGTGCGGTTCGCGTTCGACCTGACCGTCGACCGGGGGCGCGGCAAGGTCACCGCCGGGCATAAGGCCAACATCATGAAGTTCACGGATGGGCTGTTCCTGGAGGTCGCCCGGCGCGTGGCCTCGGGATACCCCCAGCTGACGTTCGAGGACCGGATCATCGACGCGCTCTGTATGCAGCTGGTGCAGGCGCCCGATCGCTTCGACGTGCTGGTGTTGCCGAACTTCTACGGCGACGTGGTGTCGGATGTGGCGGCGGGGTTGATCGGCGGGCTCGGCGTGGCCCCGGGGTGGCACGTGGGCGAGGGCGTTGCGGTGTTCGAGGCGACCCACGGCACCGCGCCGCGGCTGGCGGGCACCAACCGGGCGAATCCCGTCGGTGTCACGCTCTCGGCCGCGATGATGCTCCGCCACATCGGCGAGGTCGACGCGGGCGATCGGTTGGAGGCGGCGGTCGCCGCGGTGCTGGCCGACGGCGCGTTCCTGACCGACGACCTCCGGTGGCCCGGTGACGACCGTCCGTCCGCCACCACGCTGCAGGTAGCCGACGCGATCATCGCGGAGCTCGCGGCCTGATCAGACGCGGCACGGGCCGACGGCGGCCGCCAGGCCGTCCGTCTGCGCGTCCGGCACGTCGAACGTGATGCCGGGTCCCGAGCACCAATCCGGCGACGTCAGGACGAAGGCGGTGCGGGCGAACACGAGGTTCCACGGGAACGCCGCCGCGGTGCTCGACGCGCCGGTGCCGGATCGCATCGCGTCGCGGAACGTGTCGACGAGCACGCGATAGCCGGTCGACCGATCGCTGAGCCCGAAGTCGCCGGCGAGCACGACCGGCAGCCGTTCGTCGAGGGCGGCATCGCGGAGACGTTCGACGTCGATCGGCTCGTTCAACGCCGCGTCGAGCGGCGAGTCGTCGGTGCGCACCGCGTAGACGATGAACGACCCGGTTGCGCCGGCAACCTGGAGCCGGATGATGAGGTCGTCATCGAGCCCCTTGGCCAAGGGGAGCTCGGTCACCGGATCGGACGAGAGCACCACGAACCGGCCGGTCGCGAACGTGAACGGGTAGCGGTTGGAGTTCAGCAGGATCTTGCGCGCCTTCTTCGTCGCACCGACGGCGATCGCCACGTCCGCGCGCCGCTCGACGAACGCGTCGACGATGTCGCCGCCGCTCATGTCCGTGCCGTCGACGGTCATCGACGTGATCCGGACGGGGTCGACGGGAGGCGAGGCCGGAAGCGCGCTCCGCGGTCCGAAGATCGTCACCCAGCCGAACGCCGCGACCGAGACCGCGACCAGGAGGGACGAGACCTTGCGCTCGTCGAGCGCCGAGATGGCGAGTCCCACGAAGGCGGCCACGATGAGCACGGGGAGGGCCAACGCGACCACCTGCATCGCCGTTCCGAGGTCGCGGACGAGGAACCACGCCCACGGGACGGCGGCGGCGACGGCCGCCCACGACAGGTTGGTGGCCCAGGTGCGCAGGCGTCGGATGCGGGGCGAACGGGTCCGCGGCTGCGGTGGGGGCAACGGCACATGAGGCTTGCGGCGCGTTTCGCCCGTCTCTGATGGAGGCATCGTCCCGGTCGAGGGCTTCTCGGTGCCGGCGGGGACCCAGGTCTCCGGCTGCGTCGTCGGTGGCGTGGACATGATGGGTGTATCGGCACGGGAGGGTCTTCCGGCGCAGTCCTTCCGTGGAATCTGTTCGCGGGATCAGGGCGCCCCGTTCGACCGGTCCGCCCCAACGCAGCCGGTAGCATGGGTCGGCCTGTCCCGACCTCATGAGGAGCCATGGAGCCATGAAGATCACGATCGTCGGCAGCGGGTTCGTCGGACAGACGACCGCCATGCGGGTGTTGCAGAAGGGCCTGGCCGACGAGGTCGTGCTGACCGACATCGTGGAAGGCTTGCCGCAGGGTCTGGCGCTCGACCTCAAGGAATCCGCGCCGATCGAGCGTTTCGAGCCGAACATCGTCGGGACCAATGACTACGCGGACGCCGCGGGCTCAGACGTCGTCGTGATCACGGCGGGGTTCCCGCGCCAACCCGGCATGAGCCGGATGGATCTGCTCGGCAAGAACGCCGCGATCATGCGGGACGTGATGGGCAGGATCGTCCCCGGCTCACCCGACGCGATCATCATCGTGGTCACGAACCCGCTGGATGAGATGACGTTCCTCGCGGCGGCGGCGAGCGGGTTCCCGAAGCAGCGCGTCATGGGGATGGCGGGTGTGCTCGACTCCGCGCGTCTCCGATACTTCATCGCCGAGGAGCTGGGCGTGTCACCGTTGAGCGTCGAGGCCATCACGCTCGGGTCGCACGGCGACGCCATGATCGCGCTGCCGCGACATGCCACCGTGAACGGCACGCCGCTTCCCGAGTTGGTCGACCGGCCCACGCTCGACCGTCTGTTCCAGAGAACGCGAGATGGCGGCGCGGAGATCGTGGCGTTGTTGAAGAAAGGCAGCGCGTACTACGCGCCCAGCGCCTCGATCGCCCAGATGGTCGCGGCGATCGCGAACGACACCCACGAGGTGCTTCCGGTCTGCGCGTGGGCGACGGGGGAGTACGGGATCGAGGACGTGTACGTCGGCGTTCCTGCGAAGCTCGGTCGCGGCGGCGTGGAGACGATCGTCGAGCTCGACCTGAACGATGAAGAGCTGTCGGCGTTGCGGGCAGCGGCAGAGGGCATCCGCGCGAAGTGCGCGGACCTGGACCAGGTCTAGCTCGCGGACAGGGTGTCCGGGTCGATCGTGTCCCCCGCGACGCGCTTCTGACGCACCCACGCCAGGTCCACCACGCCGCCGGCCACGGCGAGCAGCGAACCGATGAACGTCATCCAGAGCGACGCCTGGGCCTGGATGTCGACCCCGGTCGCGCCGAGCGCGGCCAACACCTCCTGGCGCGCCTCTGACGTGGTCAAACCGAGCTGCGTCGAGACGTACTCAACGAGCGCGTCGATGCCGGTGTCTCGGACGATGGACTCCAGCGCCACGAGGCACCAGATCGAGATGCCGGCGCCGATCACCGCGAGCACGACGATCCCGGCGGCCAGCAGGTTGCGTCGCTCGGGCCGCACGAATCGCAGCGCCAGGATCGCGACGACGATCAGGGCACCGATGACGACCGTGACCTTTCCCTGCCAGAGGTCGATGCCCTTCGTCGGCACAGCGTTCTCCGTGCTCCCTCCGAGCGACACGGCTGCCCAGTTCCCGATCGAGCCGAACGCCATCAACGCCCCGCCGAGCACGGTCAGCAGGAAACCCCACAGGCGGAGCGGGCTGGGTTTCACGATCGCGAGCATCGAGCGAGTCTCCCACCCCATGCACGTGGGGAGAAGCACATCGGGCGGTTGCCACCGGCCGTAGCATGGGGAGATGCGAGATGACGGCTTCTGGAGCGTCGTCCGGGAGCACGGCCGGAACTTCTTCACGAACTGGCGTGTGTACGACGCGCCGCTCCCGACGAAGCTCGGTCTCACGTTCCGCAATCGGCTGAAGGCGACGTTCTCAAGGCAGCAATGCTGCGGGCATCACGGCCAACCCGGCTGCTGACGACTTCCCGAGGACCTCGGTCGAGGCCCTGACAGCCACCACGATCATCCCCACTGATCTACGGCGGCATCGCTTGAGCGACCGCCCGGCCGACCTCCTGCGTGCTCGATGTTCCGCCCAGGTCCGCCGTGCGGATACGGCCCGCGGCGAGCACCGCGTCCACGGCGTGCTCCACCCGACCGGCAGCCGCCGGCTCGCCCAGGTGGCGGAGCATCATCGCGCCCGAAAGGATCATCGCGACGGGGTTCGCCACGTCCCTGCCCGCGATGTCTGGGGCGCTCCCGTGGACCGGCTCGAAGATGGCGTACTCCCAGCCGATGTTCGCGCCCGGGATCAAGCCGAGCCCGCCGACCAACCCGGCGCACAGGTCCGAGAGGATGTCGCCGTAGAGGTTCGGCAGCAGCAGGACGTCGAACGCCTCCGGTTGCCACACCAGGCGCATGGAGAGGTGATCGATCTGCCGTTCCTCGACCTCCACGTCGCCGCGGATCATGGGGTCGCGGGCGATGTCCAGGAACGTCTTGAGGAACAACCCGTCCGAGTAGCGCATCACGTTGGACTTGTGACCGAGCGTGACCTTGTGACGCCCGTTGGCGCGCGCGTACTCGAACGCGAAGCGCACGATCCGCCGGGTACCGGCCACCGAGATCGGCTTGAGCGTGATGCCGGCGTCCTCCCTGACCTCGAACCCCGCGAGCTCGCGGAGTTCCTCGCGGAGCGCCGCCGCCTCAGGTGAGCCGCGCTCGAACTCGATCCCCTGGTAGAGATCCTCGGTGTTCTCGCGCACCACGACGAGGTCCGTGCTGGGGTGACGGATCGGAACCCCCGGGAGGGCACGCACAGGACGCACCGCCGCGAAGAGATCGAGCTCCTGCCGCAGCGCCACGTTCAGGCTGCGGAAGCCCGTCCCTACCGGCGTGGTGATGGGGCCCTTGATCGCCACCCGGCAGTCGCGGACGGCCTGGAGCGTCTCCTCGGGGAGCAGGGCACCGTGCGTCTCGAGCGCACCCGCACCGGCGACCGCCTCGACCCACTCGATGTCGCCGTGCGCTGCGTCGAGGACCAGCCGGGTCGCCGCAGCCACCTCCGGCCCGATGCCGTCCCCCGGGATGATCGTGACGCGATGAGCCATCGGCCGAGCTTAGCTTCCTGCCGTGGGCGCGCCGGGACGATATCGCCACCGAGGCGCTCAGAAGCGGTCGAACAGGATGGAGCGCTTGACCTCCTGGATCGCCTTCGTCACCTGGATGCCGCGGGGGCACGCGTCGGTGCAGTTGAACGTGGTGCGGCAGCGGAAGACGCCGGTCTTCTCGGAGAGGATCTTGAGACGCTCGCGGCCGCCCTCGTCGCGTGAGTCGAAGATGAATCGGTGCGCGTTCACGATGGCCGCCGGACCCACGTACTCGTCGTCGCCCCAGAAGATCGGGCACGATGTGGTGCAGGCGGCGCAGAGGATGCACTTCGTCGTGTCGTCGAAGCGGGCGCGCTCCTCGGGGGACTGGCGCCGCTCTTTGTCGGGCTCGCCGCTGTCGTTGATCAGGAACGGCAACACGCTCTTGAAACCTTCGAAGAACGGGTCCATGTCGACGATCAGGTCCTTGCGCACGGGCAGGCCGCGGATCGGCTCGACGGTGACCTTCGGTGCCACATCCTGGACCAATACCTTGCAGGCCAACGCGTTCCGGCCGTTGATGAGCATGGCGTCGGAGCCGCAGATCCCGTGCGCGCACGAGCGACGGAGCGCGAGCGTGCCGTCCTGCCGCCACTTCACCTCGTGGAGGGCGTCGAGCAACCGGTCGGTCGGCTCCATCTGCACCGTGAACTCGTCCCACCACGGCTGGTCGGATACCTCGGGGTTGAACCGACGGATCTTCAGCGTCAGCGCCATCCGGCCGTCGGTCTGACCGATCTCGCGCTTGTCGGAGCTCTGGAGCACGTCCGCTGCGGTGGCCATCAGTACTTCCGTTCCATCGGGATGTAGGGACCCATCTTCACGGGCTTGTACTCCAAACCAACCGTTCGATCGTCGGTACGGTACGCCAAAGAGTGCTTGAGCCAGTTCGCATCGTCGCGGAGCGGGTGGTCTTCGCGGAAATGCGCGCCGCGGCTCTCGGTGCGTGCGCTGGCGGCCGCGACCAGGGTCTCGGCGCAATCCAACAGGAACCCCAGCTCGACGGCCTCCATCAGGTCGGTGTTGTACACACTGCCCTTGTCCTGCACGCCGACCTGGGCGTACCGGTCATGGAGGTCCTCCATCACGCCCTCCATCTCCTTGAGCCCTTCCTCGTTCCGCACCACGAACGCCTTGTCGAACATCTCGTTCTGCAACTCGGTCCGGATGTCGGCGGGGTTGACGCTCCGGTCTCGTGAGAGCAGTCCGTTCAGCATGTCGAGCGTCTGTGCGGCCGGCCTGTCGGGGAGCGCGGCGAGATCGGTCTCCTTCGCGAACGACGCCATGTGCGCCCCGCCTCGCCTCCCGAACACGACGATGTCGAGCAGCGAGTTCGTCCCCAGCCGGTTGGCGCCGTGCACGCTCACGCAGGCGCACTCGCCGGCCGCGTAGAGACCCGGCACCGGTGCCTCGTCCGCCCCGGTCACGACCTGTGCGTCGAGGTTCGTCGGGATGCCTCCCATGGCGTAGTGCGCCGTCGGCTGGATCGGCACCGGCTCGGTGGTCGGCTCGACGCGGAGGTAGACGCGTGCGAACTCCGTGATGTCGGGGAGCTTCTCCTCGATCACCTTCGGATCGAGGTGGCGCAGGTCCAGATAGACCATGTCGCCCCGCGGCCCCGCCCCGCGGCCCTCCTTGATCTCCTGGTAGATCGACCGGGACACGACGTCGCGCGGTGCCAGGTCCTTGATCGTGGGGGCGTAGCGCTCCATGAAGCGCTCGCCGTCCTTGTTGAGCACGATCGCGCCTTCGCCGCGGGCCGCCTCGCTCAGCAGGATCCCGAGCTTGTAGAGGCCCGTCGGATGGAACTGGAAGAACTCCATGTCCTCGAGCGGGATGCCACGGCGATACGCGACCGACAAGCCGTCGCCGGTGAGGGCATGCGCGTTGGACGACACGCGGAACATCCGGCCGTACCCACCGGTCGCGAACATGACGGACTTGGCCCGGAAGATGTGGAGCTCGCCGCTGGCCAACTCGTACGCCACGATGCCCGCGGTCCGGCCGGCGTCGTCGCGGAGCAGGTCCAGGCAATAGAACTCGTTGAAGAACCGGACATCGCGCTTCACGCACTGTTGGTAGAGCGTCTGCAGGATCATGTGGCCGGTGCGGTCGGCCGCGTAGCACGCGCGCATGACCGGCCCTTCGCCGTGGTTGCGGGTGTGACCCCCGAACCGGCGTTGGGCGATCCGCCCGTCGGGTGTCCGGTTGAACGGCAAGCCCCAATGCTCCAGTTCGTAGATCGCGTCCACGGCCTCCTGCGTGAGCAGTTCCGCCGCCGGCTGGTCGACCAGGTAGTCGCCGCCCTTCACCGTGTCGAACGCGTGCCATTCCGGATAGTCCTCTTCCATGTTGCCCAATGCGGCGCACACCCCGCCCTGTGCGGCACCGGTGTGCGAACGCGTGGGGTACAGCTTGGAGATGACGGCGGTGCGCACCTGGTCCGACGTCTCGATCGCGGCGCGGAGCCCGGCGCCGCCCGCCCCGACGATCACCGCGTCGTACGTGTGGGTCGTCGTCATCCGGGCACGTACCCGGGCCACTTCGTCGGATCGAACGTGAAGACGATCACCGAGCCCAGGACGAACAGCACGAATCCCAGCACGTAGAACACCATGTTGATCGTCAGGCGCAGACCCGGCTTCCGGACGTAGTCGAGCGTGATCACGCGGAGACCGTTGATGCCGTGGATCAGCGCGAGCACGAGCAGCATCCAGTCCCACGTCCGCCAGAGCGGACTGGCCCACCGCTCCGCGACGAATCCGTAGTCGACGCGGCCGACGCCATCGTCCACCACGTGCATGATCAGGACGTGCCCTACCGCCAGGACCAAGAGCAGGAGCCCCGAGATCCGCATGAACAACCAGCTCCACAGCTCGAAGCCGCCGACCGGACGGTCGCGCCCGCCCCGGAAGTCTCGCTGAGGCGCGCGGTCCGGCGGCGGCATGTCGCGTCGAGGCTCGGTCGTCGTCGCCATGTCAATCACTCACCAGGTCGACGATCTGACCGACCATGATCCAGGTGACGGGCAGCATCACGGCCAGGAACACGACGACGGTGGCGATGCCGATCACCCGGATGTGCTTCGCGAGCCCAGGGAAGAAGTCGATCAGCAGGATCTTGATGCCGTTGAACGAGTGGTAGAGCACGGCGGCAACCAGCCCGAGCTCCAGCAGCCGCACGACCGGGTTCTCGTAGACGCGGACGACGCGGTTGTACGCCGTGGGTCCCCATCCGACGACCGCCGTGTCGATCACGTGGGCGAAGAGGAAGAGGATGATCGCGACGCCGGTGATGCGATGCAGCAACCACGAGTACTGCCCCTCGTGCCCCTTGTAGATGGGGCCGTAGTCGCTCTTCTTCTTGCTCGCTCGGGTCGCCACCGTGGGATCCCTCCCAGACTATCTCGCGGGCACGGCTCGCGACGATGCCGAGCCGAACGTGACGGCGCGGAGTGTACCCAGATGGGGAGCCGGGTCGTCCCGAAGCCGGTCAGTGGATGCGGACCGCGACCAGGACGCCATCCCTGGTCGGGACGATCGTGGAGACGTACCGCTCGTCCTCGGCGATCAGCGCGTTGTGCTCGATGATGGCCTGGGTGCGTTCGTCGGGTGCGGCATCCAGAACGCGCCCCGACCACAGGACGTTGTCGCAGACGTACAGGCCGCCGACCCGGATGCGATCGCGCGCGGCGCGCCAGGCATCGGGGTAACCCTCCTTGTCGATGTCGTCATAGACGACGTCGAAATCTCCGGCGAGCGCATCCATCGATGTCACGGCATCACCGACGTGGAACGTCACCGGCCTCCACAACCCGGCGCGTTCGAGGTAGTCCTTCGCCTTGCGACCGTTCTCGGGATCGCCGTCCGTCAGGTGCAGTTCCCCGTCGGCCCCGATCGCTCGCGAGTGCCAGTAGCCGGAATACCCGAACCCGGAGCCGAGCTCGATGATGCGTCGGGCTCCGACCGACCGCGCCAGGACCTCCAACGTGATGCCCACGTTCCGGCCGACGATCGGGAAGTCTCGCGCCACACCCTCGGCTTCCATCTCGAGCAGGACCGCCTCGTCGAAACGGGAGGTCCGCGCCGCCATGTATCGCTCGATGTCCGGGTCGACGATCTGCACGACCAGGAGACTAGCGCGCCGTGGATGCGGCTCGGGAGCTCGCCGACGGGATCCTGCTCCGGGCCCAGCGGATAGGCTGCGGTCGTGACGAACGACGGGCGACGGACGGACTCGGGGATCGATCTGCAGCCGGTCTACTCCGCCGAGGACCTGGTCGGGTTCGATCCCGCGAAGCAGCTCGGAGACCCGGGCGATGCGCCGTTCACGCGCGGCGTCTACCCCGAGATGTATCGGGAGCGGCTGTGGACCATGCGCCAGTACGCGGGCATGGGCACCGCCGCCGAGACCAATCGACGGTTCCGCTACCTGCTCGATCACGGGCAGACGGGTCTCTCGGTCGCGTTCGACCTCCCCACCCAGATGGGCCTGGACTCGGACCATCCGCGCGCGGAGGGAGAGGTGGGCAAGACCGGCGTCGCGATCGATTCGATCGACGACATGCGCCGGTTGTTCGAGGCGATCCCGCTCGATCGCGTCACGACGTCGATGACGATCAACGCCACCGCGGCGATCCTGCTGCTGCTCTACGAGCTGGTGGCCGAGGAGCAGGGTGTCGAGGCGTCGCGGATCGGCGGCACGGTGCAGAACGACCTGCTGAAGGAGTACGCCGCGCGAGGCACGTACATCTACCCGCCCACGCCGTCGATGCGGATCATCACGGACGTGTTCGCGTACTGCGGTGAGCGGATCCCCCGTTGGAACACGATCTCGATCAGCGGCTACCACATGCGCGAGGCAGGCGCGACGGCGGCGCAGGAGATCGCGTTCACGCTCGCCAACGGCATCGCCTACGTGCAGGCGGCTCTGGACGCCGGCTTGCGGATCGACGACTTCGCGCCGCGGCTCTCGTTCTTCTTCGCGTGCCATATGCACTTCTTCGAGGAGATCGCGAAGTTCCGCGCCGCCCGGCGCATGTGGGCGCGGATCATGACCGAGCGGTTCGACGCGAAGGATCCCCGGAGCGTGATGCTGCGGTTCCACACCCAGACCGGCGGCGCGACGCTCACGGCGCAGCAGCCGGAGAACAACATCGTTCGGACCACGCTGGAGGCGATGTCGGCGGTGCTCGGCGGTACGCAATCGCTCCACACGAACTCGTTCGACGAGGCGCTCGCGCTGCCGACCGAGCGCGCGGCCACGATCGCGTTGCGCACGCAGCAGGTGATCGGGTACGAGACCGGTGTGGCCAACGTTGCGGATCCGCTCGGGGGTTCGTACTACGTGGAATCGCTCACGGACGAGCTGGAGCGTCGCGCGCTGGAGTACCTGGACCGGATCGACGGGATGGGTGGGGCGGTGGCGGCGATCGAGGCCGGGTTCTATCAGGATGAGATCGGGGACGCAGCGTTCGCGATCCAGCAGGGCATCGAATCGGGGGAGCGAGTCATCGTGGGCGTGAATCGGTTCGTCGATGCGGATGAGCGACCGGTCGAGCTCCAGGGCGTCTCGGACGATGACGTGCGGATGCAGGTCGAGCGGTTGCGGGCGCTCCGGGCGGATCGCGACGCGGACGAGGTCACGCGGGGTCTCGACGCGGTGGAGCGGGCGGCTCGCGGAACCGAGAACCTGCTTCCTCCCATGAAGGACGCGCTGCGGGCCCGGGCGACGCTCGGCGAGGTCTCCGATGTCCTTCGCTCGGTGTTCGGGGAGTATCACCCCCGCTCCTAGGCCTCGACGGATCCTCTGGCGAGCCCGGACCCGGCCGGGTCGACCGGCGTCGCGGCCCGGTCCGGCTCAGATCAGGGATGCGACCGCGTGCACCACGGCGACCAGACCGGCGATGGCCAGCAGGCTCGCGATCACGCGGAGCCCTGAGCGCCTCCACAGGCCGGCCCCGGCAGCGATGCAAGCCAGACCGACCGCCGCCTCGATCACCGCGTTGAGCCTCGAGATGCGTCACCCCCGTCACGCCGCCGGCAACGTATATGGCCGCCGACAAGTCCGACGGCGTAGCCACGCGTCCTGATGAACTCGTTGGAGTTCGGGTTCGTCAGTGCGGATCGTTACCCCGCACGACGGCTCCGATTGTCAGTCCGCGCAGCAGGCGAACCACCAGTCCTGCTCGCCCTCGACGGGCGTGAGCGTCACGATTCCCGCAGGCCCCGGCGAGCGCGTGCCCTCGGGGTCGTACTCCAGCGACCACGACGTCGCGAAGGGCGCGCCGTGGGTGGACATGAAAAAGGCCCACCTGACGCGGCCATCACTCAAGAACGTGCCACCGACCCGCTCGATGGGGGTCCCGGACGCCGCCAGGGCGGCCTCGATCAGCTGGTGGTCGGCGCGCGCAACGTCGTCGAACTGGACCGCGCGGTCAGTGGAGCCACCGCAGTCCTCGGGGTCTCCGTCGAAGAAATCGCCGCGCGGGTAGGTGAGGATGGCGCACCCGGCCGCGTCCATGAAGTACTCGACCTTCAGGTCCTCGAGGACGGGCAGGACCGTGGCCTTGAGGCGCCCGATCTGTTCGGCCTTCTCGGCCTCCGACGGCAGATCGCCGCGGATCACTCGCAAAACGGCGAGGCCCCCGACAGCGGCCACAACGAGGACGATGACGACGGCGCCGAGCCTCAAGAACCTGGGCTTCACCGGCCCTGAACCCATGAGAGCCTCCGATCGACCGAGAACACTCTACGCCGGCACCGGCACGCTGAACGAGCTCGTGGGCGTCGCCGTGCGCGCGAGCCTGGCCTTCGCCCGAGTCAGCGGGGGATGGGCGTCACCCCCGTGGAGATGCTCGGTGTCTCGAGCCTAGCGGCGAACGGGCCGGACCGGATGCCCATCTGGGGGCGCGATCCGCTTCCGATAAGCTCGCCCGCGATGGACGTCGCGGTGATCGGTGGGACGGGACACGAGGGCTTCGGTTTGACCCTCCGTCTGGCGAAAGCCGGTCACCACGTCACGATCGGTTCGCGGTCGGCCGAGAAGGGAGAGGCGTCCGCGGCCACCGCCCGCGAGCGCGTGGGAGGCGACGCCGTCGTCGACGGCACGAGCAACGAAGTGGCCGCGGCGAGCGCGGACGTCCTGATCGTGACGGTCCCGTTCGCGGGGCAGGCGGACATCTATCGCGTGATCAAGCCGTCGGTGCCTGCCGGGGCGATCGTCCTCGACGCCACCAGCCCGCTGGCGACCGCCGTCGGGGGACGGCCCTGGCAGGTGGTCCATCCATGGCACGGCTCGGCCGCCGAGCAGGCCGACGCGATCCTGTCGCAAGGCGTGCGGATGGTCGCCGGGTTCCACACGATCGCGGGCGACTTGCTGCAGGATCTCGAGCATCCGCTCGAGAGCGACGTGTTGGTCTGCGGCGATGATGCCGAGGCGAAGGCGACCGTGGGTGCCCTCGTCGACGGCATCCCCGACCTGCGATGGGTCGACGCGGGGGCGCTGTCGATGGCGCGCATCGTCGAGACGATGACCGCACTCCTCGTCTCGGTGAACCGCACCTACAAGGTGAAGGATTCCGGCTTCCGCATCGTCGGGCGGGACACATGGGGGAACCCGCGCGCGTGAATCCCGGCGGCCAGCTCGTGCCGATCGACGACACGAGCCTGTTCGTCGTCGAACGCGGCACGGGATATCCGATCATCGTGCTCCACGGTGGCCCAGGACTGGACCATCACGAGTTCGCCGACTACCTGGACCCGCTCACCGACGAGTTCCGGCTGCTGCTGGTCGACCAGCGCGCGAACGGCAGATCGGAGCGACCGCCCGAGTCCACGTGGACGCTCGAGCGGATGGCGCAGGACGTGATCATGTTGGCGCGCTCCCTGCGCCTCGAGCGCTACGCCGTCCTCGGTCATTCGTACGGCGCGTTCGTCGCGCTACAGAACGCCGTCGACTATCCGGGGATGGCGGCACAGACGATCGTGAGCGGCGGCATCCCGTCCATGCGCTACCTCACCGCGGTCGAGGAGCAGCTCAACGCGTTCCAGCCCGTCGAACTGCGTGCGCGGGTGATCGCGTCCTGGGAGCGAGAGGCGACCGTTTCGACCGCGGAGGGGTTCGCCGAGCTGATGGCCGAGCAGTGGCCGTTCCATTTCGCGGATCCGCTCGATCCGCGCATCGCCGATTACGTGGAGCGGACGAAGGACACCCGGTACGCGCCGGACATGCTGCGCGTGTTCGCCGCGAACGGCTACGGCGGGATCGAGGTGGAGGATCGGCTCGGCAACGTGTCGTCGGCCGTCCTGGTCCTCACGGGGCGGCACGACCGGACGTGCTCGGTCGAGGCCGCCGAGGCGATCGCGGCCGGGATCCCGAACGCCGAGTTGCGGATCTTCGAGCAGAGCGGTCACATGACGTTCGTCGAGGAACCGGACCTCTACAACGCGGTCGTCCGAAGCTTCCTGACGCGCACGGTGTGACGCGCGTCGGTCGTCAGTCGATGACGGCCAGGATCTGCCCGGTCTCCACGACCTGACCGGCTCGGATCGGCAGGTCCGTCACCTCGCCGTCACGCGTCGACGCGATGTGGTTCTCCATCTTCATCGCTTCCAGGATGCACACGACCTCGCCGGCCCGGATCTCCTGACCCTTCTCGACCAGGACCTTGAGGATCGTCCCCTGCATGGGCGCGCGGATCTCGCCGTGCACGTGCTCGCCGTGGTGCTCGGCTGACGACGAAGGCGCTCTCGGCGCCGTGGCGCGCCGTTCGTCGAAGATCCGGACCGGCACCCGTTGCCCGTCGACCTCCACCAGGATGTCCGCCGGTCGCGCCGCGCTCTGACCCCCGTGGATGTTCTGGTCGACGTGGGATGGGAAGTCCACGTCGGCGAGCGCCCGCTCGAGCCACGTGGTGGTGTGCGTAGAGTCGCGGAACTCCTTGGAGGCGAGCACCCACTCGTGGATCGGGATCGTGGTGGGGACGCCCTCCACCTTGAACTCCGAGAGTGCTCGCAGCATCCGCTTGCGCGCGCGTTCCCGGTCCTCGCCCGAGACGATCAGCTTGGCGAACATCGAGTCGTAGTCGCCGGGGATCTGGCGCCCGACCGTCACGCCGGAGTCGACGCGGACGAACGGGCCGCCCGGCTCCTCGTATCGCGTGATCCGTCCCGGTCCCGGAAGGAAGTTGCGTCCGGGATCCTCGGCGTTGATCCGGCACTGGATCGCCGCCCCGTTCGGCGCATCGACCAGGTCGAGCTCCTCGCCCATGGCCACCTGCAGCTGGAGGGCGACCAGGTCGTAGCCGGTCACCATCTCGGTCACGGTGTGCTCGACCTGCAGCCGCGTGTTCATCTCCAGGAAGTAGAACGAGCCGTCTTCGTCGACGATGCACTCGATCGTGCCGGCGTTGACGTAGCCGGACTCCTTCGTCAATGCGATCGCGGCCTCGGCGAATCGCGTCCGCATCGCCTCATCCATCACCGGCGACGGCGTTTCCTCGATCAGCTTCTGGTGCCGCCGCTGGACCGAACAGTCGCGCTCGCCCAGGAAGAACACGTTGCCGTGCGTGTCGGCGATGATCTGCGCCTCGACGTGATGGGCGCGGTCGACGTAGCGCTCCAAGAAGACTTCGGGCCGGCCGAAGTACGACTGCGCCTCGCGCGCCGCCCGGCGGAGCATCTCATCCAGGTGGTCGGCGTCGCGGACGACGTGCATCCCCTTGCCTCCGCCACCGAATGCGGCCTTCACGAGCAACGGGAACCCCACACGCTCCGCCTGTTTCTTCGCGTGACGGATGTCGACGGGCTCCGGCGTTCCCGGGACGATCGGCACGCCGCTGCGGTCGGCCACGACCCGTGCCGCCGCCTTATCGCCCATCATCTCGATCGCCTCGGCGGAGGGACCCACGAACGTGAACCCCGATTCCTCCACCGCCTTCGCGAAATGCGCGCGTTCTGCCAGGAAGCCGTACCCGGGATGGATGAAGGTTGCCCGCGCCTTGCGCGCCGCCTCGAGGATGGCGCCGATCGACAGGTACGACTCCGAGGCCAGCGCCGGGCCGATCCGGAACGACTGGTCGGCCATCTCCACGTGCAGCGCGTCACGATCGGCGTCGGAGTAGACGGCGACGGTGGGGAGACCGAGGTCTCGGCAGGTCCGGATGATGCGGACCGCGATCTCGCCTCGGTTGGCGATCAGGACCTTCTGTTTCGTCGCCACGGCTGGCTCGCGATAATCAGGGACCCCTCGAAGGGAGTCAAACCGATGTTGTCGGTGACCGAACTCGAACGTGCGCTCGCGGCGATCGGTGTCGAGGCGCCCGTGCGCTTCGAGGAGGTTACCGGCTCGACCAACGCGACGGCGCGGGAGCTGGCCGAGGCAGGCGCCCCTGAATGGACCCTGGTGGCGGCCGGACATCAGACCGCCGGCCGAGGACGCCTGGGCAGGACCTGGATCGACGAACCGGGGGCGGCGCTGATGTGTTCGTTCGTGCTCCGGCCGCCACTGGCGCCCGACGCGGCCGGGTCGATCCCGCTGCTGGCCGGCGCATCGATGGCCCGGGCCGTCGCCGACGTCGCCGGGATCGAGGTCCGCTGCAAATGGCCGAACGATCTGCTGCTTGCGGGAGCGAAGGTCGGGGGCATCCTGACGGAGTCGTCCGTCGTCGACGGACGACTCCGGTACGCCGTCGTGGGGGTCGGCCTGAACCTCCGGCCCCCGGCCGGCGTCGAGGCCGCGGCGGGGCTGGGCTCGGTCGACCCCGCCGCGATCCTCACCGCGTTCCTGCAGCGGTTCCACGACGGATACGCGCGCATTCCCGTCGGCGTGGTCGAGGACTGGACCGCGGTCTCCGCGACGCTCGGGAGCGAGGTCGAGGTCCAACGGCTGGATGGGCCTCCGGTCCGCGGGCGGGCGATCGCCGTCGACGATCACGGGGGGCTCGTGGTCCGCACGCGGGATGGTACGGAGACGGTGACGTCCGGCGAGGTCCGCCATCTCGGTGGCGCGTGACCGAGGCGGTCGGAGGTTGCCCCGCAAGAAGCTGCGCGGTACCGTCCGGCCATGCCGTTCCCGAAACGACTTCTGGTGCCGGGCGAGGAGCTCGTGCTCGACCTCCGGCCGCACTGGATCGCCTTGTTCCTTCCCGGGCTGGCGACGCTCGGCGTCGTCATCGCAGGGATCTGGCTGATCTCGACGGTCGGCGGGGACGTCGTGAGTCCCGTGGTCCTGGGGGCGATGGTGATCCTCCTGATCGCGTATCCGATCCGCCGGCTGGTGTGGTGGCTGACCTCCTACTTCGTGGTCACGAGCGATCGGTTGATCCACCGCGAGGGCTGGATCGCGAAGCATTCGTTCGAGATCCCGCTGGAGGCGATCAACGATGTGCGGTTCAAACAAGGCATCTTCGAGCGGATCATCGGTGCGGGAACGCTCGTCGTGCAATCCGCGAGCGAGGCGGGTCGGGAGGAGTTCAAGGCGATCCGCAACCCGGAAGACGTGCAGAAGACGATCTACCACCAGGGCGAGCTGAATCAGCAACGCATGTTCCGCCCGGCGGGTACGACGGCCGCGCATGGAGACGCGCCCCCCGCCGCGCCACCGCTCGCTCCGTCCACCGTGAGCGAGCTCGAGCGGCTGGCGGACCTCCGCGCCAAAGGTGTCCTCACCGAGGCTGAGTTCCAGGCGCAGAAGGCCAAGATCCTGGGACAACCGTAGGTCCGGCCCCGGCCCTCCGTATCCTTGGCAGGTGAGCGACGCGACGTGTTCCCGGTGCGGTGAGCCGCTGCCTCGCGACGCCAAGTTCTGTCCCAACTGCGGTGCCCCGGTGGCGATCGAGCCAGCTTCGGAACGCCGGCTCGTCACGGTGGTCTTCGTGGACCTGGTGGGATCAACCAAGCTCGCGAACCAGCTCGATCCGGAGCGCTTCCGCGAGGTGCTCGCCGCGTTCCACGGCATGGTGACCGAAGAGGTCGAATGGCTCCGGGGCAGGGCGGAATCGTTCATCGGCGACGCGGTGCTCGCGGTGTTCGGCGTGCCGACGTCGCATGACGACGACGCCGTGCGGGCGATCCGCGCGGCGCTCTCCGTGGTCGCTCGCGCCCCCCGGTTGGGCCGGGAGCTCGGCCTCCCGACCCCGATGCAGGTACACGTGGGGATCAACACGGGGCTCGTGGCGGTGGGGACCGCTGCCGATCGGGGCCTCGTGATCGGCGGGGAGGTGAACATCGGCGCGCGTCTGCAGCAGGCCGCCGCCCCCGACGAGGTGCTGGTCGGCCCCACGACGCATCAGCTGGTGAAGGACGCGGTCGAGTTCGGCGAGATGCGCACGATCGTCCCGAAAGAGTTCGACGGGGAGATCCCCGCGTGGCTCGTGCTCCGGCTGGCGCCGCGTTCTACACGATCGACGATCCCGTTCGTCGACCGTCGGCGCGAGCTGGCGTTGTTGACGGACACCTCCGAGCGGGTCAGAGAACGCAGTCGTGCGCACCTGGTGACGCTCCTCGGGGAGCCCGGCATCGGCAAGACCCGGGTGGTGGAGGAGTTCCTGGACGGCGTCGACGACGACGAGGTGACGGTGTTGAGCGGCCGGCCGAGCCAGTACGAGGAACAGGTCACGTTCTGGCCGCTGGGGCAGATGATCCTCACCGCGATCGACGGGAACGAGGACATGCCGTCCGAGGAGCTGCTCGAACGTCTGCAGCGAGCCGCAGCTGGATGGGTCGGCCCGGAGGACGCCGACAAGGTGGCGCAGCGCTTGAGCTTCGCGCTGGGGCTGGGTGAGGACGCCAACCACGAGAACCGATATCACAGCGCGGAGATCCGGCGCGGCGTGCTCGCCATGATCGAAGGACTGACGGTGAAGGGACCGGTGGTCCTGGTCTTCGAGGACCTCCACGCGGCGGAGCCGTTGCTGCTCGACCTCATCGAGCGCCTGGTGCGCGACGGCCGACGGCTGCCGCTCCTGGTGATCTGCGTCGCGCGGTGGGGCTTCCTCGACGAGCTGCCGGGCTGGGCGGGCGGGCTCGCCGATGCCGTGACGCTCTGGGTCGAGCCGCTCTCCACCGAGGATGCCGCGCAGCTCGCCATGGAGGCGGGGGACCTGCTGCGCGACGACGCGATCCGCGTGGCGGAGCATGCCGGCGGCAATCCGCTGTTCATCGTGGAGATCACGGGCATGCTGCTGCGTGACGAGGACGTGTTGCCGCCGACCGGCGCCGCGCCCTCGGCGGGCATGTTGCCGCCCACGGTCCAAGCGGTGATCGCGTCACGGATGGACTCGCTGTCCCCGGCTGCCCGCGACCTGATCCGCAAGGCGTCGGTCTTCGCGCGCGGGGCGTTCGACGCGTCGGAGCTGTCCCTGGTCGCCGAGCCGCGTAAAGAGGTCATGGCCGAGCTGGAAGACGTCGAGTTCCTGGTGCCGGAGGCCGGTCGCAAGGATGCGTGGCGGTTCCGGAGCGAAGTCCTGCGCGACGTCGCGTACGACAGCCTGGCCAAGCGCGAGCGTCAGCGCCTGCATCTGCGGGTGGCCAACCGCCTGTCCGAGCCCGCCAGCGCCGAGAAGTACCCACGGACGATCGCGTACCACCTGGAGCAGGCGGCGATCGCCGGCCTCGACCTCAACCCGCGCGACCGCTCGATCGCCGACCGGGCGGTCGACGCGCTGGCTCGCGCCGGGGACCTGGCCCGCCGACGCATCGAGGCGAAGTCGGCGGCGGACCACTACGAACACGCGCTGGCATTGGCAGGGCCCGAGGAACACTGGGGCCCGAACGAAGCCGTCATCTTGTCCAAGCTGGGGGAGTCGCTGTATTGGCTGGGGGAGTACGAGCGGGCCGAGCAGGTGTTGGAGCACGCGCTCCTTGTCGACGCGGGCGACTACGTCACATCGCACGCCTCGCGCTTCCTGGCCGACATCATCCTCACGATCCGCGGTGATGCGGATGCCGCCGCGGCCATGTTCGAGCGGGCCCTCGAGGCCGCGCGCAAGCTCGACGACGCGTCGGTGCTGTCTCGCACGCTCTTGATGGCCGGCTGGGTACCGTTCTGGCGCGACGATCTCGCGGGCGCTCGCACGATGTTCACCGAGGCTCTCGAGGCGGCGCGATCCAACCCGGAGCGTCCGGATCGCTGGTCGGAGGTCCGCGCGCTGGTCAGCCTGTCGTCCGTCACGTCCGAAGAAGGCGATGAGGCCGACGCCCTTGCGCTCGCCGAAGAAGGGCTCGAGATCGGCCGCGACTCCGGGCAGGAGTTCGCGATCGCGACCGCGGAGGAGAAGGTGGCGCTCGCGCTCCGACACATGCTCCGCCTCGAGACGTCGCTCGAACACTCCGGGGCCGCGATCCAGACGTACCGCGAGCTCGGCGCGCGGTGGGAGCTGGCCGGCGCGATCGGCGACCGCGGGGTGACGTATCGCCTGCTGGGGAGGATGGAGGAGGCGGAGGCCGAGCTGCGGGCAGCGTTCGTGCTCTGCCGAGGACTGAAGGAGCGCGGTCTGGTCACGTGGACGGCGTCGGAGCTGATGAAGATCCAGGTGCTCCGCGGCGACCTGAACGGGGCCGTGCAGACGATGGAGGATCCCGCCTCCCGATTGGCGGAGCTCGAGCCGGGAACCTCGACGGCGCTGCTGGTGAGCCAGGCCGTCCTCTCGCTCGCGACGGACGACCGCGACACCGCCCTCGGGTTCGCTCTGGCGGCCGTCGAGCTCGAGTCACGGACCCGGAAGGGCTGGAACGCGCACGCCGCTCAGGTCTGGTGGACGGCGAAGCTGTTCAGGGACGACGTCGTCGGAGGGCCGGAGGTCGTCGGTGAAGCGCGGGACCGCCTGGATGCGCATCACTGGCGGCAGGCCTTGCTCGAACCCGAGCTGATCGAAGCCGCCCTCCCGTTGCCCCGCGCCGAGCCCTCGTCGCTCCCATCGTCCGATCGCTAGGACATTGACGGATATCGATCGATGGCGGTAGGTTCTCATCCATCGATGGGCGTCGATACGTAGTGGAGAGACGGGAGGATCCCGATGGGTTCCGTGAGCGAGCTGGAGCTCCACGAAGCGGCCGATGCCGCACCGGCGGCCTGCTGTGTGCCCATCGCCCGAGCGGGCATGTCCCACGTCGATGCGGAGCTGACCGCGACGTTGTTCAAGGCGCTCTCCGATCCGCACCGGGTGCGCGTGGTGAACCTGCTCGCGGTCTCCGGCGAACCGGTGTGCGTCTGCGACCTCACCGACCTGCTGGGGCTGTCGCAGCCGACCGTGAGCTTCCACATGAAGAAGCTGGTCGACGCCGGCCTGCTGGAACGGGAGCAACGCGGCGTGTGGGCCTACTACTCGCTGCGCGAGGACGCCGTTCGCCGGCTGGGCGACGTGGTGCGGTTCGATGGAGGAGGAGCACGATGAGCGAGCTTCGCGAAGAGGTACGGGAGCGCTACGCGGCCGCGGCGCGCTCGGTGAAGGACGGCATGGCCGCGAACGACTGGGATGCCGAGGCCGGCTGCTGCGACCCGAAGGACGGCTTGGGTGTGCAGCTCTACGACGTGACCGAACGACGTGACCTGCCCGAGGACGCCGTGCTGGCGAGTCTGGGGTGCGGCAACCCGACCGCGGTCGCGGAGCTCCGCGAAGGTGAGGTCGTGCTCGACCTGGGCTCGGGAGGCGGCATCGACGTGCTGCTCTCGGCCAGGCGCGTCGGTCCCACCGGCAAGGCGTACGGCCTGGACATGACCGACGAGATGCTCGAGCTCGCGCGGGAGAACGCCCGGAAGGCCCAGGCGACGAACGTCGAGTTCCTCAAGGGGTACATCGAGGACGATCCCGCTTCCCGACGCGTCCGTCGACGTGATCATCTCGAACTGCGTGATCAACCTGTCGACGGACAAGCCCAGGGTGGTGGCGGAGATGTTCCGCGTGCTCCGTCCGGGTGGGCGGCTGGGGATCAGCGACGTCGTCGCCGCGGACGAGCTGGCGCCCGCCGACCGGGCCGAACGCGGGAGCTACGTCGGCTGCATCGCCGGAGCGCTCTCGTTCGAGGAGTACACGCGAGAGCTCTCGGCCGCCGGCTTCACCGACATCGCGATCGATCCCACGAGCGAGCTCACCGACCAGATGTTCGGAGCGATCGTGCGAGCGCGCAAAGGCTGATCGTGAGCGCGAACGGCTGAACGTGCTGGTCAGCGAGCTGTAGGGACCGCTCGTGTGACCCCGGGTGGTTGCATCCGGCGTGCCCGGGCGTCAGTCTCATGCGAGCTTCCCGGTTGTCGCTCGTGCGATCACCGGTCAGCATCGACGAGACCTGATGACGAAACGGCTGAAGCGCTTCCCCGCGTTGTTCCGCTTCGTGGCTGTCACGTTCGCGCTGGTCGCGACGGCGAGCCTCGCGACGTCGGCTGCCGCGGATCCGCCCAGCGCTCAGGAGGTCGAAGCCGCCAAGGACCGCGTCGCGCAGCTCGCCCGGGAGGTGCACGCGCAGCAGCGACAGCTCGACGCGATCAGCCTGCGCGCCAACGAGCTCGCGGTCGAGCTCGACCGCGAGCAGGGACGGCTGGAGCGACTCACGGCCGAGCTGCTGCGTACGCAGCTGTCGCTGGCGCAGGCGCGCGAGCGGTACGACGCCATCGTGGCGCAGCTGAACGAGCGGGCGCGCACGCTGTTCATGCAGGGACCGGGGTCGGACCTGGAGTTCCTCCTCGGCGCCTCGTCGTTCTCCGATCTGACCGATCGGCTGGAGTTCGTGAACGTGGTCGCCACGAACGACGCCGACCTGGCGACCGACGTCCAGAACACGAAGAACGTCCTGTCGGCGAAAGAGGAGAACCTCGAGTCGCTGCAAGACGCCCAACAGGCGGTCGTCGCCAAGGTCCGTGACAAGCGCCAGGAGGTCACGGAGCTGCTCCAGCAAGCGACCGTGACGTTCAACGAGATCGCCTCGAAGAAGGCGGAGGCCGAGGAGCTGGCCAAGAAGCTCTCGAAGAAACGCCAGGCGTGGCTGCGAACGCAATTCTCGTACGGCGGCACGCCGCACGCCGCGGTCGCGATGCCCGGCGGGCTGGGCGGGCACGCTGCAGGTATGCCCGGTCGGTCAGCCGCGCGCGTTCGGCGACGGGTTCGGGGCGCCGCGGTACGCGGGCGGCTATCACCTGCACGCGGGGGTGGACATCATCGCGCCGTTCGGCACGCCGATCTACGCGACGTTCGACGGCTACGCGAGCCAGAGCCCGAACGGGTTGGGTGGCCTGGCAGTCATCGTGAGCGGCGCCCCCGGCTACACGTACAACGCGCACCTGTCCTCGTACTCGGATCACTCGACGGGCTCCGTGCAGGCAGGTGACGTGATCGGCTACGTGGGAAGCACGGGGGACGCCGGCAGCATCAACCACAACCACTTCGAGTTCCACCCGAACTCGTTCCCGTCGGGGTGGCCGACGAGCTACTACGGCTACACGGTGATCGGCGACGCGCTGAACCCGTACCCGCTGCTGGTCGACGCCTGCGGCTAGCCCGAAGTGGCTAGACCCCGTCCGCGGCCGCGCACGATGAGTCCGATCCCGACGAGGCCGATGCATCCCGCGAGCACGATCAGTACGATCGCGATGCTCGAGGAGCCTCCGTCGTCTGCCGGGTCGACCGGCACCTCCTGACGTTCCCCCGCGGCCATCGCGTAGCCGAGCTCCGGGAGTGGCCCTTCGGCCTGCTGCTGCGCCAGCGAGTCGGAGCCCTCCTGCGCTACCCAGGCCGTCCCGTCGGCGGACGTGAAGATCTGGTGGAGGTCCGCGTGGGGATCCCAGGTCAGGGGGTACAGCAGCGTCACGTCGAGCGGAAGCGCCAACGTCGCCGGATCGCCGGACGGGGCGTACGAAGCACTGAACCGGTACGCGTTGCCGAAGGCAGCGACGTCGTCCCCCGGCTGATGACAGCGTGGATGGGTCGACCGGCTCGACCGTGAGGGTCACCTCGATCTGGCCGGGCCGTTTCCTGAACGCGCCCTCGGGCACCACGACCGTGACCTGGTCGTCGGACGTGACGAACGCCTGCGCCTCTGAGCCGCCGGGACCGAGCGGCACGGGGAACACGCCCGCGGACGGCACCTGGTTGTCCTCCGCGAGGTCGGGCGGCGGGCTGACCCATCGGTACGGCTGCGGGGGTCCGATGACCGTCGAGGAGCGGACCACGCGCGAGCGGCGACAGATGTCCCGACAGCGCGGCGAGCCCGGCATAGGCCGCCACAGCAGCCACGCCGGCGACGATCGCGCCGCGGCGCCTCACCAGGCGTCCGACGCGCTCGGGTCCATCGCATCGGTGGCGAACGCCGGTGGCCAGATGACGGCGGCTTCTCCCGGCGCCACCCACTCCCAGATCACGCTGGCCGCGGCGATGTTGTCGCCGGCATCTGCCGTCCCGAGCGCTCCGAAGCGCAGGCCGCTCCCGTTCGGCAAGCTGCCCGGCGGCAGGTTCGATCGCGCGCGCGGCGGCCGCGACGTCGGCCGGCTCCAGCGACGTGGCTGCGGGAAGCACGTCGGCGAACAACGCCCACGCGGCGGAGAACCCGGCGAGCGCCGCCGGGCTCATCTCCTCGTCCCAGCGCGCGGAGTAGGCGTCGTTCGCACGGAGCAGCAGCGCGCGAGCGGCGGGGCGCAATCCGTCGGGGTTGATCGTGGAAGCCGACGGCTTGTCCGATGCATACACGCCGACCGCGTCCGCGTCCCAGCGTCTCCCCGAACGCCGGCATGCAGTAGCTCGACGACGTGCCGATGTTCGCGAGCAGCGGAACGTCCTGCGCGACGAGTTGCCGACGAAGGGCGATGGCGTCCTCGAGGTACGCCGAGACGAACAGGACGTCCGGCCGGGCGTCGGCGATCCGCCTGACGAGCTTCGCCATGTCGACCGTTCGGAAGTCGTACCCGAAGCTGCCGACGTTGGGAAGGCCGCGTGCTCGGAGCTCGGCCTCCGCACCGGAGGCGACGGAGCGGCCGTACGCGTCGTCGACGAACGACACGGCATATCGGAGATCCGCCGGGTCGCGCTGCAGGTCGGGTGCCACACGATCGGCGACGAACGCGATGGCGGCCCGTCCCAACACCTCACCGGTCGGCGGCACGCGGAACGTCAGACCGCCGCGGTCGGAGGCGGGCGGCAGCATCCCGACGGCCCCGGTCTCCCAGAACAGCATGCCGTGTTCGGCCGCCTCCGAGGATGCGGGCGCGGAGATCGTGCTTCCGTAGCTGCCGAGCACCAGGTCGATACCTACCGACCGCAAGCGGTCGATCGCCGCGGCCGCCGCGTCGGAGCCGGGTGTGTCGACCGACTCGATGCTGATCGATCCGGCCGTCCACGCCCCCGCCTTCGTTCGCGAGATCGGCGGCCAACAGGACGCCTCGGTGCTCGTCGATGCCGCCCGGACCCTGCGCGCCGGACAGGGGATAGACGGCGCCCACCCGGATCGGCTCGGCGTCGTCGCCGCGCGTGCAGGCCGTGCCGACCATCACCAGGCAGCATGCGATCGCCGCGAGACGCGGCCTCATCGGAGCAGCACCGCCATCGCGTTGGCTGCGGCATGCGTGCTTGCCGGGACGGTCCACGTCCCTGCAGCCCACCGCTGCCACGAAAGCAGCAGGCCGGCGCCCAGGTCGACCGGGAACGCCGCGAGGCCGTAGAGCGGCACGTGGATCGCGGCGAACAGGAGCGCGGATCCGCCGACGGCGATCGCGGGACCGGAGCGCGCGAGCCAGCCGTAGGCCGCGCGACGGAACAACGCCTCCTCGGCCACGGCGGCGAACAGCGCGAGCGGGAGCGCCGCCGCCCCCAGCGGTGCGGCCACCGGCCGTCCCGGCGGCGAGGGTCGCGAGGGCGACGCCGGCCAGGCCCACGACGGCCACCGCCCCCGGGGACATCCGGGCGACATCGGCCGCCACCGGCACCAGGAGCGAGGTCAGGAGGATCGCTCCGAAGACCGTCGTGAGGAGCAGGATCCTGGTCGTGTCCGGTGCCTCGAGGATCCGCGTGCGAAGCAGGAGCATCCCGACCCCGGCGATCACGGGGAGAACGAGCCACGTATCCGTTTGCTGCCGTGCCCGCGACGAGGCGCCGATCACGGCGCCACCTCGAAGGCGACGACCACGATCACGCGTGGATCGAACGGCGCGTGATCGGAGGCGACGAACTCCACCTTCACCAGATGCTGACCGGACGCCAGGTTCGCGAGCAACTGCGTCGTGTCTCCCGTCATCGAGATGAGCTGGTCGTCCAGGATGACATGGAGGTGCCCCTCGTCGGGAACGATGTCGGTCGTCGTCGCGGGCACGACGACGGCGTCCTTGAGCGAGATCCGCAATTCGACGGTGGTCCCGTTGACGACCTGCCCGTTCGTGGGAGAGAGGATCTTCAGCTTCGCCGGGCTGGACGGACGGTCGGCGCTCACCGTTGGGGTGGTCGTGGGCGGCGGCGTCGCGCTCGGTGAGCCGTCGCCGCTCCCGCACGCGGCGGTGGCCAGGGATGCGGCGAGGGCCACCGCGAGGAGTACTCCGCGGTGCTGAACGGCTCGCATCGGTGATCCCTTTCAGATCGTCTGCTCGAAGGATGCCACCAGGACGCGGCCGTCGCGGGTGTTCACCTGCACGAAGAACGCCCATCGGCCTTCCACGAGGGTCAGATCGCCCACGAAGTGGCCGGAGGAGAACCGGCGCGGCGGAAGCGGGGTCGCGGTGCCGTCCGGCGCGACCGCCACCATCGTGGGCGGCCTGATCGGCAGTTCCGTCCCGTCCACATCGAACACCGTGAGGTGGAACTCGTCCGTCCCAGGCCGGCCCGGGTCGTTGTACATCTGGATCTGTTCACCGTCGGGGAAGGTGACCGAGTAGATGTCCGGCTGTCCCTCCGCGGTCGCGACGGTCACTCGCTGGCCGGGGATACGGGTGACGAGCGTCAGCGGGATCTCGGAGCCCGTCGCGGCGATCTGGATCACGACGGTCACGTCCCAGACCCCCGCGATCGACAGCTGCGTGCCCGTCGCCTTCCAGCGGTTGCCGTCCCGCATCAGCTCGAGCGTGCTGGTTCCCACATCTGACCGCCCCACCGGTTCGAAGCGGAGGGAGACGTCGGTGGCGTCGAGCGGAGCGCCGGAGTCGTAGTCGGTGACGTACACGTCGAACGCGTTCGATCCGGCGGCGCCCGGCGAGGCGACGAGCCGGACCGTCATCGTCGTCGCGAAGTCGCTGCCGATGACCGTGACGCTCGGCGGGGGTGGGGGAGGAGGGGTCCCGGGTGGCCGGGGTGCCAGGCTCGTCAGCGTGCCGGTGAGCCCGAAGACCCCCATGGCTCCGACCAGTTCGATCGTCATGACCTTCGTGAGGAGCCCCCGCTGCGCGCCCATGCGAGGGATCGAGCGGTACCGGTTGAACGCGCCCAGAGCGATCAACGCGATCACGACGACGATCTTGATAGCGAGGGTGGTGCCGTACGAGCCGTCGAACAGCTGGAAGAGCTCGGAGATGCCGCCGAGCTCGTGGGTCGCCCGGACGAGGCCGGTGATCACGACGACGGCCAGCGCGACGCCCGCGAACATCGAGTACCGGCGGATCTCGGCGATCGGTTCGGCGCCCTCGGCCGTGCGGCGCTCACGGACCAGCAGGAAGGCCGATGCCAGGCCGCCGATCCACACGCTCGCGGCCATGAAGTGGAACCACTGCAGGCCGACGTCCAGCATCGGGGTCGCCGCGGCGGCGGCGTGACCTCCGCTGGCGCGGATGAGCATGGCCGCCGCCGCGGCGACCCCGACCACGCCCAGCGAGCGCCGGTCGGAGCGGCGCGCCGCGTCCAGTGACGCGATGCCCGCGAACGCGGCTCCGCCGAGGAGCCAGAGATAGTCGATACCGGTGGACGACGACAAGAGGTCGCCCATCGATACCTCCAGCGTCGCCCGCTCCGCGAAGAGCATGACGACCGCGCCGACCACGGTGGCCGCCGCCGCGATCGAGAGCACCGCGCGCCGAGCGGGCACCACTCCGCCGAACGCGAAGGTGCCCACGGTGGCCGCCGCGAACGACAGCGCGAGACCGACGTAGAGGCAGACCTTGCCCACGACGCCGGCGATCGAGGGCGGCGGCGACGAGGAGATCGGCACGCTCGGCGTGACGACGTCCCCCGGTGCCACGTTCACCCCGAAGCTGAACGCTCCGGCCGTCGCATGTCCGTCCGCCTCGGAGACGACGCGCCAGCTGACCGTGTACACGCCGTCGGGGAGCTCGGCCGGCAGCGGGACCCGGAGCGCATCCTTGCCGGACACGGGCTCCGCCGGCCCCGCTTCCACGTTGGCACCGTTGACGTCCAGGACGTGGACGCTGGACAGCTTCGGATCGGGCGGCTCCGTGAACGACAGCGTGACGACGTTGGGCGCCTGTTCCAGCAGGGCGTCCGCGGCCGGGTCCGATCCGGCCAGGTTCGCATGAGCCGACGCGGTGGTGGCGAGCAGGAGCACGAACGTGCCGGCGACGCCGAGCGCGAGCACCGCCCGAGCGAGGCGGCTCATGCGTCCCCTTCCACCGTGAACGTCGTGCGAGCGAGCTCCCGCGGCACGAATGGTCCGTGGTCCGCCGCGACGAACTCCGCCTCGAGCGTGTGGGTTCCGGGGGATAGGCCTTGCACCTCCACCAGCTGCACGAGTCCGTACGTCATGGAGACGAGCCTCCCGTCGAGGGAGAGATGGACGTGTCCCGTGTCCGGGGTGAGCCTGGTGCTCGCCGTGTCCACGATGCGGCCGCCGTCGAGCGTCATCACGACCTCCAGCTGCGCACCCGACACCGATCGCCCCTCCGCGGGCTGCACGATCGCGAGCGTGGCGGTAGATGCGGGGCGGGTGGCCGACGAGCTCGGCGGTGGCGTGGTGTTGGGGTGCATGAACTGCGGGGGGAGGGTCAGACCGGCCACGACGATCGCCGTCCCGATGACCGCGAGCCCGTATGCGCCACCGAGCGGCAAGCGGGGGAACCCCTTCCGGCGGATCCGGGACAGACCCGCCCATCCCAGCCAAAGACCGGCGATGACCGTGACCATCGCGACCTGCTCGTCCGGGGTTCCCCCGTGCGCCAGCATGTGGGCCTACGCTCGCTTCCTCGCAGCCATGAGGGCAACGGCTCCGACGAGCAGGCCGATCGCGCCGACGACGATCCCCACGATCCCGACGGCCTTCGCCGAGGACGCGGCGTCGTTCGCCTCCGAGGCTGCCTGTTCGGCTTGCGCCACCCCGTCGGCCGCTCGGGTCGACTCCTGTTCGATGCGATCCGCGAGCTCCGTCGTGGACGGCGCGTCCAACTGCGGGAACTCGGACGAAGCGATGTCCTGGACGGACGCGAACGTGGTGGGTGACGACGACATCGTCTCGTCGACGTCCTCCCCGTCGACGGTACCGGTGAAGTGGAACGTGTAGTCGCCGGGCTGCGACGGCGTGAAGGTCGCCCGGTATTCCCCAGGCGTTCCCCACTCGCCGATCTCGAACCACGGTTCGAGAGTCATCGGCTCGGAGGTCTGGTCGCCGAACGACACCTCGACCTGGAGCGTGTCCTTCAGGTCGATCACGTCATGTCCGTCGTGGACCAGGAACAGCTGGACCCCGTTGGGTTGTCCGGCGTAGGCCGGTTCGACGGCGAACCCGATGGTCATCTCCAGGTCGCCCTCGCCCGCGTGTCCGTGCGCGGACGCACTTGTGGACAGGAAGACGAGCATGGTCGCGGCGACGACCGCCGCAGCCGCGAGTCTCGCGCTGATGCGCATGGATGGAGCTCCTTCCGGTTGTCTGATGGTCGCGCACGGAGCGCGATGGTTCTTCGATCAGACAGCCGAAGGCGGACCGCGAACCCCGACCGCGGATAGGGTCCGTGCGGCCGGGATGAAGACCGGTTGCGGGCGCACCGTCCTCGCCACGATCCGGCGAGCGGGAACGGCGCCTCGGCCGAGCGCGACGGCAACGCGATCGGCCGTGCGGAGCAGCCAGCGGATCGCGCGGGCCACGATCAACCCGATCCCGATCTGCGCGACGATCCCGATCGGGAGGATCCCGGTGCGGATCAGTTCGCTCAAGGGGGAGCCCGACGTGACGCGCTCGAGCACCTCGAGCAGGACGAACGCGCTCACCTGGAACCGGACGACACGTGCGGTGATCCCCGGGACGCCACCCGTGGCCACGGGGCTGGTGAGCTGCCCGATGAACATGGTGGCGATCGCGAAGAGCGCGACGATCAACGCGAGGTCGTTCGCCATGCCCAGATACGCGTGGCCCGTGTCATGCAGGAACGTCGCCCGCGAGTCGGCGATCGGCGCCACGGCCATGTAGGTCAGCCAGTGCCCGGCGAGCACGCCGGCCACGGCGACCGCCAACGTGGCGAGGCGTCGTCGAGCGCTCATGCGTTGGATTGTAGGCTGGCGGCCGACAAAGGCGAGGTGGAGGAAGGTCCGTGGATCTGCGGGACGTTCGGCACGTGGGGGTCGTGGGCTGCGGCCTCATGGGCTCCGGCATCGTGGAGGTCCTGGCGCGCGCGGGCGCCGACGTCACGTACGTGGAAGGCAGCGACGAGCTCGTGTCCCGCGGGCGGTCGTCGATCGAACGGTCGGTCGGCAAGGCCGTCGACCGAGGCAAGGTCGAGGCGGCGGACGCCGAGGTCCTCCTCGGACGTGTGCGCGGGATCACCGATCTCGGCGGCCTGGACAGGTCGGACCTGGTGATCGAGGCCGCGACCGAAGATCTGGGGGCCAAGCTCGGGATCTTCCGAACCCTCGGTGAGGTCACGCGACCCGAAGTGGTCCTCGCGTCCAACACCTCCTCGATCCCGATCGTGGAGCTCGCCGTCGCGTCGGGGCGCCCGGATCGCGTGATCGGGATGCACTTCTTCAACCCGCCGCCGGTCATGGCGTTGCTGGAGCTGACGCCCGCCCTCACCACCTCCGAAGCGACGTACACCTTCATCCGCGACTACGGAACGGACGTGCTGGGCAAGACATGCGTCCGATCGAAGGACCACGCGGGCTTCATCGTGAACCGTCTGCTCGTGCCGTACCTGTACGACGCCGTCCGGTTGCTCGACGAAGGCTTCGCGACGCGCGAGGACATCGATACCGCCGTCCGGCTGGGTCTGGCCCACCCGATGGGGCCCCTCTCGTTGATGGACCTGATCGGCCTCGACACGATGTTGAACATCGGCGAGGTCCTGTTCGACGAGTTCCGTGACGAGCGCTACGCGCCGCCACCCCTCCTGCGACGGATGGTCGCGGCGGGCAGGCTCGGCCGAAAGTCCGGTGGCGGCTTCACCGAGGGCTGAGACCCGGCCGGCCTACGCGACGACGCGGAACGACTCGGTCGTGGCCAGACACTCGAAGCCGTCGTCGATGCAGAGCGTCACGCGGTAACGGCCGGGTGGCAACGGCCAGTTGCCCGTCGCCTCGGCCTTGAAGGCCGCAGAACCGACCACCCGTGCATCGATGTAGCGCCACAACCAGAGCCGGCCCGTGGTGGGGGTGGCCTCCGCAGCATGCAGGTCGAGCCAGTCGTACCGGTTGCCGGGAGCGTTCGTCCACGACACGACGATCGGCTCGCCTCGAGCGAATCGCCGTTCGGCCACCGTGATGGTCGCGTGAGCCTGCGGATCGACGACCGCGAACGCGGCACGGGACCGAACGCCGTCGGGTCCGACCAGCGCCAGCGCGTACGTCCCCGGCGTCAGCCCGTCGGTGGGCAGATCGATCGTCCCATCGGTCGCATCGGCGTCCACGGTCGCCGAGACGAGCGGTTCGTCGGCGGCCGGATCGGCATCCTGGGTCCAAACCCCCAGGGTGCGCCCGGCATCGGCGTCGTCGTGGAACGCGCCGCTCACGGGCCGGCCGACCGGCACGCGAACATCGAGTGGCGCCACGAAGTCGGGCGCGTCGGCGGGCACCACGTCGAACGTGCTGACGACGGCGCGATGGTCGGAGGGCCACGGTTCCACCACGATGTCGGACACGGGATCGTCGTCGCCAACGACGCGGCTCGCGACGGTCTCGGAGGCACCGGCCGCCCAGACGAAGTCGATCCGGTCGAACACGTCCCACGGGGAGATCCCGGGGTGTCCCGACGTCCATGTGAAGCCCGGCTCCGCGATCGCGTCGGACCGGACCTCGCGGAACGAATCGCGGAACCCCGCCTCCTCCATCACCAGGGACGTTGGCCAGCGGACCGAGAACCGCGGCGCCCGGTGGCGGAGCGTCGCCGGCTGCCAGCCGAGGGCGGCGACCACCTCGTGCGTCCAGTCGCGCCAGGACGGCGCGTTGAAGTCCCCGGTGAAGAAGACGGGGTCGCCCGCATGGAGCTGCGGCTCCAGCGCATCCAGGAACGGCTGCATCCATCTGACGCGGATGTGCCGCTCGATCTCCAGGATCTCGGCCCTCGTGGCCGTGCCCAACCGCATCATGTTGACCGTGTAGGGATACGACGGGTTGTGGATGTTCGCGATGGTAACCACCTTGCCCGGCGCCACCAGGACCCATCCCCAGAACCCGCCGCTCCCGGCCGGCTGCAGGATCGGGAACCGCGAGATCGTGTGCAGGCGGGGAGCCGCGTACCAGCCGAGCGCCCGAGCGAGCTTCCGCGTGCGCCCGAACGGCTCTTGGAGCCCGACGATGTCGGCGTCCGCCGCACGGATCGCCTCGACCGACTTCGAGAACGCCCCGTGGACGCCGCCTTGGCGGATGTTGAACGTCATGACCTTCAGCCGGATCGTGCCGTCGCCGCGCGGCCCGGCCGCTGACGTCGGCGACGCGAGGATGCATGTGGCGACGAGCGCGCACGACAACAGGGTGGCGGAGGCGCGACGCATGCGCGGAGCCTAGCGTTGGTGGCCGTCCGCTGGGCAGGGCGACCCGGTGACTTGCGGTCAGTGCCGAGGACGTCCGCGCTCGACCAACCCGACCGCGTACCCGGCCATCTTCGCCGTGTCGATCCATCCCATCAGCGCGGGGACCACGGCGGTCGCGGCAGCGCGCGCGCCCGGATCCGGCAGGCGGCGCCAGGCCCGTCGGACGGGTCCCCACGCGTACGCGACGGCACCCGCGGCCGCGACCACCCTGAGGATGCGCCGGTGCGAGGCCAGTGCCGCGGCCGCGCCGGCGTACACGCCGAACCGCACCGCATGGCGTTCGGGGAACATCGCGGCCTGGGCGTCGCCGCGCGCGTACCGGAAGTACTGGGTCCAGGTGGCCAGCAACGTCGGCCGAAGCCGCCACCGCACCACCGCCTCCGGCGCGAACCGCATGTCCACGCCGAGTTCGCGCCAACGTCGGTTCACCCACATGTCCTCGCCGATCGAGAGCCACTCCGGGTAGCCGCCCGCGGCGTCGATCGATCCGCGACGGAAGGCGACCGAACGCGCGCTGGGCATGAACGTCGAGGGGTCCACCTCGGTGGGATCGAGCGGGAGGTTGACCGACGCCATGCACTCCTGCAGGAACCCGTCGACGACCGGGAGGTAGAAGCCCATCGAGACGTCGGCTCCCGCCTCGATGGGCTCCAGGATCCGCTCGAGCCACGCAGGATCGAGCACACAATCCGCGTCCGTAACGGCGATCACGTCGTGCGCCGCGGCCGCGATCGCCAGGTTCCGGCCGCGCGCGATGTTGGCGCCTCGCTCCTCGATCACGGTGATCGCGTCGCCTGCCAGCGCGCCGGATCGATCCGGGCGTGCCGTCGGTGGAGCCGCCGTCGACCACGATCACCTCGTCGGGGGCACGGGTCTGCGCGGCCAGCGAACCGACCCATTCCTCCACGTGCGCCGACGCGTCCTTCACGGTCGAGATCAGCGAGACCTTCACGACGTCGGCGCTCCCGTCAGCTGTCGGTAGACGTCGAGGGTAGCGCGGGCGGTCGCTGCCCACGTGAAGGTCGCGGCGCGCTGAAGGCCTCGCTGCCGGAGATCCTCGGCCAGCGACGGCTCCGTCAACAGGCGCGCGAGCCCTTCGGCGATCTCGGAGACATCCGTGGGGTCCACCAGCAGGGCTGCGTCGCCGGCGACCTGGGGGAGGGACGAGACGTTCGACGCCATGGTCGGCACCCCGCGCGCCATCGCTTCCACGACCGGCAGGCCGAAGCCCTCGTACAGGGATGGGTACGCGAACAGGTCGGCGCCTCGGTAGAGCGCGTCGAGGTCCTCATCCGACACCGGTCCGGTCCGCAGGACGGTCCCGGGTCCCGGTCGCGCCAGTTCCGCCTCCAGCTCCTCGTTCCTCCAGCCCGGCGCACCTGTCAGTACCAGCGCGTGCGCGACGTCGGGCGCGACCTGCCGATACGCGCGCACCAGGCGGACCAGGTTCTTTCGCGGCTCCACCGTTCCCACCGACAGCACGTACGGAGCGGTGATGCCGAGGCGAGCGAGCGTTGGGGCCGGTGGTCCGACGGATGTCGCGAGCGACGGCGCCAACGGCGTCACGTGCACGCGCGAGGCGGGGATCGACGTCGACGCCATGAGGTCGTCGGCCGTGCTCTGGGAAGGGACGAGGATAGCGTCGGCCCGCGTCACCGCCGCGCGCAGTCCCGCTCGGTAGAGCCAGCGCCAGCTGCGCGGGAAGAGCTCCGGGAACCGTTCGAACGCCAGGTCGTGGACGGTGACCACGAGCCGTTGGCCAGCCCGGACCGGGGGGACCGCGGCGTGGTTCGTCGCATGCACGATGGCGGAATCGTCCAACGATGCGGGAAGCGCCGGGCGGCGCAGCAGGTTCCACGACGGATACAGCGTGCGGATCCGACCCGGGACGATCGTCGGCGGTCGCGAGAGGAGCCACATCCGGGGCGGGTCGTGTCGCCAGGTCGATCGGAACGGTTCGAGCTCGATCGAGGGGTCTTCGGCGCCGAGCGCGGGGAAGAGCTCCCAGACATAGGTGCCGATCCCTCCGGGGCTCTCGAACCACAGCTGGTCGACGTGGAACGCGACCTTCACCGGGAGGCCTCGACACATCGACATCCCTGCGGGCCCACGGTCGCTCCGTGTCCGGTGCCGGGCTCCAGATCCAGCCGGTCACCCGCGGTCAGCTCGACGGCACCGTCATCGGTGTGGAACACGATCGAGCCCGAGAGGCAGAACAGCACCTTGTGGTAGTCGTGGTCATGTCGTCCGTACGTGTCACCGGGGCCGTTGCCCCACGCGCGCGGGGGCGAGCATCCCTCGGCGGCGAACGCCGCGGTGGCGTCGTGGAGCGTGGCATCCCCCGCGGACTTCGTGGCCGCCATCAGATCGCGTCGTCGCCGGACAACGCGCGGCGTGCGATGGCGCGCGTCTCGGCCAACTGCGACTCGGCGAGGCGGTTGGGACCGTGCGACGTGGTCGAGCCGGCCATCTAGCGGACGTCGCCGCGCCCAAGCATGGGAGCGACGCCCCGTCGAGCGAACGCTGCGCGGATCGCCCAGGGTTCCCGGGAGAGCTTGCGGGCCTGCAGGGCGCCGAGGCCCGTCGCGTCGATCCGCCCCTGGAGCACCCACGGAGCGGGCTTCGGGCTCTCCTGCAGGAAGTACCGCTCGAGCGCCGTGAGGATGGCGCGCTCCTCCTCGGGTGTGAGCCCATCGGGCAGGTCGAACGTCCGCTCGCCGTCCACTAGAGGGGGATGTTCCCGTGTTTGCGCGCGGGGACGCTCTCCCGCTTGGTCGAGAGCATCCGCAGGGATTGGATCAGGCGCCGTCGCGTTTCGGCCGGCTCGATCACGTCGTCGATGAACCCTCGTTCCGCGGCCGCGTACGGCGTGGAGAACTTGCGCTTGTACTCGTCGATCAGGTCGGCGCGCTTCGCGTCGGCATCGGCTGCCTTCTCGATCTCCTTGCGGAAGACGATGCTCACCGCGCCCTCCGCGCCCATGACCGCGATCTCGGCGGTCGGCCACGCGAACGAGACGTCCGATCGCAGGTGCTTCGAGTTCATGACGACGTACGCGCCGCCGTACGCCTTGCGCGTGATCACCGTCATCCGCGGGACGGTCGCCTCGGCGAACGAATACAGCAGTTTGGCCCCGTGGCGGATGATCCCGCCGTACTCCTGTTCCTTGCCGGGCAGGAACCCCGGCACGTCGACGAACGTGACGATCGGGATGTTGAACGCATCGCAGAACCGCACGAACCGCGACGCCTTCTCGCTGGCGTCGATGTCGAGGGTCCCGCCAAGGACCTTCGGCTGGTTCGCGATGATGCCGACCGACCGGCCGTCCAGCCGCGCCAAGCCGATGACGATGTTCATCGCCCAGAACGGGAAGATCTCCAGGAACTCGCCGTCGTCCACCACCCGGCGGATCACTTCGTGCATGTCGTACGGCTCTTTCGCGCGGTCCGGCACGAGGTGCGTGAGACCCTCGTCCAGCCGGTCGGGATCATCCGTGGTGGCGTAGGCCGGCGGGTCCTCCAGGTTGTTGGATGGCAGGAACGACAACAGGTAGCGCACGCGTTGCAACACATCCTCGTCGTCCTCGCCGATGAACGACGCGACGCCCGAGATGCTCGCGTGCGTCATGGCACCGCCGAGCTCCTCGAACGTGACCTCTTCGCCCGTCACCGTCTTGATCACGTCTGGGCCGGTGATGAACATGTGCGACGTCTCCTTGACCATGAACGTGAAGTCGGTGATGGCCGGCGAGTAGACGGCGCCGCCGGCGCAGGGGCCCATGATCACGCTGATCTGCGGGATGACGCCGCTCGCGCGCACGTTCCGCTCGAAGATGAAGCCGTAGCCCGCGAGCGAGGCCGCGCCCTCCTGGATCCGTGCGCCCCCCGAGTCGTTGATCTGGATGAACGGCGCGCCGGTCTGCACCGCCAGGTCCATCACCTTGCACACCTTCTGAGCCATCACCTCGCCCATGGACCCGCCGAAGACCCCGAAGTCCTGCGATGCCACGAAGACCTTGCGCCCGTCGATCGTCCCGAACCCGGTGATCACGCCGTCGCCCGGTGGCCGCTTCTTGTCCATCCCGAAGTCGTGTGCGCGGTGGATCGCGAACGGATCGGTCTCGACGAAGGACCCGCGGTCCATCAGGGTGTCCAGCCGCTCCCGTGCGGTGAGCTTGCCTCGGTCATGCTGTTTCTTGGCTGCTCCGGGTCCTCCGGGGGTGAGCGCTGCCTTCTTCCTCTTGCGGAGCTCCTCGATCCGGTCTTCGACGGTGGGGACGTGGTCAGGATCGCTGCTCTCGGTCCCGGGAGCGCCCGTGTCCTTGGTCACCATCCGGCGAGTCTAGCCCTCACCGGTCGCCCGCGGCCGGGCTCAGCAGCCGGCACCGGCCCAGGGGCCCCAGCCTTCGGTGTTGGCCATCCGCATCGTGACGATGGCGTTCGTGCGGCCGTTGTACGGGTTCTCCTTGAGGCGCCACACGGGTCGGGTCCACTCGTCGTAGCGACGGGGCCAGTCGGCGGCGCTGTGCTGGAACAGGCCGACGTACATCCCGGTGGACGAGCTGGCGGTCGGGATCAGCCCGCTCTCCCGACGTGCGATGCAGATGGCCTTCTCGGCGCCCCCCTCGACCGGCCAGCGGGTGGCCGCGCACGTGATGATCCGGATCGAGAACTCTTGGATCGCCTCGCCGTACTCGCGGGCGATAGCGCACGGACCGGTCGGAGGCGGCGGCGTCGTCCCCAGCTGACTCGCGTGCGCCGACACGGCAGACAGGGATGCGGCCAGCATGCCGCCCGTGACGGCGGCGGCGATGCGGATCCTCCGGTTCCGACTCATGCCCATCTCTTCCGTTATCGGGACGCGACGACACCAGCTGCAGGGAAGGGGGAAGTGCCGCCTCGCGGTGCCCGGAACCTAGCATCGGTCGCAGCGTCCGTCGAGCCGTCCACCGAACAGGCGTTCGGGGCGGCCGCTACGTATCGACGCGCCCACCCGCGCGCCAGTACTCGCCGTGCTCGCGTGCCAGGAACCCGCCGTCGACGAGGTACCGCCGGAGAGACGCGTAATCGTTGAAGAACCGGCCGACGACGGCATTGACCTCCCGCTCGTCGTACCGGACGCCGGGCTCGAATTCGATCGCGATCCGCTCCAGCACGATCCTGCGCTTCCCTTCCTTGGCCGGGATCTCCGTCAGACGGCCGTCCCGGAAGAAGGTGCGAAGGACGGTCTCTTCGTCGTCGTTCGCGGCGCCGAGCGCCAGACCTGCATCCCGCGGCGGCCCGACCTGTTCGGCGGCCCACCGGAGTGTCTCCGTGTCGAGACGGTACGTTCGGCGATCGGGCTCCAGGCGGGCCACGCCGGTCGCCGTCAGGCGGTTCAGATGCTTGCGGACGCGGTTGAGCTGCAGTTCCAGGTCCTTCGCCAGCGTGGCAGCGGTTCGCGGCACCTGCGCGAGCGCGCCGGCGATCGCCAGCCGTTCCGGGTCGGCCAGTGCGCGAAGGATCTCGTCGGGGGTCTCGGCCACGTTGGTTCAACCTCCGTCAGGGATCGTCATCTCATCGGAAGAGGCGGTACAACGCCGTCTCATCGTCAGTCGGGCGCGAGCTCTGGCAACAGGAAGCCACGTTCATCGCCATGGCCGGAAAGGACGAGGTGGTCTCCCACCGGCACCCGCGCTGACAAGACGTCGACGAGATGTTGGGCCCGCCCGATGGTGAAGCGACCGACCCGGACCGGTCCCGCATATCGGGCACCGAAGAACTCCAGGGCAGCTCGCAGGATGGACGCTTCGTGTCCCTCGTCAGCGATGTCGATCTGTTCGATCATCTCCCGATTGTGGCAGCGGAGGTCCAGCGCCGCCCGACGTCCCGGGTCGGCGTCAGAGGTCCTCCCTACCATGCACGGGTGGAGCTCACGGACCCGCAGCGTCGCACCCTCGAACAGCTGATCGGCACCGGCGCTCGTCCGACGTTCCCCGCCGACCTGTCGCAACGGCTCCGCGACCGCATCGAGGGGGCGGTCCGCGAGCTGGAGCTCCGCGAGACGCTGTGGCTGGGGAAAGAGAAGGTCACCGACCACGGACGGTGCGAGGGCAAGTTCGCCTCGGCCATCTCGGGAGAGTCGCCCCCGTTCGAGCATTCGCCGAAGAGCGCTGCGGGCGTCCTGTTGCATCGCGCGGTGGAGGTCGAGGTGGGAGCACGTGACGGTCTCGGTGCGCACGAGATCGCCGAGATCGCCGCCGACCGCTTGGTGGAACGCGAAGAGCGGTTCGCCGAGTACTGGGGCGGCCTGGAACCCGCCGACCGCGATGACGTCCTGATGGAGGTCACGAGACGCATGACGATGTTCCAGGGGTCGTTCCCGCCCTTGAAGGAACTCCGTCGTGAGCTCACACCCATCTCCGAGATGCCCGTGAAGGCCGAGCTGCTCGGCGGCGCGCTCATCCTCTCCGGCCGGATCGACCTGGTGCTCGGGGCGCCCGACACGCTCGAGCCGACCCGCGCCACGCGGCTGGCGATCGACCTGAAGACCGGCAACGCCTATCCGGAGTACCCGGAAGACCTCCGCTACTACGCCCTGCTGCTGACCCTCCGCTTCGGGGTTCCGCCGTACCGCGTGGCCTCCCTGTTCCTCGAGAGCGGAGAATGGCAGGCGGAGGATGTCGGGGAACAGGCGTTGCAGCACGCGGCCGACCGCGTCATCGCCGCGGCCCGGGCTGCCGCCGCGCTGTGGAACGGTCGCGAGCCGGTGCTGACGCCGGGCGTCTACTGCGGTTGGTGCCCGCGCGCGGAGTCGTGCCCGGTCGCGCAGATCGCCCCCGGATAGGGGTGCACCGCCGACCCTCCGGGTGTCGAATACCCTTCGCAGGAAGCGGTTCGTCGAACGGAGGGCATCCGATGGGGTCGATCTCACGTGGGTTCCGACTCGCCAAAGCCAGCTGGGGCGTCGTCAAGCAGGATCACGAGCTGCTCTGGCTCCCCGTGATCTCGTTCTTCTGCTCGCTGATCGTGATCGTCGCGTTCGGGTTGGGGATGTGGGGGATCGGGTTGCCGGTGGAGGGGGAGTCGCCCAGTCCGGGCATCTACGTCATCGGGTTCGTGATGTACGTGGCGCTCGCGTTCGTCACCATCTTCTTCAACGCCGCGGTGATCGGGACCGCCATGAAGCGCTTGCGGGGTGAGGACGCGAAGATCTCGGACGGCCTCGCGCTCGCCCGGCAGCACATCGGAAAGATCTTCGTCTGGGCACTGGTGACCGCGACCGTCGGCATGGTCCTGCGCACGATCCAGGAACGCTCCGGGATCGTCGGGAGGATCGTCCTGGGGATCATCGGGATCGCCTGGAGCGTGCTCACGTTCTTCGTCGTGCCCGTGTTGCTCTACGAGCCCGTCGGGGTCGGCGGTTCCATCAAGCGCTCGGCCGCGATCTTCCGGCAGCGCTGGGGCGAGCAGTTCATCGGCCAGGCGACGATCGGGCTGGCGTTCTTCCTGTTGTCGATCCCGATCGCGATCGTCGGTGGTCTGATCGCCGTCGCCGTTCCGATCCTCGGGGTCCCGCTGTTGGTCGTCGCGCTGGGCGCGCTGATGGCGGTCGCCGCCGCGTGCTCCGGCGTCTTCAACGCCGCGCTGTACCGCTACGCGACGACGGGCGAATCCTCGGGTGCGTTCAGCCTGGAGGACATGAACTCGTCGTTCCGCCCGCGCAAGGGCGGCCGCGGGGTGGGCCCCGCAGGGTTCACGGGCGGCGGCTTCGGGGGCGGGAGGCGTCGGGGGCGGCTCCACGTTGCCGCCGGCTCCCGACGCCCCGGTCGACCGGCCCGACCTGTAGGGACCGGCTCGCCCCTGTAGGGTGCTGCCGACCGCGGAACGGAACGAAGGGTGATGCCGCATGGCCAAGGAGCTGTACGAGATCGGCGAGCTGCCGCCGGTCGGTGAGGTTCCCGCGAAGATGCACGCCCAGGTCGTGCGTCCCGACCGGTTCGGCGAGCCCGAGCAGGCGATCCGGGACGAGGTGATCGACGTCCCCGAGCTGGGGCCGCTGGACGCGCTCGTCATGGTGATGGCGGGTGGCGTGAACTTCAACAATGTGTGGGCCGCGAGAGGTATGCCCGTCGACGTCACCAAGACACAGGCGCGGTGGGGCGAGCCGACCGACTTCCACATCGTGGGCTCGGATGCCAGCGGCATCGTGTACGCGATCGGCTCGGACGTGTCCAACGTGCAGGTCGGCGACCACGTCGTGGTGCATGCCGGACAGTGGGACCCGAACGACGCCAAGGTGAAGGCGGGCCGCGACCCGGGGCTCGCCGATTCGTTCCGCGTCTGGGGCTACGACACGTGCTGGGGCTCCTTCGCGCAGTTCACCAAGGTGCAGGCGCACCAGTGCCTGCCGAAGGCCGGACACCTCACGTGGGAGGAAGCCGCGGCGCCGACGCTCACCGGCGCTACCGCGTACCGGATGCTCTTCGGCTGGCCGCCCAACATCGTGGAGCCGGGCGACGTGGTCCTGGTGTGGGGCGGCTCTGGCGGTCTGGGTTCGCTGGCGATCCAGCTCGTCGTGAACGCCGGCGGCCGTGCGGTCGCCGTGGTCGGGAGCGACGAGAAGGGCGAGTACTGCAAGAGGCTCGGTGCCGAGGGATTCATCAACCGCAAGCACTTCACGCACTGGGGTGTCCCGCCGGCGTGGGATTCGCCGGAGTGGAAGTCCTGGTTCGACGGGGCGAAAGCGTTCGGCAAGGCGATCTGGGATGTGCTCGGCGAGCGGAAGAGCCCGCAGATCGTGTTCGAGCATCCCGCCCAGGACACGATCCCCACGTCGAACTTCGTGTGCGACCGCGGTGGCATGATCGTGATCTGCGCGGGCACGAGCGGGTACGACACCATGATCGACGTCCGCTACCTCTGGTACATGCAGAAGCGCTACCAGGGCTCGCACCTGTTCAACGACGAGCAGGCTGCGGCGTTCAACCAGTTGGTGATCGACGGAACGGTGTCGACGACGCTCGGAGAGACGTATCCCTATGAGCAGGTCGGGCACGTGCACCAACTGATGGGCGACGGGGCGCTGCCGGAGGGCAACGTTGCCGTGCTGGTCCAAGCTCCGAAGCCCGGCCTCAAGGGGCCGTAGCGAGGGCACGCGCAGGCCGTCGCCGGCGTCAGCCCTCCTGCGACCAGCTCCACCAGGACGCCGCCCATCGACTTCGGGTGCACGAACGCGATGAGCGTGTTCCGCGAGCCACGCCGTGGTGCTTCGTCGATCAGACGCACCTGCTCGCGACGGAGCTGGTCGAGCGTGGACGCCACGTCGGTCACGCGGTACGCGATGTGGTGGACGCCCGGACCGTTCGTCGCCAGGAACCGCCCGACGGGCGTGTCCGGGCCGAGCGCGCCGAGCAGTTGGATGTAGGAGCCGCCGGCGGCGAAGAGCACTTCCTCGACGCCCTGGTCGACGACGCGTTCGCGCAGGATCGGTCTGACGCCGAGCGTTCGGCCGTAGTGCTCGACCGCAGCGTCCAAGTCGTCGACCGCGATCCCCACGTGGTCGATGGCGGTGAGGGAGCTCACGACGAGCCTCCCGGGCGAGGCTGCATCCGCGCGATCAGTTCCGCGGCCCGCGTGACGTGATACGCCGGCAGCGTCAACGCACGCGTGACCGCGGCGACGCCGAGCGCGCGAAGGTCGGGATCGGCCTTCGCGCCGGGTGCATCCGCCTTCGGCGCGTCCAGCACGAAGAACTCCACCAACTCCAGGAACTGGGGGAGCGACGGCACCAGCCCACCTCGCTCGTACGCGTAGATCGTCGCCTGAGACGCAGGACAACCCCTCGTACCCGCCGCGGTCTCGACCGATCGGTATCCGGCAGCCCGGCGGATGTCTCGGAGCAGGCCGCCGACGACCTTGCGGTCCTGGACGCTGACCGGCGAACCCTTCTTGCGAGCCACGAGTGACACGTCCCTCTGCCGATGGTCCGGACACCCTAACGGCTCCGATCCGCGCGCGGAACCCGCAGTCACGCCCCTCGGCTGCCGCGCGACCCGGCCGACGGGGTCCATACGCCAGTGGTCCTTCGGTCACCCCTTCGGGGGCCGAAGGACCGATTCCGGGTGACGCCCTTGGGTGTAGCTTGGGCAACGACCCTCGCGAACTCCAGAGCGAGGAACGAGGAGTGGGAACATGAACGAGACCCAGAAGGCGTCCGTCGAAGCGCACCTGGAAGGTTCGATGCTCCTCAAGCGCGGGCGCGCGGATGTCTTCCGGCAGCGAGAGCGGACCCGGACGACGCAAGGTCCTGCGCTTGTTCCTGGTCGTCGCGGCCATCGATGCCGTACCTCTGGTATCGCCTGGCGACCGACAACCCGTTGCAGCTCCCGAGCCTGCCCTCCGACTGGGGCGTGTACTTCCCGATCTTCCTGCTCGTCATCCTCCTCGGGTTCGCGACCTTGATGCCCATGCTCTCCGGCCGTTCACCCCACCTGATGATCCATCCGGAACAGGTGGAGGTCGGTCTCACCGAGATCAGCGGTCTCGACACGCAGGTCGACGAGGTGCTTCGCACGCTCGACGTCTTCCTGGGATACGCGACGTTCCGCGAGGAGCTCGGCGGCACTCCTCGGCGCGGCATCCTGTTCGAGGGGCCACCGGGGACCGGCAAGACCTACCTCGCGAAGGCGATGGCCAAACAGGCGGGCGTGCCCTTCCTCTTCATGTCGGCGTCGGCGACGCAGTCGATGTGGTTCGGCGGAACGGCCTCGCGCATCCGCGGGTTCTTCAAGGCGCTCAGGAAGGCGGCGCGCAAGGAAGGGGGCGCGATCGGCTTCATCGAGGAGATCGATGCCATCGGCGGATCCCGCGACAGCCTGGGGATGTCTCCCGCTCCTTCGACCCCGGCCGACGGGATGGCGCGCGCCGTATCGAACATGATGTCGAGCGGCACCGGGGGCATGGTCAACGAGCTGTTGATCCAGATGCAGTCGTTCGATCAGCCGCCACGGCTCGAGCGCATGCGCAGCCGGATCATGTCCTGGATCAACACGTACCTTCCGCCGGAGCGCCGGCTCAAAGCGGGGAAGCCCGCCTACAACAACATCCTGCTGATCGCGGCCACGAACCGGGCGGACACGCTCGACTCCGCGCTCCTGCGACCCGGACGGTTCGACCGTCGCCTCTACTTCGACCTGCCCACCAAGCAGGGCCGGCTGGACCTGATCGACTTCTTCATGCAGCGCAAGGCGCACGAGCCCGAGATGGACGAGCCCGCCGTGCGGGACCGCCTGTCGCACGACACGTTCGGCTACACGCCCGTCATGCTCGAGCACCTCTTCGACGAATCACTCCTGCTGGCGCTGCGCGACGGCCGCAAGTCGATGACGCTGGATGACGTGTACGAGGCCAAGCTCACCGACGAGATCGGCATCAAGCAGCCGGTCGTCTACACGGACGTCGACCGCGCTGCCGTCGCGACCCACGAGGCCGGCCATGCGACGGTCGCGTACTTCCTGGGGAAAGGTCGCCGGCTGGAGGTGCTGTCGATCATCAAGCGGCGAGACTCGCTCGGCCTGCTGGCCCACGGGGACGAAGAGGAACACTTCACGCGGACCCGCTCCGAGGTCGAGTCCGGGATCGCGATCGCGTTGGGCGGCCTGGTAGCCGAGGAGCTCTGCCTGGGGGAGAGCGGCACGGGTCCGGCCTCCGACCTGGCCTACGCGACCGGGCTCGCCGCGCAGATGGTCGGTTCGTTCGGCATGGCCGGCTCACTGATCAGCTACGAGGCGATCGCCCAGGGCGCGGTCAGCCAGACGAACCTGGTGGCCAAGGTGCTCGGCGACGGCGACGGCAAGCAGCGCGTCGAGGACATCCTGGAGGCGCAGCGGGCTCGCGTCCGCGAGGTCCTGGAGGAGAACCGCGACGTCCACGCCTCGCTCCGCGACGCGTTGATCGAACGAGACGAGCTGGTGCGCGACGAGATCGCCGACGTCATCGAGAAGACGCTCGCGAACCGCAACTAGACGTCCTGCTTCGGACTACGATCGGCCTTCTCGCAACGCGACGATCGTCTTCTCGACACGTCGCTGCCGCGTTTCGGCCGTCTTGGCGTCCTCGATCGGGAGCACGAATCGCTGCTTCTTGCTGAAGGACAGGGCGTCGAACGCCCGCTTGGCCTCGGCATCTCCCTTGAGCGCGGCCGCGAGATCGGATGGTACGACCACCTCCCGCGGTTCGGTGTCGAGCGCGATGTCGACGTCCACGGTATCGCCACCCGAGATGCCGGCACCTTCGCGGACCTTCGCGCTCACGCCGAGCATGAACCGACCACCCATCGACGCGACGCTGCTCCGGTACGTATACCCGTTGATCGTGACGCGGACCTTCGGTCGCTTGCTCGAACCGAGGGCCGTAACGACCTCGGCAGGATCTCGATACCGGTCGCGCCGCCGTCCTGCTCGATCGTGGCGCGGAGCTTCACCGGGACGCACCCGGCCGCGAGAGCGTGATGCCGTTCAGCATGATGGTGACGGTACCGGATGGACAGGCGGGCTCGCTCTCTGGATGACGTTCGCTTCGGGCAGGTTGGCGATCGGGACGCTGGCGAGACTCCGGCCGGGGGTCCGTCTGGGGAGTCTTGACGCAACGGTAGACTCGATCCATGACGAGGTCGGTCATCGTTGCCGGCGCCCGAACGCCGATCGGGAAGTTCCGCGGGTCCCTCGCCGCGTTCGATGCCGTCGACCTGGGCGGGATCGCCATCCGCGCCGCGCTCGAACGATCGGGCGTCGCCCCCGACCAGGTCGAGTACGTGATCATGGGGCAGGTGATCCAGGCCGGCGCCGGGCAGATCACGGCCCGCCAGGCGGCCGTCGCCGGTGGCGTCCCCAAGGAGGTCCCCGCGATCACCGTCAACAAGGTGTGCCTCTCCGGGTTGTCGGCCATCGCGATGGCCGATCAGATGATCCGTGCCGGCGAGCTCGAGGTCGCCGTGGCCGGCGGCATGGAGTCCATGACCAACGCCCCCTACCTGATCCCGAAGGCCCGGGACGGCTCGCGCATGGGCGACGCGGCGCTGGTCGATTCCATGGTGCACGACGGCCTGTGGTCGAGCTTCCACGACCACCACATGGGCGAGGGGACCGACATCGTCAGCCGGGAGCTGGGTCTCGAGCGTTCGGATCAGGACGCGTGGTCGGAGCGATCGCACCGCCGTGCGGCTGAGGCGTGGGACGCGGGCCGGTTGTCCGACGAGGTCGTGCCGGTGTCCGTGCCGCAACGCAAGGGTGATCCGGTCGTCTTCGGTCGCGACGAGGGCATCCGGTCGGACACCAGCCTGGAGTCGCTGGCCGCGCTGAAGCCGGCGTTCACGCCCGACGGCACGGTGACGGCGGGGAACGCGTCGCAGATCTCCGACGGTGCCGCGGCCGTCGTGGTCACGAGCGAGGCGGCGGCGGAGCGTCTGGGCCTGCGCCCGATCGCGTCGATCGAGGCGTACGGCATGGCGGCCGGTCGCTACTCGTCGCTGCAGACGGTGCCCGCGCTGGCGATCGAAGCGGCGCTGAAGCGCGCCGGCCTCGACGTCGGCGACCTCGGCCTGGTCGAGATCAACGAAGCGTTCGCCGCGGTGGCCATCCACGCCTCGAGGATGCTGGGTATCGGCGACGACATCGTCAACGTGAACGGTGGCGCGATCGCGCTGGGGCATCCGATCGGGGCGAGCGGTGCGCGGCTGGTCCTCACGCTCGCGATGGAGATGCAGCGTCGCGGCGTGGACGTCGGCGCGGCCGCGCTCTGCGGCGGAGGCGGTCAGGGCGACGCGTTGATCATCCGGCGTATGTAGTCTGAGACAGACCAGTGATGGACGAACGACGGTTCGAGCTGCCGGAGGAGCTGGAGGAGTTCCGGGTGCTCGTCCGGCAGATCGCCGAAGACCGGATCGCGCCGCGGGCCGCCGAGATCGACGAGACCGACGAATGGCCTGAGGACGTCTATCGGATCCTCGTCGACAACGAGCTGATGGGTGTCGGCTACCCGGAAGCCGACGGTGGCTCGGGTGGCGGTGCGCTCGCGTTCGGCGTCTTCATCGAGGAGCTCTCTCGGGTCTCCGCGGGCGTATCCCTGACGCCGATCGTCTCCAAGCTCGGCGTGATCCCGCTCATGCTGGCCGGGACCGACGAGCAACGGCGATCGATGACGCAGGGCATCTGCCGAGGCGACATCCTGATGTCGTACGCGCTGACCGAGGCCGGGGCGGGGTCCGACGCCGCCGCCATGTCCACGCGGTACGAGCGTGAAGGCGACGACGTCGTGCTGAACGGGACCAAGCGCTTCATCACGGGGGCCGGAGTATCGCACGCGTACCTGGTATTCGCGACCCGGGATCCGGCGCTCCGTGCGAAGGGGGTCTCGGCGTTCCTGGTGATGCGCGACGACCCCGGCGTCTCGTTCGGCAAGCCGGAGAAGAAGATGGGTATCAAGGGCTCGCCGACGCGTGAGGTGATCCTGGACACGTGCCGGATCCCCGCCGATCGGATGGTCGGAGGAGAGGGCGAGGGGTTCTCGATCGCCATGCGCACGCTGGACCATTCGCGGCCGGTGATCGCGGCGCAGGCGGTCGGCATCGCGCAAGGGGCGCTCGACCTGGCGCTCAGCTATGGGAGCGAGCGCCGGCAATTCGGCGAACGCATCGTGGACTTCGAGGGCATCAAGTTCATGCTCGCCGACATGGCGATGAAGGTGGAGGCGTCGCGGGTGCTCACGTACCGGGCGCTCGCAGCGTGCGACGCCGACGACGAGCGCATGCCGTTCCATTCGAGCGTCGCGAAGTGCTTCGCCTCGGACGCGGCCATGGCGGTCACGACGGACGCCGTGCAGATCCTGGGTGGCTACGGGTACGTTCGCGAGTACCCGGCGGAGCGGTTCATGCGAGACGCGAAGATCACGCAGATCTACGAGGGGACGAACCAGATCCAGCGGCTGGTGATCGCTCGGGAGCTGCTGAAGGCGCTGGACTAGCCGGGGACGTCAGTCCTCGGCGTGCAGCCGGTGGAGCTCCTGCACGAACAGCTGCTCCTCCGAACCGCCCCAGGCCTCGGCACCCTCCTGCTCGTCGGCGTCGGGCTCGGCCACGACGATCTGCAGCGTGCCGGGCGCGGCCGTTCCCTCGTCGGCGCTCACGTCGTCCGCGGGAGGCACGTTCGTCTCACCGGACGGTCCGCCGTCGGGGAGGAACACGCGGAACGCCGAGCCGCCACCTTCGCGGTTCTCGATCTTGGTCCAGCCTCCTTGCATCTCCACGAAGCGGACGATGACCGGGCTCAGCGAGCCGTCCGACGAGGGCTCCGGGTCCTCGACCGAGATCAGGGCGCCGCCCTCCATGGGCCCCAGCCGGACCGTGATGGCCTTGCCGGTCGCCGTGCGGTCGCCGCAGAACCGGAGCAAGCCGGCGATGACCTGTTCGACGCGGAGCGAGTCCACGCCGATCACCAACGGCTGGCTGTCGATACGGACGTCGTGATCGGCGCCGATGCCCGACTCATCGACCACGCGCTTCAGCACCGCTTCGAGGTCCGTCCGCTTGATCGTGAGGTCCACGACGCCGTGGGCCAGCGAGTCGGCCTCGGCGAGGTCGGCGACCGTGTGGTCCAAGCGCCGCGCGGCGGCCGTGAGCTGCTTGATCAACTGGGTCTGGTCCTTCGCGTCCTTCTTGTACTTCATGATCTGCGTCAGCCCCAAGATGTGTGAGAGCGACTTCTTCGCGTCGAGGGCGAGCTCCTTGGTGAACGGGGTCGAGGCCCGGCGATCCTCGAGCGGCACGTTGGGGATGACCGCGTCGACCGACGTCACGGTCTCGGCCGCGGGACGCTCCGACTGCAGGTCGTGCAAGGCCTTCTCCATCTGGAGATGACGCAGCTCCGCCTCGACCTCCTCGAGCCGGACGACCGAGTCGGCGAACTGCCGCTCGGCGGAGTGCGCGCGTTCCTCGACCTCGATGAGCTTCTCGGTCTGACTGGCCAGCCGTTCCTGACTGGCGCGTAGGACCTCTTCCAGGTCAGGCTTCGCGCTCGCCTCGGCGAGCTCGGCGGCATGGCGGGCCTTCGCGTCCTCGAACGCGGCGATCAACGTCTCCTGTTCGGCGCGGATCCGCTCCAGCTCCAGCTCAGTGGCTGTTGAGGCGTCGCGGGCGGCGTGCAGTTCCTGCTCGGTTGCCTCGGCCTTGGCCGAGAGCTCCACGCCGCGCGCCAGCTCTCGCTGAACCTCCGCGCTGGCCGCTGCCAGCTCGCGGTCGAGCTGTTCCCGGTCGCGTGCCGCCTGCTCCAGCTCGCTCTCGACCGTCTGCCGGCCGCGTTGGATCTCGGCGAGCTCCTGCTGGAGCGTTTCGATCTCGGTGCGTGAGCGCACGAGCTCCTCGTTGGCCTTCGCGACCTGTTCGCTGGCCGACGAACCGGTGTGCGTGGCGGCCTCGATCTCGTCGCGCGCGGCCTGCAGCTCCGTCTTCAGCTGCTCGAGCTCCGCGTTCCTGGCTTCCAACTGGCTCGCGGTGGCGCTGGTCGTTCCCTCGAGCTCCGAGATCCGCCCGGTGAGCTCCGCCTCGCGCTGACCGAGCCGCTGCTCCATCAACTCGGCCTGCTCGGAGATCTGTTCCTGGAGCTCGGCCTCGCGTTCGGCGAGCCGGTGTTGCAGCTCGGCCTCGCGTTCGGCGAGCCGCTGTTGCAGCTCGGCCTCGCGTTCGGCCAGCGTGGTCTCGAGCTCCGCTTCGCGCTCCGCGGCCGCGCTGCGCAATTCCTGCAGGGCCACCGCGGCCTCCTTGGTCAGCGCGTCCTCGCGCTCGGCGAGTTGATGCTTCGCCTGCGAGTCGCTCTGTTCGATCTGCACCTGGAACTCTTCGCGCGCGGCGCGGACGCGAGCCTCGAGCTCGGCTTCGCGCTCGACCAGTTCGGCGCGGTGCGAGGCCTTCAGGCTGTCCAGCTCGGCGCGGGCGGCGCGGAGCTCTTCGCCGAAGACGCTCGCCTTCTGCTCCTCGGTCCGCAGGGCACGCAGCTCGTTGCGGACGTCGTCGAGCTCCGACGAGGCACGCGCAAGCTCGTTCTGGGCGGACTCCGCCGCCTCGCGAGCGTGCAGCGCTTCCACGTGTGCGGCGTCCAGGTCCTCCTGGATCTCCTGCGCGCGAGCAGCCTCGGCCTTCAAGGCGTCGAGCTCCCGGCGCGTCACGGACAGCTCGGTCTGCGCACCTTCAAGTTCCGCCCGGAGCCCGATCGCTTCTTGCTCGACCTGGCGGGCCTTACGGTCGAGCTCCGGGTCGATCGTGTCGCTCTTCTCGCCCTTCTTGGCCTGTTCGGCGATGTGGCGGGCGAGCCGGTCGCGTTCCATGCTCATGGCCTTGAGCTGGCCCTCGAGCTGTCGCGACTGCCCCTCGGCTTTGAGCAGCCGGGCCTCGATCTCGGGATCCGCGGCGGCCGGCACCGGGCGCTCCTGGATGAGTCGCTGCGTGACGTGCAGCTCTTCGAGCGTCTTGCGGTACTGCTCCTGGATCACGCTCAGGCGCTCCTCGGCGGCGGCGGCGCGTTCCTCGGCCTTGCGGCGCGCCTCTCCTTCTTCGCGAAGGCCTGGCGACGCGAGCTCGATCGGCCGCGACGGGCCGGTCGGGCCCGGGGCGACGCGGCTGCTGGATGGGACGAAGCTGGTGTGGGCGACCGCGGTCGCCGAGAGACGCATCACGCGGTAGAGCACGATGAGCGTGATGATCAGCCCGAACGTCATGAGGATCGCGTTGTACCGCCACGGGCGACCGGCGGCGGCGATGGGGTCGTCGGGGCGCGCGAGTTGGATCGCGGCGCTGATGTCGCTGTCCGTTCGGAGCCGGAGAGGGATCAGGGCCGAGAACATGCCGTCGGTCTGCTCCGTCGAGATCTCGCCGCGCTCGGTCGCGTTGCGGACGCTGGTGCGTGCCTCTTCGGGCCGCTGGCCGATGAGGGAGCTGTCCGTCGAGTAGACGATCATGCCGTCGGTGGACCAGAACGCGACGTCGTCGAACTGCGTCGGGTCCAGCAGGACGGGGGTGATCTTCGCGGTGATCAGATCGGCGCGTGCATCGGTCGCCGCATCGGAGACGTCCTGAGGCGAGAGCACGACCGGGAGCGAATCCTCGACGATGGTCTGCGCCTGGTCGAGCATCGCCGCTTTGGCGTCGTTGACGGCCTGGCCACCCATGAACATGGAGCCGACGGCGCCGACGACGAGGAGCGCCGACAAGGCGAGCAGCAGCGTTCTGGCGATCCGGTAGATGTTCCTCTGGCCGGCCATCGTTCCCCTATCCGCAAAGGCCTTCAAGGTTCTATCGGCCCACCCAGAGGCAACCCGTAGTCGGCCACGGGAGGGATATGGTCGGAATCAGGTAGGTCTTTGGACGTACCCCGTCCCGGGTAGTTCGAGCGCCCGCGCCGGCGAACGCCTCGCGACGCCTCTACGCAGCGGGTCCTGCGCCGGACCTCACGATCGTGTCGCCGGTGGCGTCGTGTTTGTCGAGGACGATCAGGTCATCGATCGCATCGCGCATCTCGGCCACATGGCTGACGAGCACCACCAGCCGACGATCGTCCGTGGAAACCAGACGTCCGATGCCGTCCATCGCCCGGTCGAGGTGCTCGGGGTCGAGGCTGCCGAATCCCTCGTCCAGGAAGAAGGAGTCCAGGCGTCCACCGCCGCGCGCGACCATCTCGGCGAGGGCCAACGCCAGCGCCAACGACGCCAGGAACGTCTCTCCGCCGGAGAGGCTTTCGGCCTTCCGTTTCGTGTTCGCAGAGTTCAGGTCCACGATGTCGAACCGGTCATCGTCGGTGAAGCGATAGCCGCCGTCCGTCAGCTGCGAGAGGTGATCACTCCCCAGCTCCGCCAGCTCTGCGCGCTCTTCCTCTAAGAGGAATCCAAGGAACCGCGACGGCTGGAGGTCGCCGGCCAGACGTTTCGCGATGCCCCGATGCGCCTCGAGCTCGAGGACCTTCCGTTCCAGCTCGCTCGCCGCCGCGATCCGCTCTTCGAGCTCCGCCACCCGTGCGCCGTCGGCGCCGTGCACCACGCCGGCCTCGGCCAACGCGCGACGGAAGTCGTCGTCGGGCATGAGGTTGACGCTCAGGAGGATCTCCACCCTCGCGCGCGTCGCGTCCTCCACGCGCGAGGTCGCGATCTCTCGTTCGGCCGTCGCACGCTCGTGGCGCGTGACCAGTTCCTCGCGGATCGCGGTGAACGCCGACTCGACCGCATCCGGCTCCAGGGGGACGTCGCGGTCCTCCTCGAGGCGGCCCCACGCTCCCGACAGCCGGTTCGCCAGCGTGGCGATCGCGCCTCCCGCGCCCTCGGCGAGCCGCGCGGCCTCATCGAGACCGGCCCGCGCCGCCTCGACCGCCTGACGTGCGGTCTCCACTGCCTGTTCGGCGGCGGTGAGCTCAGCCTCTCGAGCCTCGAACAACGACCGCGGGTCGCCTTCCTCGCCCAGCCAACCGACGAGTTGATCCTTGGTTGCCGTGAGCGAGGCGGTCGCGGCGGCCGCCGTGTCCAGCGCCTGCGCCAGCGTCGCCTCAGCGCGGCCGATGCCGGCGCTCGCGTCGCCGACGGACGTCCGGGCGGATGCATCCGCACCCGCGCAGCGGTTCCGCTCGTCGCGCGTCTTCGCCTCGGCCCTCTCGGCCCTGGCGAGCGCGTTCTGCGCCGCCTTCACCTTGGGTGCAGCCCCGGCTTTCGGCACCCGGTTGACCTCCTGCCGGCAGACCGGGCACGGCTCGCCCGCTGCGAGCGTCCCGCGGAGTTCGTGCGCCATCTCGGCGTGCGTCGCGGCCACCAGCGCAGCCCGGGCGGAACCGACCTCCGATGAGGCCTCGGCGAGCGCTCCGTCCGCGAGGCCGAGTGCCTCGGCGGCGGCCTCGGCGGCTCCGATCCTCTCCGCCTCGAGCGCTCGCGCCTCCGCGAGCTCCGCGAGCGCCCGATCCGCCACCGCCTGCGCCGATCCGACCTCGGCCGCGTGGCGTTCGTGCGCCTGCACCAGGTTCGCGAACGACCGGAACTGCTCGCGGTCTCCATGGAGCGATGCGATGCGGGCGAGCTCCGCATCGCAGGCCGTCCGCCCCTCGGCCGCCTCGTGAAGGGCCTGCTCTGCCGCGACCACGCGGGCGCCGGCGTCACGAGAGGCCGCGGTCGTGGCGCCGACATCGGCCTCCTCCGGAAGTGCCCGGGCGATGTCGGTCAACGTGGCTATGCGGGCGATCGCCGAGGCGGCCTCTCCCTCCGCGGCATCGCGCTCCTTCTCCGATCGCTCGATCTCGGGTCCGGCCGACTCCAGCGCACGGAGGCGTTCCTGCGATCGGTCCGCCGCCGCCCGCGCCTCGCCGAGATGCTCGCGCGCCTCGACGATCCGTTCGCGATCCTTGTCGAGAGAGGCGAGCTCCAGGTCGATCCGCTCTACGCGCACCTTCGCCACGCGGAACGCGTCGTCGAGCCGCTCGAAGCCGAAGACGCCCTTCAGGACCGCATCGCGCTGTGCGGGCGTCGCCTTCAGGAACTCCGAGAAGCGGTTCTGCGCCAGCAGGACGGAGCGACAGAACGTCTTGAAGTCCATGCCGAGGATCTGTTCGATCCGAGCGTTCATCGCACCCTCGAGCGTCACCACCTCGAGGACTTGGGCGTCGGGCCTGTCGTCGGCAAGCAGCTCGAGCTGATGTCCGGACGCGCCCTTGCGCCGGAGCGATCGCACGGCCCGCCACACCTGCCCGTCCACCTGGAACCTGAGCTCGACGTGTGACTGGTCGGCCAGCTGGTGGATCAGCGACTTCGTGGCGCCCTCCACCTGCGGCGTCTTCCCGTACAGGGCGAACGAGACCGCGTCGAGGATCGAGGACTTCCCCGAGCCGATCGGGCCGACGATCCCGATGAGCCGCCGACCGCGCCAATCGAACGTCTGCCGCTGGCGGTAGGAACGGAACCCCTCGACCGTCAGCTCAAGCGGTCGCATCGGCCGCCTCCTCGAGCACGTCGCGGAAGAGAGCGAGGAGATCGGCGGGGGCGTCCTCATCGTGCTCCCGTCGGTAGTACTCGGCGTACAGCTCCTCCCAGGAGCGATGATCCTTCGCCAGCCGATCCCGATCGGTCCCTGCCGGTCGCTGTGCCCGGACCCGCACGAGGAACGGGAAGGCTTCGTGTGCGCGTTCGGCGAGGGTCATGTCGGTGCCGCCCGTCTTCACGGTGAGGTCGAGGAACGCGCCGGCGAGCTCGTCCGTCCGCGCCTCGATCCCATCCCAGGTGTCCTGGACCCGGACGAGGGCACGGCCGCTCTGCAACGGGATGCTCTCCGCGACGGCCAGCCGTCCCGGTTCGGCATCCACGACGACGACCCGCTTCTCCTCCCCGGCCTCACCGAAATCGAGCGCGAGGAGCGAGCCGGCGTACTGAGCAGGGACGGGCGCGCTCGGCACCTTCTGGGGGGCGTGGATGTGACCCATCGCCACGTACTGCGGTCCGGCGGGGATCGCCTGCGGCGTGGCCGTGTACGCGTCGCCCATGTGGAGCGCACGTTCCCCGCGCCCGCCCTCGTGTCCCATCGACACGCCGTTCACCAGGAAGTGCGCGACCAGGATCGGCACCAGGTCCGCGCCGGCGCGTTCGACGAGCGCGTCGTTGTACCTCCCCGTGATCGCGGCGATGCGATCCGCATATCCGCGATACCACTCGCCGGCGTCCTTCATGAAATCGACGACCTTGCCCTCCCGGAGGAACGGGAAGCCGGCGACGACGACCGGGAGCCCGCCCGAGCTCCTCAGGTCCGAGGATGCCGCCCTCGTCGGGACGCTTCACGTTCCCGATCAGATGCACCCCGAGCGGACGCAGGAGCGGCGCGAGCGCCTCGAAGAAGTCCGGGGAGTCGTGGTTCCCGGCGACGGCGACCACGGGCCGGCGCGCGGCCAGCCGCAGCAGCGTCTGCAGACCGAGCGCGAGCGCGTCCGTCGGTGGGGTCGGTCGGTCCCACACGTCGCCGGAGACGATGACCAGGTCGGCCTGCTGCTCGTCGGCGATGCGCTCGACCTCGGCGAGCACCTCGACGAACTCCTCCATGCGGTCGTGCCGACCCAGGCGCTTGCCGATGTGCCAGTCCGACGTGTGGAGGATCTTCATGTGCGGGGGGAGGGCGTGGCGGGTCGCGTCACAGGCCCGCGAACGGATCGCCGTCGGCGTCCGTCGCCACCTCCTCCTTCCTGGTCGCCCACGGCGGGAACGGGAACGTGACGACGAGCGGCACCGGGATCGCCGGCTGCGACACGACCATCGTTCCCGGTTTCAGCAAGCGCGCGCGAGCCCGCGTGGACGGGAGCATCCAGCCGTACTCGGCCCGCTCGGCCTCGGCGGCGTCCAGACGTCCGCTGACGCGGATCGCCGCGTTCTCCAAGACCTCGGGCGCGACGCGCGACGCCGTCTGTTGCGCACCGACGAGCAGGATGCCCAGTGACCGGCCGCGTTGCGCGATGTCGATCAGCATGTCCTTCAACGGGCTGGTGCCCTCGCGCGGCGCGTACTTGTTGAGCTCGTCCAGCACGACGACCGACAGGGGGAGGCGCTGCCCCGACTCGTCCTTCTCGCGGAACGCCTCGTTCAAGAGCGCACCCACCACGAACCGCTGGGCCTGGTCGTGCAGCGACTGGATCGCGACGACCGTGACGCTCGCCTTCGATCGGTCGATGCGGCGGCTCTCGCCGGCCTTCACCAGTTGCCCCATCCGCGCGGCGCCGGCGTGCAGCCGGCGCATGAACGCGGAGACCGTTCCGCCCATCACGCGTCCGCTCCATGCCCAGTCGGGCTCGGAGCCGTCCTCGGGCTCGAGGAACTCGCCGATCGCGTCGACGAGCGTGAGCAGGTCGCTGACGATCCGTTCGCCGGCCTGCGCCTGGACCTGCTGGCCGCGCCAGTTCCCGTCGGGCGCGTCGCGAGGATCCCGGAGCACGACCGCGCCCGGCATCCCGACCACGTCGACCGCGAACCGCTTCAGCTGCGACTGCACGCGCTCGCGGACGAACGGGATCTGGTTCTTCGCGTCGTTCGCGTCGGTGAACAGGAACTGCAGGCAGTCCTCGTCGACGAACTCGCGTGGCGTCCAGCTGAACACGTCGACACCCTCGTGGCGACCGCCGGTGTCGGGGACGACGACGTCGCCCGAACGACGCCGCGCCGGTGCCCAGAACCGCACGGATGGGAAACGGCGCCGGTTCGACGCCGAGCGTCGCCCACCCGGCGGCGGCCTCGTCGTCGAAGAAGCGGTTCGGCTTGTCCAACCAGAGCAGGTCCTCGCCCTTCACGTTGAACACCAACACACGGAGGTTGGAGGCGCCCTCGCCGACCACGCCCGGGTGTCCGGTGAGCATGCGGAGGAAGAAGAGCGCGAACGACGTCTTGGTGGCGACGCCGCTGATCCCGCTGATCGACATGTGCCCGCCCTTGCGGCCGTCGAAGAAGTCGAGGTCGACGGCGACGGGCTCGCCGTCGCGGCCGATGCCGATCGGCAGGGGGCGGCCCATCTCATCCAGGTAGAGCGCCTTGGCGCGCTCGTCCCCCGTGGCACGCTGGACGATCTCGCCGGGATCGGGTGAGACCCAGATCTCGGGGTCGACGCGGGTCACGGCCACGCGCGCCGAGCGAACCTTGGCGGCCGGCATGATGCCGAGCTCGGCGACCCGATGCGTGTCTGACTCGTACGTCGCACCCTCATAGACCGACTCCGCCTCGGTCACGACACCGTACGTAGCGACCTCGCCGGCCTTCGGCACCTGTGTCCGCACGACGATCAGGTCGTCGAGCTGCAGGTACTCGTCATCGTCGAGCACCACCCGGAACTCGCTCGTGGTGGAGTGCTCCGAGCCGAGGACCCGTCCGACGCCGTCGCCCGTCACGATGCCTGCCCGTTCGCTGACCGCGTGTCGCAACGCTCGGTAGACCAAGCCGGGATCGCCCATCCGGTGACGGAGCTCCCGCTCGAGCGCCCCGATCGGCACCAGGTTCTGCGGCGCGCGCGGATCGATGTGCGGCTCAGAGCCCACGACCGGCAGCAGGGCGGCGGTGCGGTCCGCGATCGCTCTCACGTCGTCCTTCGGGAGCTTGCCGGACGCCTCGCAGCGGACGATCCCGGTCCACGAATGGCCGCCCTGCAACATGGCGAGCCGGACGTACCAGGAGTACCGGCAGACGTCGGGGCGGTCGGCCGCGATCGTGAAGAGCGGCGTCCGTTGTCCGGGTGCGAGCTCCGCGATCACGACGTTCTGCTCCGGCGGCAGGTACGTCACGCGGTGGCTCTTGATGTAGCCCACGACCGCGAGCGGTGCGAGCGGCTTGTTCAGGGGGCCATCCGCGACCACGAACGCGTCGGCCGCCAGGGCGGACGCGAGCTCCCCTTCGGCGCGCCGCATCCGGGTGTGGAGCTCGCCGATCAAGTGTGAGGGATCGTCTGAGGGGGTGGTCGTCGTGCGGTACGGCGGTTCCAGCTCGACCGCGGGGAGCTCATCGGCGTGACCGCCCGCCAGGACCGCCCAGCGCTCGACCCGTACGTCCGTGATCTCGGACCACCGATCGCTCCGGTGCCAGCGCGTGGCGCCCACCGCGAACGTGCCGCAGATCCCGGGGATCGGTCCGGCGGCGGGCTCGTCCAAGAGGAGTCGCGCGTCCACCCGACGAACCCCGTCCACGAACGCCACCTGCGCGATGCCGTCGTCGACACCCTCGAGCGGTTCCCAATCGATGCGCTCAACGGCCGGGTCGATCGTCCCCTCCGCCGGCGCCATCTGCTCGTCCGGATCGAAGGGTGCGCCGTACTCGGGGGCCCATCCCTCCACGAACATCCGCGCCATGGCGCCTATGGTAGCCGCGCCCTCCGACGGCCCTCGGAGGTCGGACCGTTCGAGCGCCGTTCCTAGGAAGCCTCGGCGTGGAGCTCACCGGCTTCCAGGTTGTCGCCGACGTGTCGGACCTGCTCGCGCAGCTCGGAATACGTCAGGGACTCGTACGTGATGAGCGCGACCATCGTGGCCGTCAGCACGCCCAGGGCAGCGATCGCGGGGAGCTCTGCCGTTGCCGGGATCAGGACGAGGATCCCGGCGACGGTGATCAGCCGAGGTTTCGAGAGCGTCTGCCAGTTGCGGTACTTGAACGCCACCTGACCGAGCAGGTAGAGGGCGGCCCCGCCGCACATCGCGACGAGCGGGACCGTCGCGAGCGGATCGCTGAGCTCATGATGGTCGGCATCACCAACGATCTCCAGGACGTGCTCGACCCCGAGGGCCACGAGGACGATGCCCGCGATCATCGGCAGGTGCAGGTAGGAGTACGCGTCGCGTGCGAGCCGAGTGCGTACCTCGCCCTCGGCGTCGCGCAGGACCGCTTCCGCGGCGATCGCCAGCACGTCGAAGTAGGCCCACCACAGACACGCTGCCAATGCGAGCCCGACCGTTGCGCCGACGATGATCGGCCACGAGATCGGGAGCGCCGCCACACCCGAGCCGGTCGCCACGATCGATTCTCCGAGGGCGATGATCACGATGAGGCCGTGGCGCTCGGCGAAGTGGCTGGCCGAGTTGAGCCGCCACCCCGAAGCTCCGCCCAGGATCGTGCCGAGGTAGTCGGCGATCAGGACGGCCACCCACACCAGCGTCTGCGCCGTCCCTTCCAACTGCGACGCCACCAAGAGGAGGGCGGTGCTCACGAGCAGGGACGGGAAGAATCGGACGAGCTGGCGGCGGAGCCCGGGATCGTGCTCGCCCGCCAGCCAGAAGATCCCCAGATGGAACAGTCGCAGCAAGAGGTAGGTGATCGCGAGGACGACCGGTCCGAACAAGCCGCCGGGCAGGTCGACGAACGCTTCGGGCACGCAGAGCGCCAGCACGAACATCGCGCCCATCGAGCCGAACATGGCCACGCGCCCGACGCCCTCGTCGGCGCGTAAGACGTTGCCGATCCACGCGAACGCCACCCAGCACCACCAGAGCAGGCAGAGCACCAACATCCCGCGGACGACCCCCTGCCACGTGGGGTTGTGGGACATCAGGGCGGTCACCTGGGTGAGCGAGAAGACGAAGACCAGATCGAAGAACAGCTCGATCGGCGTGACCCGAGCGTCCTCCATCACCGCCTGGATCCGAGGGCGCTTCGTCGTCGTCATCGGTAACAGGTTCTCAAACAGCCACCCAGCGCGGCTGATGGCGGTTGCTCAACTCAGCCGGGGTGGCCCCGCGGTGAGCCGCTCTCGCACCTGCGCCATCCGTTCGGCGCCGTGATGCGGCATGTCCCACCGGGTCTCCAACCACCAGGTGCAGCCAGCGCCCGCCCACGGCGCGACGATATCGGAAGCCGCAGTCTGGTCGTTGGGCGTCTCGCCCTCGGCGATCACGTCGATGTCCGGCCGCGCGCCGCGTTCGATCAGCCACGCCCGCACGTCCCGTGCGTCGGCCGGCGTCCCGTCGTGGTCGGGATACTGCGGCACGATGCCGTCGCAGCGCAGCACCCGGCGCATCGACTTCGGCCGGGGCCACGCCCCGACCACCCAGATCGGGATCCGCTCCTGGACCGGACGTCCCACCTGCGCGAGATCGTCCCGCTCGCATCCGTAGTCGTAGAAGCGACCGTGATATGTCGATCCTCCCGACCAGAGCACCCGGATCAGATCGATCCCTTCATCGAGCTGGCCCGCTCGCTCGTGGAGGTCGAGCGTCTCGCCGGTGAGCGGGAGGTCGGTCGTCACGGCGCCCAGGCCGACCGTCAGGATGGCCCGCCCGGCCGACAGCTGATCCAGCGTCACGACTTGACTGGCAACCTTCCAGGGTCGTCGCCACGGGAGCGGCGTAAGCAGGGTGCCGAGACGGACGCGCGATGTGCGGACCGCCATGGCAGACAGCAGGCTCCACGCGTCCACGCCGAACGCCGCCTCCCAGACGAAGACGCCGTCCCACCCGCTCGATTCGGCGAGGACCGCCAGATCGAGCTGTTCGGTCGCGGTTCCGCCGGGAAGGATGAAGCCGTTCTGCATATCAGCGCACCATAGCGGGCGCCGATCAACCTGCCGTGTCGTGCCTCGCTTTCAGGCTGTCGCCGAAGTGCTCGGCCATCCGGTCGAAGAAGATCAACGAGCCGCGCATCGCGCGCGAGTACTCGTCGGCCGGCAGGTTGCCGCCGCGCTGGGTGAACGTCATCTCGGTGCGGTCATCGCCGAGGTCTCTGAGCACGACCGTGAAGATCTCGACCCATTCGGCGTCCGTGTCGAGGGTGTCGGTGATCGTCATGACGACGCGCTCTGGCGCCACGACTTCGAGGAAACGACCGGAGAACGGGAGCTGCACGCGTTCGGGACCGTGGGTCATGGTGGCGCTCCAGGCGCCTCCCGGCCGGGCATCCATCGAGACCTTGTCCAAGGGGATCGAGGAACCGTGCTCGCCGAACCAGGTGGCGAAACGCTCGGCCTCGGTCCATGCCTTGAAGACCAGCTCCCGCGGCGCGTCGAAGACCCGGACGATCAGGATCCCGTCCGCGTCGCTATGGGCGGAGACCACACCCTCGGGGGGTGTCACATCACTCATGGCTCGCTCCTTCCTCGGTTCTTGGCCTCGTCGTTGGCCTGGTCGTTGGCCTGGATCTGTCGCAGATGCTCATCGAGCCGGTCGAAGCTCGCCTCCCAGAACTGCCGGTAGTCCTGTAGCCAGGCCGTGGCGCCCTCGAGCGGTTCCGCACGCAGTCGGCACGGACGCCACTGCGCGGTCTTTCCGCGGGCGATCAGCCCGGCGCGCTCCAGCACCTTCAGGTGTTTCGAGACCGCCTGGAGGCTCACGGGGAACGGCGCGGCGAGTTCGTTGACCGTCGCCTCGCCGCGGGTGAGGCGCGCCAGGATGGCCCTCCTCGTGGGGTCCGCGAGGGCCGAGAACGTCTCGCTCAGCTGGTCGATCGCCATCCGGTTTCACCTTCGGTCGCAGCGTCGTGCTATTCAACCGACCGGTTGAACAATAGCAGAGAGCACCGTGACCGCCACGACCTTCCAGGCTCACGTGGGCTCTTCGGTCGACGAGACCACCGACCAGCCGGATGCCTCGTCGAACGTCAGCACGGAGATCCTCGTGGCGCTCGGACAACAGTGGGCATCCTCCGGGGCGAACACGGCCTCGCGGACGACCAGTCCCACCGGGTCGGAGGACAGGTCGATCGTGGTGTCGCACGTCGTGCGACGGAAGACGCCGGTGTTGGCCGCGAGGTCGAGCACGCGCCAGGTGCCGCACGCGCCGGATCCCCCGGTGTCCTCGAACGTGAGCGCGTCCGGCGAGCCGTCGGCCGTCGCGTCGCCGATCAGCGCGTGGATGCCGAGCACGCCCGCGTCCGCGGGGTCGGTGAACCCGTACACCGCCCGCCAGGCCGGGGGATCGTCGAAACGCCGCCACACCACCAGACCTCGCTCCGCGCGGAACGGGTCGTCGCCCGGGAACTCGAACGCGATCACCGCGAACTGCGCGCCATCGGTCCCGACCGCCGGCCAGAGATCGGTCGGGGTCGCCGCAGCGGGGACGAGCGCGTCCGCCGGCAGATCGGCAGCGTCCACGCCCTCGTCGAACGACGACGGAGTGCCGTCCGGAACCCCGGTGGGCTCGATCGCCGGCGTCGAAGATGGGTCCGAGCTGGGAGTGGTGGTCACGGAAGGGGTGACGGTTGGGGAGGAGGAGCCCGTCGCCGACGGGACGGGCTCCGCATCGCCGCTGCACGCCACCGCGAGCACGGCGAGCGCCGTCGCCCACATCGTGCGCCGCATGTCCGGCAGCCTATCGGCGTCGGCGTAGGATGCCCGCCATGACCGACGCTGATCCGGCGCCCAAGCCCGCGGCCGACTCCCAGGTGACGCTGACGCAGATGATGGAGGTCACCGACGCGAACGTCGCCGGCAACGTCCACGGTGGCGTGGTCATGCGACTCGTCGATACGGCCGCGGCGCTGGCCGCGATCCGCCACGCCGGTCGGCTGGCGGTGACGGTCTCGTTGGACGAGATGACGTTCCTGGAACCCGTCCACATCGGCGACGTGCTGACGATCCACGCCGCCGTCAACGACGTCGGCACCACGTCGATGGAGTGCGGTGTCCGCGTCGAGGCGGAGAACCCGATCACGGGCACGCGTGTCCACGCCGCGAGCGCATACCTGGTCTTCGTCGCGATCGATGAGGACGGCCACCCGTGCCCGGTGCCGCCGCTCCTCGCCGAGAGCGACGGCGAGCAACGACGCCAACGTGAGGCCAAGCTCCGCCGCAAGACCCGCCTGGAGCACAAGGCAGCCGTCAACGCCGCCCGCAAGGCCGAGTCCACCTCCGGCTAGCTCGGCGGCGGTGCGCCCGCGTGGGAGGATGGAACGACGACCTCTCACGTCAGGAAGGACCCGCACATGACCACCGACGTCACGGGCGCTCGACAGCGGATGGAGACCGCCGGCGGTGCCATCGACATCTACCGACTCGACGCGGTCGGCGACACCCACGCCCTGCCGAAGACCGTCAAGATCCTGCTGGAGAACCTGCTCCGCCGTGCGGGAACCCGCGACGTCTCGGACGAGGACGTTGCTGCGCTCGCCGCGTGGCCCGGCCCCGCGAAGGACATCGCGTTCATGCCGGCCCGCGTCCTGATGCAGGACCTCACCGGGGTGCCGGCCGTGGTGGATCTGGCCGCGATGCGTTCGGCGATGGCCCGCAACGGCGGCGATCCGTCGAAGGTCGACCCCCTCGTTCCCGCGGACCTCATCATCGATCACTCGGTGCAGGTCGACCTGTTCCGAACGGAAGGCGCGTACGCCGCCAACATCGAGTGGGAGTACCGGCGGAACGGCGAGCGGTACGCGCTCCTGCGCTGGGCGCAGCAGGCCTTCGACGGGCTGCGTGTGGTTCCGCCGGGCGCGGGGATCTGCCACCAGGTGAACCTGGAGCACCTCGGCCAGGTCGTCTCGGTCCGCGACGGCATCGCGTTCCCCGACACGCTGGTGGGGACCGATTCGCACACGACCATGATCAACGGGCTCGGCGTGCTCGGGTGGGGGGTCGGCGGCATCGAAGCCGAGGCCGCCATGCTCGGCCAGCCGATGTTCATGCCGCAGCCGTTGGTGATCGGGGTGCGGATGACGGGGAGTCTTCCGCCCGGAACGACCGCGACCGACCTGGTGCTCACGCTCACGCAGATGCTGCGCACCCATGGCGTCGTCGGACGGTTCATCGAGTTCTTCGGCGACGGGTTGTCAACCCTGTCCGACGGCCGATCGCGCGACGCTCTCCAACATGTGTCCCGAGTACGGAGCCACCGCCGCGTTCTTCCCGGTGGACGCTGAAACGCTCCGCTACCTGTCGTTCACGGGCCGCGGTCAGGTGGTGGACGTCGTGGAGCGGTACACCAAGGAGCAGGGGATGTTCCGTTCGGACGGCGATCCCGACCCGGTGTTCACCGAGGTGCTCGACCTGGACCTCTCCGCGGTGGTGCCCTCGCTCGCGGGCCCGAAGCGGCCGCAGGATCGAGTCGCGCTGCCGGACGTGTGGGCGTCGTTCGCGTCGGCGTTCGGCGACCGGCGCGACGAGCAAGCGAACGAGCTACGCGACGGCGCCGTCGTGATCGCGGCCATCACCAGCTGCACGAACACCTCGAATCCGTCCGTGATGGTGGCGGCCGGGTTGCTGGCGAAGAAGGCGGTCGAGGCGGGGCTGCGAGACCAAGCCGTGGGTCAAGACCAGCCTGGCGCCGGGCTCGCGTGTCGTGACCGACTACCTCGATCGGGCCGGGCTCACGCCGTACCTGGAGAAACTCGGGTTCGCCCTGGTCGGGTACGGCTGCACCACGTGCATCGGGAACTCCGGTCCGTTGCCCGACGATGTCGCGTCGGCGGTCGACGAGGGAGACCTGAACGTCGTCGCCGTGCTGTCCGGGAACCGCAACTTCGAGGGGCGGATCCACCCGCAGGTGCGAGCCAGCTACCTCGGGTCGCCGCCGCTCTGCGTGGCGTACGCGCTGGCCGGCCGCGTGGACGTGGACCTGACCACCGAGCCGATCGGCGAAGGCGCCGACGGGCCGGTGTACCTGGCGGACATCTGGCCGAGCCCCGAGGAGGTCGCCGAGACCATCCGGACCTCGACCGACCGCGGCCAGTTCGAGACGGAGTACGGGCGCATCTGGGATGGCGACGATCACTGGGCAGCGCTGCCCTCGCCGACCGGACCGATGTACGACTGGGATCCGGCGTCCACCTACGTGCAGGATCCGCCGTTCTTCGACGGACTCGACGACGCCGTCGTCGTCGGGAACATCGAGGGCGCGCGCGTCCTGGTGAAGGTCGGCGATTCGATCACGACCGACCACATCTCACCGGCCGGTTCGATCAAGGCGGATTCACCGGCGGGCGAGTACCTCAAGGCGCAGGGCGTGAAGCCGAGCGAGTTCAACAGCTACGGGGCGCGCCGCGGCAACCATGAAGTGATGATGCGCGGGACGTTCGCCAACATCCGTCTGCGCAACGAGCTGGCGCCGGGGACGGAGGGCCCGTGGACGACGTACCTGCCGGACGGCGACCGTGATGACCGTGTTCGATGCGGCCGGGCGCTACCGCGAGGCCGGCGTCCCGCTCGCCGTCATCGCCGGCAAGGAGTACGGCAGCGGATCCAGCCGCGACTGGGCGGCCAAGGGCCCGTCGCTCCTGGGTGTGCGGTTCGTGATCGCGGAGAGCTACGAGCGGATCCACCGGAGCAACCTGGTGGGCATGGGCGTCCTGCCCTTGCAGTTCGCGCCGGGGGACTCGGCGGCGTCGCTCGGTCTCACCGGCCGAGAGACGTTCTCGGTCCGTGGATTGGACGACGGGGTGTCGCCCGGTCTGCAGGTGGCGGTCGAGGCCGTGGACGACGCCGGGACGACGTGCGCGTTCGCGGCCACCGTGCGGATCGACGGCGCGGCGGAGGTCGCGTACTTCACCAGCGGCGGCCTCCTTCGGATGGTCCTGCGGGAGCTGCTCGCGCGTTAGGGCGTACGGTTCGCGTTCAGCCGCCCTCGGCGAGCTCACGCCCGATCTCGTCCGCCCACGCGCCGATCGCGTCCCAGTCGCGGAAGTCACCCTGTGGCGCCTTCACCGCCTTCACCATCATCCGTTCGCCGAAGCCGAGCTTCTCGTGGTCCAGCGCGCCGAAGAACACGCGGTGTCCGCGTGGCCGGAGCTTCTCGGTGAGGTCGGGCAGCTGACGAGGTTGCTCCTCCTCGTCTTGGATCTCGGTCCCCAGTGGGCCGCTGCTGAACAACCACACCGGCATCGACGCAAGGGCGTCGGCGTTCGCCTCGGCGAACCCGGTCGCCTCGTTCATCCACGAGCCGGCGTAGACCGCGCTGCCCAGGACCACCGCGTGGACGCCGGTCAGATCCACTTCGTCCGTCAGGCGAGCCCGAGCGGCGTCGTGCCCGTGCTGCTGGAGGCGTTCTGCGATCGCTTCGGCGATGCCCTCCGTCGAACCGTGCTTGCTCGCGCAGGCGACCAGGACGTTCACGGCCGCGTCCTCATCCGGCGTCGGGAACGGTGATGGACCGCTCCGCGCCAACGTCGAACTGGTGCTCGAAGTGCAACCAGATGTGGGCCAGTTCCAGCTCGCCGGCGGCCGCGTCGGGCTCGGCACGACGCTCCATCTCCTCGAGGCGCTCGTAGTAGTCCGGCATCTCCCGGAGGTGCGCCAGGGCGATCTTGCCGGTCAGGATCGGATGGTCGTCGGTCACGTTCGTGAGCGGGTCACGGGTCCCGTGCTCCAGCTCCACTTCCATCCCCCGGCGAAGCGCTTCGAGCTCGATCCCCTCCGCGGTCAGGTCGATACCCAAGATGTCGGCCACTGCGGCGGCCTGCGCCGGCGAGAAGTGCTTCCGGACGGTGTGCGTATCCATCGTGCTCGCCTCCTCTGTCCTCACCCTCATTCTGCGGCCGCCGGTTCGGGACGGAGAGGTCCGGACGACCCGGAGATCGCAGGACCAGTGGCGGATCCTGCCGACGCCCCATCGGTGGCGCCCGCGCGAGCCGTCCGGATAGGCTCCCGATGTGACCGACCGTGTCCGAGACTCGCGATGACCTGCTGATCGAGGCCGGCCTGGCGCTGGCGTCGGAGCGTTCCCTCGAAGCCGTCCTGCAACGGATCGTCGAGCTGGCGGTGGACATCACCGTCGCTCGGTACGGCGCGATCAGCGTGCTCGCGCCGGACGGACGGATCCAGGAGTTCATCACCGAGGGGATCACCGACGACGAGCGTGCGCTGATCGGCGACCCCCCGACCGGACACGGCATCCTGGGGCTGCTGATCAGCGAGGCGCGCCCGCTCCGTCTGGCGGAGATCGCAGCGCATCCGATGTCGGTCGGCTTCCCGGCACACCACCCGCCGATGCGGTCGCTCCTCGGCGCGCCCGTCCTGGCCCGAGGACGGATCTTCGGCAACATCTACGTCACCGAGAAGCAGGGCGACGCCGAGTTCTCGGTCGACGACGAACGGGCGCTCCAGGTGCTCGCTACGCAGGCAGGCGTGGCGGTCGAGAACGCGCGACTGTCCGAGGAGATGGTCCGCGCGCAGGAAGAGGTCCGCCGCCTCGAGATGCTGGACGAACGGGAGCGGATCGCGAAGGAGCTCCACGACGGGGTCATCCAGTCGCTCTTCGCGGTGGGCATGAGCCTGCAGGGCGCCGCCGCGCTCGCGCAGGACCCGAACATCACGGCGCGGATCGAAGGAGCCGTCGAGGACATCGACGGGGCGATCCGCGATCTGCGCAACTACATCTTCGGGCTGCGCCCCGGCATCCTGGCCGACCGGCAGTTGGACCAGGCGCTACGGGAGCTGGGCACGGAGTTCCAGGAGCGCTCGGACGTGCTCACGGTGGTGGACGTCGACCTCGGCATCGCGGCCGCGCTCGCCTCGATCGCATCGGACGTGGTGCAGGTCACGCGAGAGGCGCTCTCGAACGTCGGCCGGCACGCCGGCGCCACCACCTGCCGCGTCTCCCTCCGGCGCGGACCCGAGGGAGCGGTCCTGATGATCGACGACGACGGCCGCGGGTTCGACCCCGCGTCGGCGGTGGAGGGACTCGGCATCGCGAACCTCCGCGACCGCGTCACGTCGCTCGGTGGATCACTCGACATCACGAGCAGCGGCGAAGAGGGCACGACCGTGCGTGCCGTCCTGCCGTTGTGACCATCACCCGACGCGGCGAGTCCACTTCGGACTACTGCACGACCAACGCGGTCACCATCCCGTACATGCCCTGCGGTCCCTCGACGTGGGGAAGGATGTGACAGTGGAACGCCCACGCGCCGGGGTAGACGGCGTGCACCAGCACGTCGAAGCGCTGCCCGGGCGCGATCACCAACGTGTCGGCCATGTACGGCTGCTCCAACGGGAAGCCGTCTTGCGCCACCACCTCGAAGTGATAGCCGTGCAGGTGCATCGGATGCAGCATCGAGCCGTCGTTCGCCACGTGGATCAGGACCCAATCGCCCTGCTCGGCCAGGATCGGCGCGGTCGCCGGGAAGGACTTCCCGTTGAGGGCGTAGCCGAGCGGCCCGTCGCCGAGGAACATCGTCGTCTCGGAGTCGACGTCCACGGTGGCGCCCACGGTCGTGGCGCCGGTCCGGTCGTCGACCGTCAGCGCCGGGTAGGGCCACGCCCCGCCATCGGGGAGCACCATCAGGGCGCCGTAGAGTCCGGCGCCGACCTGCTCCGTGGAGTTGAAGTGCGAGTGGTACACGTACATGCCGGGCGGGTCCTTGACGGTCAGCTCGTACGTCCACACCTGGCCCGGCATGATGGGGTCCTGCGTGATGTAGGGGACGCCGTCCTGCGAGTTCGGGACCGTCATGCCGTGGAGATGGAGCACGGTCGGTTGATCGAGCTGGTTCTCCACCACGATCCGGATGCGGTCGCCGTGCTGCACGTCGATCTGTGGCCCGGGGATCTGTCCGTTGAACGCCATCGCTTCCACGAACTGGCCTTTCGACACCTCCCACTCCACGTTGGTCGCGGTCAGCGTGAAGACCTTCGTGTCGCCGTCCATCGTCGGACGGAGCGGCTGGTTGCCCTGCGTGTCCGTCTGGTCGCCGGCCAGGAAGGCATCGACCCCGGCCTTGTGCATCGCGGCCATCATCTCCGCGCTCATGGCCGTGTGCGCGGGCGCGCCGGTCGCCCCCGATGTGCCGCCGTCCGCACCGGCCGTCACCGTCGCCAGCATCCCGAGGTCCTCGTGACCCGACACCGTGCAGGTCGCCCGATACGTCCCGGCCGCCAAGGCGGGGACCTCGAGGACGACGGTGACGCCCGCGTCGATCTGGTCGGTGGCGTACGTGGTCCCGTCGACCTCGACGGCGAACGTGTGCGGAGCCTGGCCCATGTTCATCACCGAGAACTCGATCGGCCGGTCGGCTGGGACCGAGATCGCGGACGGATCGATCGCGAACTCCGTCAGCATGATCTCGATCGTGGCCGGCCCGGCTGCGGCCTGGACCTCCGCGTCGGGACCCGTGCTCTCGCCACCACCACCGCACGATGCCGCGACGAGCGCGAGCACGGCCGCCACGCTCAACAACGACCATCTCCGGATCGACCTCTTCATCGCGCGCGACCTCCTGCTCGGTGGGTCCGACTGGATACGACGTGTCGTTCCAGTCTCCGCGCCGGCTCCGGGGGTCCTGGGGGCCGACGGTCCCGCCCTGGGAAGGACGTACGGCCCCTAGTGAGGCGCGTGCCGCCTGTCACGATGGACGCATGTTCGCGCGCTATTTCGTGGAGCTTCCGATCGAGTCCTCGCTGGTCGAGCGCGCCCTGACGGGTGCCCCGGCGACCTGGTTCCGGGGGCTGGCCGGCGAGGCCAACCACCGAGGGGACACGCTCCTGGCCGACGTCGGGTTCGGCCAGCACGTCCGCGTGGCGCGCCAGGTCGCGATCGAGCTTGGAACGCCAGTCCATACGTCGGGCAAGACCGTGTTGCCGATCCGATGGACGCCCACCGGCGCGCCGGGGCTCTTCCCCGCGCTCGAGGCCGACATGGAGGTCGCGCCGCTCACGTCGGACCGGACGCAGCTCGCGATGAGCGCCCGGTACGTCCCTCCGCTCGGACCGATCGGCGGCGTGGTCGATCGCGCGATCCTCTACCGGGTCGCCGAGGCCACGCTCAAGGACTTCCTGGACCGTGTCGGGGACGCACTGGTCCTGGGGGTCGAGCGCGATCTGGACGCGGAGGCCGTCCCTTCGGGCGGCGACTAGCATGGTCGCCGTGAAGGAGCCGCCGCTCCGCGTGATGCTGGTGGACGATCACCAGATCGTCCGCGACGGCATCCGCGCGATGCTGCAGTCCCAAGACGACGTCGTGGTGACGGCCGAGGCGGGCTCGGTGCAGGACGCGATCGACGAGGCCGATCGCACCCGGCCCGACGTCGTGGTGATGGATGTCCGGCTGATCGACGGCAGCGGCATCGAGGCGACGCGCGAGATCCGCGCCAAGCATCCCGAACACTCAGGTGCTGATGCTGACGTCGTTCGCCGACGACGAGGCGCTGTTCGCCTCGATCATGGCGGGCGCGTCGGGCTACGTGCTGAAGCAGATCCGCTCCGACGACCTGCTGCGCGCGATCCGCGCGGTCGGCGCCGGACAGAGCCTGCTGGATCCGACCGTGACCAAGTCCGTCCTGGACCGACTCCGCAAGGGCAAGCACCTGAAGAACGACGAGAAGCTCGCGCTCCTCTCGCCGCAGGAGGAGCGCATCCTCACGCTGGTCGCGGACGGCCGGACCAACAAGGAGATCGGCGAGGAGCTCAACCTGGCCGAGAAGACGATCAAGAACTACGTCTCGAGCATCCTCTCCAAGCTGGAGGTCGCCCGGCGAGCGGAGGCCGCTGCCTACCTCGCCCGGCACACGACCACCCCCGGCAGCGTCGAGTAGGCGCCGCCCGTGGACGGAGCTCCGGCCGGCTACCCGACGCACCGGGTGGTCGACGTCGTCCTCCGCGACGGCGCCACGGTTCGGATCCGCCCCGCCCTCCCCGAGGACCGCGAACGGGTCGAGGACTACCTGATCGGCCTCTCCGACGAGAGCCGCTACCTCCGCTTCGGAGGTCCGGCCGTCGACGTGAGCGAGGTCGCGCGGCGCGCCACCGACCTCGACTATCGGGACCACCTCACGCTGCTCGCCATCGCGGACGGCGGCGACGGCGACGTGGTGGGCGGCGCGCAGTACATCCGCGAGGAGGGCGTCCGCCGCGGGCCGAGGTCAGCGTGAGCATCGCCGACCGGCTGCAGGGCCGCGGGCTCGGTTCCATCCTGGTGGCGCACCTGGCGGACGCCGCGGGCGACGCCGGCATCACGATGTTCCATGCCCACGTGCTGCCGGAGAACCACCGGATGATCGAGGTCTTCCGACGGAGCGGGTTCGCGGTGCACCTGCGGGTCACGCCGGGCGCGGTCGACGTCGAGTTCCCGACCGCGCTCACGGACGAAGCGATCGAGGCCTACGAGGACCGCGAGCGGATCGCCGCCGCGAACGCGGTCCGGACGATCTGTTGCAGCCGACGTCGGTGGCGGTCATCGGCGCCTCGCGGGATCCGGACTCGATCGGCGGGCGGCTCCTGCACAACCTGCTCGATCCGCCGTTCGCGGGCGTGGTTCACGCCGTCAATCCGAAGAGCGCGGTCGTGCAGGGTATGGCAGCGCATCCGAGCGTGTCGGACATCCCCGGTCCGGTCGATGTGGCGTTCATCGCCGTGCCGGCGGCGCACGTGCTCACCGTGGCGAGGGAGTGCGCCGAGAAGGGCGTGCGCGGACTCGTGGTGATCTCGGCGGGGTTCGCGGAGACGGGCGACGAGGGCGCGTCGCTCCAGCGCGACCTGCTCGAGGTGTGCCGCGCGTCCGGCATGCGCCTGATCGGTCCGAACTGCATGGGGGTGGTGAACACCGACCCGACGTGCAGCTGAACGGGACGTTCGCGACCACGTGGCCTCCGCGGGCCGGGTCGGCTTCCTCTCGCAGAGCGGCGCGCTCGGCATCGCCGTGATGGGCCAGGCCGCCGAGCTGGGCCTGGGGCTCTCGACGTTCGTCTCGATCGGGAACAAGGCGGACATCTCCGGCAACGACCTGCTCAGCTACTGGGACGAGGATCCGCACACGGACGTGGTGCTGATGTACCTGGAGTCGTTCGGGAACCCGCGGCGGTTCGCGTCGCTCGCCCGGCGGATCGGGAAGCGCAAGCCGATCGTGGCGGTCAAGAGCGGGAGGAGCGCCGCGCGGGAGCCGCGCGGCCATGTCGCACACCGGGGCGCTGCTGGCGGCGTCGGATTCGACGGTCGACGCGCTCTTCCGGCAGAGCGGCGTGATCCGTACCGACACGTTGGAGGAGCTGTTCGACGTCGCGACGCTGCTCGCCGACCAACCGGTGCCGGCGGGCAACCGGGTGGCGATCGTGACGAACGCCGGCGGCCTGGGGATCCTCTGCGCCGACGCGTGCGAGGCCCACGGACTCGTCCTCCCCGGGTTGGGCGACACCGTCGTCTCGGAGCTCCGCTCGTTCCTGCCTGCGGCGTCGTCCCTGACGAACCCGGTCGACATGATCGCGTCGGCCGCCGCCGAGGAGTACGGCCGGCGATCCGGGCGGTCGCGGGTGACCCCGGCATCGACGCGCTGATCGTGATCTACATCCAGCCGTTCGAGGCGGCCGCCCCCGAGGTCGCCCGCCAGCTCGTGCAGGCGATCCGGTGACATCGAGGGGCGCATCCCGGTCCTGTCGTGCTTCATGTCGGCGCGAGCTCCGGAGGTCCTGCGATCACGGGAGGCCCGCATCCCGTCGTACCGGTATCCCGAGCAGGCCGCGATCGCGCTCGCGCGGGCGGCGCGCTACGGGATGTGGCGTGCGCGTCCGGAGGAGATCGTGCCGCGCTTCGAGGACATCCGCGAGGACGAGGCCGCCGCGCCGATCGCGACCGCGCTCGGACGCGGCGAGGGCTGGCTGCCGACCGAGGAGGTGGAGGGGCTGCTCGAGCGCTACGGCATGCCGCTGGCCCGCACCGTGCGCGTGTCGACGCCCGAGGAGGCCGGGGAGGCGGCGGGCTCGTTCGACGGGAAGGTCGTGTTGAAGGGCATCGGTCCGCTCCACAAGACCGAGTCGGGTGCGGTCCGGATCGGCCTGGCGGCCGGCGACGTCCTCGCCGAGGCGCACGGCGATGCGGGAACGGGTGCGAGGCGGCGGGCGAGCCGCTCGACGGGTTCGCGGTGCAGCAGATCGACGGCGGCGTCGAGATGATCGTCGGGGTGGTGGCGGACCCGGTCTTCGGACCGGTGGTCGCCGTCGGGGAGGAGGCGTACACCGTCGAGCTGCAACGCGATTTCGCCGTGCGGGTCGTGCCGATCACCGACCTCGACGCCGCGAGATGGTGCGCTGCGCTGGCGACGTTCCCGCTCCTCGATGGGTTCCGCGGTGCGCCGACGGCGGACGTCGACGCGTTCATCGAGATTGATCCTGCGCGTGGGCGCGCTGGCGATGCGCACCAGAGTCGCCGAGATGGACTGCAACCCGGTGATGGTCCTGCCGCACGGTGTGCGCGTGGTCGACTCCCGTACGGATCCAAACGGTCCGTCCGGCGGCGCCGTTCGCGA